>CAITOF010000021.1 GCA_903893945.1 uncultured Oxalobacteraceae bacterium | reverse complement strand
CCCTCGTTGCCGATAAAAAAGCGCCTTCAAGGAGGCACTCCGGGAATCTCGTCTCTGCCCCAACAAAGCGTTGTGTTTGTCAGCAGCACAGAAACGAGATTATGCGTCCTTTTCCATTTCCCGTCAATACCTTTTTTGATCTGGCCGCTTGCATGTCTGTGGCAGGTTTTTTTGAACGGGGAGGAACCGGGGGAACGATCGCCTGGAGGCGGGAGGGTGCCTGGATATGTGGCGGTGTTCAGGTCAGCAGATTATTCAGGCGACCGATCTCGTGCATTTCACGCAGCACTTTCACCGTATCGATATCGGCCTCCACATAGGCAGATTTCCGAAAATCGTTATAGACGGCATTCACCTCGTCCTCTTCGTCGGTGTGGCCGTCATCATAGCTGAAGCGGACAAACAGGGCCCGGGGAAAAGGCTCTTCGATGGTCATGCGCATACTTGATTCGGGTATTTCACCCTGTTTGTGCACCTGATAATGGACAAAATTCAAAAAATTGAATTGCACGTGATCATTCACTCTCAGTTCGCCGAACTGCAATGTGCGTGTCAAACTATCAAGATCTCGTGAGGTGATGTTGCAAGAATCTAAATACGAAACGAAAAGTTTCGGGAATTCAGCGCGCAACACCAGTCCATTCCATAGCTGCTCTCTTGTCATTTGAGGGACAAAAGAGTTATTGAGGTCATTAATTTCAATGAGATGTTCAAATTTCATGTCGCAAACTTTGAAGTGTTGCTTCAGTGTAGAACATTTTCTTCACTACGCTACAATGTCTGGTTTTCAATTCAGGGTCATCGAATTTTCTCATGTCAACTAAACACGGTTTGAACGCGCCGCAACGCGAAGCAGTCAATTACCTGGAGGGCCCATGTCTGGTACTGGCGGGTGCAGGTTCTGGCAAAACACGTGTTATCACACAAAAAATCGTCAACCTGATCGAGCACCATAATTACGATGCCAGGCACATTGCCGCATTAACATTCACCAATAAGGCGGCGGCCGAAATGCAGGAACGGGTTGCCAAATTATTACAGCAACCTCGTCAGGCAAAGCTATGCACCATTTCTACGTTCCACTCGCTGGGGGTAAAAATTTTGCGCCAGGAAGCGAATGCCGTTGGACTGAAAGACCGCTTTTCCATCATGGACAGCGATGATTGTTTCGCCATCGTCCAGGACCTGGCCGCGACCACAGACAAACAATTGATACGACGCATCCAGGGCGCCATGTCGCTATGGAAAAATGGCTTAATCAGCCCGGAGGCGGCCATCCAGGCCGCGCAGGACGACGATCAGGCGCAGGCGGCACAGATTTATCGGAGTTATGTGGCGACACTTTCTGCTTACCAGGCCGTCGACTTTGACGACCTGATCCGGTTGCCGGTTGAACTTTTTCGCGATAATGAGCCTGTACGGGACAAATGGCAGCGCCGTTTGCGCTATCTGCTGGTCGACGAGTATCAGGATACCAACACCTGCCAATACGAATTGGTCAAACTGTTAGTCACCGGACTCGGGAAAAAGCCGCTGTTTACCGCAGTGGGCGACGATGATCAGGCCATTTACGCGTGGCGTGGCGCCACAGTCGAAAACCTGGCGACCCTGCAGGTGGATTTTCCTGACCTGAAAATCATCAAACTTGAACAGAACTACCGCTCCACCACGCGCATTTTGCAGGCAGCCAATGCCGTCATCTCAAATAATCCCAAATTATTCGAGAAAGAGCTCTGGTCAGAACATGGCATGGGTGACCCGATTCAGGTGATGGCCATGCGCGACGAGGAGCAGGAGGCTGAACAGGTTGCCATACTTCTGTCTTCACACCGCTTTGATCGTCGCACACAGTTTTCTGATTATGCCATCCTGTATCGCGGCAATCACCAGTCTCGGGTCATCGAGCTGGCACTGCGCAAGGAACGCATTCCTTACACCGTTTCAGGCGGACAGAGCTATTTTGACAAGGCAGAAATCAAAGACATCATCAGCTATCTGCGACTGGTTGCCAATCAGGACGATGATCCTGCATTCATTCGTGCCGTTACCACGCCCAAGCGCGGTGTCGGACAGGCGACGCTCGAAGTTCTGGGGGAATTTGCCGGCCAGTGGCAATGCTCCCTGTTTGATGCGTCATTCAAAGGCGGGCTGGAAGCCAGGCTGGCCGCAAAGCAGTTGCGCCCATTGCGTGAATTCTGCAATTTTATTCTGCAGCTTGAAACTCGTGCAGCCAAAACCAATGTCAGCAACGACAGCGCTGCCAGCGTTTTGAACGACATGATGCAGGAAATCGATTACGAACGATACCTGTATGACACGTTCGATGACCGGCAGGCACAAAGCAAATGGCAGAATGTGACAGACTTCATCGACTGGTTAAAAGAAAAGGGCAACGGCGGGAAAGATGGCGCCGGCGAGGAAAAAAGTCTGCTTGACCTGACTCAGATGGTAGCACTGATGACGATGCTGGACGGACGCGATGAACAGCCCGATGCGGTGCGCATGTCGACACTGCACGCGGCCAAGGGACTGGAATTTCCCCACGTATTTCTGGTCGGTGTTGAAGAAGGAATACTGCCACACAAGGGCGACCCCGATGCACCCGCTGAATTGCTGGGTGCACGCATAGAAGAAGAAAGGCGCCTGATGTATGTCGGCATCACCCGTGCACAACGAAGCCTGCAGATCAGCTGGTGCAGGAACCGACGTCAGGCGCGCGAAAGCAAACATTGCGACATGTCCCGTTTTATCAAGGAAATGAAGCTCGATGAGGGAAATGCACAGCCGACCGAATCAGAAATCATGACGCCGCAGAACCGGCTTGCCAACCTGAAGGCCTTGTTGAGTAAAGGCAAGGAACCGTCTTGATCCCGAAATGCCCCTGCTCCCCGTCCTGACTGGGCTATAATCGCCGTCAATAATATGCCTGCGGCTCGCCTGTCAAGATTGGACGCCGCAGTTCCGCGATCACCGGACTCAATCTTAACAAGCAATCAATGGAAGCCTTCTTTGTCTCGCTAGTGGCCATCTTTATCGGAGAAATGGGCGACAAGACCCAATTGCTGGCGCTGCTACTGGCCGCACGCTTCAAGCGTCCTGTGCCGATTGTTCTGGGAATTCTGGTTGCAACGGTGAGTAATCATATTCTGGCCGCTTTGGTCGGGCACTGGGTTGCCACCCATATATCGGCTGAATTACTGCGCTGGATTCTGGGTCTGTCCTTCCTCGCCATCGCTGCGTGGACCCTGACGCCCGACCAGGTCGGTGAGAACAGGATTAACTACGGCAGATTCGGCGTGTTCGCGATCACCGTTTGCACCTTTTTTCTCGCTGAAGTCGGTGATAAAACCCAGATTGCCACGATGGCCATTGCTGCCAGATACGACAATATTTACATGGTCGTCGCGGGCAGCACCCTGGGCATGATGCTCGCAGACATTCCCGCAGTCTTTCTGGGGAAAACAGCCACAGTCAAGTTTCCCTTCAAGTGGCTAAGGTGGGGGGCCGCTTTCATCTTCAGCGCCCTGGGCTGTGCCGTATTGGGTGGTTTCGGTTCCGGACTATTTTGATGTGGACAACAATGTGGACAAGTCCGGGATAAACCGGAAATTATCTGTGGATAAATCAGTAGTGTTCCGTGCGCGCCAACCTGACGGGCGTCTGACGCCATACGGGAAGAGCCTGAAAGAACTGCCTTGCAAGCGGATTGCTGCCTTATTTGCTGCCTTATTTGCCCCTTAGCTGCCCTTGAAGCGCCATGCATAGGTCTGGCTCACCTTAAGCTGCTCCGTGCTGCCTTTGATGTCGACCCGGATGCCACCCAATTCATCGCGATGCGCTCTCGCAATGGCGTGCATGTTGACCAGCACGCCACGGTTTATTTGCCAGAAGTGCTCAGGATCCAGTCCTTTCTGCAATTCTTTGATCGGTGTCCTGATCAATCCTTCGTCGGTAGCGCTGACGACCCGCGTATAGCGGGTATCTGACTCAAAAAAGAGGATTTCTTCCACCGGGAAAATCTGGATTGATTTGCCTGAACTGGCACTGACCCAGCGTATCCGTTCCTTCCGGGTCTGTTCACTCAGACGCTTCTCAAATGTTTCCATCATCTGAATCAGATCATTGGCCTTTTCGCCAGTACTGAATTTACTTTGCATACGTTGAACTGTCTGGTTCAGTCGCTCAGTCTGTATCGGCTTCAACAGATAATCACACGCAGCCAGGTCAAATGCATCGATTGCATGAATGTCGTAGGCGGTGACAAAAACCACATTGACTTTGCCTTCGGTCGCACGGGCCACATCGAGACCACTCAAGCCCGGCATGCGGATATCAAGAAACGCGATGTCAGGCTGGTGTCGTGCGATTGATTCCAGCGCATCACTTCCGTCTTCACACTCATCGACGATGACAAGTTCAGGCCACGCCTTGTTTAGCATGCGTCGCAACTCCTGGCGCTGCAGGTATTCGTCATCGGCTATGACAGCTGTGGGCATGGTCGTCCTTTATCAGGTAAACGTATCGGTCGGAAGAACGATGCACGCGGTCACCCCGCCTTCTTCATTGGATTCGAGGGTAAGCGTTGCGAATTCCGCATACAGTTGTCTCAAACGCTCGCGAATATTTGACAGTCCTATACCCGTACCGGACGCATAGTCGGTAAATCCGATGCCATTATCCCTGACCGTCAGCACGAGTTTGTCTTCATTGTCAGTGGTAATTTTTTCAGCTGTCACCGAGATGTGCACGGGACCCTTCTTCAGTTCAATGCCATGTTTCACGGCATTTTCGACCAGGGAAATCAGCATCAGCGGCGGGATGAACAGCTCGGCCAACCCGGGTTCATAGTCAACATCAAAACTCATGCGCGGAATGCGGAATTTGATCACCCCCAGATAGGCACGAATGGCCTGGAGCTGCGAACCCAGTCTGACCTGTGAGCTGGAACCATCATTGCGTAGCTGCGGTATGGTGGCACGCAGATATTCGACCAGGTTGTCAATGATAGCCACGCCCATCTGCGGGTCGCTCTGGATGGCTGACCTGACCCCCGACAGGGTATTAAACAGAAAATGGGGCTCCACCTGGCTTGCCAGAACTGAAAGGCGCAGTTCGGCTTCATTGCGTTCTTTTCTGTACAGCGCTAACCGCTGTTCCACCAGAACATCCTTCATGACTTTGCGTTGCCGGAAATAGGTAATCAGGTCCAGGGCGCCCCCCAGCCACAGAAAGAGCAGCAGCACCAACACATATCGGACAGCTGCCATCACAGGCGAATTGTCGTAGACCGACTCCGAATCAACGATAGTCAGGTCAGTCTGTCGGTTGAGCTTGAGTTCCTGAAGATATTCACCCGTAAACTGTCTTTCAGAATTATGTTCCAGATGGACAAAAAACAGTGCGATGATGATACCGGCCATAATTGCCAGCACTATACCGACTGACCTGTTTTTCTCTGACCAGCTCTGTCTGCTGACCAGTACCGCCAGTCCCCGGCCCGACAGCAGCGCAGAGACGATTGAGAGCCACAGGTAAATTACCGCGAACAGTAATGTCTGCTTGGCATTTCCCATTGGCATAACGAACAGGCCCAATGCCAGGAAAAGGCCGATGAGAGCGACTGGCAACAGATAGGACAGGGCCCGGTATTTAAACCAGGTCTGGCTGAATATGGGATATTGCTGGGCAAGGTTCGCCCAGCCACCGTATTGCCCCAGCACTTTGCTCGGCAGTGGGTTGTCTGTTGAACCAGCTGGCAGCGAATCTTCCATCAGTCGTCTCACTTTGCATTTACGTTACGGTTCCCGCCACTTTAGTTTCTTTTGTCGGAAAAAGAAAATTTTGCGGTGAATACGACAATTTGCGTGATGAGGTCCTGATTTTCAGCGCATTTTAAGCGGCCGCACAGCGGATGCGCTGGAAAAGTATCAAAAAAACAATTATAATCCCGATCAGTCATTTAACTGTATAAAAACACAGCATATTAAAATGACTCCCTGCTATACTAGCGCGGTCTTGCACTGCAACACTGCGGTAGCCCCAGAAATTTTTATTAACTCGTCTTTTTCCGAAATTTTGCATGTCCACCAAAAAACCTGTGCCCGCCGCTTACAGCGAATCGTCTATCCGAGTTTTAAAAGGGTTGGAACCCGTTAAACAACGCCCCGGCATGTACACCCGGACGGAAAATCCGCTCCACATTATCCAGGAAGTCATTGACAATGCTTCAGACGAGGCGCTGGGCGGATTTGGCAAACACATTATCGTCACACAGAACCCGGACGGTAGCGTGACCGTAGAAGATGACGGCCGCGGAATTCCTGTCGGCCTCCATCCTGAAGAACACGTACCGACCGTCGAAATTGTTTTTACCCGTCTGCACGCGGGCGGCAAATTTGACAAGGGTGCCGGTGGCGCCTATTCGTTTTCAGGCGGTCTTCACGGCGTCGGTGTGTCAGTGACCAATGCACTGTCAAGCAAACTGGAAATCACGGTCTGGCGCGATGGGGGAGTACACCAGATTACGTTTTCCAATGGCGACGTCATCAAACCGCTCACCTCGCAGCAGCAGGCCAAGGGCGACAAGAAATCCGGCACGCGTGTTACTGTCTGGCCCAATCCCACCTATTTTGATACGCCCAACCTGGCCCAGAGTGAATTGCAGCGCCTGCTGCGATCCAAGGCTGTGCTGTTGCCTGGCGTTAAAGTAACTTTGCACGCACCCAAGGAAACGCTGGAATGGCAATATGACCAGGGCTTACGCGGTTATCTGACGGAATCGCTGGCCTGCGACACGCTTATTCCGCTGTTTGAGGGTGCTCAATACGCCACGGCCGAGACCGATGGTTTCGCAGAAGGCGAAGGTGCCGCTTGGGTCGTCGCCTGGACAGAAGAAGGAAATGTGGTGCGCGAATCGTACGTCAACCTGATTCCGACACCCGCCGGTGGCACCCATGAATCCGGATTGCGCGAGGGCCTGTTCGGCGCCATCAAGAATTTTGTCGAACTGCATGCATTGCTTCCCAAAGGTGTGAAGCTATTGCCGGAAGATGTGTTTGCCCGTGCGTCGTTTGTATTGTCCACCAAGGTGCTCGATCCACAGTTTCAGGGCCAGATCAAGGAACGACTGAATTCGCGTGACGCGGTTCGGCTGGTGTCGAGTTTCACAAAATCACCTCTGGAGTTATGGCTGAACCAGCACGTCGATTATGGCAAAAAGTTGGCTGACCTGGTTATCAAGCAGGCGCAATCCCGGTTGCGCTCAGCGCAAAAGGTGGAGAAACGCAAATCGTCCGGCGTAGCGGTTCTGCCGGGAAAATTGACGGATTGTGAATCCACTGACCTGAGCCGCAATGAGCTGTTTCTGGTCGAAGGGGATTCGGCCGGTGGCTCGGCAAAAATGGGGCGTGACAAGGAATTTCAGGCCATCCTGCCGTTGCGCGGAAAAGTATTAAACACCTGGGAAACCGACCGCGACCGGCTCTTCGCCAATAATGAAATTCATGATATTGCCGTGGCCATCGGCGTCGACCCCCATCACCTGAACGACAACCCCGATCTGTCAGGACTGCGCTACGGCAAAATCTGCATTCTGTCCGATGCGGATGTGGACGGCTCCCATATACAGGTTTTGTTGCTGACACTTTTTTTCAGGCACTTCCCGAAACTGATCGAGACCGGACATATCTGCATTGCGCGACCACCGCTGTTCCGGGTCGATGCACCGCCTCGGGGCAAAAAGCTGGCGCAGAAAATTTATGCCCTGGACAGCGGCGAACTGATTGCCATCGAAGATAAACTGCGCAAGGAAGGTGCCAAAGAAGGAAGCTGGAGTATTGCCCGCTTCAAGGGCCTGGGCGAAATGAATGCGGAGCAGTTGTGGGAAACGACCATGAACCCGGATACCCGTCGCTTACTGCCGGTGAACCTTGGTGAAGTTGACCAGTCCCATTCAGAGCAACGGTTCACCATGCTAATGGGCAAAGGTGAAGCCGCCGCACGGCGTTCATGGATAGAAGAACACGGCAACGACGTGGAAGCTGATATTTAATCCGATATTTATAAAGACAAACCATGCCAGTACAAACCGACTTATTCAGCGACGACAGCAACCCGGCTTCGGTTCCACCTGAACCACCGACAGACGGTGAATCCATCACATTGGCGGTCTTTGCAGAGCGCGCTTATCTGGACTATGCGATTTCGGTCGTCAAGGGACGCGCATTGCCCGATGTGTGCGACGGACAGAAACCGGTGCAACGCCGGATTCTTTATGCAATGAATGAACTGGGTTTGAACGGTACGGCCAAACCCCGTAAATCGGCACTGGTGGTCGGTGAAGTGCTCGGTAAGCTGCACCCGCACGGTGACCAGTCGGTGTACGATGCCCTGGTCCGTATGACTCAGGATTTTTCCTTGCGTTATCCGCTCATCGATGGACAGGGCAATTTCGGTTCGCGCGATGGCGACGGTGCAGCAGCCATGCGCTACACCGAGGCACGCCTGACACCGATTGCCGGTTTATTGCTGGATGAAATCGATCTGGGTACCGTCGACTTCCAACCCAATTACGACGGTTCCAGCGAAGAACCCCGATTACTTCCTGCGCGATTGCCCATGGTCCTTCTGAATGGCGCCTCCGGGATTGCGGTAGGCCTGGCCACTGAAATTCCTTCACACAACCTGACGGAGATTGCGCAGGCAGCGATTGCCGTTATCAAGAATCCGTCGATCAGCAACGCGCAATTAATGGATATTGTTCCGGGGCCCGATTTCCCTGGTGGTGGTCAGATTATCAGCCCGACGTCCACTATCGCCGAAATATACCAGAATGGACGTGGCAGCCTGAAAGTACGCGCCCGATGGAAAATTGAAGAACTGGCGCGCGGTCAGTGGCAAATCGTGGTCAATGAACTTCCACCCGGCACCTCCAGTCAGAAAATTCTGGAAGAAATTGAAGAATGCACCAATCCCAAAATTAAACTGGGCAAAAAATCCCTGTCTCCCGAGCAGCAGAATTTAAAACAGCTGGTGCTGGGCGTGCTGGATACCATACGTGACGAGTCCGGTAAAGATGCCCCGGTACGATTGGTTTTCGAACCCAAGTCCAAGAATCAGAACAGCGCCGAGTTCATGCAGATTCTGCTGGCGCACACCTCGCTGGAGACGAACGCATCGATGAATCTGGTGATGATAGGTGGCGATGGCCGGCCGCGCCAGAAAAGTCTGGTTGAAATCATATCCGAATGGGTGGCGTTCCGATTTGTCACTGTCACGCGACGCACCGAATTTCGACTGCAGAAAGTCGAAGACCGGATTCATATACTGGAAGGCCGAATTGCCGTTCTGCTCAATATTGATGAAGTCATTCGCATCATTCGTGAATCGGACATTCCCAAACCTGCCCTGATCGAAGCCTTTCACCTTTCCGACCGCCAGGCAGAAGACATTTTAGAGATCCGTCTGCGTCAGCTCGCCCGTCTCGAAGCCATAAAAATTGAGCAGGAATTGGCGGCACTGCGTCTCGAACAGTCCGGGCTGCAGGATCTGCTGAACAATGCTGCATCAATGAAAAAGAAAATCATCAAGGAAATTGAAGCAGATCAAAAACAGTTTGGCGATGCGCGGCGCACCTTGATTGAAGTCGCCGAGAAAGCGGTTGTTGAACAGAAAGTAATTGACGAACCGGTTACTATTATCATTTCGCAAAAGGGCTGGTTGCGTTCACGCACCGGACATGGGCACGATGCCAGCCAGTTCACCTTCAAGGCGGGCGATGGCTTGCAGTCCACCTTTGAATGTCGCAGCATCGATAATTTATTGGCCTTCGGTACCAACGGTCGGGTCTATTCGGTGGCGGTCGCTTCGTTGCCCGGCGCGCGTGGCGATGGCGCTCCGATAACCAGTCTGATTGATCTTGCCACTGGCAGCCGGATTAGTCATTATTTTGCCGGCGACGGCGCTTGCCAGTTACTGCTGGCAAGCTCTGCCGGCATGGGCTTTACTGCCAGCGTTCTGGACATGACAGGACGCATGCGTGCAGGGAAATCATTCATGAATCTGGACGAAGGCGACGAAATTATTGAGCCCTGCGTTGTCAATCCGGGCAGCAGTGCCATTGCCTGCCTGTCTGAACACGGGCGTTTGCTCGTATTCGGTTTGAACGAAATCAAGCACTTAAGCAGTGGCGGCAAAGGCGTTATTTTAATGGACCTGGAAAAGGGTGAAAAACTGCAGGCAGTGCAGGTTATTTCACAGAAGGGTATTACGGTCCGTGGCATAGGCCGCGCCGCCAAGTATCAGGAAATCAGTTTATCGGCAACGCAGCTTGCACCGCACATCCAGAAACGGGCTCGCAAGGGTAAGAAACTTGAGTCGAAATTAAAAGCGGTGGGTTTGAAAAGTAACTGATCCTGCTTCAGAACCCCGGATTTCACATGACCTGGGACCGGGAAAAGATCGGTATTCTATGCTTCATCAGAAAAGCCGGTTTAACCTGACTGAGTATCCGATCGTCATGTAGAAACCGGGGCCGGCCTTGTTCAGCCCCGACCCTACTTTAAAATCAAATTGCTGCATTTGCGTGATCCGATAGGCTCCGCCCAATCCCCACGTGTTAACCGACGCAACCTCTTTCTGGTCATTGTTGGCGAATTCGACAAACATGTCTGATTTATCATTAACAACCCGATCCAGATAAAGTGTCGATACGTAGATCGAATTGGTATTCGGGGCGTGGCGCTGCTCCAGCGTACTGAACATGCCATTAATCGACCAGCTATTACCAAAATCATACGACCACGGTACTTGTGCGTAGGCATTGGACCCGGCACCCGCTATAGCCGCATCGCCTGTATCCAACAGCACGCCGATAGTACCCAAAAGAGTTAACCCATCGACCCAGTCGGGAAATTGATGCTTGATGGCCAGCCCTGGATTGGTGGTGCCTTGGTTGGCACCCGTTGTACTGGAACGATAGTAATCAGGAAAATCTGCCAGAATTTCCGTGCAATCTGTCACTCCGACACGCATTCTGGTTTCAGGCAGGTCGATTGTCCATATGCCCTGGTTACGCGTTTCGGTTACACCACCTTCAAGCTGGACACTGCCTTTCGGAACGGTATCCGAGGTATTTGCCACACTCGGCCGATCGGTTGAAATTGGATCATCGGCTGACAGGCATCCTGCAGACACGGAAAATGGTATCAATAACAGAGTGGGCCATACCCATCGTGTTGATGTTAGCAGTGTGTTACGCCGGACCCGATTTATCATAATCACCCTCACGGCAGCAGGACAGTGGCCCTGAACTACCGATATCACAAACATGGTTATTGTTGCTGATCTGCCCGGGTCAGTTTAGTAGATAAAAATCGGCAGGAAGGCCCAAATTCAAACTGATTTGATAGCGCTTAAATTTTTTGATGAAATTTTGCGTCATTTACAACAAAAGTAATAATACTGAATTAAATTGGCAATAAACTCATTGTTAACCTAAACCTTAGCTGGTTGCAGTCAGCAGTTCCGCACCGAATGCCCAGAAAAGGTTACAGCGGCCCGCAATCGCCGAACGTAAAAATTGGAAAACGATGAATCCAGAGCCCATCCCATGCCACAAAGCGCCCCTGGTCGGAGGTGCCATCGCCACGCTGACGCTCTCTGCGCTGGGCATCGTATTTGGCGACCTCGGAACCAGTCCCCTGTATGCGCTGCAAGCCGCGTTTGGCGGTGCCAATGGTGTCACTCCGACTCCTGAAAATGTGATTGGTATCGTGTCGCTGTTTTTGTGGTCACTCATGTTGATGGTGAGTGTCAAGTATGTCCTGATACTGATGCAGGCCGATAATCATGGCGAAGGCGGACTGCTGGCACTGCTTGCCTTGCTGATTGGTGACCGCAGCAATCAAAAGGCGGGCAAACGCGCCCGGCGCTGGATTTATCTGGCCATGATAGGCACGGCAATGCTGTACGGCGACGGCGTCATCACGCCGGCCATTTCTGTACTGAGCGCGGTCGAGGGGCTGGAAGTGGCAACGCCGGCATTCACACCCTATATCGTGGCGCTGACCGTGGCCATATTGATCGCCTTATTTGCCATACAGCCCCTGGGGTCCGGCAAGGTCGGGGTCGCATTCGGGCCGATTCTGGCGGTCTGGTTTGTTGTTATTTTCATGCTGGGACTGGCGTCCCTGATTCAGACACCGCAAATATTAGCTGCCTTCAATCCAGCTAATGGCGTTCTGTTTTTCATGCACAACGGACTTCGCGGATTTCTGGCATTAGGGGCCGTGGTGCTTTGCCTGACCGGAGGCGAAGCGCTCTATGCGGATATGGGCCATTTCGGCGCTTACCCGATACGATTGGCATGGTACGGTCTGGCACTGCCTTCTCTGGTCGTTAATTATCTGGGACAGGGGGCCCTGATTTTGCGCATCCCGGCAAGCGCGTCGCGCCCTTTCTATACGATGGTTCCGGATTGGGGTTTGTATCCGATGGTTATACTCGCGACACTCGCCACCATAGTCGCCGCGCAGGCGTTAATCTCGGCAGTATTTTCATTAACCCGGCAGGCGTCCCAATTGGGGTTAAGTCCGCGTGTGCTGACCAAACACACATCAAGCAGTTCCGCCGGCCAGATTTACCTGCCGTCACTCAACTGGATACTCATGCTGGGCACGATTGGCGTTGTGCTGATATTTCGTACCTCCGACAGCCTGGCAGCGGCGTTTGGCCTGGCCGTTTCGACCACAATGGCAATTACGACCGTCATCTTTGCGGCATTTGCGCAAATTCGCTGGCATTGGTCCAAACTGCGCGTTGCCCTGATTGCCGGCCTGTTTATCGTGATTGATCTGGCCTTCGTGGCAGCGAATGCAATGAAATTTGCCGATGGTGGATGGTTGCCGTTTGTTATTGGCGTGCTCACGTTCCTGGTGACCATCTCCTGGTTCACCGGGATTCGGGTTCTGCGTCAATCGCGCACAGATTCAGGCTTGCCGGTCGACATATTTATAGACAGTCTGGCGGACCATCCACCATACCGCGTCCATGGCACGGCAGTATTCATGATGGCACCCGGCGGATCAACGCCGGTTGCGCTGTTACACCACCTGAAACACAATCAGGTGCTGCATGAACACGTGGTTTTATTGACGCTGCTGACTGAAGAAAGCCCCCGCGTGGCACTGAAAGACCGGTTGACCGTCACCGAAATGAAGATAGGTTTTACCCGGATAGTGGCGCACTTTGGATACATGGAAGAAGCCAATGTGCCCAAGCTGCTCGAGCTGGCTGAAAAACAGATCGGGTGCTGTCTGTACGATCCGATGTCCACCTCGTTTTACCTGGGTAAAGAAACCTTGTCCGCACCGCTCAGGGGCAATATCGCGTTGAACCTGCTGTTGAATCTGTTTATCTGGCTACACAAGAATGAGCTCGATTCCACCACCCATTTCGGCATTCCACCCAATCGCGTCGTGGAGCTCGGGGCAAGGCTGGATCTGGTTCCGCGCAAATAATCCGTGGCCAGCGGTCTGTTCACGAACCGTCCCTGATCCACGATCACTGGAACCCGGAAACCGGCCGTGTGGCCGGCTTATGAATCGACAGCAGGATTAAGTAACGGGTCTGGACACCGGTCCTGCGGCTTGTTTTTTCGAACGACAAAATACCCGAATAATAAACAGAACGCCAGCAGGCTGGCGAATACGTCGATGCCTACCCAGGTGTCTTCGAGCACTTTACCTGCCACCAGCACCGCCTCCTGGGGATTGTCGGGGTTGAAATGCACGGTGACATTGGCGTGCAGCGGAAACTGCCGTGCGATGGTCACTGCATCAGTTTCCGGACCACAACCGATATTGCCAAACACCAGATTGTCACTGGTATAGTCTTGCCCGGCCACCGCATATTGGTATCTGACTTTCGGCCAGAATGCCAGACCATTGCCGCACCCGCGAGTCGCTTCAGAATAGATCACAGTCCCTTCACTGGTAGGCCAGCTACTCGCCCGATCAGCCGAAATGATGTCGTTTGCATAGACGCCGATGGCCAAGAGTGCCAGCAGCATGACACTGCCAGTAAAACCCAGCATCATTGTTTTCAGTTTATTTGAATAGGAAATGGCAGTCATGATAAATTCCGCGCTTGCATCAAATCCGTCCGGCGTCGTTCCAGGATTTGAAACGTAACTCCATCAGGTCTTTAACCGGCTGTGCAGCCGATGATTTAACAAAAATCTCCAGGTGCATTGACCCGGCATGGTCGGCAGGTTGGACACGCATAAAGATCAGTCTGTCTTTGCATAACGCAATAATCAGATGGCGGGCCTGGGTCACCTGCGACTCATCGACAATGAAGCCCAGCATGATGCAGCGTTCGAGCTGTTCGCGCGCGGCGGATGGATTGTGCTTCGAAAAATTTTTTATCCGCTCATTTATGCGACTCAGTCGCTCGCTCAACGACATGAACTCAAATTGCGTTTGATAAGTCGATTTTTCAGTCAGGCTGACAGGAAAACTCTGAACAGAACAGCTTGGGGCGCGATTCATAACGATGTCCTATAGATAAACTATGGGTACATCCTATCGGTTTCGATGTAAAAAATTTCTATAATAAAATTAACGCCGTATAAAAATAATGTATACGTCGTCGCGGTGAATTTCACGCTATGTTTTGTATTCATCCCTGGGAGTCGTGTATCCCGGCTTAATGGACGAACGCCAACCGGCAGGTGCGCCGCTCAACCTGTTATCATTTGGTTAAAGGTTGATTCAGATATTTGGCAAATATCCGGGCAGCCTGGCCGGATTCGATTAATTTTGATAATACCTGGTTAATTTTGGGAATCAACTTTGCGGCGGCTGATTTTTTCCCGGTTATCAGAAACCGCTTGGGGCCGATGGCATCGGTCACCGGTCCATGCATGATTTCCGGATCACCCAGATAATCGATGCCCAAAATCCGGTAACCAGCCACCGCTTCAAGTTCCTCGACAAAATAGTCGCATCGACCGGCTTTCAACTTTGCAAACAGCAGATCCATCCGATTCACCCCTACATCGAGATCTTCCGGATTAAGTCCATAATGCCGGTAGCTCCAGCCAATCAGGCCGCATCCCCGGTATTTTTTTAAATCGGCTTTGACCTGAACATTGATCGGACGTTGCGCATCAAAAAAAACCTGGGGTGTCAATTGCTGATAATAGACAGAATACAGGAACAGTTTTGCGCGGTCTTCGTCATAATAAGCATCCATGGCAAAATCTATCGTACCGGCTTCCACCGATTTCACACACCGCGCCCAAGGCAAATTTCCGATGAAAGTGACGGATAGACCAAGCCGTTCAAAAACCGTTCGAACCAGTTCAATCGAGGAACCGGTTAATACATCTGTTTTATGCTGTTGCGCGTCACGAACCCAGTAAGCGGATGGCGGTGGTTCAGGATCGATGCAGGCGGTTATGTCACTTGCCAGCGCCCTCCCTGCCGGGCAGCAGCCGATGATAGCCAGCCCGATAATGCATACCCAGTTTCGTCCACACAGTTTCATTTTGATTTGTCTGGTTAAATTTCCAGTCTGCCTGGACGTGCTGCGCTCATCTTACCGTGCGGATTTTTCCACCGAACACCACAGCGTAGCACGGATTTGCACCGATCGCATAGGACAGGTCGGCCGGCCTGTCGACGCACCACAGTGCAAAATCGGCTCTCATCCCCACCTTTATTTGTCCGGTCTGTTGCGCCAAACCCAGTGCTTTGGCAGCATGGCGCGTCGTACCCAGCAATGCCTCGAGGGGTGTCATTTTAAAAAGCGTACAGGCCATATTCATTGCCAGCAGCAGTGATGTCATGGGCGAGGTACCGGGATTGCAGTCCGTGGCAATCGCTACCGGCACCGATGCGTTCCTTAACGCAGCCAGCGGCGGCAGCCTGGTTTCCCGCAAAAAATAAAACGCGCCCGGCAGCAGCACCGCGACAGTCCCGGCTCCAGCCATTGCCGCAATGCCATCGTCGGACAGATACTCCAGATGGTCGGCAGATAATCCCTGGTAACGTGCGGTTAGCGCCGCACCACCCTGATCAGACAATTGTTCCGCATGCAGTTTTACCGGCAGATTCAATTTTTGAGCAGCCTGAAAAACGCGCTCGGTCTGCGCCGCACTGAAACCGATTTTCTCACAGAAGCCATCCACCGCATCAATCAAGCCCTGTCCGGCTAGCGCCGGCATCAGTTGCTGGCAGACCAGCTCAATATAATCGTCGGCACGACCGGCGTATTCGGGTGGCACGGCATGTGCGCCCAAAAAAGTCGTACGGATTCGAACCGGAAATTGTTCGCCCAAGCGGCGCGCGACGCGCAGAATTTTGGCTTCGGTTGGCAGATCCAGGCCATAGCCGGATTTGCATTCGACTGTCGTCACGCCTTCTTCCAACAGGCGTGCCAAACGGACGCTGCTCTGTTCAAACAGCTCGTCTTCACTTGCTGCCCGCGTTGCCTTTACGGTGGAAACAATTCCGCCACCCCGTTTTGAAATTTCTTCGTACGACACGCCATTAAGACGATCTTCAAATTCATTACTGCGATTGCCACCATACACAATATGGGTGTGGCAGTCGATCAGTCCCGGCGTAAGCCATTTACCGCCACCATCGTGCGTTACGGTAACGGGTTGATCCGCCGGCAGCCCGGCACGCGCTCCCAGCCAGACGATCACACCATCCCTGACACCCATCGCGCCATCAGGTATTTCACCATAGCCCTTATCGTCCGCCATTGTTGCAATATGGACGTTAACCCAAAGGCTGTCCCATGCTGATTTGGTGTTTGTCATAGTTAATCGCTTCTGGTGGTTCAACGCGCCTGAATCTGGACACAATAAAATTGACCGGCGCCACTCGATTCGAGCGTCCAGTCAGCCGGGTTGTCGTCAGAACTGAACTGCACGGATTCCTGATCGGTCAGGCCCAACGCCAGATCGGCTGCAGTCAGCCTGCCTGCGCCGTGGGCACAATAGACAAAGACAGTATTGGCGGGCAGTCGCCACGTCATGTCACCTTCCCGGTACGTCAACTGATGGGAACACACCGTGCGCCGGCTCATCAGATTGAAATCGCTGATCGGCCCGTTGATTAATGCAGCATGTGTCCTGACGTCACCCGGGAACACCGCCATATTCGTTTGCCGATCAACCTGATGAGGTACCCCATTGACACTCAGTCGCACGCCCTGCCCGCTTAACAGCGCGAGTGTGCGATCAATGCCGGCAAAACAGGAGAAGTCGCCGTCAGTGACGACCTGGGCGCGACTGATGCGCCAGACAAAATTATCCAGTGATGCATGTTCCGGAAAAACAGCCATTTCTATGGTTGTGCCGGCTCCGTTTTTCCAGGGCATGCTCCGGTAATCGTCAGGCGTAAGCTTATTCATCAGGGCAGATATAATCCGGAAAAAAGATCCCTGCAATTTGCACTCAATGCGCCTGACAGTACCATCTGTTTGGCGGCCTCTATGTCCGGGGCAAACAGGCGATCGGCAGCGTAAAAACTGACCTGTTTGCGCAAACGCTGATGCACTTCGGTCAGTTTTGGCGCGCTCAGCAGCGGCGCATGAAAATCGATACCCTGCGCTGCGGCCAGTAATTCGATCCCGACGATGACTGCCGTATTATGCGCCATCTCGTTCAAACGCCGCCCGGCAAAGGTCGCCATACTGACATGATCCTCCTGGTTGGCGGAAGTTGGCAGGCTATCCACTGAGGCCGGATGCGCCAGTGACTTGTTTTCCGATGCCAGCGCCGCCGCAGTTACATGGGCAATCATGAAGCCGGAATTCAGGCCGGACGACGGCACCAGAAATGGTGGCAGACCCGAGATGGTGGAATCGATTAACAGTGCGATGCGGCGTTCAGAAATCGATCCGATTTCGGCAATCGCCAGCGCCAGTGTATCTGCAGCGAACGCCACCGGTTCGGCATGAAAATTTCCACCTGAAATAACTTCTTCAGTTTCAATGAACACCAGTGGGTTGTCGGTCACTGCATTGGCTTCAATCAGCAGGGTTTTTGCTGCATTGTTAATCAGGTCCAGACTTGCACCCATCACCTGCGGTTGGCATCGCAGGCAGTAAGGATCCTGCACGCGCTCGTCATCAACCATATGAGACTGGCGTATGGCACTGCCCGCCAGCAGTTCCCGATACAGGCGGGCACTGGCAATCTGTCCGGGTTGACCGCGCACCGCATGAATGCGCGCGTCAAACGGAGCGTCACTGCCTTTGGCGGCATCGACCGACATGGAACCGGAAACAGTCGCTGCTTCCAGTAATCGTTCGGCCAGAAATAATCCGTTTAACGTCAGAGCCGTTGACACCTGTGTCCCGTTGATCAGCGCCAGACCCTCTTTGGCGGCCAGCACCACGGGTGCAATACCGGCCTGACTCAGTGCCTGCTGCGCTGGAACCAGCTTACCGTTCACACGGACATTGCCTTCGCCCAGCATCGCCAGCGTCATGTGCGACAACGGCGAGAGATCGCCGGAAGCACCGACTGATCCCTTTACCGGAATGCAGGGGCTAATACCCGCGTTAAACATGGCGATCATTGTGTCAATAACCGAACGACGAATGCCGGAAAAACCGCGCGACAGACTGCCGATTTTCATCAGCACGATTAATCGGACGACAGGGTCTTCGATCAATTCACCTGTTCCCACAGAGTGGGACAGAATCAGATTACGCTGCAACAATTCCAGCTGTTCATCGGGTATCCGGGTCTTGGCCAGTTTGCCAAATCCGGTATTGATCCCATACGCGGCATCACCTTTGGCAACGATGCTTGCGATTGCCGCGGCAGAGGCATCAATCGCCTGATAGGCGGCAGGTGCCAGCTGAATCGCAGTGTGCATTTGCCAGATCCGGCGCAAATCTGACAAGGTAAACTGGCCAGGTTGTATCGTGAAAACAGACATGGAAATTCCTCTTTAAAATGTATTTCTGAACCGATTTGCAAATTACTTGATCATTGGCAAATTCAGCTTGTTCCGTTTGGCGCAGTCAATCGCTGCCTGGTATCCTGCGTCGGCATGACGCATCACGCCCGAGCCGCAATCATTGACCAATACCCGCGCCAGTCGCCTGTCGGCGGCTTCGCTGCCGTCCGCAACGATCACCATTCCCGCATGTTGCGAATAACCCATGCCAACCCCACCGCCATGATGCAAGGATACCCATGAAGCGCCCCCTGCCGTGTTTAACAGCGCGTTCAGCAATGGCCAGTCAGACACGGCATCGGTCCCGTCACGCATGGCTTCGGTTTCGCGATTGGGACTGGCCACGGAGCCTGTGTCCAGATGATCACGGCCAATGACGATGGGTGCTTTCAATTCACCGTTTCTCACCATCTCATTAAAGGCCAGACCTGCGCGATGCCGTTCACCCAGACCCAGCCAGCAGATACGGGCCGGCAAGCCCTGAAACGCGATCCGTTCACGTGCCATGTCCAGCCAGCGGTGCACAGGCTTGTTGTCGGGGAAAAGCTCTTTGATCTTGGCATCGGTCTTATAGATATCGTCAGGATCGCCGGACAGTGCCACCCAGCGGAATGGTCCTTTGCCATCGCAGAATAACGGACGAATATAGGCCGGTACAAAGCCGGGAAAATCAAATGCATTGTTGACACCCTGGTCAAATGCGACCTGACGGATATTGTTGCCGTAGTCGACCGTAGGTATGCCCATTTGATGGAACGCCAGCATCGCCTTGACATGGATTGCGCAGCTGGCTGCTGCATCGGCCGTCAGTCTGGCGTGCTGCCCGGCATCGGCTTGCGCCGCCTTCCACTGTTCCACCGTCCAGCCGGCCGGCAGATAACCGTTGATCAGATCGTGCGCCGATGTTTGATCGGTCACCAGGTCGGGGCGGTTTTTACCGTTGGCTGCGCGTTTTACCAGCTCCGGCAGAATGTCGGCAGCATTGCCCAGCAGCGCAATCGACTTCGCTTCCTTTCGGGCACAGAATTCATTGACCAGCTCGAGCGCGTGATCCAGATCACGCGCCTGCACGTCGACATAACGCGTGCGCAGACGAAAATCGATACTGCTTTGCTGACATTCGATATTTAACGACACCGCTCCGGCCAGGGTTGCCGCCAGCGGTTGTGCGCCCCCCATGCCACCCAGACCCGCCGTTAAAATCCATCGGCCTGCCCATTCGCCGTTGTAATGCTGGTGCCCGGCTTCGACAAAGGTTTCAAACGTGCCCTGGACGATGCCCTGACTGCCGATGTATATCCAGCTTCCGGCAGTCATCTGTCCGTACATGAACAACCCTTTACGGTCCAGTTCATTAAAGTGTTCCCAGTTTGCCCATTTCGGAACCAGGTTGGAATTGGCGATCAGCACACGTGGTGCATCGGCGTGGGTCTGGAAAACGCCGACCGGTTTGCCCGACTGGATTAACAGGGTCTCGTCGTCGCCAAGGTCTTTCAGGCTGGCCAGGATCTGGTCATAACAGGCCCAGTCACGTGCCGCACGTCCTATGCCACCGTAGACCACCAGATGCCTGGGGTTTTCGGCCACTTCCGCATCCAGATTATTCTGGATCATGCGGTACGCGGCTTCCGCCACCCAGGTCTTGCAGGTTTTTTCACTGCCGCGCGGGGCGCGAATGACACGGGTTGCATCGTAGCGAGGATCATTTTTCAGGCTGTTCATGGGTATCTTTCATGAAAATGGAGGGACGATGTGCGAATTTTAAGTTGTATATACAACTAAAGCAAGAATTTTTTCAGGGCAGGTTTCAATATAATTGATCCACTGTTTTACTCAAGCCGATAAACCCATTACTATTCATTTCTTGCAAGAATTTTTCGATAGTGTTATTTACATGACCACAAATAAAAACAGTATTACGAAATTAAGTGAAACCGATATTCCTGCGTTTCAGCAGATCAAAGATCATATTCTCGATGAAATTCAAAAAGGCGTCTGGAAAGAGGGGGACGCGATTCCTTCTGAGGCGGCGCTGGCCAAACAGTTTTCCGTTTCCCGCATGACGGTCAACCGGGCGGTCCGCGAATTGTCGAGCGAACAATTTTTAACCCGGATCCAGGGATCCGGCACATTTGTCGCACAGCAGAAATATCAGGCAACGTTAGTCGAGATCAAGAGCATTGCAGAAGAAGTACGTGCTCGCGGACATGTTCACAGCAGCGAATTGCATTTACTTGAACGGGGCAAGCCAACCTTGCAGCTGCATCAGCAATTCCGGACGGATCCCGGTATCATTCTGTTCCATTCGGTCATCGTGCATTTTGAAAACCAGATTCCAATTCAGGTGGAAGATCGCTGGGTGAACTCCCAGCTTGCGCCGGCTTATCTGCAGCAGAATTTTTCGACCATCACGCCCAATGAATATTTAATGTCCGCTGCGCCGTTGCAGGAAGTTCGTTATCGTATTGAAGCGGTCACCGCACCTGCCAGAATTGCTGACATGCTGGAAATTTCCCACAACCTGCCGTGTCTCGTGTTGCACCGCGTCACCATATCAGGCGGTCAGGTCGCCTCCATAGCAACGATGTGGCACCCGGGAAACCGATACCAGTTCGCAGGACAATTTTAACTTTAAACTTAATGATAAACATGACAAAAATTATCGATGTCGATCTGGCCAAATGCTATCGCCTGTTAAACCATGGGCCCACCGTCCTGGTCACCAGCGCTTTTGAAGGTAAACAGAATGTCATGGCCGCCGCCTGGGCCATGCCGCTGGACTTTGATCCGCCTAAAATGTTGGTCGTCATCGACAAGAACACCTATTCGCGTCATCTGATTGACGGATCGGGCGAGTTCATTCTGAATATCCCGTGTCGCGCGCAGGCGGCACAGGTGTTGAAAGTAGGAAGTGAAAGCGGCAATGACGGCGATAAATTTGCGAGCAGCCAACTGCAACCCCTGGCTGCACAGAAAATGGCGGCACCGCGCGTGGCCGGTTGTATTGGTTACCTGGAATGCAAAGTCATCCAGGAAACGCATAATCAGCAGAAATACGATTTATTTATTGGCGAAGTGATTGCTGCACAGGCAGACGCGGATGTTTACAGCGAAGGACGCTGGCACTTTGACGGGCACGATGAAAAGCGCACCCTGCATTACATATCTGGTGGCGCATTCTTCAGCATCGGTGACCAGTTCACGATTGATTGACATTGAACCGTGCAGCAGGCAGCAGACTCTGCCCGCGCCGACCCTATTCCAGACTCCCGACCCATACCATGTCCACAGCAGCCACGACCAGGAATGCCACCCGATTTCGCGTCTTGGGTGCCATCAGCAGCGCGCATTTCCTGAATGACATGATGCAATCATTGATCGTGGCGTTGTACCCGCTGTTAAAAGGCAGCTACCAGCTCAGCTTTACCCAGATCGGCCTGCTGTCGCTCACTTACCAGATTACCGCATCCCTGTTGCAGCCGCTGGTCGGCGTTGTGATTGATCGCTGGCATGTACGTCATTCGCTCACGTTTGGCATGGGCTTCACATTCATTGGCCTGCTCACCCTGTCGCAGGCGGCCACGTTTCCTGTGCTGATACTGGCTGCAGGACTGATCGGCATCGGTTCGGCGGTGTTTCATCCTGAATCGTCACGAGTTGCGCGCCTCGCGTCGGGCGGCCAGCATGGTCTGGCACAATCGATTTTTCAGGTGGGCGGAAATGCAGGCAGCGCATCCGGCCCGTTATTGGCTGCAGCCATTGTGATTCCCATGGGTCAGTCCAGTATTGCCTGGTTTTCCGTCGCCGCCCTGGCCGCCATGCTGGTACTCTGGAACGTGAGCAAGTGGGCCGCCCAACAGCATCACGCCAACAAGTACAAATTAGCCTCGCGGGCACAACCCTTATCCACCCAAAAAACAGCGCTGGCGCTGCTGGTACTGATAGGTCTGGTCACCACCAAATACCTGTATCTGGCCAGTATTCAGAGCTATTACACGTTTTACCTGATTGAACGCTTCGGCTTAAGCCCGCAACAGGCGCAGATCATGCTGTTCGTTTTTCTGCTGGGCGTGGCGCTGGGTACGATAGCGGGTGGTCCGATCGGCGATCGAATCGGGCGCAAAAGCGTGATCTGGTTTTCAATCCTTGGCAGTGCGCCGTTTACACTGGCACTGCCCTATCTGGGACTCAATGCCACCATCCTGGTCAGCTTTATCATCGGATTAATCATCTCTTCGGCGTTTTCCGCCATACTGGTTTTTGCCCAGGAACTTTTACCAGGATATATCGGTACGGTGTCCGGTTTGTTCTTCGGTCTGGCTTTTGGTGTGGCCGGTATCAGCGCCGCACTGATCGGCAACCTCGCAGACCAGTACGGCATTGTGACGGTCTATCAGATCACGGCGTGGCTGCCTCTGGGCGGCATCATTGCCGCGTTATTACCCAACCTGACCAGGAAGCCATAGCCGCTCTGGAGCAGGCGCAGGGTTAGCCGCAGTCTTTTTTTGTTTTGCTCACCCGACAGGTCATCAATAAAATACCGCTCTTGTCCCACGATTTCAGGGTCCATTCTGATGAGCTGACCGCGACGCGCTCCATCGTCATAAAGCCACTCTGGCTGGTACTGTTGAAATGCGCCACCCGGGCTTGTTCAAATGGTCTTGCCTGATCAGGCAGTTGCGGCGGCAGATCGGCATCCGGGGAAGAGCCGCCATTACCGGACACAATTTGCATAGGGTGGTCGGTCTGAAACGTGATCGCCTCAAACAGATGCACATGGCCTGCGAGCAGCAGCTGTATATTGGAATCAAACAAGCGCTGCGGATGCCGGTCAGCCAATACGCTTTGCAACGCCGCGTTACCCGGCCGGACGATCACGCCGGCTGCAGTTCCTTTTTCCGGCGCGAATCCCAGTACCGGGTGATGGCTGATAAAAATGGAAAAGTCAGCCTGCTTCGCCAATTGGTCAACCTGGTCGAACTGCTCCTGGTAAAGCGGGTAAGCCGGATCACTTTTAGCCAGGGGCTTTGCGGATACCTTTGATGAATCAAACACGATCAGTTGTGAACCGCCGCCCAATGGTATCGAATAAGGCGCACTGAAATCACCCATGGCATCATCGCCTGCCGCAACGCAATCGCGACCCTGTTGCAGTGCCCGCGGATCCAGCAGGCGCCACCAGCCCGCACCGGCTCTGGAACAGCTTTCATGATTACCTCGTGTCAGTATCCACGGCGCTGCATCCAGCAGGGGTGCGGCAGGCTGGAAAAAATCCGCATTCCAGGCGTCCCAGCCATAACCCCAGGGACTGTCCTTACAGGCACTGACCCCGGCAGGACAGGGGCTTTCCCTGTAGTGGTAATCACCGACATGGATCACCAGATCAGGGGCAAAGCGCGCTGCGGTTTTCGCCACGGCAGGGAACGCCCACTTGTCGTCGTCATTACAGAGCTGAAATGCATTGCCTTCCGCTTTCAGCCGGCAACCGGTATCGCCCAGTACCAGAATCCGCAACGGCGCTGGCTTGGGCAGCGGCAATGGTTTTCCGGCAATGCCGGCAGCGGCAATCCCCGGTTTCAGGGGAAGTTCGCACACCCGTACAGGAAATGCCGCCGGTTTTGCCGATGACATCATCGCATTCGTTACCGAGACAGGACGTTGAGCCAGCATCGCCGGTTCGGCGCGCACGTGCATGGCAGTCAATGTTCCATCCTGGTTCAGATCCGGGCAATATCCGGCTACGGTAATGGCGCGCGCGATCGCCTGCCCACCTTCGCCAATTTCCACCCAGGCTGACTGAAGCTGATTCGCCGCCGCGGACGGTTCAACTTTCGCTTCGGGCTGAAAATCCGTGCGGCAGGCCGCTACACATGCAATGATGAGGCTGACAGAAACGATCGACGCTGACTTCACTGTACTCTCCTGATGACCGACAAGCTTTAACGACACACACTCCATGGTAGATCAAGTTGATGACGCCGTGATGTCGGATTCAGTCAAACCGGATTTTGCCCAAGAAATATTGTCATCTAATGATATCAATTTAACTTGTCACAGCAATCATTAATTGCTCACCATTAATTTTGAAAAACGAATTCCATTGGAAATGTCCACATTCATTATGAATCGATGGATTTCCCAAAATTAATCCTTTAAGATTGCTCGCGCAATTTACAGATTGCAAAAATAAATGAATGGACAAATCCAGAGTCAATTTATTCGTTGTGGGTTCGTTCAGACTCGACATAACCGATACCGAGGGAGATTCTTAATGAAATTCAGAACCAAGCCGTCAGCAGCTGCCGTGTCCGGACTTTTCGCAGGTGTACTGTGTTTATCGGGCAGCGTACAAGCCAGTCAAACGCCGGCTCAGGATTTAGGTGCAACGTCATCCAGCGCCACACAAACCGTATCGATCGTGCTGCAACTGCGCAATCAGGACGCGCTGACCAGTTTCATCAGCGAAACCGTCGATCCGACCAGCCCCCGCTATCACCAGTTTCTGTCGGTTCAGGATTTTGCAAGCCGTTATGCTCCTTCCGACGCGGAGATAAACCGTGTCAAGGCAGATTTAGGCAAACAGGGAATTCAGGTCACCGAGGTTTACCAGAATCATCTGGTGCTCAGAGCGACCGGCAGCATGGCACAATTTAATCAATACTTTGCCACCGAGGTGCATAACTACAGCGAGAATGGCAGGAATTATATTAGGCCAAATCACGCACTGACCGTGCCGTCCAGCGTTTCTGACGTTGTACTGGCCGTTACCGGCCTGGACACCAAACCCAGAATGCGCTCACTGTCACACAATATGTCCAGCGATTCCAAGGGCGCACTGAAAGTCAGCCCACCGTTGTCGACACTGAACAACAGTGTGACGACCACTAACCAGCCGGGTGCTTTTACAGTGACTGACGTTGCCGAACTTTATAACATTACACCGCTGTATAAACGCAACGTATTGGGTCAGGGTCATAAAATCGGTATCGCCACCTTTGCCACATTCACGCCCAGCGATGCCTATACCTACTGGCAAAGTGTGGGCCTCACCGTCGCGTCCGACAAGATTAAAGAAATTCCAGTCGATGGCGGAACCGGAACGGATGGCTCCGGGGAAACGACCCTGGACGTTGAACAGTCAGGCGGTATTGCGCCTGCTGCCAGGGTGTTTGTCTATGAAGCACCGAATACCGATCAGGGCTTTGTCGATGTATTCCTGAAAGCGGCCAACGACAATCATGTTGACACACTGTCCATGAGCTGGGGCGGAACGGAATTTGCACAGGATACCGGGGTCATTCCTGCGACGCATCAGGCGCTGATGGAACTGGCAGCGCAAGGTATTACGGTCCTTACCTCTGCCGGTGATGAAGGCGCTTACGATATCAACAATAACCAGGGCTCGTACGCCTATCCAGGCTGCACCCAGACTCTCAGCGTTGAATACCCTGCCAGCGACACATTGATCCTCGCTTCGGGTGGCATCACACTGGCGGGAACGCAGACCTTCATCGACCCCAATACGGGTGCGACCCTGGGAAGTGTCACTGTCCCGAAAGACCGCGCATGGGGCTGGGATTACCTGCAGAACTTCTTTGAAAACAGTCCTCTCTTTGGCGGCGCTTTTTATTACGCCAACCTGTTCCCGGTCGGTGGCGGCGGTGGTGTCAGCGTCGAATTTGACATTCCTTATTACCAGAAACACCTGCAAGGCACACAGCTCACCGCACCTAACCAGTCGTTGATCTGCCAGAGTACCTCCGGTCCCCAGGATCTGATCGATCTGCCCAATGCCTATGCCGGTCGTAACGTACCTGACATTTCGCTGAACGCAGATCCGGATACCGGCTATGCAGAATATGTCGGCGGTGGCTGGCAATATGGGTGGGGCGGCACCAGTTTTGTTGCGCCTCAATTAAACGGTATCAGCATTCTGGTGTCTCAGGTTGCCGGAACCCGGCTCGGCTTTCTGAATCCGCAACTGTACGCACGATTCAGGCAGTTTGGCTATGACCAGAACTCGCCATTCCGCGCCATCACATCGGGTGACAATGAATACTATCAATCCACCCATGGCTATAATCCGGCTACCGGACTAGGCGCTGTCGATGCAACCAAACTGGCCAAATCCTTTTCCAGCTGGGGTTATTGATCGTCGGTTCGCTTAACATGCATTTCAGGGCGGTTGCCTAACCGCCCGTTCCACCTTTCAGAGGATCTCCATGAATTTAAAATCAATTATTTACGCGCTCGGCGCAGCAGGCAGTATATGGGTACTCACGAACAGCAGCCACGCTGCGGATCCGACAGCACCTGCCACACGGATTGAGTCAGTCACAGACAGCTATGGCGACCTGAAAGTTGCCGACCCCTACCGCTGGCTGGAAAATGCGGCGGACCCCCAGGTTCACGAGTGGAGTCTGAAACAGGACGAACACACCCGGCACTATTTTGACAAAATCCCGTACCGTAGCGCCATGAACGAGCGACTGATGAAACAGATTTCAGCGGCGTCCAGTTCGTATTACGGGCTGCATGCGGCGGGCAACCAGATTTTTGCGTATTACAACCAGCCACCGAAACAGCAACCCATGATCGCTGTCATGCCGAATTCGGCGGACCCAGCCTTGGCAAAAATCATTGTCGACCCGAACGTGATCAATGACAAGGGCACGACTGCCATCGACTGGTTTATCCCGTCACCCAAAGGCGATCTGGTCGCGGTGTCCATGTCCGAAAATGGCAGTGAAGACGGCACACTGCATCTGTTTGACGTCAGCACCGGAAAAGAAGTGGAAAGCGCCATTCCGCGCGTTCAGTACCCCACGGCCGGCGGCAGCCTGGCATGGCGCGCAGACGGAAGCGGATTCTGGTACACACGCTACCCCGGTCCCGAAGAAGGTGCGGATCGCGAACATTTTTATCAGCAGATTTATTATCACAAATTGGGTGACACGCCGGATAAAGATGTGTATATCCTGGGCAAAGACTTCCCCAAAGTGGCCGAGATATTTTTGGCCAATAATGGTAATTCAGACGCCATCATTGCGACGGTGGGCAATGGCGATGGCGGTGAATTTGCCCATTATTTATTGAGAAATGATGGCAGCATCCAGCAGTTCACGCATTTTGAAGACAAGATCGTGGTTGCCACCATCGGCCCTGATAATGCCCTGTACCTCGTTTCGCGGATGGGCGCGCCGCACGGAAAGCTGCTCAAAATGAGTGCCACTGATCCGGATATCAGACACGCCACGCTGCTGGTGCCTGAATCCGATGCGGTCATGCAGACTGGCGGAGAATTTGGCGGTTCACCGGTCACGATCACCAAAAACACGGTTTATATAAGGGAACTGGTGGGTGGTCCATCCCGTGTGGCGATGTACGATCTCGACGGCAAATCCAGGGGCAATTTACCCTTGCCGGATGTCGCGGCCGTCTATACGGTCGAACCCATCCCGGATGGCACCCTGCTGTACTCAGTCAGCACGTTTTTAAAACCGACCTACTATATACGCTATGACGAGGCCAGTGCCAAGGCATCGGATACCAAGCTGGTTCAGACCAGCCCGGTCAACTTTGACGATGTCGAAGTCGTGCGCGAATTTGCCACCTCAAAAGACGGCACAAAAATTCCCCTGAATATCGTACGTCGCAAAGGCGTAAAACTGGATGGCAAGAATCCGTTATTACTCAACGGTTATGGCGGTTACGGCGTCAACATAACCCCGGGCTTTCTGGGCGCGGGAACCCGCTTGTGGCTGGATGGCGGCGGCATCTTCGTGATCGCCAATCTGCGCGGTGGCGGTGAGTTTGGCGAAGAGTGGCACAACCAGGGTGCGCTGACTCACAAACAGAACGTATTTGATGACTTTACCGCTGCGGCGCAGTACCTCATCAAACAGAAATACACCAGCAGCGCGCATATGGCTGCGATAGGCGGAAGCAATGGCGGCTTATTGATGGGTGCGGTATTCACACAGCACCCGGAGCTGTTTCATGCCGTGGTGTCGCAGGTGGGTATTTATGACATGTTGCGCGTCGAGCTGGATCCAAACGGCGCATTCAATACGACTGAATTCGGCAGCGTGAAGAATCCGGATCAACTCAAGGCTCTGGCGGCTTATTCACCTTACCATCACGTCAAAAAGGGCGTGAAATATCCGGCCATTTTTATGGCGACCGGTGAAACGGATGGCCGCGTCAATCCCATGCACTCGCGCAAAATGATCGCACGCCTGCAGGCTGCAACAACGTCGGGCCGACCGGTTTATCTGAGCATTAATTCGCACGCCGGGCATGGTATCGGTAGCGCCTTATCGATTCGCGTCAGTCAGCAAACCGATGTGTACACCTTCCTGTTTGATCAGTTAAAGATGACCTATCCGGCCAATTGATTGTCTGTCGCCCCGTTAAAAAGGCACCTTCGGGTGCCTTTTGTCTAGCCTCGCCAGGACGAATCATCTTCCTCGTCCAGCATGGGCAGGGCAATCAGATGCGCCAGTAACAGGCACGCCAGCGCCGCGGCAATCGACAGCGCAGCCAGCGTGTAAGGCAGATTTTCGGCTTGCCACAGACTGGCAAACCAGTCATACAGCTGCGCAGCGAACAGCATCGATTTTCCGCCGATGCGTTCCATATCGTATTGATAGCGCTTGGACCCGTCAGCCAGTATCGCATAACTGCTGCCGCCACTATTTTCATAGCCAATCACACCAGTCTGGTTGTCCGGAGTCTGGCCGGTAATAAAATAAACGGCGAATGACACGATCAGGCCTGCGCATAAAATCACATAGCCGAGGCGTCGTATCTTTGCCGCCAGTCGCGCGGCGTCGGCCATCTTCCTGTCCCTGTCTGAGCGGTTTTGTCCCATCATCAACCGGCGGCCTTACAGGGAACGGACACAGAGACGCAGATCCGGGTCATCTTCATAAGGCTTGACCACAAAATCCAGACTGCGCATCAATTTCAACATGCCCGAATTATTGCTTAGCACCAGGCCTTCCATGGAGGTCAGTCCCTTGCTGCGCGCAATATCGATGATCGACAGCATCAGGCGCGTACCCAGACCCTGTCCATTGTATTCGTCAGCGATCAACAATGAAAATTCGCAGGTGCTCTTATCCGGATTGGTCACATAACGCGACACGCCGATGATACGCTCTGTTTCGGTAAAGCCACCTTCCGGATTGCCCACCCGCTCAGGAAATACGGCAACCATGGCCATTTCACGGTCATAGTCGATCAGTGTGAAGCGGGCCAGCATCCGGTCAGGCAATTCACGCATGGACGAAATAAACCGGAAATAACGACTTTCCTGTGACAGTCCGCGAACCAGCGCCTGCAGCATTTGCGCGTCATGCGGATGCAGTGGCCGGATTTTGTAATGATTGCCATTGCGCAGAGGCCATTCCGATTCGCGATCAGACGGATAAGGAAGAATCGCCAGATGCGGATAGTTTCCCGATTCGAGCGCCGCGTTGCCCACCACAATACGGGCATCGACCACCAGCGCACCGGTCGCATCCAGTATCACGGGGTTAATATCCATCTCACGCACCTGCGGAAGCGCGCAGACCATTTCCGATACCCGCAGCAGAATACGTTCCAGCGCATCACGATCTGCGGGCGGAGCACCACGCCACTCACCCAGGGTCTCCGAACAGCGTACCCGATCGGTCAGGCGATGCGCAAGAAACTGATTGAGTGGCGGCAGTTCAATGGCACGGTCTGCAATCAGCTCGATCATCGTGCCACCTGCACCAAATGAGATTACCGGGCCAAACTGTGGGTCGGTACGAACACCAATATACAGTTCGCGGCCATCCGGCTTGCCAGACATGTTCTGAACCGTGATCCCGTTGATGCGGGCGTCCGGTTTTAAACGTCCCACCGTTTCCATCATGCCCAGAAATGTGTCGCGCACACCGACTGCATTCTGAACATTAAGCGCGACACCACGGACATCAGACTTGTGTACAATGTCAGCCGAATCAATTTTAAGCGCCACCGGATAACCAATCTGGTTGGCCACCAGCAAGGCCTCATTGGCCGACCGCGTCAGTATGGTTCGCGTAACGGGAATATGAAACGATGACAGCAGCGCCTTCGATTCCATTTCCGTGAGCACCTGACGGCGCTCGGTGAGTATGGTTTCGATCAGAATGTGCGCGCCGTCGATGTCAGGCTTGGCCAGTTCCGACAACGATGACGGCACCTGATACAACAACTGCTGATTCTGGTGAAAGGTGGCTATATTGTTGAAGGCGTCAACCGCCGCTTCGGGTGTACGGAAAGTCGGAATCAGTGCACTGTTCAGGATCGTGCGTCCGGCGGCCACCAGTTCATCGCCCATCCAACAGGTAATGAGCGGCTTGGCCGCGGTCGGCTGCAGGTCCGCCAGAACCTGTGAAATGGCACAGATATCAAGTTCGGGTTTCGGCGACAGGAGCACAAGAATGCCGTCAATATGACGGCTGGCCATGCAGGCGCTGACCGCGGCCAGGTAGTGCTGCGCCTGACCGGTTTCGTCCAGGTCAATGATGTCGCTGAGACTGGCATCCGGGGACAACTGCAGTAACAATTTTGCCGCCTCAGGTTCCGAAAGCTTGCCGACTTCAAGATTCAGTTCATTCACCCAGTCGGCGGCCATGATGGCAGGGCCACCTCCGTTGGAAATGATGGCGAGACGTCCGCCGATCGGCAGGTAACGCGCCGACAGGCATTTGGCGGCAGAAAAAAGCTGTACAAACGTGTTGACGCGCACCGCACCGGCACGCTTCAGCGCTGCCTCAAAAACATCGTCGCTGGCAATCAGCGCGCCCGAATGGGTCAATGCGGCTGTGGCACCATCGGGTTTTCTTCCTGCCTTAAGGACGATCACCGGTTTGGCACCGGCCGCGGCCCGCAGCGAGCTCATGAAACTGCGCGCATTGCGTATGCCCTCCAGATACACCACGATACTATGGGTCGTTACATCGTCGGCCAGGAAATCCAGCACCTGTGCCAGATCGACTGAACTGTGCGGCCCCAGAGAGACGATGGTTGAAAAGCCGACACCGTTGGAGCTGGCCCAGTCCAGTATTGAGGTCGTGACTGCGCCTGATTGCGACACCAGAGCCGTCGCGCCTTTCTGGCTCAGGCGTCCGAGTGTGCTGGCATTGAGATGCTGGATCGGCCGCTGAAAACCCAAACTGTTCGGACCCAGCAGGACCATGCCGTAACCACGGGCAATGACCTGTAGCTTTTTAGCCAGTTCCGCATCGACATGATCACCAATGATCAGCGCTGATTTACAGTTGATCCGGCCGGCTACCTCGAGCGCCGCCACCAGTTGGTCCCTGGGTAACACGATAATGGCCAGATCAACCCGTGAATGTGCCAGATCGCCGAGTGTGCCGCTCATGCCGACATGCAGGTAAGTCAGCGGGCCGCCAAAACTGCTGCTCTTCAGATGATCCACCAGCAACCGCGCCTCTTTGGTCGGCGGCTCTGAATCGGCCGTACAGCCCGCAAATACCACAATGGAACGCGGCGAAAAAAGAGGGCTCAGATAATGCTTGTCCATGCGCAATTCCTTGGTATTGAAATCATTGGGTTGATGATACCTCTAAAGTCCACACAGTACCTTGATGTGGGCTGCGACACTGCGACCCAGTGCCGACATCGCATACCCGCCTTCCAGACAGGATACAATGCGCCCGCCCGCATACTGCCGGGCAATCAGCACAGCCTGCTGTGTGACCCATTCATAATCGGCTTCGACCAGGCCGAGATTACCCATATCGTCTTCGCGATGTCCGTCAAAGCCGGCAGAAATAAACAGCAACTGGGGTTTGAACTGATGCAGGGCCGGCAGCCAGCCGGTTTCAATCGCCTCGCGAAACTGCTTGCCGCCGCTGCGCGAAGGCAGGCCCATATTGATCATGTTCGGCCCTCTGGGTACGGCACCACAGAAAGGATAAATGCCGTTTTCAAAGGTCGAACACATCAACACCCGCGGATCTTCGCAGAAGATGTCCTCACTGCCATTACCGTGATGAACGTCAAAATCAATCAGCGCGATCCGCTCCAGACCATACACTTCCAGGGCATGGCGAATACCGACGGCAACATTATTGAAAAAGCAGAACCCGCCGGCGGCCGCATATTCGGCATGATGACCGGGCGGCCGGACATTGCAGAAGGCAACCGGACTCTGGCGCGTCATCACCAGATCGGTGGCCAGCACGGCTGCGCCTGCCGAACGCAGCGCTGCCTGCAGGGTGTGAGGATTCATCTGGGTGTCCGGATCTACGTGCACAAGACCATGGACCGGACTCATTGCCTCGATTTTTTTGATATACGCCAGCGAATGGGCTCGCGCCAGCTGTGCCTCGGTTGCCAGGGGCGCTTCATACTCGCACATGAAATTCAACAGGCCGCTCACCAGAAGCTGGTCCCGGATCGCGCCGATGCGCAGCGGGCATTCAGGATGATGTTCGCCCATGTCGTGTTTGACACAGTCGTTATGTGAAATGTAGGCCGGCAACATGCTTATCCCTCAGAAATTGGCGCTTGCGGTCGTTATTCCCTCCCCCACCGCAAGGTGTTCTGACGCCCATTGTAGTCCAGCTGGCAGAACGCTCCTTGCATCAGATCAACTTGAGCGCTGATTTTGTGTTTTTGGGTCGGAGCTCCCCGCAAACGCGATGCTCGGGCTGCGCCCAGGTCCCCTTTCTGTCAGTCGGTACTTTTCAACAGTTCGGAAGCAATCGCGTGAGTATCCTTCAATGTTTGCAAAACGATATTGGACCGGATATCGAGTACGCCGGG
>CAITOF010000020.1 GCA_903893945.1 uncultured Oxalobacteraceae bacterium | reverse complement strand
TTATCAGGTGGCTCGTATGCCTTCACGAATCCGAATGCGGGTAGCGGCAACAAGACAGTGACTGTGTCGGGCATTGCGGTCACAAACAGTGCCGATGCCGGTAACTACACGATTACCGATGCAAACAACACGACCAGCACGATTAACCAGCTGGCGCTCACGGTTACAGGAGAAATTGCTGCAAGTAAAACTTATAATGCCAATACGGCGACAAGCCTCAGTAATGGTATGCTGAGTGGCGTTCTGACTGCGGACGGATCAAATGTTGTACTGAACCAATCGGGTCATTTCACGTCAGCGAATGCGGCAAGCGGCATTACGGTTGTGGTCACGGATACAATTACGGGCAGTGCAGCAGATAACTACAGTCTTGTTGAACCGACAGGTCTTGTTGCCAACATAACGCCGGCACCATTAACGGTCACAGCTAATAATGAATTTAAATTATTTGGTACCAATGATCCAGCCTTTGCTTACAGCGTATCAGGAAACCTGTACGGCAGTGACACGGTGGGAACCGTGTTAAGTGGCAGACTTTCGAGGGCACCTGGCGTCAATGCTGGCGTTTATACGATCGGTCAAGGCACACTTGTGAGTGTTGATGGAAACTACACACTCTCCTATAATCCCGGAACGCTGACTATTGAGCCGTTGGTTTTGGTGGCAAGCAGCAATGACAGCCCGGTTAGCAATTCATCCGCAACGTCGACACCGACTTTACCATCGATCGCAACCCCGGTCATTTATGCAGACAGCAACGAGCAGGCGCATCATGCAAAAAATGAACCAGATATTCAGGGGTTACCAATCAGTATTGTCGATGGTGGAATAAGGATGCCAGAGTCGACGACGGTACATCAATGAGAACATATTTAATTTCACTCGCATCGATGTTTCCCGGAGTATTGATCAGAAAGTACGTGAATATGAGCCAATCTAAGGTAACGTGTCCCCGTTTTGTTTTGTTAATGACTGCACTGATTTTGTCAGGCTGCGGTGGAGGCGGTGGTGGTGGTGGAGGTTCCTCAGCGCCACCTCCACCGCCCGCTGTGATTTATTCGAGTCCTGTTACGAGCGTTTCGCCACCCAACTATACATTGGCAGATAACACCACTATCGCCACACAATTGAATACTGCTCGTCAGGCCACGGGAAGTGGTCTGCTTGCACAAAATACGTCACTGGACCAGGCTGCGCTGAGCCATACCAATTTTTTGGTTAATAACCAACTGGTAGGAAATTACTCTTATCTTACAACCATAGTTGATGGTGTACTGGGCGCACATTATGAGAATTCGGCTTTGCCGGGTTACACCGGTGCGTTACCGCAAGACCGTGCCACCGCAGCCGGTTATAAAGGCGCGGTTACAGAATTGTTGGCTTTCGGTGACTCAAGTGGAGCAAGTTGTCTGGATTCGTTTGAAGATTCAGTGGTACATCTCGGTGAATTGATTTCATCGTTTGTGGATATCGGCATCGAATTTAATGCTGGCAATGGCACTGGCTCGGTCTGTGCTATCGAATTGGGAATCAACTCGACCACGCTTGGTCAATTACCGACGGCAGGAACAGTAGTGACGTTTCCTTATGACGGTCAAACTGGCGTACCGGCTGTTTTTTATAATCTGGCAGAATCACCTGTGATCGCGCCAGATTTGACGATCGCAGGGCACCCAATTATGGTATCCCTCTATACGATGGCAACCCAGACACTGTCTGGTAGTGATATCGTAATTCAGGGTTTTACCCTCACGCCCGAAAACGGCGCAACAGTGCCGGTTCGCATTTATGCAAATACGGGAGTAACCTCAACTGGAACGACAGTATTAGTGGATGATTCGATTCCATTCACTGGCGAGGTTGTTTTATTACCGACAATGCCTCTAATTTCCGGCACTGTCTACAACGTTTCATTTGCTGCAAAGGTAAAAGGCGCAACTGTAAGCAAGAGTTGGAGTTTTACAACGGGTTAGAATAGCGAGTTGTTACTAAATTGAGTAGTTGCAGGAATAATTTCCTGCCGAGTTCCCGGGAACGAAGCCAGATGCAAATGCCCGCGAAAGCGGGCATCTGCAGTCCCTTGACTAATCCTGCCCGGATTCCCCGCCCAAAGCCCGGATCAGATCAGACATCAATTGATTCAACTCGCCGCACATAAGGGCAAAGTCGCCATCGAGCTTTTCATCTTCATGCTGTGAGTTTTCGGATTCGGATAAAACATCCAATGCCTGGAGGCGCTTCAAAGTCAGGTTTTCGGTTAAGACAAACGAGATCTTGTCCGACCAGGTCAGTGCCAATTTGGTGCATTGTTTTCCGGAGGCGATGTGGCTGGCAATTTCTTTGGGATCCAGCGTATGTCGTACATATCGCACGGTTGCCTTCGATTCGGATTTGGAGCGCAATTCGGTATCCTGGTCTATGGTGAATCCTGATGGTGCTTCATTGCCCGCCAGCCAGTCGGTCATTGCCGCAAGGGGCGATAATTTGACGCGCAACATTTCCAGGGGTAACTGATCGTTGCACTTTAACAGCAACTTGAGCACCTCGTCGGCGCGCGCCGGATTGGCGGCGTCGATGACCAACCAGCCATGAATCGGGTCTATCCAGACCAACGTCGAGCGCTGTATGCTGAAAGCGCGCGGCAGTAATTCTTCGCTGACCTGTTCCTTGATTTCTTTCATGTGCTTGCGACCGGGTTTAAAGCCCTGCTGTTCTTCAATTTCGAGTGCGCGCGCTTTTGTGACCTGGTTGATGACGCTGTTGGGCAATAACTTGCGTTCGGTGGTCAGTTTCAACAGCACTTGCCGGTTGACGGTATGAATCAGATTGCCATTTTCACGAGCGGCCGTCCAGCCCTGGCTCTGCAATTCAGAGTGGCTGCAGGGTTGAAAAGCGTGTGTTTCGAGTTGTTCAGTGAACTGTTCTGGATTGAATTTCCATGGTGCGGGTAAGCGATAAATTTGAAGATTCTTGAACCACATAGTTTTGCCAGTCAAAAAGTCGCCTATTCTACACGCAAAGACAACCCTATCTGTTGCAATCAAACGGCGGTCTACACAGTATAATGTGGGTTACTTTTGTAATGGAAACAATATGCTTGCCAACCATAAACAACATATCTTAACTCTTATAAATAAGGCAATTGCGCCATTATTGGCCGATGCGGACTATGCATTGAAGACGCAACCTACGCTGGAACGTCCAAGGGATGCCACGCATGGCGATATTGCTTGTAATATTGCCATGCAAATTGCCAAGCCACTGAAAAAAAATCCGCGCGACCTGGCGCTGGCGATTGTGGCCAGCCTCACCGCGCAGCCTGACGACGTGATTGCCAGCGCTGAAATAGCCGGTCCGGGTTTTATTAACATACGAATCAAGGATTCAGCCAAACAGGCAGTGGTCGCCACTGTTCTGCAGCAGGGTGAGGATTTCGGTAAAAGCCGGCGCGGCGCCGATAGTCCGGTGGTCGTCGAATTTGTGTCCGCCAATCCGACCGGGCCGCTGCACGTTGGACACGGTCGGCAGGCAGCACTGGGCGATGCAATCTCGGCGTTGATGACCTCCCAGGGGTACGCCGTGACGCGCGAGTTTTACTACAACGATGCCGGTGTGCAGATCGGCAATCTGGCGTTGTCCGTGCAGGCACGTGCACGTGGACTGGAGCCCGGTCAGCCGGGTTGGCCGGAATCGGCTTATAACGGGGTCTATATCAAGGAAATCGCCGATGATTTTCTGGCGAAAAAAACTGTGGCATCGACCGATGGCGATCTGTCTCCGATCAGGGTAACTGCAAGTGGCGACACCGACGATCTCGATTCAATCCGCCAATTCAGCGTTTGTTATCTGCGTCGCGAGCAGGACATCGATTTACAGGCTTTCGGTGTCAAATTTGACCATTATTTTTTAGAAACGTCGCTGTACAGTGATGGCAAGGTTGACGATACCGTGAGCGCATTGCAACGCTCTGGTAAAACCTACGAACAGGACGGCGCGCTCTGGTTGCGCAGTACAGAATATGGCGATGACAAAGATCGTGTCATGAGAAAATCTGATGGCACCTATACCTATTTTGTGCCGGACGTTGCGTATCACATTAACAAATGGCAGCGTGGCTTCAAACAGGCGGTGAATATCCAGGGTAGCGATCATCATGGCACCGTGGCGCGCGTTCGTGCGGGCTTGCAGGCGGTTAATATGGGCATTCCGCCGGGTTATCCCGATTATGTGCTGCATAAAATGGTCACAGTGATGAAAGACGGCGCAGAAGTGAAGTTGTCCAAGCGTGCCGGTTCTTACGTCACTTTGCGCGATCTGATTGAATGGTCTGGCGATGGCAATATTGAAAATGGTCGCGATGCGGTCCGATTCTTCCTGATTTCGCGTAAAGCCGATACGGAATTTGTATTCGATGTGAATGTCGCACTGGAACGTTCGGATGAAAATCCGGTGTATTACGTTCAGTATGCCCATGCGCGTATCTGTTCTGTTCTGGATAAAGTCGGTCAGGAACTGGTTGATGCCGTTCTTGAAAATAAAAATCAGCTTGACCTGTCACTCCTGACGGCACCAAGGGAGGCTGGTCTGTTAGCCAAACTGGCTGAATTTCCGGAAAGCCTGGAGCGCGCACTGGACGAACTAGGCCCGCATCAGGTCGCTTTTTACCTGCGGGAACTGGCCGGTGAACTGCACAGCTATTACAATGCGGAACGTGTGCTGGTGGATGATCTGGCCCTGAAAAAGGCGCGTGTCGCCCTGCTGCTGGCAACGAAACAGGTTTTGCAGAATGGCTTAAGGTTAATCGGGGTGTCGGCACCGGCAAAGATGTAATCAGTTAAATTGACGATTTATGCAATTCAGGAGGCGTATGGAAAGTAATCTAAAGAGCGTCAAAAGCGGGCAGGCGGGTGGAACCATTTTGGGAATTATTATCGGTCTGGTGATCGGATTGACGATTGCTGTTGTGGTCGCATTGATGATCACCCGAACCTCCACCCCTTTTACGAACAAGCTTGGATTAACGAAAGGGTCGGATCAGCCGACGATACAATTGACCGATCCGAACAAGCCGCTGTATGGCAGTTCGGCCAAGGAAATTATGGCCACTGCGAATAAACAGGGCGATGATCCAGGTAACGCAGCGCCTCCTGCAGTGCAAACCGCGACAGGCAGTCCGGCTGTGGTGGCAGTGCGACCGCCTGATGCGGTGAAGGCGGATCTGAAACCAGATGCTGCAAACAAGCCGGTTGATCCAAAACTGGCCAAGAATGACGCAGACGAAAAGCCGGCCGGTTATTATCTGCAGGTTGGTGCATTTCGTGACGCTGCCGATGCGGAGAGTGCGCGTGCCAAACTGGCATTGATCGGAGTTGAATCACGTATCAGTTCGAATACCGAGAATGATAATTTGTACCGGGTGCGTATCGGACCGTTTGATCAGCTCGATGCCCTGAATCGTATGCGCAGCAAATTGACAGAGAATAGTATCGATGTCGCTGTTATTAAAACTCCTAAATAAAGGTGGAAGTTATATGCAATTAATCAAAAAATCATTGGTCGCCCTGTTGTTGGGATTGATTTCCATGTCTGGCTTCGCCAGTCTGACAATGCCGGAAAATGGCAAGGAATACCAGGTGCTGGCCCAGCCTCAACCGACCGATGCGGGCGGAAAAATCGAGGTCACCGAATTCTTTTTCTATAGCTGCCCGCATTGCAATGTGCTGGATCCGTTTATCACTGAATGGGTGAAAAAGCAGGGCAATGCGATCGTGTTTCGACGTGTTCCGGTTGATTTCGGACAGGGTCAGAAACCGCTGCAGCGTCTGTTTTACACGCTGGAAGCAATGGGGAAACTGGAAGAAATGCACGCCAGGATTTTCCACGCGATACATGTGGAGCATCTGTTTTTGCGTACCGACCAGGATATGGTTGCCTTCGTTGTCAAAAACGGCATCGATAAGGCGCGATACCTCGAGACATCCCAGTCTTTTTCAATAGAAACAAAAATGCGCAAAGCCGGGACCTTGCAACAGAATTATAAAATTGATGGCGTACCAACGCTGTTCGTTGATGGGCGCTTTATGACTTCACCCAGCACCGTGATGGGCCTGAATCCCGGCATGTCGGAGGTGGATGGTGCCAAATCGGCGTTGCAGGTGATGGACGCGTTGGTGCTGAAAGCCCAGAAGGATCACGGATCCAGAAAATAGGACGATTATTTTCCGTAAAAAATCCGCAGTCCATGCGGATTTTTTTTACCGCGTCCCGGACGCTAGCGGCGTTTTGAGTTGATCAATTGTTCCAGCTTAACCGTGTCAGCGCAAAATAAACGGATTCCCTCGGCCAGTTTTTCCGACGCCATGGCGTCGTTATTGACAGCCAGCCGGAATCCGGACTGATTCAGACTCATTTTCTGTACATTTGATCCGGCCGCCGATTGCGGGTTTAACCGGGTCGTGACGGTGCTGTCGGATTCACTGAGTTTCTGGAGCAAGTCGGGACTGATGGTCAGCAGGTCACAGCCGGCCAGTTCCAGGATTTGTCCGGTGTTTCTGAAGCTGGCACCCATGATCTCCGTTTTAAATCCGAACTTGCGGTAGTAATCATAAATCTGCCTGACTGACAGCACGCCCGGATCATTTTCGGCGCTATAGTCCTGGCCGGTATTTTTCTTGTACCAATCGTAAATACGACCCACAAAGGGTGAAATCAGTTGAACTCCCGCTTCGGCGCAAAGGGCGGCCTGTTCGAGGCAAAACAGCAGGGTCATATTGCAATGGATACCCTCTTTTTCGAGTATTGCCGCCGCCTGAATACCCTCCCAGGTTGAAGCAATCTTAATTAAAACACGATCGCGCGAAATGCCCTGTGCTTCGTAAAGTGCAATCAGGTGCCGACCTTTCGCTATGGTGTCAGCGCAATCAAACGAAAGATGGGCATCCGTTTCGGTGGAAACACGTCCGGGAATCAGGGCTAATATCTGTAATCCGAACGCGACCAGTACGTGGTCAATAATCTCGGCAGGCGCGGCATGCGGATGATCCTGCAGGGCCTTCATTAACAGGGGAAGGTATTCCGGTTTTTGTACCGCCTTTAATATCAGCGAAGGATTGGTTGTTGCGTCCTGGGGTGAAAAAATTTTCATTGACTGAAAGTCGCCGGTATCGGCGACCACGGTGGTCATTTTTTTGAGTTGATCCAGCTGGTTCATGTCCATTATCCTTGTTTGCGATGTTCAGGGGGCTACCATAATTTTTGACGCAGCTAACGATGGACCCAGTTCACCAATGACCTGGGCCTGCATAAAGCCCATGCGATGAAACAGCGAAATGACCGGGTCGACTGCCTCAGGCCGGACCGACACCAGGAGCCCACCGGATGTTTGCGGGTCACATAACAGGTGCTGTTCTGTCAGGGTAACACCGTCGAGTAACTGGACATCCTGTCCGTAGGCGCTCCAGTTTCGCGCAGAGGCACCGGTGATGCATCCCCGCGTAGCCAGTTCCATGGCCTGATCCAGCAGAGGAATATGCTGCATCGAGAGTCGCGCTGTCAGGCGCGACGCGCGCGCGACTTCGAGCAAATGGCCCAACAATCCAAACCCCGTGACATCGGTGACGGCGCCGACCCCGTCGATGTCAGCCAGCAGGGTTCCAGGTTTGTTGAGCTGGGTGGTGGTGCTTATCATGGTGGCATAGCCGGCGTCATTCAGCAGTCCTTTCTTGAGCGCCGCAGACAGAATGCCAACGCCTAATCCTTTGCCCAGGATGAGTTTATCACCGGACTGTGCATCACCATTTCGCTTCACTTTGGACGGGTGTACCAGTCCCAGGACAACCAGGCCGTAAATCGGTTCCACCGAGTCTATGGTGTGTCCTCCGGCAATCGGAATACCTGCTTCGGCGCAGACAGTTTCACCACCCTTGATGATGGCGGCAATGACGTCGAGCGGTAACTGACTGACGGGCATGCCGACCAGGGCCAGCGCCATGATCGGAGTCCCGCCCATTGCGTAGACATCGGAAACGGCGTTGGTCGCAGCGATCCGCCCAAAGTCAAATGGATCATCGACGATAGGCATAAAAAAGTCCGTGGTGGCGATCAGGGCCTGATCAGGATTGAGTTTATACACGGCGGCATCGTCGGACGTTTCAATACCGACCATTAATTGCGGCGGAATGGGAAAGCCGCTGGAATTTTTTAAAATTTCCGCTAAAACACCGGGGGCAATTTTGCAGCCACATCCCCCGCCATGCGAAAATGAAGTCAGCCTGATTGGAGTTGTCATGAATTTTCGAGCGAGTCGTTGAGTGGCTATTTTAACCTCTGGAAAAGCAAAAAACGATCAAGAATTTCTTCCTGATCGTTTTAACTTATTTAACTGCCGGCAAACTTGTCGTAAACGTAATGATTGGCAATTAATTTATCTGTCACCGAATGAACGACGGTTGCCTTCCGGAGTACGTGTCCCCCGGTAGCCACCGGTTTCCTTGTTGTAACCGCTGTCGCGGGCCGGTGCGGCCGGTTTGCTGAAAGTGCGCTGTCCGGGCTTGTTGCTCCCTGCGTAACCGCCAGCACCATTACGGTTGGCTGTCCGGCCATCACCGGGTTTCCATCCACCCGGTTTTGCGGAGGATCTGGGCGCGGCACTGCGTTTGGCTTCATAACCGACCACGACTTCAACAGGAATTAACTGTTTGGTGAATCGTTCGATACGCTTGACGTTCATGCTTTCAGCATGATTGACCAGCGAAATGGCAACGCCATTGCGACCTGCGCGACCGGTGCGGCCGATACGGTGCACGTAGTCTTCAGGGAATTTGGGCAGGTCGTAATTAAAGACGTGTGTAATCGCCGGTACGTCAATCCCGCGCGCGGCCACATCGGTGGCAACCAGCACACGTACAACACCACGACGCAATCCGTCCAGGGTGCGATTGCGCGCGCCCTGATGCATGTCGCCATGCAAGGCCGCGGCCGCAAAACCAGCGATATTCAATCGATCCGCAATCGTATCGGCATCACGTTTGGTGGCGGTGAAGATGACAGCCTGATCCAGCGATTCGTCACGTAACAGATGATCCAGCAGACGGTTCTTATGCGACATGTCGTCCACAAAATGCACTCGTTGAGTGATGTTTTCATGTTTGGCAGTCGACCCGGCGATTTGAATAATCATGGGGTTGCTGGTAATGCGTCGGGCCATATTGCCGACGACGCCGTCCAGGGTGGCCGAGAACAGCATGGTTTGACGTGTTGCTGGCGTCGCAGCAACGATTTTTTCGATGTCGTCAATAAAGCCCATGTCCAGCATGCGGTCAGCCTCATCCAGGACCAATATTTCCAGTTCGGAAAAATCAATCTTGCCGGAGTCCATGTGATCAATCAGCCGACCGGGCGTTGCGACCAGAATTTCCGGGTTTTTCGATAACAGTTGCATCTGTTTTGGGTAAGGCATTCCGCCCAGAATGGACACGGCGCGGATACGACGCATGTGAATGCCGTATTTATCTGTCGCGGTGGTTACCTGCAATGCCAGTTCACGTGTTGGTGTCAAGACCAGCATTTTGGGTTTGGCGGCCTGAAAACGTGGCCGGTCGCCGCGTGAGCGAGCCGCTTGGCGTTCCTGGTTTGAGGTTTTTCCTGTGGCTTCGACTGGCTCATTACTGGCAAATTTATGCAAGGCTGGCAGCATGAATGCGGCTGTCTTGCCCGAACCTGTCTGGGAAGATACCAATAAATCGCGTCCAGCAATTGCCGCTGGAACTGCCTGCTGTTGTACCGGGGTGGGCTTGGTATAGCCTGCGTCAGTTAATGCTTTTAACAACGAGGCGTGCAAACCGATATTTTCAAATGTCATTCTTTTTCTTTCGTAGAGGTCATGTCAGTACAAACCGATGTACTGCGCAGCAGCGAGAACCAAACGAAATAGCTAAAGAAAAAAATAAAACGCACAACAGAACGAGCACGCAAGGGCGTCGTCGCAGTTTGCAAGAATCTTTAACAATGAAATTTCGGCACAAAAAGCGTTGCGCCGGGACGATGTCAAGTGGTTCGACATACAAGGCGGGGGGCTTTTCATTGCGTTGTCCGTGACTCCAGACAGTACGCAAGGGTTCGCGATGCTACTTCAAAGTTGCCGCTGCCACTTACTATATTGCAGCGCACAACGAACTATACAGTAATTTGCCAGCGATTGCACCAGTTTTTTTAACAGAGTTCAATAACTTATTGAATTAATTGAATTTGTTTATTTTTTGGAACCAGATTGACGAGGTGCAGAACAGTCGGCCATGTCTGTGACAAGACCACCCGGTCTTCAGGAGCAGGTGGTCTGCGTCAGTTACTCTGCGTTGACCGCAACGTGAGAAAATCCGCCGTCGACATAGATAATTTCACCGGTAATCCCGCTTGATAAAGGCGACAGTAAAAATGCCGCCGTGTTGCCCACTTCCTGAATGGTCACGTTTTTTCGTAGCGGTGCCATCTGTGCAGCGATGCCCAGAAGTTTGCTGAAATCTTTAATGCCGGCCGCCGCCAGTGTTTTGATCGGACCCGCGGAAATACCGTTAACACGGACGCCATCTTTCCCCATGGCCTCAGCCAGATAGCGCACGCTGGCTTCCAGCGAGGCTTTGGCCAGTCCCATGGTGTTGTAATTGGGAATGGCGCGCATGGCCCCGAGATAAGTCAGGGTAATCAGTGCGGCGTCGGCACTCAGCATCGGTTTTGCGGCTTTAGCCAGGGCAGGAAAACTGTAGGCCGAAATATCGTGGGCGATACGGAATGATTCGCGCGACAGTCCCTCGAGGAAATCACCTGCAATGGCTTCACGGGGTGCGAAGCCGATACAATGGACCAACCCGTCCAGACGGTCCCAGGATTTGTTCAGGTCAGCAAAGACCGCATTAATCTGCTCGTCACTGCCTACGTCACAGTCAAAAATCAGCTTGCTGCCAAATTCATTGGCAAATTCAGTGGTCCGTTCTTTGAACCGTTCGCCGACATATGTGAACGCCAATTCGGCACCTTCGCGCTTGCAGGCCTGGGCTATGCCGTACGCGATGGACCGGTTTGACAATAAACCGGTGATCAATATTTTTTTTCCTTGCAAAAATGCCATGAGTGACTCCAGATTCGCTTGCCGCAGGGTTGTTGATGAGCCTATCCTGATTACTGTAAATGGTGACGGCTGACAGGAATGTGCTTGCTATTTTCAATTTACGCGCAGATTGTAGGGCTTTGCAATGGCTTCGGCAACCACTATTCAATAGGGTGGCGGTGATGCAGGGATGCCGTGTTCCGGTTTGTTCGGCGCGACCTGCCGGCAGGTTGCAGATGTGGCGGTTTTGGATGCGACCCAGTACCCGGATTCCGCGTGATTTCCCTGAAGGATCAGGGGTGCATAAAAAGTGCCAATTTGGGTTGAGTTCAGGAAAAAAGCTTTCTATGATAAAAACAGTCTGCGTCCGCCTGCCCCGAGCCAGGGAGTCGGCCACGTTTTACTTTCATGCAACTACAACCAAACATGTTAAATTAGGCAAACATGCATAAAAAATTGCCGAATAAAATGAATCTGGCTTACCGTGCAATCAGGAATTTATTTTAAAAGTATTTTTCAATCTGCACCTGAGCCGGGATTGAATTCAGGATCATGATTCATTTCCGTATGGGCTAAGAAAAATGTTCTGCACGACCTGATAAATTTTAAATTTCTGGTGAATAAATTCTCTGGTGAATTTGTTAAGTTAATTTCCGATCCCGTCCCGATTTATTGCAACGCATCAAAATTGGGAGACCGACTTTAATGGCAAAATTGAAATTTTAAGGCCGTTAAGGCGCGGTCGTGTCAGAGAAGAATGTAAAGGGTATGGCTATTAATAGTTGATTTTGCCGATTTAGTTGCTAGACTGAATGCTGCAGCGCAAAAAAATGAGCTTAAATAAATAGCAACAGAAAATGATTCGAATTTGGAAATAAATTTCTTCATGGATAGTGTTTTCATGCTTGACATAAGTCGGCCCAAAATGGTTCTATGCGTCTGGATTATTTTCTGTAAGACTTTTTTGTTTTAAAAAACCGAATATCGGACTAGAATTACAGGCTTTATTTTATCTTTTTAATTGGCCACATAATTGGCCACGGACGCGGAACCGGGCAGAGCGCGCAGGATATTAATAAAAATAAATAGATCCAAAGAAATGGTTTTGAACTTAATTGTGGTTAGAATGCAGAGTTTCAATATAGAACTTACACAAAACTGCCCCCGCGCAAACCAGAGTCTTGTTGCAACAGATTCATGGCAGCAATAATCAAGCGTGACGGGACAATTTGGTGTAAGTTTTGAAGATGTAAAAATAATTGGAAATGCAGTTATAAGTGCCGCCACCGCGGGCTCCCGGGGTGGCGGTAAATAATTAGGTAGTATTGGAGGGTATGTATGGATTTTTCAGAGCACGGACATGATACCGGCAGCAAGATGACCGGTATTACTGTTGTAGTAGTGATTCATGTGATACTTATCTACGCGCTGTTAACAGGCCTGGGTAAGAAGATTGTGTCGGTTATCAAAGAACTACCTATAGAAACAAAGGTCATCGAAGAGGTCAAGCCGCCGCCACCACCGCCGGATGCGCCACCGCCACCACCCAAACTGGCTGCGCCACCGCCACCGTTTATTCCTCCGCCGGAGGTTCAGGTTGCACAGGCCGTTTCGCCGAATGCGATCACCGCCGTCTCCAACGTTCAGCCGCCGCATGCCGAACTGCACGCCTCAGCACCTGC
>CAITOF010000019.1 GCA_903893945.1 uncultured Oxalobacteraceae bacterium | reverse complement strand
GTAGCCAAATTCACCTGCGCCATCAAGCCAGGCGTTGCGCAGAAAATCAATGGCCATACCGTTCTTGTCGGTATTGAATACGAAATCAAACGCATTCGGCCCGGACGAATAAACAAGTTGAATCGCAGCCTCTGCGTCGTCCCCATCTGCGGGACGGAACTGAATATTCATGACGTCATGTCTCAGTGGATTCAGAAGAGTTCATGGTTAAATCAGAACGAATGGCGGAGTCCCAGATCAAATCCCCGGACTCCATAGCCGGTGTTGGACGCATTGCCTAACGTGTAATTGGCCGAATTCTTGTTGAAAATTTCGCCGATCGACGAGTACAGGGTGGTGCGATTCGACAGCGCGTAGGTATAGCCAAGCGCTATCTGGTTTGCATCCAGACCATAGTTGTTGTCGGTATTGTGAATGTAGGAAAAAAGCACCTCGTGGGGGCCAACCGGTATCCGCAAGCCGAGTAACAGGTTCGAGGAATCGGTTAATGCGCCGCCGATCAGATCGGTTCCCTTGTTGGTCGCGTAACCGATATTGGTTTTGACAGGCAGACCGAATTCACTCCAGTCAATGCTGCCGCCGACCAGTGTGGTCTGAAACTTGTGGCTGTCATTGAGGTTGTTAATGCCATCGTAGGAGGCCAGCATCAACAGCGGACCATTGCGATAGTACAGGGTGGCACCGGTCTCGGAACCACGACTGATGCTGTCAGACTGACTGGCAAAACCATAATTCAGCTCAGTGGAAAAACCATTCCAGTCATGCGAGTTATAGCGCAGTGAGTTATTCTGCGCCGTACTGCCACCGCCATTTTCAAGCATCAGGTTATTGCCACCGACGAGTGTGGTACCGTTTAAATTTCCACCACCAAGATGCATCAGATTACCGGCATTACCGGCCATGCCCAATTCAAAGGGATCAATCGAATACAGGGCGCTGTACAGCGGGGTCAGCTGGCGGCCCACGAGGACGGTTCCGAAATCACCGGATAAACCGACCCACGAAGCACGGTTAAACAGCGTGCCGGGTACGGAACTGTCGCCCCTGTCGATCTGCACACCCGCCTCGATCTCAAACAGCACCTTCAGACTGGCGCCAACATCGTCGACACCTTTAATGCCGATCCGCGACGGTGTTGATATGCCGCTTTGTAAAGAACTCTGGTTGCCGGCGGTTGATGAGGATGACGGACTCTGCACATCGATCCCTGCATCGAGCACACCATACAGGGTGACTGCCGTCTGAGCGGACGCAGAACCGGGATGGACACTTAAGACAACCGATGCGGACAACGCAATTATTGATTTTTTCATGGTAGGTTTTTGGGTTTCTTTGTTGCGGAATTATGCCCTAGGCATAAACCAAGTTATTGATTTTATGGACTTTAAAATGACTCCATGCCCTCAGATCCGTGTCGAAAGCACAATGAAACAGTGTTCAATTTGCAATTCGACAGAGCGGACGTTGTTGATGAACAACGACAAACTTCAGGAGGGAAAAGAGTCAGTTAAAGGCGATGTCAGGCATGATTCTACCAATAAACGTGATTACTTGGTTGTGTAGGTTGTGACACCATCCCAATCCGGGCCCGGCGGTGCCAGCCGAAAATGTTCGATCTGGTCAAGATAAAGCTCATATAAAAGCTGGTCCGGATACTGGGCATGCAACGTCTTGACGAGCTGTTCCGCCTGATCCCATTGCTGTGAACGAAACAGCGAGAGTGCCCGGTCCCACTCGGCCAACGCGTTGCGGGTCACGTCATCCAGTTCAGTGACAAGTGCCACCGGCTGAAAAATGGCGACCGGTTCATTTTTTCCTTTAACCCTGACGCGATCCAGTTCACGATAGGCGAACTCAGGGGCCGCCAGTCGGGTCATTTCACCCACCACAAGCGCGACGCCGTACTGTTTGGTGATACCTTCAAGACGGGATGCCAGGTTCACAGCGTCACCCATCACCGTATACGCCCTGCGAATTTTCGAGCCCATGTCGCCCACCCTGACTTCACCGGTATTTAAGCCAATACCGATCTTCAATGGCGGCCAGCCACGTGCCGCAAACGTCTGATTCACGCGGTCTGCCGTTTTCAGCATCGACAGCGCTGTGGCAACAGCGCGCGATGCATGGTCATCCAGTACCACCGGCGCACCCCAGAATGCCATCACACAGTCGCCGATATATTTATCCAGCGTGCCTTTGTTGCCTCGTATGTCTTCAGACATGGCCGTTAGGTAGATATTGATAAATTCACGCAGATCGTTTGTTTCCAGCATTTCTGAAATCGTCGTGAAGCCACGCACATCGGCAAATAATATGGTGAGGACGCGCTTTTCGCCGTCCATATTGTAATGACTCGGGTCTTCCGCCATGACTTCGACCAGTTCGGGCGCGACATATTCGCCGAACAGATTCGTCATGGCCCGGTTAATACGGACTTCAAACCAGTAACCCCACGCCACGTTAAACATGAACAGCGCGAGAACCAGGGTCAACGCGGTGGCAACGGGCAGTATCAGGCCCTGAGTGCTGTAGGCCCAGAAATTAAACCAGATCACCGAGACAGTGATGACAGCGGTGAACAAAATTGACGGCAGCGGTTTAAGTTTGGATAGCGCAATGATCAGAAGTATCCCTGTCAGGGCAACCTGGGCAAAATCAAAGCCGATGCTGTAGTCGGGTTTATGCTTGAAATTGCCATCCAGAATAGAGGCTATGATATTGGCATGCGCTTCAACGCCGGGAAACTGATTGCTCACCGGGACGGAGCGCAGATCATTCAATCCCGGTGCGGAGGTGCCAATCAGCACGACGCGCTGATCCAATGCCTCGACGGGAACCCGTTTATGCAGAACATCCGTCGCCGAGATATAACGGTAGCCCCCGCCATCGGGACCTCCCTTGCCGCGGAAATCAATCTGAATTTTCATCAGGTCATCAACCGGTATGTGTTTTTCTGCCGGCTGGGTATTCAGGATAAGCGAATCGAGCTCGCCGTAATCGCGATCCGTGCCGGCGATAAATTGCGGACGCACGTTTGTGGCACCCAACGCCACACGTGCTGTTGCCAGTGCCAGCGATTCATAGAAACCGTTTTCATATTGAATCACCAGAGGCGACGAGCGCAATAACCCATCAATATCAAGCTCAGCGTTAAAAAAGCCACCGATACCGGTCGCCTGCTGTAACTTGGCAATATTGGCAACATAGCCTGTTGATTGAAGCGCCAGCAAACGGCGGCCCTTCAAATCGTCAACCTGAAAAATCGGTGCTGGCAACAACCCTTTGTCCTGGTCATCGGTGAACCGGTAACCGAGTACCACCGGTTTGTTTTTCAAGGCCGAGGCGAGTAATTCATCGTAGTCCAGTTTCGGCTTGAGCAGTGTCAGCTGGTGTGCAAAGGCGGGAATGTCTTTCAGATCGGTTCGGGACAGATTCTCCAGTGTGTCGTACCCCGAGCTGGTGTCCGCTTCGGGGTTTTCAATATCAATGCCAATGACCTTGACGTGATAGTCGTCGGTCAATTTTCCAATCAGGTTCGCAACAACATTGCGTCCCCAGGGGAAATGGCCGACTTCGGCCAGACTTTTTTCGTCGATATCAACAATGACTATACGTGGGTCGAGCTTGGGCGACTGCAACCGGACCCGTAAGTCGTAGAAAAAAATATCAAGCCGATCCAGGGTGTTGACATGAATGTAGTCAAATACCTGCGCGCAGGCCAGTAGTGTAAAAATGGAACCGAACAGCCACCGGGCACCGAATCGGGCGACTAATTTGCGCAAGTGAGCTCCTGAGAAGTCTAGCGGACCTGACAATCCACATCGCCCGGCCCGACGCCACTGCCACCTCCGGTTCCGTCTTCGCTGAGGGTAGTCGAAAACGACGCCGGTGGGGTGAATATCATTCCCGGGTCATTCGGCAGCACAATCGGCGGTGTGACGAAATTGGCGACATAGCCAAACTGGCCTGCGGTATACAGTTGTGTCCCTCCGGCATTCGTTGCAGCAATGGTGCCATCTAACACGGCCACATACAGGCCGGGATTACGTCCGCCCCCGCCCTCATTATTATTTTGTGCCAGCTGCACGCCACGCTTGCCTGCGTTCCACGGGTCAAATTTAATCGGTTCAGATCCGCCCGTATCATCCGTCATCGACTGGACCAGGTTATCGATACGGTCGGCATCCCTTGCCGCGTAGCTGGTTCCCAGATACAGCGCCACATTCTGTGTGGTGGGTGGCAGATATTCAGCGATGAACGTAGTACCGCGTATACCGATAGTTGCAGCAGGCGTGTTGAGTTTGTATTTCTCCTTGTTTCGCTTGCCCAGCAGGCCGGTAATTGATCGCAGGCCGCCCTTGATTAATCCAAAGACCGAACTGTCATTCTCGGGCCTGGCTTCATCAAATGAAAAATTTTCAATCCTGAATTGGGTATTGGGGCGTAACGTAATCTCGCTGTTATCAATAAATTTGATACGCGCATAGGTATTTTTTTCACTTTCCAGCAGGTCACCCTGTTCGACGACCGACGTCTGTGTCAGCACCTTTACCACACCACCCGATTTACGTGCCAACAGGGGCCCGCTCAAATCAATCACTTTACCGACTGTCTGGGCGTACACACTCCCCGCAGAGAGCATGCCTACGGCGAATAAAGCACAAAGCAAAATCCAAACCAGGTGCGTTTTAATTGCAATAAAGTTTGTTGGGTTTGTCATATTCACTCAGTCCAGTGTTAAATGTATAGGTATAGCCAGAACCACTGTTGCCGGAGTGGTTGCCACCTTGCACGTTACCGCTGGTCAGATTCAGACCGGCAATATAGCTTTGTATTCCAGTACCGACTTTAGGAAACTGTTGCAATTGCAGACCGGTGGGTGTCACATTGGCGGGAAGAATGGTGCCTGTCAACCCGGTCGGTTCGATCAATAGAAAGTCGCCGGCCAGACCGGGTGCGACATTAAGCACATCGGTTGCGGTGACAGCGATCGAATTTCCAATGTTCGCAGTCGCGAACGTGCCGCTCTGGGTCAACGTCACCCCCGCCAGATACTCTGCCGGGACCCCGGACAGTGTTCCGCCGGTGATCGTGGCGGTTGTCACACCGTCGTAGGTTTTTTCAACCACGGTGGAACCGAGTACGTAAACGTCTATCGGCGAGGGATTCGGATTGTAGAAAACCTGTGCCGGGTTACTGAAGGTGGCGTTGGCCTGCCCGGAATAGTCAGCCTGCTGATTTGCCCAAAGGTTGACGGTATTGGCATTGAATGTCGATGCCAGATTCAGTGTTGAAAAAGAAAAATTGGACACCGGTGCAGAACCGGGAGTTTCTGTGAATCCGGCATACAAATCAATATATTGTGCAGCACCTCCGCCAGCATTTCCCGCAAACGTATAGTTTGATCCTATGGTCATATTCCCGCCAGAAACGAGTGTTATGGACGCGCCCGAGAAATTGACGGTACACGGATACAGGGGAAGTGGGCCGCATTGCAGGGTGGTACTGGTTGCCGTTGTCAATGGCCCTACCGTACTGATATTGACCGCACCGGATGTGGATGAAACCGATTCCAGGGTCATCGTTGCTGTGCCAGAATTGCTGATATAAACATCGTTTGCCGCACTGGCGGACAGTTGACCGACATTGGTAAGAATTGAATTGCCGGCACCGCTGGCACCAATTGAGCCCGCCGTCGCTGACAGATTCAACAGGCCGGTTGTGGAAACGTTCGCCGTCCCGGATTGCAATATCGAGCCTCCCGTGTTTGCCACATAAATACTGTATCCGCTTGCCGCACTGACGGGCGCGGCAAGTTTAATATTGCCGGCTGACGTATAAAGACCAATTGATCCGTGCTTGGAATAAATGCCATTAACCGCGGGAATATTTCCCACCGCCGGCACCGACCCAACATTGAATCCGGTGTTATTGGT
>CAITOF010000018.1 GCA_903893945.1 uncultured Oxalobacteraceae bacterium | reverse complement strand
TGGGTCGCATAAATGACCTTTCTGTCGGGGGAGAGCAAAACTGCGGCGGGTATGCCAATTTTGGTCGGATTTCCGAATTCACTGGAAAGATCAAGGTTCTTGTCATACTCACCCACGTTGACTTTCACCACCACAAATTTCTGCTTCATCAGCGCCGCACTTGGACCCTTTAGCGACCGATCCAGTTCTATGCAGTCCTTGCACCAGTTGGCACCGAAAATAACCAGTACATTTTTCCTGCTTGCTGCCGCTTCAGTGAGCGCCGCATTGATCTCGGCACCGGCGTTGGCATTGACATCATACGGCGCAGGCACAGCGGGCGTTGAATCGGCCCGGCTCCAACCCGACACGGCGAAGGCAAACACCATAAAAATCATCGCTATCAAACCTGTTTTTTTCATATCATCTTCCTTTACAATTGTTATTCAGCCAACCCTGACCGACCCAAGGGCCATTGGGTCCCGCCGGTCGTACCGTGAAAGTGTAATGTTTACTGCGCTGCCGGTAATTCTGGGAAAATACGGCACAGGCAATTTTCTGCACGGTGTCCGATTTTACGACTGCCCACTTTGTGACCAATTCGCTTATTCTATTCTACTACAACGGGTTGACATGGTTTTGTGCACAGGGATGAATCACGCATGACCTCCGAACGACGTATCGCGCATCTGGACATGGACGCCTTTTACGCGTCCGTCGAGCTCATCAGCTACCCTGAACTGCGCGGCAAACCGGTTGCCATAGGTGGAAGGAACCAGCACAGACCCCGGTTGCTGGCCGACGGGACGCGTGAATTTTCGCGCTTGAAGGATTATGTCGGGCGGGGTGTATTGACCACGTCGACTTATGAAGCTCGTGCGCTGGGCGTTTTTTCAGGCATGGGGACCATGAAGGCCGCCAAACTGGCCCCCGATACCATTTTATTGCCCGTCAATTTTGATGCTTACCGTCATTATTCCCGTCTGTTCAAGGCGGCTGTTGCCACCATCACCCCGACCATTGAAGATCGCGGTATCGACGAAATATATATTGATCTTACCGATGAACTGGACGAGAGCGTCAAACTCGCTGAGCGCATCAAGCAGGCAGTACATCGGGCGACCGGATTAAGCTGCTCGATTGGCATTGCTCCCAATAAATTGCTGGCAAAAATAGGCTCTGATCTGGATAAGCCGGACGGTATCACTGTGCTGGGTCCTGCCGATATCCCGTTACGCATCTGGCCATTGCACGTGCGGAAAATAAACGGCATCGGCCCCAAGGCGGCCAGCAAACTGGAATTGCTGGGAATTACCACCATTGAACAGCTGGCACAGGTTGACGCGGCCCTATTGCAGGAACACTTTGGCCGCAGCTATGCGATCTGGCTCCATGATGTCGCCAATGGCATCGATAACCGGCAGGTTGTCACGGCGTCTGAAACCAAGTCGATCAGCAGGGAAACCACCTTTGAGAAGGATCTGCACGCCGTCGTTGACCGCCAGGCCTTATCCGTGCTGTTCACCCAGTTGTGCACCAAGCTGGCCGAGGATCTGCATCGCAAAGGGTATGTCAGCAGGACGATCGGGATCAAATTGCGCTATGACGATTTTAAATCGGTCACGCGCGATCTCACGTTACCGGAACCCACGGCCGATGCCCACCAGATCCGGCTTGCGGCCGGCAACTGCCTGAAACGGGTACCGCTGAAAAAAAAGCTGCGTCTTCTGGGTGTCAAGGCAAGCGGCCTGATCGATGCAAGTGCCAGCATTCAGACGGTCCGGACCCGGCAATTGGAGCTCGATATCTGACCCCTGTTGATCTACAATAGCCGCATTTGCCAATTTATACGGGATTTGTGTTTAAATTAACTTTAATTATTGTTTTGATCACCTCCATCCCGGCCTGTTCACCCAGATTTGACTGGCGGGATGTGCATGATGGCCTGTCACCGTATGCCGTCCTGATGCCTGGCAAACCGGCGACAATGAGCCGGGAAATTCGGCTTGGCCCGCAAACAGTGACCATGAACATGACGGCGGCACAGATTGGCCATGTCAATTTCGCGGTGGGGGCAGCAAAATTGACCGATGCGGCCGGGGCACAAACCATGCTGGTCACGATGAAGCAGGGCCTGCTACTGAACCTTGCCGGCCATCTTACCCATGAAAAAATCAGCGCTGCCAGCTCTGATGGAAAGATGACCCTGACCGATGAATTTGACGCAATCAGCAGCAGCGCGGACTCGTCCGGTACACCGGTGCGTATGACAGGCAAACTGGTGGGGCGGGGTGACTGGGTATTTCAGGTTCTGGTTGTGGGACCGGAAAAAGAAATTGACAATGATGCAGCAGAAACTTTTTTTAGTTCGTTCAAACCTGTTTGATTTTGTTCATAACCGGCCTCAGTACAACATCATTTTTACCATGAAGGATCACCATGCTAATTACTTTTAAATCCAAAGCTGCCGCTGAAATTGTGATGTATAAGGAACATGCGGCACGCATTCTGAAGTTGCTGGACAAGGAGACCGATCGCGGCATTATTACGCACGCCGATACGGCCAGGGCAATTGCTGTCATTGAAGCCGCCATTGCCGACGCCCGGGCACATTCTGTTTCTGAACATGTCAAGCACGATGTCCATCACCATCCGCAACCGAATACGGACGGCGATCATGACCATGAACATGTTGAACAGGTCAGTTTTGCCTCACGGGCGTTTCCGTTACTGCAGATGCTCAAAGCCGCCCACGACCAGGGAAAAGAAGTGGTCTGGGGAGTGTAATGGGGCAAACGCATGAGTCACGGCTGAACTTGAGCGATGGCACCGACATCTTCGTTCGCGACTGGCTGCCCGATGAACCCGGCAATGGGAAACAGGTCCCGTGCATCGTCATTTTGCACGGGCTCGGCGAACATTGCGGCCGTTACCTTCATGTCGCCTCATTTCTGAATTCAAACGGATTTGCGGTCCGCACTTATGACCATCGGGGTCACGGACAATCCAGTGGCTCACGCGCGGACGTTCCGGGCTCCATGACCTTAATCAACGATGCCGAGTTTATCATTCGTGATTTTGCACACCATTTTTCGACGTCGCCCATCCTGCTCGGCCACAGCATGGGTGGTTTATATGCAGCACGGATTGCCACGGCCGCAACGGTGCCGCTACGCGGCCTGATTCTTTCGTCACCGGCCCTGGCATTACGATTAACCGGACTTGATCGGCTGCTGCTCAAACTGATGACGGCGATTGCACCGCACGTGGCGCTGTCAAACAATCTCAATTCATCGCATCTGTCCCACGACCCACTGGTCAGCCGTGCCTATGACAACGACCCCCTGGTCCACAAAAAAATCACCGCCAGCCTGCTCAACAGCATGCTGGCAGCGATCGACTCCAGCCTGGATCATGCCCCTGAGTCACGCATTCCAACGCTGTTGCTGGTCGCTGAAAACGATAAATTGATTGATCCCCGCGGCAGTCATGATTTCTTTGAGCGACTTCCGAAAGATCTGGCGACAGCCCATTTCTATCCAGATCTCTACCATGAGATATTCAATGAAATAAAGGCCGCTATGGTGTTTGATGATCTGAAACAGTGGCTGTCCGTGCAAAAATTCATCGCCTGAATGTATGCTGTATTTCAACCCGTCGTGCGACAAAAAAACTGATAAGACATGAAAAAACCCAGCAAATACGCACAGGCAAACCCGCTGCTTTCTGAACTGGCCCTTAAGCCCGATTCGCTCTCTTACAGCCTGACAGGTGCTGCCCAGGCAATTACGTCCGTATTAAACGGCGTCGCGCTGCCCGACGCGCTGGGAGCCGTTTTTTCATCCTCGGAGGTGCTACCGGCGAACCGGGGGGCGATCCAGGATTTGTCGTACCGGACGATGCGACAGACGGGTCGGGCCGATGCACTTATCCACGCCATGACGACCAAAGCGCCCGAACCCGCCTTGCTGTACAGCCTGCTGTGCTGTGCACTGTCACTGATCATCGAGGACGATGAATCGCTGCATCCCTATTCCGCGTTTACCGTGGTGGATCAGGCTGTGAACGCGACTGCCGCCCACCCCGATATTGCCCACGCCAAGAACATGGTCAACGCGCTGCTGCGACGTTTTCTGCGTGAACGGAAATCATTGCTGGACGCAGTGCTGACGTCGCCGGCGGCGCGCTGGAATTATCCACTCTGGTGGATTGATGCCTGCAAAGCCGCTTACCCGGCAACATGGCAGTCCATACTGCTGGCCGGCAATAGCCTTCCGCCGCTGACATTACGGGTCAATCAGCGCGCCACGACTGTCGCTGACTATCTGTCACTGTTAGACGGGCAGGGTATGCACGCCGAGGTGATCGGGGACTTTGCAATTCGACTGGAAAAACCGGTTCCCGTCCATCAGATTCCGGGCTTTGCGCAGGGTTTGGTGTCGGTCCAGGATGCGGCAGCCCAACTTGCGGCACCCCTGCTGGATCTGCAGGATGGCATGCGCGTACTGGACGCCTGCGCGGCACCGGGCGGGAAAACCTGCCATTTGCTCGAAAGCGCCGATATCGATTTGCTGGCAATAGACTCGGATCCGCGTCGTTTGCCGAAAATTGCAGAAAATTGCGCGCGCTTGAAATTAAATGCGAAATTACTCACAGGTGATGCAACCAAGCGCGACTGGTGGGATGGTCAGCAATTCGACCGTATTCTGGCCGATGTCCCCTGCACCGCATCCGGTATCGTACGCCGCCATCCCGACATCCGTTGGTTGCGTCGAAAAGCCGATTCTGCACAACTTGCCACACTTTCAGCCCGAATTCTCGACAATCTTTGGATGATGACCAAGCCTAATGGTAAATTATTACTTGTTACCTGTTCGGTCTGGCCACAGGAGTCGGAAGCCCAGGCTGCCGCGTTCGCGCATCGGCATCAGGCAACACGCTTGCCGGCACCAGGGCAATTGTTACCAACGGCAGCAAAGGATGCAGACCACGATGGATTATTTTTTGCCTTATTTCAAAAAATATAAGTTAATTGCAGCTTTAACCACCCTATTTAATCATTAACCTGAACGAAATCAATAATGCGTCGTTTTTGCTCCTTGTTCCTGCTGACTGTGTTGTGTTGCCTGCTGGTCTGGCAACCTGTTGCGCATGCAGGCAATATTGACATTCCCTATGCACGCATCGAGTCGGGCGACGACGGATACCGCCTGGCGGCCAGCTTCAGCTTTGAATTGAGCCACGAATTGGAAAATATCATTACCAGTGGTATTCCGCTGTACTTCGTCACCGAAGTTGAAATAACCCGGCCGCGCTGGTACTGGTTTGATGAAAAGACCATCACCAGCCTGCAGTCGGTACGCATCTCCTACAATGTGCTGACCCGCCAGTATCGTGCCTCGATCAATGGCAGCTTTGCCCAGAATTACAAAGACCTGGACGAGGCACTTTCACTGGTTCGACGACCCAGCCGCTGGATAGTCGCCGACAAATCGGTGCTATCCTACGGTGCCAGCTACAACATCGGCCTGCGCGTCAAACTCGACACGGACCAACTTCCCAAGCCCCTGCAATTCAATGCCCTTAACAACAGCGACTGGCGACTTTCTTCGGACTGGAAACGGATGACTTTCAAGGCTGATGAAAAGTGACCCGTTTTCTAAGGTATTTACTCGTTGTCGGCGCCGCAGTAACAGGAATTTTCCTGTTTTTTATCGTCTCGCTGTCCGATCAGAAAGTTGTTTTCGAGAAGAATTATATCTGGCTGTTGGGCTTGAACAGTCTGGTTGCAGTCGCCTTGCTGGGACTGATCGTCCTGTCGCTTTCCCGGCTGTACCGGCGCTACCAGCGCAAAGAATTCGGCACCCGCCTGCTCACGAAACTGGTATTGTTGCTGGCAACGTTAGCGATTGTGCCCGGGGCGTTGATTTATGCCGTTTCGATCCAGTTTGTTTCGCGATCGATTGAATCCGGTTTTGATGAACGGGTTGAAAATGCCATTGAGGCCGGACTGAATCTGGGACGCGGCGCACTGGACAACTCGCTCAGGGAACTGACCACACGAGCACACCGTGCGGCGCAGGAGTTGGGTGATCTGTCAGAATCAAATCGCGTCATACATCTGTCGCGCCTGTTTGACCAGAACCAGCAACTCGAAGCCACCATCGTCAGCAGCCGGGGCACGCTGGTCACCAGCACGGGCGGCATGGTGGGATCGCTGCTACCTGAAATGCCGACGCAATCCATGTTGCGGCAGGCTCGCAATACCCGCGAATTTGCCGGTTATGAAGGTGGCAGTGAAATTACCGCGGATATCGATAATGGCACCGATCCGGCAGGCCGGTCATCGCAGCAAAGCGGCGTCCGGTTGCGGGTTCTGGTCGTCATTCCAAACAATCAGGACAGCCTCTCCATCCACGATGAGATCCAGTACTTACAGCTGGTGCAGCCGATTCCCGATGCATTGCGCATCAATACCGACAAGCTGGCCACGGCCAGCATCAAATACCAGGAATTGGCGGGAGGCCGCTCGGTTCTGCGCAAGATCTATATCGCGACACTGACGCTGACTTTGCTGCTGGCCATTTTTGCCGCCATTGTCAGCGCTTTCCTGCTGGCCACTGACCTGATCAAACCGATTTTATTGCTGGCCGAAGGCACCAAAGCCGTTACGGAAGGCAACCTGTCGCCGCGACCGATCATTGCCAGTTCCGATGAGCTGGGCAGTCTGACCAAATCATTCAACATCATGACCCACCAGCTGTTTGATGCGCGTACCACACTGGAAAAAAACCGCAGTGAACTTCAGAATGCCAAAGCGTACCTGGAATCCGTTCTGGCGAACATGTCGGCCGGTGTCATGGTTCTGGATCGACACTTCAACCTGATTACCTGCAATGAATCTGTTGAACGCATCCTGCATCTGAGCGTCGAAAACCATATCGGAAAACCGCTGATCGAGATTCCGGGGCTGACCCTCTTTGCACGAGCCATTTCCAAGGCTTTTTCCGAACAGAGTGCCCAGTCTGCCGCCGGTGACAACGAAGATCAGCATTGGCAGCAGCAGATCGAACTTCCTCGCTTTTCTGATGAAGAAAATCCTCCACAGGAGAATTTTGGTTCGCCGTCCAATCAAAATCAGACCATTACTTTACTGGCACGGGGTTCACATCTGCCGATTTCCTCAGGCACGGGCAATGTCGTCGTTTTCGACGATATTACCAATATCATTTCCGCCCAACGTTCCATCGCGTGGGGCGAGGTAGGCCGTCGCCTGGCCCATGAAATCAAGAATCCGCTGACGCCGATTCAGCTCTCTGCCGAGCGACTTCAGATGAAATTGCAAGACAAATTGTCCGAGGCCGATGTACTTATTTTAAGTAAAAGCACCAGTACCATTGTCAATCAGGTTAATTCGATGAAACGCATGGTGGATGATTTCCGCGACTATGCCCGTACACCGCCGGCCCTGCTGACCCCGCTGAACCTGAACGGACTGATTGATGAGGTGATGAATCTCTATATGGAAGGCGACAGTGCCGACGTCATCCATATGAAATTGTCGACGGAATTACCGGCCATCATGGGGGATGCCACACAGTTGCGGCAGGTTATCCATAATCTTTTGCAAAACGCTCAATATTCTGTGAACGAGCAACACGGCGAGTCGCCTCTGCGGCACATTGATGTCATCACTGAAGTGGTTCATTACACGAATTCAGAAGGCGAAACACAAAGTGCGGCCAGTTTGTCAATTATTGATAATGGCACCGGATTTAGCAGTAAAATTTTGGCTCGCGCTTTTGAACCTTACGCCACGTCCAAACCACGCGGCACAGGGCTGGGCCTTGCGGTAGTTAAAAAAATAATAGAAGAGCACGGTGGTCGAATCGATATTAAAAATAGATTGGACGGAAATGGTGCAAAAGTATCGATTTTGCTGTTAAAGTTAGCACCTAATAATTAATTGAATTCTCCGCGGCTGATTTACCGGGAATCCAGAGTCAGGACTGAAAAGAAAGGCTACAAATAATGGCAAATATTCTCGTGGTGGATGATGAAATGGGAATACGTGAATTGCTCTCGGAAATTCTGGGAGATGAAGGTCATGTAGTGCAAACGGCCGAAAATGCGCAACAGGCTCGCGACCTCCGGACGCAGTCCCGACCTGACCTGGTCTTGCTAGACATCTGGATGCCCGATACCGACGGCGTGACCTTACTGAAAGAATGGCAGCGTGACGGATTGCTCACCATGCCTGTGATCATGATGTCTGGCCACGCGACGATTGATACCGCCGTTGAAGCGACACGTATCGGCGCTCTAAATTTTTTGGAGAAGCCGATTTCATTGCAGAAACTGCTCAAAGCCGTGCAACAGGGACTGACCAAAACAACCGATCCCCAGCGCGCCGTGCTGAACAATCGCCTGAGTGTACTTTCCGATACCGGTGCCTCTAACCTGCATACCAGCGGCTTTGGCAGCGGCAACGTTCAGGCCTCGCAAATCGGGACCCATCATGTGGTCAGCAGCGCGTTTGATTCGCGCCTGACACCGGCACCCATGCCACTCAATCCCCTGTCACAATTTTCCTTTGATCTGCCGCTGCGCGAAGCACGCGACTCATTTGAACGAATCTATTTTGAATATCATTTGCAGCGCGAAGGTGGCAGTATGACGCGCGTGGCTGAACGTACCGGTTTAGAACGAACTCATCTCTATCGCAAGTTAAAACAACTTGGCGTCGAATCGCTAAAATCGTCCAAACGTCACAGTTGAATTGCCGCGCTGCGACTCGATACGGATGATTCCAACAACGTTAGTCGTCGGTCTCGGTGCCCATGAGCGCGAACTGGCCATCAAAAATAGAATGGCCATTCTGGCTGAGCCGCTGGTGCAATCGCCGACGTGGGGCATCCTGTCAGAAGGATTCTGTCACGGAAACCCCGTTTTGTCCGAAAACGAAAACACGCTCATTTTCCGCATTGCCGCAGGATGCATTTGTTGCAGTAACAGGCTCATTATGCGTATTTATCTGAATCGTTTGATTCAGCAAGCGCCGGACCATTTGTTCCTGAGTATCTCTACCGAATCGCATTTGGAGCAAATTAAACAATTTTTGACCACAACGGCATACAGGAACACGATCGAATTGACGCCTGACCTGCTGGTTCATCACTGACCGCGACGATTATTTGTTTCAGTTTGTTAGCCGGGGTCAACTAATCTTCATTTTCTGCCGTTATCACTTATACTGGAACTACGGAACCGCCCGTAGGGCATGAAGGACAAAGGACAACAGAAAGGGTAAAACGACGTTGCTGGAGTTGTAAGAGTAGTAAGAGGTAGATTGTTACTTGAAATCCCCTGGTCAAACACCATCTTTTAAATTGGTCTGGTCTTCGGTAAAGGAAACACAATGAACCTCATATATAACAGCGAGCAATACAGCGTGGTTGAGTTTGGCGCTGATGATGATAATGAAGCGTTGCGCTATGGCGGTTATGAAATTACCGACAAATCCGTTAAACGTGAATTTTTCATGGGAGGCATACAGGCTGTCACCTTCCGCAAAGATGTATCTGATCTTATCGCTTCCGATCCCAGCCTTGAAGAGGTTGATGATTTTTTAGGTCAGTTCGATTCTTACATGATGCAGGTAGTTACCATTCACTAACCTTTTCTGTCATAAAATGAAACTGCAATGATGTTTTCTTTGCAGTTTTGTTTTTTGATTCCCTCTGCGGCAGACCGTCTTAATGAGTGTTGTATATTTACAACATCCCGGTACGCGCGAACTTTCTGACAATGACCTGCCATTTATGAGCACCGAAAGCCTGATTGAGTATCCAAGTGATTTCCCCATCAAAATTATGGGTGCAATGCATGACGCGTTTGCACAGACCATGCTGGAACTGGTCGTGCTGCATGACCCCGAGTTCGATGCGGCCAAAATGGACATGCGTCCATCGTCGAATGGTAATTATCTGGCCATTACGGTCACGGTCCGGGCAACCAGTCGCGAACAGCTCGATAATCTGTATCGGGCTTTATCGGGACATCCTATGGTGAAAGTTGTCCTGTAGGCTGTCGCCAGGATTACACCCACTGGACTATACCTCGCCCCTTCACGCTTTCGCCCATTTTGTGTCGTTACACCGTCCCGGTTCGCTTGAAATACGCTGGTAAGGCAGATCAGTAGTACGCCGAATAATTCACCGTGCTATGGTTGGTGATGACAAATTGATGGTTAGGCTTGACGAGATATGGCCCGTGCGTATAGCTATATAATCCGGCCTGGACACGCAGACAGATGAAGGAATCATTCGTTCCGTCAACATAAAGCGGCGCCACCTCAGTGACCACCGACGTTCCTTTTTTGATGACGGCTTTAGGTGAAACTGCATCACCGACCTTCTGCCGGCATTCGCCATCTTTGTAGGAATGCGGTTGAAAAAATTGTATGTCGTACTCCTTGGCGCCCGTGTTCTGCACTCTTATCGCTGTTTTTATTTCGTTTTCAAACTTGACATCGAACGAATACAAGTTATTCATGTCTTGCCAGCTGGCGTTGATATTGCCGCTGGCATCGGTGATATTGCTGACACGCTTGATGTTCGAGAAATTGTGATAGATCACGTCACCACCACCGCGTCCGCTGTACACCGTTCCTTTCCAGATGCCCAGAAAACATATGTTCCTGTTCGGATCGAGCGACAGGTCGAGAGTTTCGACCTGGGGCGCGGTATGACGTTCAAACGTTTTTTGTGCCAGTGTAATGCTCGCCGCTGTCTCGAAAGTGCCGGCATTGCATTCTTCGCCGGCAGGATAAAAAACTGCGTACCTTATCAGATCCTTGTTGTCGAAAAAAGAAAGTGTCAGTGTAGTGTGGTTGGCCGATTGTGCCGCCATGGCGAGACAAAGTCCTGACAGAAACAGAATGAGTTTTTTCATGATGGTGCTACCTCGTTTGGTTGAAAATTGGCCCTGTGGATAGTTCCGTGTTTCGCAATTTGATTCAAGATCATAGGCAATGACCGTTTCGACAGTTGACCCGCTGACATAGCGGACTGAGTGGGGTCAGGCCAGTACAGTGCAGACAGTGTAAAAGTGGCTTTGATTGGCGACAATACGTACTTTACCCATCCGTATAACTACGGCATTCAATTTGGAAACGATCAATTTCTATGAGCCCTGAGCGACGCACCGCCATTCAGGTGGATCAGATCGTCCATTCACGACATCCGTCGTCCGTCGCGCAGACTTCGATGGGTCAATGAAGAATGGCAACAAATGGACTTCGCTGGCATAATCTCGTCTTTCGCGCTGTGGGTCTGGTGTTGCATCAGCCGACACCTTCCCTGCTTATTTCTCCTTATTGATTATGATTCGCTATCCAAGTTTGGTTGTACTCAGCCTGCTCACCGTTTATCTGGTCTGGGGATCCACCTATCTGGCTATCCATGTGGCGCTGGCCTCGTTTCCGCCATTCATGTTGATGGGCACACGCTTTCTGTTTTCTGGCGGCACTTTGATACTTTTCCTGAAGTGGCGCGGCAAGGCGTGGCCAACGCTTAAACAATGGCGTGATGCGATGATCGTCGGCAGCCTGATTTTGGGTGGCGGAATGGGGTTGACATCGTATGCGCAGCAATACATTTCGTCCGGATTGACGGCGGTGTTTGTCGCGTGTTCGCCGTTCATATTAAGTTTGTGTGTGGGCATGTATGGTCAGTGGCCCAACCGGCGCGAGTGGGTCGGCATAACCACAGGATTTGCCGGTGCCGTACTGCTGGCAAGCGGTGGTGACTTTTCAGCCAGACCGATAGGCATTATTGCGCTGTTTGCGGCCGTTTGTTGCTGGGACATCGGTTCCGTTTTATCACAGCGACAGTTTTCGCTGGCACCGGGCGCTATGGGATTTGCCAGCCAGATGCTCATGGGCGGCCTGTTTTTAACCGTCGTCAGCGGGTTGTGTGGCGAGCATCTGGTCGCGACTATCACACCCGGCGCATGGTTTGCCTGGGGCTACCTGGTCGTCGCCGGATCGCTCGCCGCATTTTCTGCCTACATGTATTTGATCGCCACCGTGTCACCGGCACTGGCGTCGAGTTATACCTATGTCAATCCCGTCATTGCCGTCACCCTGGGCGTCCTGTTTGCCGGTGAAAAACTGGTTCTGAGGGAAGTCGTGTCGATGCTGATCATCCTGTGCAGCGTTATCCTGATTACGACAGCACGTAATCATCTGAAATCCGCGGTTCGTCAGCAACCCGGTGATATCTGAATCAACGACCGTTCCGCGCTTATTGATGCGGCGACACCATGGCTATGGTTATACCGTTCCCCGGGCGGCCAACGCATTTCCGGCCCGACTGACCGCTTTGCGTCCTATCTGCCGTGAAATGAACTGCCCTGCATCGACCACTTTGTGCAGATCAATGCCGGTCTCGATGCCTAAGCCCTGCATCAAAAACAGCACGTCTTCGGTGGCCACATTTCCTGTGGCACCTTTGGCGTAGGGACACCCCCCCAGTCCGCCGACCGACGAGTGGAATATGTGAATTCCCACTTCCAGGCTGGCGTAGATATTGGCCAGGGCCTGTCCGTAGGTATCATGAAAATGGCCGGACAGTGCGTCGACAGAAAACTCCCGCGCGGCATAGGTCATCACGGTCTGGACATGCCTTGGTGTGCCCACACCGATGGTGTCGGCAATGTCAATTTCGTCGCAGCCCAGATCGCGTAACTGTTTCACCACGTCGGCAACGCTCTGCGCACTGACTTCCCCCTGATAGGGGCAGCCGAATGAACAACTGATACTTCCGCGCAGCCGGAGATGATTGTCTTTGGCGGCGTCGGCAACCGACCGGAATCGCCCGATGGATTCGGCGATGGAACAGTTAATATTTTTTTGTGAGAACGCTTCTGATGCAGACCCGAAAATGACGACCTCGTTCACGCCGGCTTCCAGGGCGGCCTCAAAACCTTTCATGTTGGGTGTCAGCGCAGAATAAATCACGCCCGGGTGGCGCCGGATACCGGCCATGATGTCGGTCGACGCGGCCATTTGCGGCACCCACTTCGGCGAAACAAACGAAGCGGCCTCTATGGTTGAAAAACCTGCCAGCGACAGCTGATTGATAAAATCGATTTTTACTTCCGTACTTAATACGGTCGCTTCATTCTGCAGTCCGTCGCGCGGACCCACTTCAACAATTTTGACGAAGCCGGGCAGGCCGGGTTGCGCTGTTAATAAGGAAGAGTCCATTTTAATATCCCTGGTTACGGTCGATAACACCTGACACCGGCAATCCCTGATCAAGGCGGTTAATCTTTTCTGCGATCTGCACGTAGGCATCATCGAGTAACGTCTGTGCTGAAATGTGCGGTGTTATGGTTACGTTATGCTGCTGCCACAGGGGATGCCCGGACGGTAACGGTTCGGTCTGAAAGACATCCAGTGTCGCGCCGGCCAAATGGCCGTTCTGCAGCAATGCCAGCAAATCCTCTTCGACGATATGCGCCCCCCGTCCGACATTAATCACATAGGCACTTCTGGGTAAGGCCGACAAGGTCGTCCGGTTCAGGATGCCGGTGGTCTGTGTTGTCAGCGGCAAAATGCACACCACCACCCTGGCTTTGGCGAGGCAGGCGGCAAGTTCGTTGTCACCGGAAAAACAGCTTACTCCGTCGAGATTTTTTTTGGTCCGGCTCCAGCCCAGAACCGGAAACTGCAACTGCTGCAAGCGCTTTGCGATTACGCGTCCCAGCACACCCAGACCCAGCACTGCCACCGTGAATTGCTGTTTGCTGGCCGGCCATTTCGGTTGCCAGCGCTGATGCATGGCCTGTCGCTGATAGTCGTCCAGATGCCGGTAATAACGCAACACCGCACTGCTCACGTAATCGGCCATCTGCTCAGCCATTCCCGCATCTTCCAGCCGGATAATCGGCACGTTTGCCGGGATCCGGTCAGCCATTTTCATCAGGGCATCCACGCCCGCACCCAAATTGAATATGGCCTTCAGGTCAGACCGGTTTGCCAGCATTTCTGCCGGGGGTTTCCAGACCAGGGCATAGTCGGCGGGCGCTGCATCACCCGGCTGCCACCTTCGCACCTGCGCCTGTGGCATTATCGCTTTGAATGCCTCGCCTTCATCAGGCAGATCGAACCCGTTATAATAAATTAACTTCATTTTGCCGTGCTATTCAAACACCAGAAGCTGGGCCCCATCGGCAACCTGATCGCCGACCCGGTACATCAATTCCCTGACCACGCCTTCTTTGGGCGCTGCAATCGTGTGCTCCATTTTCATGGCTTCCATGATGAGCAGCGGCTCGCCTTTCTGGACTGACTGGCCCGGGCTCACCAGAAGTGCAACAATTTTCCCCGGCATCGGTGCAGTCAGCCGACCCGCCTCCGCTTCCGTCTCGCCGGCATGCACCAGCGGATCGGCATACTTGAGTTCACAATGCTGCCCCTGGCTGAACACATGGAAATTTTCGCCATGGCGCACCACGGTACCATTCACAAACTGGGTCCCTACCTGCAGGCTGAGTTCATCACCGTTCAGATGAATCAGCCTGACCGGCGCGCTGCCGCCGGTACCGTGCATGACCCACCCTTTGGCCAGATAGCGGATATCCACGTCGCATTTTTCATCCTCATTGTCAAAGGCAAACCGGCGTGACAGACTGCCATTCATGCGCCAGCCATGACTTGTATCCCAGGGATCGTTTTGATTGTGGTGCCGCTCGGCCAGCACGATGCGTATGACAGCCAGGGCCAAGATCGGCAGCGACACGTTTTCATGCGGAGGAAACAGTGCGGCGTGATTGCGTTCGATCAAACCGGTATCCAGATCCGCCTGCGCAAAAGCGCTGCTTCGAATGAGTCGCTGCAAAAACGCAATGTTGGACGATAATCCAACCAGCTGGTAGTGCGCCAACGCGCGCGCCATGCGGGTTAATGCTTCCTGCCGGTCTCTGCCCCAGACGATCATTTTGGCAATCATCGGGTCGTAAAAGGGCGAAATGGTGTCGCCTTCGCATACCCCGCTGTCGATACGGAACGGGGCCGGATCCGGCGTGCCGCCCAATTCAAAATTGACCGCCTCGGGGGTACGTACATGTACCAGTGTGCCGATCGAGGGCAAGAAACCCTTTTCAGGATTTTCGGCGTAAATCCGCGCCTCAATCGCATGACCATGAATTTTCAATGCCGACTGCTGCAGCGGTAACGCCTCACCGCTGGCCACACGCAACTGCCATTCCACCAGATCGGTGCCGGTAATCATTTCCGTCACCGGATGCTCAACCTGCAGGCGCGTATTCATTTCCATGAAATAGAACGAGCCATCCTGGTTCGCGATGAACTCCACCGTTCCGGCACCGACATACCCCACCGCCTTTGCCGCCGCCACCGCCGCTTCGCCCATGGCCTTGCGACGATCAGCACTCATGCCGGGCGCAGGCGCTTCTTCCAGTACTTTCTGATGGCGCCGCTGCACCGAACAATCGCGTTCAAACAGGTAGACGCAATTACCGAACGTGTCGGCAAACACCTGAATTTCAATATGACGGGGTCGCTGCAGGTATTTTTCTGCCAGCACTTTATCGTCACCAAACGAGCTGATCGCCTCGCGCTTGCAGGACGCCAACGCGGCCTTGAATTCCTGGCTGGATTCAACCACGCGCATGCCCTTGCCACCGCCGCCGGCTGAGGCCTTGAGCAACACCGGGTAGCCAATTCCATCCGCCTGCTGATGCAAAAAATCGGCGTCCTGGTTGTCGCCATGATAGCCCGGTACCAACGGCACCCTGGCTTGTTCCATTAACGTCTTGGCAGCGGATTTGCTGCCCATGGCGCGGATCGCAGACGCCGGTGGTCCGATAAACACCAGTCCGGCTTTCGTGCAGGCGTCGGCAAACTCACTGTTTTCCGACAAAAAACCATACCCCGGATGTATCGCTTCGGCACCACATGCCAGCGCTACTGAAATAATTCTGTCACCCAGCAGATAACTCTCTTTAGCGGCAGCAGGCCCGATCAGCACCGCTTCGTCACAGGCAGCCACATGCCTGGCCAATGCATCCGCTTCCGAATACACCGCCACCGTTTTCACCCCCAACCGCCGTGCAGTCGCTGCCACCCGGCAGGCAATCTCACCGCGGTTAGCAATAAGAATCTTTGAAAACATGATCCACCCTACATTCTGATTTAACAAATCACCGACACTTGTGATTCCAGCTGGTTTGTCCGGGGTGCTGTTGCTTTTGACGTTGTACTAACCCTGACCCGCCATCGAAACCTGATACAACCAGCACAGCAAAGCCAGGTAACCACTCACTTACATCCTCCACCCTCAACTTTATCCCGGGTTCTCAACCCTAACTTCTCCAGCATGGCCTTGTCATCCATCGCCTCGGGATTCCCGGTAGTCAGCAACTTGTCACCATAAAATATTGAATTGGCACCGGCTAAAAAACACAGCGCCTGCACCGGTTCACCCATTTCGCGACGCCCGGCGGACAAACGCACCCGCGCTTTGGGCATGGTGATGCGCGCCACTGCAATGGTGCGGACGAATTCCAGAGGGTCCAGTTTGTCAATGCCGTAAAGTGGTGTGCCTTGCACCTGCACCAGATGGTTAACCGGGACTGATTCCGGGTAGGGATTCAGATTGGCCAGTTGTGCTATCAATCCGGCGCGCTGCAGACGCGATTCTCCCATGCCGACAATGCCGCCACAGCATACTTTCAAGCCTGCTTTACGCACATGACCCAGGGTGTCCAGTCTGTCCTGATAGTCGCGTGTCGATATGACGTTGTCGTAGAATTCCGGCGCGGTATCCAGATTATGATTATAAAAATCCAGGCCCGCCTGTTTCAAACGTGCCGCCTGTTCTTCTTTCAGCATGCCCAGCGTTGCACAGGTTTCCAGGCCCAGCGCCTTGACTTCGCGGACCATTTCTTCGACTTTATCCATGTCGCGATCCTTGGGGGAACGCCATGCCGCGCCCATACAGAATCGTGTTGCGCCATTCTCCCGGGCTGAGCGGGCTGCCTCGAGCACCTCGTCAATCGCCAGCATTTTTTTGGCCTCGACGCCGGTATCGTAACGCGCTGCCTGTGGACAATAGCCGCAATCTTCTTCACATCCGCCCGTTTTGATCGACAACAGGGTCGCCAGTTCTACGTCGGCGTTCGGAAATTCACGACGATGTGTTTCTTGAGCGCGAAACATCAGATCGTTGAAGGGCAGGTCAAATAACGCCAGCACCTCGTCGACCGGCCAGATGTCCGCCAAGACCGGTGCAACCGCTTTTGGCGCCGGGTGAAAAGTAATGCCCTGCTGTTTAATAGTTTCTGATTGCTGATTGATGGTGCTGTCCATTATGTCCTCTTATGACTTTTCTTCAAGTAAAACGGTTAAATCCAGATAGGTAGCGGCGACTGCAGGTTCAGGTGTGTCCAGATAGGGAATACACCCCAGCAGGGGCGCATTCAGTCTGTCCCGGAGAGCCTGACAGTTTTCCTGCAAAAACGCCATTTCGTTCTGTGCACAGTTCGCGACCCAGCCTGCCAGTCGCAAACCCCGTGCGGCAATGGCTTCCGCGCTGAGCAGTGCCTGATTAATACATCCCAGCCGCATTCCGACCACCAGGATCACCGGCAGATTCAATTGTTGCGCCAGATCAGCACTGTCATGGCCGGCATTTAACGGAACCCGAAATCCGCCAACACCTTCGACAATAATCGCCTCGGCGATGTCCGCCAGACGCTGATAACTGGCCAGAATAACAGCCAGTTCAATGTCCCGACCCTCGCGCGCTGCTGCAATATGCGGCGCTGCAGGCAGTTTGAACAAATAGGGATTAACGGCACGAGTGCCCAGACCGGCCGCATCATTTTCCCATAATAAATTGCTGACCGCTTTTAATGCCTCGACATCGTCATTACGCCACACGCCATCCTGCTCGGTAGCGCCTGCTGCCACAGGTTTCATTCCGGTGCATTTCCAGCCCTGTTGCCCCATCGTGTACAGCAAAGCACAGGATACCAATGTCTTGCCAATTTCTGTATCGGTTCCGGTTACAAAAAAAGCAAGCGGTTCATGCACGGCACTCATCAGGCAACCTTTTTCTGCAAACCGTGCAGGGCTTGAATCAGCGCTGCGACCTGTTCACTGCTATGACCTGCCGATAAGGTCATGCGCAACCGTGCCGTGCCTGCCGGAACTGTCGGTGGCCGAATCGCGGGCACCCAGATACCCTGCTCAAATAATTGCGCGGCATACCGCAGGGCAACCTGATTTTCTCCCACCAGCAGGGGCTGAATCTGTGTTGCCGACGCCATGAGCGTCATTCCACCCGCCTGGTTTCCCAGTGTTGCCTGAAACGCAGATTTGAACTGGCTGATCAGACTGTGCAAATGCAAACGGCGCTGCATTCCTTCCTCGCCCTGAACAAGGTCCAAACCTGTCAGTAGTGCATGAGCCAGCGCCGGTGGCGATGCCGTGGTATAGATATAGGTGCGCGCTTTCTGCAGCAGCCATTCAATCACACTGCCGTGCGCAGCAATAAACGCACCTGATACGCCCGCCGCCTTGCCCAGCGTTCCCATGTAAATCAGATTTGAACTGCGCAGATTCAACGCTTCCAGTATACCGGATCCCCTATTCCCCATAACACCAAAGCCATGCGCATCATCAACCACCAGCCACGCATCATAACGCTCGCACAACGCAGTTAATTCAGCCACGGGGGCTATGACGCCGTCCATACTGAATACGCTATCGGTAACCACTATCTTGGTACTGGCCTGACTTTGCCTTAACTGACTTTCCAGCGCATCCACATCGGCGTGCGGGTAAACCTGCACGGCGCAGCGTGCCAGCCGGGTCCCGTCAATCAGGGAGGCGTGATTCAGACTTTCGGAAAAAATCGCGGTCTGGCCCGGATCTGCGGCGGCCAAACCCGCAAGCACGGCCAGATTGGCCATGTAACCGGTACTGAAATACAGGGCGCGGGCATTTTCTATATAGGCAGCCTGCGTATCGGCCAGACGCTCTTCCAATTGGGCATGGGCCCTGGAATGGCCACTGATCAGATGGGACGCACCACTGCCCACGCCGTAAAGTGCTGCGCCCTCCTGAAGTGCATGCTGCAGGGCCGGATGATCTGCCAGGCCCAGATAGTCATTACTGCAGAAAGCCAGCATGTTGCGGCCGTCCACCGTCACACTGGCACGACAGGGTGTGGACGTGACACGACGGCGACGCAACAGATCGTGTTGTGTTAAATCGTCAAGCTGACGTTCGATCTGATGGATGCGCCGACTGGTGCCGGACTCATTTCGCTTATTCATGCTGCATAACCTGATTAAACACCGCCAGTATGCGCTCGCCCAGGAAGCCGATTTCCTCGTCATTCAATATATACGGTGGCATGACGTAGACGGTATTGCCGATAGGGCGCAATAACAGTTCCTGTTTCAGTGCAGCAGTAAAAAACCGCGATGAAAATCCCGGGCGGGGATCGACCGCATCAAAAGCCCAGATCATGCCGCGCTGACGGAAATGCGCAACGCCAGCATGCTCACGCAACGGGCTCAGGGTCGCGGTAATTTTTTCAGCAGTGGCACGATTGTTGTCCAGGACGTGGTCTTCGTCAAAAATTGCCAGGGTCGCCAGTGCCGCCCGGCAGGCCAGCGGATTACCGGTATACGAGTGCGAATGCAGAAATCCGCGTCGGAGATCCGCATGATAAAACGACCGGTAAACCGAATCCGTCGTCATGACCAGCGACAGCGGCAAATACCCGCCACTGATTCCTTTTGACAGGCATAACAGGTCGGGCCAGATCTGCGCCTGTTCGCAAGCGAAAAAAGTTCCGGTGCGGCCACATCCTACAGCGATCTCGTCGGCTACCAGATGTACCCGATATTTATCGCATAATTCACGCAATAACGTCAGATAGTGCGGCGCGTACATTGCGAAGCCGGTAGCACACTGGATGAGCGGTTCAACAACGATGGCAGCAATCTGGTTGCTGCGCTGCATGAAGAGTTGTTCCACGTCGGCGATGGCGCGCAGAACCACCTGGTCTGCGGTTTCACCATCGGCTGCCTGGCGAAAATCGGGCGACATGACGACGTGGCAGGTGTTGATCAGGGGGCCATAGGCGTCCCGGAACAGCGCCACATCGGTCACCGACAGCGCGCCCAGGGTTTCGCCGTGGTAGCTGCCCTTCAGACACACGAATTCCCGTTTCTCCGGCAGGCCCTGGTTGCTCCAGCTGTGAAAACTCATTTTCAGTGCAATCTCAATCGCCGAAGCGCCATCCGAGGCAAAAAAACAATGGCCCAGCTGCTGCCGTGTTTTTTCCGCGAGCTTTTCAGACAGGGAAATGACAGGTTCATGCGTAAAACCGGCCAGCATGACGTGTTCCAGTTTATCGAGCTGATCCTTTAACGCCGCATTGATGCGCGGATTGGCATGTCCGAACAGATTGACCCACCAGGAGCTGATACCGTCCAGATAGCGGTTGCCATCGGCATCAACCAGCCATGCGCCGCGCCCGTGACTGATCGGCACCATGGGCATGGTTTCGTGATGTTGCATCTGTGTGCAGGGATGCCAGACATGCGCACGGCTTCTGGCGACCCAATTACTGTTTGACTTCATGGTTCCCTAATTCAATCTCAATAGCCAGTTGGGCTTGCGTTTTTCCAGAAATGAGGCCACACCTTCCCTGCCTTCCTCCGAGCTGCGAATTTCAGCAATACATTCCGCTGTGTAGGCCAATAATTCTTCTTCGATTTCAGCACCGGTCACATCTTCCACCAGCCATTTCGCGGCAACCACGGCATTGGGTCCGTTACTGACAATTGCCTTGACGATCTGATCGACCGTTTCATCGAGCCGCTCAGCGGGGACCGCCTCATGCACGAAGCCGATTCGATGCGCTTCTTTGGCAGAAAATTTTTCGGCCGTAATGAAATACCGTCGTGCTGCATTGGCGCCCATTGCCTTGATGACGTAAGGGGAAATCGTCGCGGGTACCAGCCCAAGCCTGACTTCACTCAGGCAGAATTGCGCCGTATCGACCACCACCGAGATATCGCAGGCGGCCACCAGCCCCATTCCGCCTGCGTAACAGTCTCCCTGAACTTTCGCTATCACCGGCTTGGTGCAGGAATATATCTGAAACAACATGTCTGCCAACTGTTCTGCATCGGCGAGATTTTCCTCTTCCGTGTAGCCCGCCATTTTTTTCATCCAGTTCAGGTCAGCCCCTGCACAGAATGCCGGGCCATTTGCGGCAAGTACGATTGCCCTCACGGCGTCCATCTGGCTCAATTCCTGAAATACCTGGCTCAGCTCTTCAATCACGACTTCATTAAACGCATTTCTCACCTCAGGACGATTCAGGGTAACGGTCGCAGCGCCGTATTCTATTTCCACCTGGATAGTTTTATAAGACATAATCCGTGTTCCTTTTTTCAGCCAAAAATGGCTTCAACTTCAACAATTTACATGACATCACTGCATATGTCGCTGCCCAGCGCTGTACCATCCGGACCGGCTTCAGCGATCCCCCGGTTACATTCGGAATAAACCGAATTTCGTGTCGGGAATCGGCGCATTCAGTGACGCGGACAATCCCAGCGCCAGCACCATGCGCGTGTCTGCCGGGTCAATCACCCCGTCATCCCACAGGCGGGCACTGGCAAAATAGGGATGTCCCTGCTGTTCGTACTGTTCCTTGATCGGCTGCCTGAATTGCGCTTCGTCGTCGGCTGACCAGGTGCCGCCTTTGAGTTCGATGCCATCGCGCTTGACCGTGGCTAATACACTGGCTGCCTGTTCGCCGCCCATGACCGAGATACGCGCGTTGGGCCACATCCATAAAAAGCGTGGCGAAAAAGCGCGCCCGCACATCCCGTAATTACCGGCGCCAAAACTGCCACCGATAATAACGGTAAATTTGGGGACAGCTGCCGTGGCCACCGCCGTCACCATTTTTGCCCCATTCCGCGCAATGCCTTCATTTTCATACTTGCGCCCCACCATGAACCCGGTGATGTTCTGCAAAAACACCAGTGGAATTTTTCGCTGACAGCACAGTTCAATAAAATGCGTCCCTTTAAGCGCCGATTCGGAAAACAGGATGCCGTTATTGGCAATGATACCGACCGGCATGCCATGGATATGGGCGAATCCACAAACAAGGGTGGTTCCATAGCGCGCTTTAAATTCATCAAATTCACTGCCATCGACGACTCGCGCAATCACTTCACGCACATCAAACGGCTTCCTGGTATCAACCGGAATAACCCCGTACAGTTCATCGGTCGGGTAAGCCGGCTCAACCACTTCTTTCAAATTCAGCGGGTTGGTTTTCTGCCGATTCAGGTTCGCGACCAGGGTGCGTGCCAGCGACAACGCGTGCAAGTCATTCTGTGCCAGATGATCCACCACGCCGGACAACCGGGTATGCACATCGCCTCCGCCCAGGTCTTCGGCGCTGACGACTTCACCGGTAGCGGCCTTAACCAGGGGTGGACCGCCGAGAAAGATCGTACCCTGATTTTTGACAATAATCGATTCGTCACTCATCGCCGGCACATAGGCACCGCCGGCGGTACAGGATCCCATCACCACGGCAATTTGCGGAATACCCTGGGCCGACAAGTTGGCCTGGTTATAAAAAATGCGGCCGAAATGATCCCGGTCCGGAAAAACTTCATCCTGATTCGGCAGATTTGCTCCGCCGCTGTCGACCAGATATACGCATGGCAGGTGATTCTGCCCGGCTATTTCCTGCGCTCGCACATGTTTTTTTACAGTGAGTGGATAATAAGTGCCGCCTTTCACTGTCGCATCATTGCAGACAATGACACATTCCTGTCCAGATATCCGGCCAATACCGGTAATGACACCCGCGCAGGGCGCGTCATTGTTATACATGTCATAGGCAGCCAGTTGGGAAAACTCAAGAAACGGCGTACCCGGATCGAGCAGCATCTGCACGCGATCACGTGGTAACAGTTTGCCACGGGCCACGTGCTTCTTACGCGGCTCGTCACCACCTCCGAGCATGATTTTCTCGATCTTGTTTTTTAAATCATCGACCACGATCTGCATGGCCGCTGCATTGGCCTTGAATTCCCCGGATCGCGGGACAAGTTTGGATTCTATTTTCATAGTTGTCTAATTAGTTGGGAAACAGACCGTCGACATAAAACCAGCCGCCCTTTTCAAAAACAAAATTACTGATTTCATGCATCTTCTCTGCTCGTCCATTGACTTTGTATCTGGCGACAAATTCGACCGTGGCTGATTCCCCGGTCTGATGATGTGCCATAATCGTTAATCCGGTCCACTTGCAGGACTCGCGCTTGTCCGGCTCCCATTCCGGACGGGTCGCCGGATACCATGTTCTGAGTATATAAGCCGGGTTTTCCAGGACATACGCCGCATACCGTGACCGCATTAACGCTTCGGCTGTCGGCGCTGGCTGTTTTCCTGAAATATACCGTTCGCAACATTGCGGGTAACTTTTTCCTGATCCACACGGACACAACACGCCTGACTCAGATTTTGCCATTTTTTAACAAGGCTTCAATTTGGTCAAACCGGTCAAAGCCCCAGAAGGGTTCGCCATCGACAATGATATAGGGCGAACCGAATATGCCCAATTTCAATGCCTGGTCAATTTCTTCTTTGAGCTGGTCCTTGATTTCCTGTCTGATCATGCCATTGGCCAGCTCCAGACTGTCAAGACCCATTTCTTCGGCCGCTTTCAGGATCGGTGCCACTTCACTGATATCGATTCCCTGACCAAAGTACGCCTGATACACTTTCCTGGCAAACTGTTTCGCCTTGTCTTTACCCTGCGTATTCTGTATCCACAACATGGCGCGCGCTGCCTGGTGCGTTGCGACCGGAAAATTGGCAGGAATGGTGAACCCGATATGGTGGAATCGCGCCGTGCGCAACAGATCGTGCCTGGAATAATCCCCTTTCAGGGGAATATGCATCAACGGTTTTGTTTCGGTTGTTTTGAATATGACTCCCAGAAGTATCGAATGCCATTCAACCTGCCTGTTGTACTTCTGCGCCAGTTCATCAATACGCATTGCAGCGAAATACCCGTAGGGAGATGAAAAATCAAAGTAAAACTCGACAGGTGTACTCATTTATTGTTCTCTTTCTGAAGGGGATTAAGACAAAGCCCGGCCAATAATAATTTTCTGTATGTCAGAGGTACCTTCGTAGATCTGGCAAACCCGTACATCGCGATAAATCCGTTCTACCGGAAAATCAGTCACATAACCATAGCCGCCATGAATCTGTATGGCATCGGAGCAGACCTGTTCCGCCATTTCTGAAGCAAACAGTTTTGCCATGGCCGCTTCCTTCAAACAGGCCAGGCCCGCATCTTTCATGCTGGCTGCATGCCAGATGAGCTGCCGGGCAGCTTCAATCCGGGTGGCCATATCGGCCAATCTGAATTGAACGGCCTGATGTTCGAAAATCGGCTTGCCAAAACTTTCGCGTTCTTTGGCATAGCTGAGCGCGGCGTCAAACGCGGCGCGTGCCATTCCCACCGATTGCGATGCAATGCCGATCCGACCCCCCTCGAGTCCGGACAGGGCAATTTTATAACCCTGACCTTCTTCGCCCACCAGATTGGCAGCGGGAATACGGCAGTTCTCAAACAGAATCTGTGCGGTATCGGACGAGTGCTGACCCAGCTTTTCTTCCAGCCGCGCGACGATATACCCTTTACTGTTGGTGGGCACCCAGAACGCGCTGATACCCTTTTTGCCCGCCGCTTTGTCGGTCACGGCGATGACGATGGCCACATCCGCGTGCTTACCGCTGGTGATGAACTGCTTGACCCCGTTAATAATGTAGTGATCGCCGTCCCTTACCGCCGTGGTGCGCAAAGCGCCGGCGTCGCTGCCGACCTGCGGCTCAGTCAGGCAGAATGCCCCCAGCATGTCGCCCTTGGCCAGCGGACGCAACCACTGCTGCTTCTGCGCCGTATTGGCAAACGCCATGGCGATGGAACACACCGGACAGTTATTGACGGAAATCACCGTTGAGGTCCCGCCGTCACCCGCGGCGATTTCTTCAAGCACCAGCGCCAGAGACAGGTAATCCAGCCCGGCGCCACCCCATTCTTCAGGTACCGCCACGCCAAAGGCACCCAGTTGCGCCAGTTGTGCCAATTCCTCTTTTGGAAAGTGATGTTCTTTGTCCCAGCGCGCCGCATTCGGCGCGAGTTGTTCCTGCGAAAATTCACGCAAGGCTTCACGGATCATCTGATGTTCTGAATTTAAAATCATGAGCTGTTTTTTTTCTTTTCGTATGTCCGTCAACCTGGTTACCGCACCGCAGGGACTGGCTGTTACCAGCTGAGACGGGTTCCGTCGTAGTTGTAAAACGTTCCGTTGTCGCGACTCGACAATGCGGCGATGGTTTTATGAATGCCTGCAGCGCTTTGTTCCGGCGACAATGTGGCCTCGGCGCCGCCCATATCGGTCCTTACCCAACCGGGATGCAAAGCGACACTCACCATCGATGGAAAACTGTGTGCAATATCCAGAAGGACTGAATTCAATGCAGCCTTGCTGGCACGATACAACCACGCATCCGGCGATTCCCGCGTAGATAAACTTCCCATATGAGACGAAATCACCGCCAGTTTGCCTGACGAGTTTGCCACCAGTGGGGCAATCATCGGCAGGATGCGCATGGCAGCCAGCACGTTGACATCCATGACGTGATGAAACTGTTCCTGGCTCGGGGTTTCACACGTTTCAGTCCAGTCACCCATGACGCCCGCACTTAAAATGGCGACATCGATTTTCTGGTCGTCAAAACGCCAGCCCAGGGCAGCGATGTCATTCAGATTACAGACGTCGCATGGAAACGGCTCAACGCCCAGTGTCGCGAGTTTTTCCAGATCGGCCGGCGTTCTGGCCGATGCAGATACGGTCCATCCAGCCCGGTGATATTCTGTGGCGAGTGCCAAACCGATTCCGCGCGACGCGCCAATAATCAATACTCTAGACATGAATGCGTTTCTTATAAAAGATCCCCGGACGGACAAAAAGGTGAGCCCATGCCCACCTTTCCATTTCTGACCAAATTACTGTTTCATCAATTCAGTAACGGACCTTCAGGCCAGTTCAATCGCCATGGCGGTACCTTCACCGCCACCAATACACAGCGTGGCCACACCGCGTTTCAGTCCGCGCTTCTGTAATGCACCTATCAACGTACAGATGATGCGGGCTCCCGAGGCACCGATCGGGTGTCCCAATGCACAGGCGCCGCCATGGACGTTGACTTTGCTGTGCGGAATGTCAAATTCGCGCATCGCTGCCATCGGCACGGTCGCAAATGCCTCATTAATTTCGAACAGATCGACATCCTTGACTGACCAGCCGGTTTTTTTGAATAATTTTTGCAACGCACCGACCGGGGCGGTGGTAAACCAGTTCGGCTCCTGTGCGTGGGATCCGTGGGCAACGACACGCGCAATAATTTTGCAACCCAGTTTCTTCGCGGTTTCCTCGCTCATCATGACCAGCGCAGCCGCACCGTCATTAATGGACGACGATGAAGCGGCGGTAATGGTGCCGTCTTTTTTAAACGCGGGCTTTAACGAGGGAATCTTATCCAGCTTGGCTTTTAACGGGCCCTCATCTTTGTCAATCACGATATCACCGGCACGACCTTTCACCGTTACCGGTGCAATCTCCCACTGGAAGGAACCATCCGCCGTCGCTGCCTGTGCGCGCTTTACGGATTCAATGGCGTAGGCGTCCTGGTCTTCACGACTGAAATTATATTTGGCCGAGCACTCTTCTGCGAAGGTGCCCATGGAACGCCCCCCGCCTGATTTTTCGTCACGCGTGTAGGCGTCTTCGAGACCGTCCAGCATCATGTGATCCATTACCTGGCCGTGTCCGATACGATACCCGCCCCGTGCCTTTGGCAGCAGGTACGGTGCGTTGGTCATGGATTCCATCCCGCCAGCGACCACCACGTGGTTGGTGCCCGCCAGAATTGAATCATGGGCAATCATGGCCGCCTTCATTGCAGAACCGCACATTTTTGACAGCGTCACGGCACCCACTGACAGAGGCAGGCCTGCCGCCAGTGTGGCCTGCCGAGCCGGTGCCTGTCCCTGACCGGCCATTAAACAATTACCGAATAACACTTCATCGACACTTTCAGGCTTGACATTGGCGCGCTCCAATGCAGCCTTGATTGCAACCGCGCCCAACTGACTTGCTGTCAGCGAAGAAAAATCACCCTGAAACGCACCCATGGGTGTGCGCGCTACCCCAACAATTACGATATTCATATTATTTCTCCAAATTAAGCTGATAAATTGACAACAAGTACAACCCATTTCTACCGAACATCAGGCTACGCGACCTGGTTTCGTTTCTCGCCGGGCGGATGTTCATGGCTACCGGTTAAATGACAAAATCTAATTTCTTGTGGGTAAGGGAATACGTCTTCCACATGGCCTTCTATTATGCGCTGTTTGCAGTCCTGCCAATAGACGGGCGTCAATAAATCAGCATGATATTTCATAAAATACTCGCGCACTTTGGCGTTGCCCAGTAAAAATGGGGCAAACTGCTCTGGAAACACGTCATTTTTAGCAATGTGGTACCACGGTTCCGCGGCCAGTTCGTCCTCTTCATTCCGGGGCGGCGGTATGCGGCGGAAATTACAATCCACGATGTATTCAATCTCATCATAATCATAAAACACCACCCGACCGAGGCGCGTGACACCGAAGTTTTTGTACAGCATGTCGCCAGGAAAAATATTCGCTGCTACCAGCTCTTTTATCGCATTGCCGTATTCACGCACACAGTGCTCGATCGCTTGGTAATCGCCTTTCTTTTCTGCTTCGGAGATGTAGATGTTCAACGGCACCATGCGCCGCTCAATGTACAGATGCCTGATGACCACTTCATTCTCATTGACCTCCAGCACGGAGGGCGCAAACTGCCTGATTTCATTGAGCAGCGACTCGGTGATACGGTTTCTCGGAAACGCGACATCCGAGTATTCCAGTGTATCCGCCATGCGTCCGACCCGATCATGATTCTTGACCAGTTGATATTTTTCCTTGATGAGTTCTTTGGTCGTCTCTTTGGGCGGCGGAAAGCTGTCTTTGATGACTTTGAAAACATAGGGAAACGAGGGCAGGGCGAATACCAGCATTACCAATCCGCGTATGCCTGGCGCTACCTGTATCTGGTCGGACGAGTAGCGCAGATGATGTAAAAAATCACGGTAAAACAGATTCTTGCCGTGCTTTTGCAGACCCAGTACGGTGTAGATTTCACTGCGTGGCTTTTTGGGCATAATACTGCGCAGAAACTGCACATAGGCCGAAGGCACCTCCATATCAACCATGAAGTACGCGCGTGTAAAAGAGAACAGGATACTGATCAGCATCGGGTCCAGCAGCACGGTATCCAGTACCAGCCGATTGTGCCGGTTGTGCAGGATCGGAATGACGAAAGGATATTCACGGTTTCCGTTAATTGCCTTGCCAACGATATATGCGCCTTTATTCCGGAAAAACAGGTTCGACAGTACCTGTATCTGGTGATTGGGTTCCAGTTCGGTGATATCAAAGACGGCATTAATGCAATCGGTCACCGAGGCGATATCGCGATCAAGATTCGCAAACGGCGTGTTCAACTGAAAGTTGTTGACCATGCGCTTGAGTGAATAGTGCAGGCCTTCATTTCCCGGGTAATAGACACGATAATTCGGCAACAGCTCGCTTTCGATATACTCGGTGGCTACGGCGGGTCGGACAAATATGAAATCGTTGTTGTAGTAACTGCGGTGCAGCATTTTTGTGCATACCGAATTGAAGAATGTTTCGGCCAGTTCGGGTTGCATGTGATCAATTAACAGACCCATATAATGCAGTTTGACTTCGCGCCATACCTGATCAGTGAGGTCTGCTTCGTCGTATTCGTCTTCCAGTACCATTGCACATTCAAGCACACGTTTATCGTAGTAGGAAATCCGTTCCCGTGCGGTTTGCTGACCCTGTTTCCATTCGGCCAGCTCAAAATGTTTTTTTGCCTGCTGACTGACCGCGCGAAATAGTCGATAGTGCTTGTTAAAGCCGTCGAGTATGGTGCGGGCGATATCAAACGCAATTTGCGACGACAGCAGTTTGGGGAAGGCGACTTGAGTCATAGCATTGACGTGGGTTGGCGGTCTGTCAGCTCAGATTGATCCGGGTTGGTTTCATGGGGTCTGGGGTCACTTTGTCTCAGCGAACAACTCCCGTCCGATCAGCATACGGCGTATTTCGCTGGTTCCTGCACCGATTTCATACAGCTTGGCATCGCGCCATAAACGCCCCACCGGGTAGTCGTTGATATAGCCATTGCCGCCCAAAATCTGGATGGCCTCTCCGGCCATCCAGGTGGCTTTTTCGGCTGAATAAAGAATCGCGCCCGCCGCGTCCTTGCGCAACGCGCGTACAGCCGCCGGATTTTTTGCACGATCACAGGCCTGGCCGACTGCATAGACGTACGCCTTGCAGGCCATCATGGTGGAATACATATCGGCCATTTTTCCCTGCATTAACTGGAATTCGCCGATCGGTTGTCCGAACTGCTTGCGCTCGTGGATATACGGCACGACCACATCCATACACGCCTGCATGATACCCAGCGGGCCGCCGGATAAAACGGTGCGCTCAAAATCAAGTCCTGACATCAGAACGTTAACCCCTTTGCCCAGGCCACCCAGCACATTGTCTGCGGGCACTTCGCAATCCTGGAAAACCAGTTCACCGGTGTGGGAACCGCGCATACCGAGCTTGTCGAGTTTTTGCGCAATGGAAAAGCCCGGGAACGTTTTTTCTATCAAAAATGCGGTCATTCCGCGCGGGCCGGCTTCAATATCATTTTTGGCATACACCACCAGAACATCGGCGTCCGGACCATTGGTGATCCACATTTTGGTACCATTCAGCACCCAGCGACCACCTTTGAAATCGGCACGCAATTTCATGCTGACGACATCTGATCCGGCGTTGGGTTCGGACATGGCCAGCGCGCCCACATGGTCGCCGGAAATCAGCCCGGGCAGGTATTTTGCCTTCTGCTCCGGTGTCCCGTTGCGATTGATCTGATTGACGCAGAGGTTGGAGTGGGCGCCGTACGACAACCCGACCGATGCCGATGCGCGTGAAATTTCTTCCATGGCGATGATATGGGCCAGATAACCCATGTTTATCCCACCGTCTTCTTCTTTGACGGTAATACCCAGCACACCCAGATCGCCCAGCTTTTTCCATAAGTCCATTGGAAACTGGTCGGTTCTGTCGATGTCCGCCGCGCGTGGCGCAATTTCCTTTGCCGCAAACTGCTGGACAGATTCACGCAGAGCGGCGATGTCTTCGCCGTGGTCAAAGGTCAGGCCGGGCAGATGTAACATAATTTGCTCTCTTTCAGAAATCGGGTTTCAAGGGTCGGTTGCGGCCCGTACTGCGGACGACGCGAAATGATACGCGCAATTGACGTTAACGTAAACGTCAATTGAATTTATCATAACTTTTTCTTTGCGGCTTTGGCGCCCTCGGTAGTCATTTCATTTTTCAGCATTTTCTGGCATTCTTTTTCGTGCGCACCAATTTCCGTTAGCAATATTTCAATATCTTCACGCTGCTGTTCCAGGGCGGCGCGGTGTTGCGCCAGAACCGCAACAAACCGTTGCAGTTGCGGTTCAGTATCCTTGGGTGACGAATACATATCAACCAGACTTTTTATGTCAGACAACGATAATCCTAGCCGTTTTCCGCGTAAAGTAAGCTTTAAATGGGTTCGTTCCCGTGCCGTATAGACGCGATTCCGACCTCTCGGGCCATCGCGGTGCGGACTGATGAGTCCCTGATCTTCATAAAACCGTATGGCACGCGGTGTAATATCAAATTCCCGCGACAACTCTGTAATAGTATAGGTGGGGGATGGTTTTGTGGTCGTCACTTGATCTTCTCTGTTGCCTGGTTATGTCAGTCCCTGACGTTGACGCAGTCCCTGTCACTGGACGGGACCCCTTACGTTAACGTAATCCATATTGTAGGCGAATTTTTACTAAAATTAAGCACCCCACCATCGAAAGCACCAATGAATTCTCTTGAATCTGAATTGACCTATCCCTTTGGGGAAGCACTGCCGGATCCGGGCGCGTTACAGCAGGTTTGCAGCGGCGTTTACTGGCTGCGCATGCCACTGCCCTTTGCGCTCAACCATATCAATTTATGGCTGCTGGAGGACGGGGACGGCTGGACCGTCATTGACTGCGGCATTGCCAGCGACGAAACCCGCTCCAGCTGGAAACATATCTTTGCCCATCACCTGAACGGCAAACCTGTGACGCGGGTCATCGCCACACATTGTCATCCAGACCATCTGGGTCTGGCCGACTGGCTCTGTGAACAGTGGCAAGTACCACTCTGGATGAGCGCGGGTGAGTATGGCTTCGGGCGCATGATGCAGGCCGGTTTGAGCGGGCTGGACTGGGCTTCGATGGTGCCACATTTCCGGCGCAACGGTGTGCTGGACCCGCAGATCATCGCGCAGCTATCAGAACGAAAAGAGTATTATTCGACTCTGGTGCCGGCCATACCAACGTCATTTGTACGGCTGCAGGATCAACAAATGCTGCGCATCGGCGCTTATGGTTGGCAGGTGATAACCGGCTTTGGTCATTCGCCGGAACACGTTTCACTGTTTTGTGCAGAGCTGAACTGCCTTATTTCCGGCGACATGGTATTGCCACGCATTTCGACCAATGTTTCCGTATGGGCCAGTGAACCGTTGGGCAATCCGCTGCAGATGTTTCTGGATTCGCTCGCCCGGTACGACGCCCTTGATACGGACGCGTTAATCTTGCCTTCACACGGCAAGCCTTTCAGGGGATTGCAGATACGCCTGCAGCAGCTGATGAGGCATCACCAGGACAGGCTGGCCGAACTTCTGCAGGCCTGTGAGACGCCGCAAAGTGCCAACGATGTCCTTCCGGTCCTGTTTCCCCGTCCGCTCGATGCGCATCAGCTTACTTTTGCGTTTGGCGAGTCCCTGGCGCACTGTCATTACCTCTGGTATTGCGGCAAACTGGAACGGGTCACCGGCGATGACGGAATTTTCCGGTTCGTCGCGAAACAGCAGGCACAGAAAGCGTCAACATGAAAAGGGGCTGACAGCGTCAGATTTCGGCCGGATCCACTTCAAGTGACCATTTCACAGCCGTTCTGGTATTGCGCAGATAACTCATCCATGCTTTAAGAAACAGCTGGAGAGCAGGGCGTGACTGGGATTCAATCAGTAGCTGGGCCCGTTCAGAATTGGCCACCTTCATCATGCTCATGGGGATTGGGGAATGAAAAATGATCTGTTCCTGATGCGCAAACTCGGCCGCATGGGTCAAAAATTCTATGGCCAAACGCAAGTCCCGGGCTTCTGCCCGTAATAGCGCCTGATAGACGAAGGGCGGTAATCCCGCCTGCCGTCGTTCGTCCAGACAGGTTCTGGCGAAGCCGGGATAGTCATGATTTTTCAGCGCCAGGTAGAGCGGATGCCGTGGATAGCGGGTCTGGATAATCACCTCACTGGCATTCCCGCCGTCTTTTTGTGCAGAACGCCCGGCACGCCCGGAGACCTGCATCAGTTGCGCAAACAATCGCTCTCCTGCCCTGTAATCCTGCGAGAACAGCGCAGTATCCGGGTTGACCACCCCGACCAAGGTCAGGTTTTTGAAATCGTGCCCTTTGGCCACCATTTGCGTTCCAATCAGGATGTCCACCTCACCCCGGTGCACCGTACCAAACGCATCTTGGGCACTGCCTTTCAATCGGGTTGAATCGGCGTCGATCCGTTTCAGGCGGGCCGCTGGAAAGCAGTGCTGAATGTGTTCCTCTATTTTCTGTGTGCCGCGTCCGAGCGGTTGAATGTCTTTGTTACCGCACGTCGGACAGGATCGGGGTATGCGCATTTCAAGGCTGCAATGATGGCAGCGCAATTTCTGCTCCTGCTTATGCAGCACCAGGTAAGCACTGCAACGGCTGCAACTGCTCATCCATCCGCAGGCATCGCACGCTATCACAGGCGCGTAGCCACGCCGGTTCAGGTAAACCAGCGATTGCTCTCCTTTTTCCAGCCGCTGTTTCAGTGCCAGCAGCAGGGGCGGTGTTAATCCTTCCTGCGGCTTGTCCTGAGACAGATCGATCAGACGAATTGCCGGCAACACCGCGTCATCAACGGCGCGATCCGGCAAACTGAGTTTCGTGTATCGGCCTGAATTGGCGTGCTGCCAGGTCTCCAGTGACGGCGTGGCCGAACCCAGGACTATCGGTATCTGTAGTTGTCGGGCACGCCAGATCGCCAGATCGCGCGCCGAATAGCGCAACCCTTCCTGCTGTTTATAGGAGGGGTCATGTTCTTCATCAATCACGATAAGTGACAGGTGCGGCAACGACGCAAGAATTGCCAGTCGGGTACCCAGAATCAGGCGTGCATTACCAGTGTGCGCCGCTATCCAGTTAAGCGAGCGCTCACCTTCAGACATGGCACTGTGCAGCGTTGCGACGGTTAATGCGGGAAATCGTTTTTTCAGGTTATCGTGAAATTGCGGTGTCAGGTTGATTTCGGGTACCAGTATCAGCACCTGCGCATGACGGTCCTGCTGCAGCAGCAACGAGGCGGCCTGCAGATACACCTCGGTTTTGCCACTGCCTGTCACGCCATACAGGAGGTGTGCAGAAAAGCTGTCCGATTTTACGATCTTCTGAACGGCGTTTTCCTGTGCCTGATTGAGCACCGGCGCGGCATGGGCTGATCGTGGATCCTCTTTTTGGTCAGCGAGAATCGCCAATTTGGTCAGCGCCTTATTCAGCGCCACTGTATTGGTGGTTCGGCAGTTTTTCGGTATCGAGGGTAGCGCTACCTCACCGAGCGGACGCTGGTAGTAATCGGCGGCAAACTGGCATAACTCGATCCATTGGGCTGACACTGGCGCAAGCTGGGTCCGGACATCGGTGACAGGCTTTAACTTGTCGGGCGCAATGTCGGATTCGCTTGTTACACCGACGATCAGGCCAACCATGTCGCGACGACCAAAACTGATCTGGGCAAATTGACCGACCTGGGGTATATCCACACCTGTCCAGAGGTAATCAAAAACCCTGTCCAGCGGCGTGTCTACGACAATTTGCAATACTCTTTGGTTCGTCAACTTAATGTAATTCCTTAAGAAATTATCTAACGCTCAGATTTGTAAGCCTGTTTTTCAATTGCTGGTTCTGTGGATAACTATGTGGAGAAGCCACCGGTCCCCATGATAATTCACCAAGGCAATATAATTTTCATAGGGTAAAAATTACCTCCCCTAGATAAATTTGTATTTGAAATCAATAAGTTAAAATATATTTCCGTTTTTTGACAAAACCTATTGACAGAAAAAAGAAATTAATTTTTTTGTGTATAACTGCCGTCGTTGCAATGGTTTCGATTGTCAGGATTTGGAATTTATAGGGCTTTCAAATGGTTTTCCCGCTGAGAACCGCGTAAACACACGTTGTTGCGTTGCACAAATGAAGACGGCGTTCAGTTTTCTCATTGTTTCAGATATTTTCGCCGCTTTTCATTTATTCCGTATCAGTGTGCTGTATTCGTGGACCGCATCGACCAGGACAGCCACCGCGTCGGGATCGGTGAACTGGGAAATACCGTGCCCCAAATTGAAAACATGGCCACTGTTGACCGACGGTTTGCCAAAACTGTCAAGCAGTGCGTGTACCTGTTGACGTATCTGTTCATGATCGGCAAACAAGGCCATCGGGTCGAGATTGCCCTGCAAAGCAACTTTATGGCCTATTTTTTCTCGTGCTCCTCCCAGATTGGATGTCCAGTCCAGCCCGACAGCGTTGGCGCCAATGTCGGCGATCTGGTCTAGCCACAACCCGCCGCCCTTGGTAAATACTATGGACGGGATCGTTATCCCGTTATGTTCCTTTTTTAACAAGCTGATGACGGTGCGCATGTAGTCCAGCGAAAATGACTGGTAGGCTCCATCGGCCAGCACGCCGCCCCACGAATCAAACACCATCACGGCCTGAGCACCTGCTTCAATCTGGGCATTCAGATAATGGGCGACTGCCTGTGCATTGATACGCAAAATATGGTGCATCAGATCGGGACGCTTATAGACCATGGTCTTTACAGTGCGGTAATCTTTGGAGCTGCCACCCTTGACCATATAACAGGCCAGTGTCCAGGGGCTTCCCGAAAATCCAATCAGGGGTACCCGGCCATTCAAGGTCCTTCTGATCTGGGTGACCGCTTCAAAGACATAAGTCAGTTCCGCCATATCAGGAACCTGTAATTTCAGAATCTCGTCTTCCGTTTGCAGGCTGCGCTCAAATTTTGGGCCTTCACCCTCTTCAAAATGCAACCCAAGACCCATTGCATCCGGAATGGTCAAAATGTCCGAAAACAGGATCGCGGCATCCAGTTTGAACCGATCCAGCGGCTGAATGGTGACTTCGGTAGCAAAATCGGGATTTTTTGCCAGCGCCATAAATGAGCCGGCTTTTTTTCTGACATCGCGGTATTCAGGCAGGTATCTTCCTGCCTGACGCATTAACCATACCGGGGTGTATTCCGTTGGCTGGCGCATTAAAGCACGTAAAAAAGTATCGTTTTGTAATGGGGCATTCAAAAAAGACATAAAAACCTTGTGATTTGCGATTAATTCATTGCGACATTATCGCCTAAATTGGTGTGTTTTCGTTTTTCTCATTGTTAATTATTAACTTTAGCGCGCTGTGGATAACTTTGTGAATAGAATCGGATTTGGCGCGATAAATACCCCTTCATTTTCATTGTTAATTAGCCAATAAAAACAATTGCATATCGATATTACTTTTTTAAATCAATAAGTTATAACATGTATTTCATAAGATGGTTTATATATTTATGGGAAAATATTTTGCTGGGCAATTTGTGCATAACAAGTGATTCGGCGCTCCGATCGTCGCCATATTTCATGCCGTTTTGCATGGCTTTTCGTCCTGGAAGCCTTGAATTATCTCGCTGTTCAATAGCATGCGCGGTGTTTCTTGACGATGCCGAATTTTTACATTGCGTTTCAATGCTCAATCTCGTTGGCTCAGAGGAAAAATCTTATGTTATTGAACTAGCGGCTGAGGTTGATCTTTCCAGGCGGGCGCATCGTTGATACCGATGTTATAGTTAAACCAGATATTATATGATTCATGAATATCTCATTTTGAACAAATTGACAGCGCAGGAGAAAGTAATGAACTTTTTAACGTTGGATTTAAATCTGTTGCGTATTTTTGATACCGTGATGATTGAACAGAACCTGACTCGCGCGGCTGATAAACTGGCAATGACACAACCGGCCGTTTCGAATGCGCTGAAGCGATTGCGGCATGCGTTTAATGACGATCTGTTGATACGCACGGCATATGGGGTAAAACCGACACCGCGCGCCGAAACCCTGTGGCCGGCGATTCGTGACGCATTAAGCAAACTGGAATCTGCCATCGCACCGGCAACCGTGGATCCTGCCAACTTTACCGATTCGTTCCGGATGGCGATGGCGGATTCAACCGCCGCCTACTGGATGCCCCATCTGATCCGTGAAATTGAAAAAAATGCGCCAGGCATCAATGCGCGTATGGTGCCGCTGATTACCCGTGATCCGCGTTCCATGTTACTGCATGGCGATATCGATATTGCGGTCGGCTTTTTCCCCGGGGTGGTATCGCAATTGGCGGGTGGGCAGGCTACCACGACCAGCGCGATACGACACAACAGCCTGTACACCGGGCGCTACGTCTGCGTGATGCGCAAAGACCATCCGCTGGCATCACAACCGCTCACGCTGAAAACGTATTGTGAAGCGCATCATTTACTCGTCAGCTTTTCGGGCCGCGCGCACGGTCTGGTTGACGAAATACTGGAACAGAAAAATCTGCATCGGCGCATTCTGCTGACCGTCAACCAGTTTTTTACGGCGGGCAGGGTGGTGGCCAATTCGGACCTGATTACGGTGCTGCCGCAACACCTGATTTCATCAACGGGAATGGAAAGCAAACTGATTTGGAAGGAGCTTCCGATGGAAACACCGGCTGTGAACGTTGACATGTTGTGGCATGAACGCGATATGCGCAACCCGGCACACAAATGGCTGCGCAACAATTTAATTGAGCTGGTCGAAAATACCCTGAATTCGGAGAATCCGCAGATTGAGCATCAGAACGCGATGATCTAGTTCCATGCGTGATGTCAATGACGGACGGGTTATTCCGGATAGCCGTATTTCGTGACTGATTTCTTCTCCGTTATCAAACCCTGGACACCGGTAAAACAAACGCGAATTCGGATTTCGGCCGTACAGTAAGACACTGATTGGAATGATTGCGAACCAAAATTCCAGGTAATACCCTGGCGGTTTTATGCTGACCACAATGACTGCCAAAAGACAGGTTATGATCCCCGGGCAACTATCGGTACAAGTTTTATTTCCCAAGTGTGAAGAGGGTGGCTCCGTAGGAAGATATTGAGGCCGTTACCGGATTACCCTTAAATTGGAACGGTTCTACGCCGATTAACCAGGCATGACCAAAGTGTGCAAACCAGGCAAACGCAATCAGTCCCAGACTCACTGCGATTACATCTCGCCCGATTCCGGTCGCCGGATAACGGACACTGGATGTCCGGTCGCGGCGGCGAGAAACGGAAAAATCAATGGCTGACCAGATCAGAAATGCACTGAATAAAATAATGTCAGATAATGTTCCGTTCGCGGCCAGATGCGCGACAGCCCAGATTTTGACCGCCAATAGCATGGGATGACCGATCCGCGCCTTGATGCGGTTACCAGGTACATAGGCGGCGGCAAGAAGAATGAATACAAACAGCATGAGCAGGGCGGTCAGATGGTGCGTCCATGGTGGCGGCGCCCACACAATGATGGGGGTTGCGCGTGTCTGGCCGAATCCCCAGACGAGCAACGTAAAACCGATAATTGACATCACCGCGTACAGGCCTTTCCACTGCAGTGCGCCGATACGCGCAATCTGTCGGGTACGCCAATCGTCAGCAATGATCCGAACCGAGTGGGTGCCAAGAAAAATAATCAGTCCTGCGACCAGAATCAGCATAATCATTCCTTATTAATGTCTGTCTTTGGATGGCCTTTAATGCCAGAAAGTCCAATCTGTCACTCATTGCAGATCGCCATCGCGAGTGTTATCGGATCGGCAGATGCGTGGTGTTTTTCACTTCTTCCATCACGGCATAGGTATGTGTTTCCCGAACGCCGCCCAACTGCAATAAGGATTTGCCTAAAAAATCGCGGTACGCGTTCATATCTTTTACACGCGCTTTCACCAGATAATCAAACCCGCCCGCCACCATATGGCATTCCAGTACTTCAGGGATGGCCTGCACCCCGCGTTTAAACGCATCAAACACATCGGGTGTCGTTCGGTCAAGAACCACTTCAATAAAAACCAGCAGCGCTACATCCAGCAGTTGTGGATTTAACTGGGCGGTATAACCCAGGATATAACCCATTTCCTGCAATTTACGAACTCTTTCGAGGCACGCGGCCGGGGAAAGGTTGACCCGGTTGGCTAATTCAACATTGCTGATTCGCCCGTCGACCTGTATTTCGACCAGGATTTTCTTGCTGATTTTATCGAGCATAAGCGTGTCTCATATATAAATTATATTTGGTGTAATTTTCTCATAAAATACTTTATTTTGCTATCTAGCCTAAATACCAGAATTAATCATTGGTAATTCCTTATAAAATCACGTTTCTGATTGTCTCTGCCTAATATTTGTTTTCAGTTTTTGACTACACTTCATACAGTCTCCTGACGTCGTCTCGAAACGGCTACTGCCGTTTTTGATTTGAGTTTTCGCTTAATTGCCAATTCAACCGGGTTCAAACATTTTATGGCTCACTCTTTTTCCTTTTTTCATACTGAAGTGCTGGCGGCACCGACACCCTTGCGGTTGGCTGTTACGGAAGCCTATCGGCGCGATGAAACAAAATCCGTTCAGTATCTGCTGGATCAGCTGCCGGCATTTGATCATGCTCCGATTGAGGCGCTGGCGATCAAACTGGTGAAAGAAGTGCGTCAGCAGCGCACACGGTCGTCGGGCGTCGATGCGCTAATGCATGAATTTTCGCTGTCTTCTGAAGAGGGTGTGGCGCTGATGTGCCTAGCCGAGGCGCTTTTGCGGATTCCCGACAATCAGACCATCGATCGGTTAATAGCCGACAAGATCAGCAAAGGTGACTGGGCCAGGCACTTGGGTGAATCAAGTTCGTTGTTTGTTAATGCAGCCACCTGGGGACTACTGGTAACCGGAAAACTGGTGTCGACAAGTAGTGAGCAAGGACTTACATCTGCTTTAACCAAGTTAATATCGAAGGGTGGTGAACCCTTGATTCGAAAAGGTGTGGATTTGGCGATGCGCATGCTGGGCAACCAGTTTGTGACGGGTCAGACCATCGATGAAGCGATCAGAAATAGTAAAGACAATGAGAGGCGTGGCTACCGCTATTCCTATGACATGTTGGGCGAGGCGGCACTGACCGCAAAGGATGCTGATTTTTATTTTGCGGCTTATGAATCTGCAATCCATGCGATCGGTAAGGCGTCTGACGGGCGGGGCATTAAAGCGGGTCCGGGTATCTCGGTAAAGTTGTCCGCGCTTCATCCGCGGTATTCCAGAAGCCAGTACCAGCGTGTGATGACGGAACTGTTGCCGCGCCTAAAAAAATTATTGTTGTTAGCTAAGCAATATAATATTGGTTTTAATATTGACGCCGAGGAAGCGGATCGTCTGGAATTATCGCTTGACCTGATTGAGGCCTGTGCGTTTGATGCTGAGCTGGCCGGTTTTAAAGGTCTGGGTATAGTGGTCCAGGCTTATCAGAAGCGCTGCCCGTTCGTCATTGATTTTCTGGTGGATTTGGCGCGCCGCAGTCAACAGAAATTTATGGTACGGCTGGTGAAGGGTGCTTACTGGGACTCCGAAATCAAACGTGCCCAGGTGGACGGGATGAGTGGTTACCCGGTTTATACACGCAAGGTCTATACCGATGTGTCCTACCTGGTATGTGCGCGCAAACTGCTGGCAGCCACCGATGTCATTTATCCCCAGTTTGCCACCCACAATGCTCTGACTCTTTCCACCATTTATACCTGGGCTGAACAGGAGCATATCGTCGACTATGAATTCCAGTGCCTGTATGGGATGGGTGAAACTCTTTATGATCAGATCGTCGGAACGGAGCGGTTAAACCGACCCTGTCGTATTTATGCCCCAGTGGGTTCGCATGAAACCCTGCTTGCCTATCTGGTGCGGCGTTTGCTCGAAAATGGCGCCAATTCTTCATTTGTAAACCAGATTGTCGATGAATCGATTCCGATCAGTTCACTGGTCCTGAATCCGGTCGAGCAGACTGAAAAACTGGGTTGTCTTCCTCATCCCCACATCAAGTTACCGATCAATTTATTCAATAAGGAACGTCTTAATTCCCAGGGTTTTGATTTTTCTGATGAACAGAATTTACGCAAGCTGTCACGTGACATTGTTCCTTTCGATTCACATAAATGGCACGCTAAACCCTTAGTGCACGGAATAACGAATGCAACGACCGCACACGTTATCGGTAACCCGGCGGCATTCAGTGACATCGTCGGGCATGTTATTGAAGCGAACGGCCATGATGTTGAGTTTGCTCTGCAGGCGGCCGCAACCCATGCCAGTGAATGGCGAACCACTTCCATCGAACATCGGGTTGCGTGCCTGAATAAAGCGGCGGACTTGCTGGAACTGAATCGTGTCGAGTTTATTGCTCTGGCGATTCGTGAGGCTGGGAAATCATTTCCTAACGCGGTGGCCGAAGTTCGCGAAGCCGTCGACTTTTTACGCTATTATGCTGCACAGATTTTAGTCAATACCAACATATCGGCTTTAGGTCCGATAGTCTGTATCAGTCCGTGGAATTTTCCACTTGCCATATTTCTCGGCGAGGTCAGTGCAGCACTGGCGGTAGGTAACGTGGTATTGGCCAAACCCGCTGAACAAACACCGTTGATTGCATTTCGTGCCGTACAGATACTGCATAAAGCCGGCATACCGACCACCGCACTGCAATTCTTGCCAGGACGTGGTGAAACAGTGGGCGCCCGGCTGGTTTCTGATACTCGGGTCAAAGGTGTCATTTTTACCGGATCCACCGAAGTCGCCACGATTATTAATCAAACTCTGGCTAAACGTTCGTTGGCTGACAATTGCGATCTTCCATTAATTGCTGAGACGGGTGGTCAGAATGCGCTTATTGTCGACAGCAGCGCTTTACCGGAACAGGTGGTTCAGGATGTTATCAATTCCGCTTTTGACAGTGCAGGTCAACGTTGTTCCGCTTTGCGTATCCTTTGTCTGCAACACGATATTTACGACAAAACGCTGCGGATGCTGTATGGCGCCATGAACGAATTAACCATAGGTTACCCAGACCGTTTTTCTGTGGACATCGGGCCTGTCATTGATCTTGAAGCCAAAACCAAATTGCTGGCACATATTGACGCTTTCCGTCTGAAGGGTAACTCTGTATTTCAGATTCCCCTCAATGAACATACCGGTGAGGGACATTTTGTGCCACCAACCGTTATTGAGATCTCCGCTATTTCTGAATTAAAACAGGAAGTGTTCGGTCCGGTGCTGCATGTCGTGCGATTTCATCGTGAGAACCTGCCTGAACTGATCAACGAGATCAATGCCACAGGTTATGGCTTAACTTTGGGTATTCATTCACGAATTGATGAAACCATTCAGTTTGTCATAGACCATGCACACGTGGGAAATATGTATGTCAATCGTAATATCGTCGGTGCGGTAGTCGGAGTACAACCCTTTGGTGGCGAAGGTAAATCAGGCACTGGGCCGAAAGCGGGCGGACCGCTTTATTTGAAGCGGTTGCAGAAGAGCAGTGATGATCAGATTGCAGGCCATACTATATTTGAACGCCAGTCGTCCGATTTGCTCAATCAAATGCTGGTCTGGTTAAAAACCCATGGCCATGAGAAGCTGGCTGAAATAGCTGAACGCTACGCATTGACCTCACCACGTAAAATGACTATGGTTTTGCCGGGGCCAACGGGCGAGAGAAATACGCTATCTTTTGCTCCGAGAGGAAGAATATTCTGTGCGGCAACTAATGTGAATTCTCTACTGAATCAGCTGGCTGCGATCATTGCAACTGATAATTGTCCTGTGATGACAGAGACAACATTTAAATTAATCCCTGCCAGTTTGCCGTTAGTTATAAAAGAACTCGTTCAGATCGCAGCAGTGGATAACAGCCAATCACAAATTGCATTAATTGAAACAGCGCTGCTACCGATACTCAAGCTCGCCATTGCGTCGCAGGATGAAGCTATAACTTCGGTCATAGAAACCAGTGAATTTGAATTGATACCCCTTTGGAGGCTTCTGGCAGAGCATGCAGTGTGCATCAATACGACCGCCGCAGGTGGCAATGCGAGTCTGATGACGTTAGAGGTTTAATCGGAGTCAGATTTTCAAAAATGATAATAATGTAGGTCGTCAGTTTGCTTCTGTATGAACGATAGGGGAAATTGGTCTGCCTTTGTTTTAAAGAATAAAGATATATATATAAAAATAGTAGTAATAGTAAACGGGACAGATTTTGTGGATAACCGGTCTTTCTCCTGCCGATTCAACGTCTTAGAAAATTTATAGAGTCCGTAAAGAGACTGTATTTCATAACCGCGTGATTTTGGATAACTTTTCAGAATTTGTAAAAAGCGAGCTTTTACACAGATTATCCTTATTTAATCCCTATAGTTATTCACATTAATTTTTCAC
>CAITOF010000017.1 GCA_903893945.1 uncultured Oxalobacteraceae bacterium | reverse complement strand
GAGAAAAAAGGTGATTTCCATGGCCATGTATGCCAAAGTCAGGCGGCTATTTTATCGCGAAAAGTTGTCCATCAGCGAAATAGCCAGACAAACAAGTCTTTCCCGCAACACTGTCAAGAAATGGGTTAAAAAACCGGAGGGCGTCGGACCGAAGTATGTACGCCCGACAATAATCAGCTTATTGACACCCTACATATCCCATATTGAACTAGCCCTGCAAGTCGACGCGCATCGTCCTAAACGGGATCGCCGGTCCAAATCGGCATTGTTGAATGAAATCAGACAACTGGGTTACACCGGGAGTTATTCCACCTTAAACCGGTTTATTTGCACAAGGCGCGACGAGGCAGCTAAGGTTAGTGGCAAATCGGCCTTTGTACCGTTGAAATTTCAGCTAGGTGAAGCCTTTCAGTTTGACTGGAGTGAAGAGTATCTGGTGATCGGGGGTATTTATCGAAAGATACTGGCCGCTCACACCAAACTGTGCGCCAGCCGGGCATTTCTGGTGACAGCGTACCCGACCCAAAGCCACGAAATGTTATTTGACGCGCATACCCGTGCCTTTACCGTCTTTGGCGGCGTCGCTCGGCGCGGGATCTACGACAATATGAAAACCGCTGTCGATAAGGTACAAAAAGGCAAAGGGCGGGTCGTTAATGCTCGTTTCTTCGCCATGACCGCGCATTATCTGTTTGATCCAGACTTCTGCAATGTTGCCTCTGGCTGGGAAAAAGGCGTTGTTGAAAAAAACGTGCAGGACAGTCGGCGTCGTATTTGGCAGGATGCCCAGAAAGAGCGCTTCAGCAGTTTCGACGAACTGAACGCATGGCTCGAACGCCGTTGCCGTGCACTCTGGCAAAAATGCCGGCACCCGGATTACCCGGATCTGTCGGTGGCTGATGTCCTTGAGCAGGAACAGACACAACTGATGCCCATGCCAGCCCCTTTCGATGGCTATGTGGAAATCGTCGCCAGGGTGTCTTCGACCTGCCTTATTACGGTCCAACGTAACCGCTATTCGGTGCCGTGCCAGCTGGCCAATCATCTGGTCAGCATTCATTTATATCCAGAGCGAGTTGTGGTGCATTCCGGTACTGAACGCGTCGCATGCCATGCTCGAATACAAGGACGCGGTCAGGTTTGTTATGACTGGCGGCATTACATTCTGTTGGCAGAACGCAAACCTGGCGTGTTGCGTAACGGTGCGCCGTTTGCCGAAATGCCCCAACCATTACTTAAGCTGCAAGCCGCTCTTCTGCGCAGAGAAGGTGGCGACCGCGTAATGGCGCAGGTGCTGTCAGCAATTCCCAAATATGGACTCGACGAAGTGTTGGTGGCAGTTGATCTGGTCTTGGAATCCGGTGCGGTCAGCGTTGAACATATCACCAATGTACTGGCCAGACTGCGCCCTACCGACCAGCCACCCAGTGTGGAAACCCATTTAACCATTAAGGAAGAGCCCGTGGCAGACACGGGACGCTATGACCAATTACATCAGGAGACATCTCATGTTTGAACCTATTGTTGAATTCAAAAATCTCAAATTGCACGGTATGGCCGGCGCTTATGCCGAGTTAACAGCTAATGGCGATGCTGACATCGCCAGAGCGCAAGAACTGATTGAACAATTGTTACGTGCTGAAACAAGCGATCGGGCTATGCGTTCCATCCGTTATCAATTAAATGCTGCCAAATTTCCTATCCATCGCAACCTGGCCGACTTTGACTTTAGCCAGTCCAAAGTGGATCGGGCATTGATCGATCAATTAGCTACACTCGCATTTACCGACGCGGCGCACAACGTCGTGTTAATAGGCGGAACTGGAACAGGTAAAAGTCATCTGGCTACTGCCATCGCCGTCAACGGTATTACTCAGCAAAATAAACGGGCACGATTCTTCTCCACGGTGGAACTGGTCAACACGCTAGAAATGGAAAAGGCGGCGGGTAAGCAAGGGCGACTGGCATTAAGTCTGATGCAAATTGATCTGGTGATTTTAGATGAATTGGGCTACTTGCCATTCTCACAGGTTGGAGGTGCCTTACTGTTTCATCTGCTGTCGAAACTTTACGAAAAAACCAGCGTCATCATTACAACTAATTTGACTTTCTCTGAATGGGGTACGGTATTTGGCGACAGCAAAATGACAACGGCTTTGCTGGATCGCTTAACGCATCATTGCCATATCATTGAAACCGGTAACGAATCATTCCGATTCAAGCACAGCAGCGCAAAAGCCAAAGAGCGGATCAGGTCGCGGGAATCAACGAAGCGAACCGGCAAACAAGAAAATATAGTGCAGACTGAAATAACCGAAGAGGAAGATTCATCGGTTTAGAGCGTCAAAACTCTGGGGGGAGGCTCCGCTGCGCTACGCCTAAAACCAATAAATAAAAAACCTGACAAACAACTTCAAAACCAACAAACGGAGGCTAAAATGACAATTAAATAATCGACTTATCCACAGGCGTGGTGTAATCTACGCCAATTCGTCCCTGGTCAAATTTCGATGAAAAAGGGTGGTCAAAATTCAATGCGCGCCAACAGCTCTTATACAATCTTTGCCGCAATCCTTTTCAAGTTCTTTCTGAATCTTTTGTTGAGCAGCTTGGATCGCCGCCCATTGATCATCCGTCACGCCCGTTCCGCGAATT
>CAITOF010000016.1 GCA_903893945.1 uncultured Oxalobacteraceae bacterium | reverse complement strand
TTCGCCTGCGCCACCGCGCGCGAGACGATGGCCGACTGGCTGGATTCCACAGCACGCGCGCTGGCATTTTATGGTAAGCGCTCCATGAACCACAGCCTTGTAGCGTTTCAATAATTTTGTCATCCTCGCTCCACCATAATTTACACGGAGCGAAAATGAAAAAACACTCGAATGCAACCTTCTGGAAGGATCACGTAGCTGCGGCGTTGCAGGATCCGGTCTCAATCAGCGCGTACGCCAAACGTCACGCCATTCCGGTCAAGTCCCTGTACTACTGGCACAAGAAAATAAAAAAATCCAATTCTGAGTCTAAGCCAGTCGCTGCGATTGCAACGCCATTTGTCGCAGTACGCATTCCTGAAAAAATCAATGAACAACGCGGCGCCAACTTTGCGCTGGTGCTGGCACAAAATATTCGCCTTGAGATGGCGGTGCCACCCGCACCGGAATGGCTGGCCAATTTCATTCGTGCCATGCAGGGAGCACGGTGATGCATCCTGGCTATCAGATCGGTCAAGTTTATTTGTGCCGTGCCGCGGTGGATTTCAGAAAGTCGATTAATGGTCTAAGCGTACTGGTCGAGCAGGCGTTGGGCCTGAATCCATTTGATACCGCGCTCTATGTTTTTATTAATCGGCAGCGCACAAAAATTAAAATTTTATACTGGCACCGTAATGGATTCTGTTTGTGGCTCAAGCGCTTGGAGTCAGAAAAATTTGCGTGGCCGCCTGACGATGAATCGCTCACCCAGGACCTAACATTGCAGGAATTGGAATGGCTATTGGAAGGTTTCGATTTATGGAGAAATAAACCACATAAGACGCTTAATTTTGCTTCAGTTTCATAGGCGGATTGAGTAAAATGGCGCATGCCTTTGAACACGCCAATTTCCTCTGCCGCCACTTCAAAATCGCGCCACCCGGTGTTCGTTTTACCGTCTGTGTTACCAACCGATGTTACTGAATTAACCGCACTGCTTTACGCGCAACAAGCTGCGCACGAAACAGAATTGAATCGGGCCATCGCAGCAATAGAGCGTGAAGCCCAAGAAAAAATCCAGCACCTGATCGAACAGATGATTCAAGCCAGACATCGCATGTTTGGCGTCAGTTCAGAGCAGCTCACAGCGCAAGGTCGATTATTTGACGAAGCCGAAACGCTGGCCGCTGACACGACTGAAACCGATGATGTCGCAGCCATACGTGCAACTGAAGAATCACCAGCCGACACCAACAATAAAAAGACCGATAAAGCGGCGCGTGGCAAACGCAGCCCGCTTCCTGCCGAATTAAAACGTATTGATATCGTGCATGATGTGCCGGAACAAGAACGCACCTGTCCATGCGGCACACCGATGATTGTCATCGGTGAAGAAATCAGCGAACAGCTCGACATCATCCCAATGCAAGTTCAGGTTCTGCGTCACATTCGTAAGCGTTATGGCTGTCCTGGCAGCCTGCATGCTCCGGTCACCGCCGCACTGCCGCCACAACCCCTACCCAAAAGCAATGCCAGCGCCGATTTGCTGGCAATGTTATTGGCAGTTAAATTTATCGATGGCATGCCACTGGCGCGCTTTGAAATCGTGCTGGCACGGCATGGCATACGGATACCGCGCCAGACGCTGGCCCGTTGGGTCATTGGTTCTGGCAAGTTATTGCAGCCACTGCTTAATTTGATCCGCGACAGCCTGCTTGAAGGCCCGTTCATTCACATGGATGAAACGGTATTGCAGGTACTGAAAGAGCCGGATAAGCCGCCCACCTCCAACAGTTATATGTGGGTGCAAACCGGCGGCCTACCGGATAAGCCGGTGGTCTTGTTTGATTACGATCCGAGTCGCAGCGGTGATGTGCCGGTGAGCCTGTTGCAGGATTATCGCGGCTACCTGATGACCGATGGTTATGAGGGCTATGCCAAAGTAGCCAGAACCGATGGCATTGAACACTTAATTTGCTGGGCGCATGTTCGTCGCCGCTTTGTAGAGGCAGTACGGGTCCAGCCAAAAGGAAAACAGGGTCGGGCGGATGAAGCGGTCAGATTGATTGGCAAGTTATACAAAATTGAACGCGACTGTAAAGATGCGACGGATGCACAGCGTTTGCTGATGCGCCAGCAACACAGCATTCCTGCTCTCAATGTGCTGCATGAATGGATGACGCAGACACTTCCTGGCGTGGCACCGTCCAGCGCACTCGGTACCGCGCTGTCTTATATGAAAAAATACTGGAGCAGGCTGACGCGTTACACTGAACGTGGCGAACTTCCCATCGACAATAACAAATGCGAAAACGCCATACGTCCCTTTGTGGTGGGCCGCAAGGGATGGTTATTCAGTGATACGCAGGCCGGAGCGCATGCCAGCGCAACAATCTATTCATTAGTGCAAACGGCCAAAGCCAACGGGGTTGAGCCCTACAACTGGCTGCGCCGTGTACTTCGCGACTTGCCAGCCGCCCAGGCACCTGAGCAGATCGAAGCTCTGCTGCCATGGAACCTACCCGAACTAAAGGTAAAGGCCGGATGAGCCGCATCACTACACCGGTACTGGTACGGTCAATTCAGCAAGTGCGCGGCATGACACTGGCACAAAAAGAACAGTTAATGGATGACATGTTCCGCAGTCAGCCAACACTGCTCAGCGCCTGCATCGTGCAACACAAGATGGGAATTCCATTTGAAAAAATGGAATTCCTGATGGAACTGATCTTCATTTGTTTCCAAGGCATGAAAGAGTCAGGACTGACATGGCCGCTGATTGACGAGAATCAATGGGAACGGCAACTGGAACTTCTTGTCGCGAACGTCAAATTCACTGAAGGCTCGAGCAATGACCTGCACAGGCAAAGTTTGCAGCAGTATATTGAAGGTCATTCAGAAAAAATGTTGTTTGCATTTGTCATGGGCGAGCTCCTGCCCTGGCTTGATCAGTGTGGACTTGCAGAAGACCACGAACGATACGTTATGCTCGCAGCTATAACTGCCGTCAATTGCATTGCAAATGTGCTGATGCCACCGGTGAAAAAAACAAAGAAATCAAAATAACGGTGCTTGAAGTACTGTGCTTTATGGATCGCTTACAAGTTATCCATATAAACTTGAGTCGTATTCGAAACCTGCAAGGGGCCGACATTAATCCAGTTAACACCGTCGGTAGTATATTGTTCTTGCAGATCGCGGATACCTTTCGTAGTGGTGTTCCAGTCGTAGGTAAAAACGATATTACTGAAACCTGCGGTGCTCTCCATGAACTGCACGCCCTGTGTGTATTCTGGTGCAGCAGAATTCCAGCCATTGCCAGATCCACGAACGCGCCAGTCATTGCTGCCCGCAGTACCTAGT
>CAITOF010000015.1 GCA_903893945.1 uncultured Oxalobacteraceae bacterium | reverse complement strand
CTGCCGCCGAGCCAGGTAGTACCGGCATTGGCTGATCAAGGTGTGTATCTGGCGTCGGAGTCCAGCATGTACCGACTGTTAAAGCAGGAGAAGATGCAGTACTACCGAGGACGTGCAAAGAAGCCATCCGGTCGTGTCGTAACCAGTCACTGCGCGACGGCATCGAAACAGGTTTGGAGTTGGGATATTACGTGGTTGCCTGCGGAAATTAAGGGCAAGTATTATTACTGGTACATGATACTCGACGTGTTCAGCCGCAAGATCGTTGGGCATGAAGTTCATGAAGCAGAATCGGCAAGTCTTGCGTCAATGCTGATACGGCGTGCAAGTCTGGCTGAAGGGTTAGCTGGTCGACCATTGGTTCTGCATTCCGATAACGGAAGCGCGATGAAAGGTGCGACGATGCTCGCGACATTGGAAAATTTAGGTGTGGCAGCGTCGTTCAGCCGGCCACGGGTCAGTAACGACAATCCCTACGCGGAATCGTTGTTCCGCACTTGCAAATACCGGCCGGATTATCCGAACAAGCCGTTTGCCAGCATCGAAGCAGCGCAAGCCTGGATTCATCAGTTTGTGCATTGGTACAATCAGGATCATAAACACAGCGGTTTGAAGTTTGTAACACCTGAACAGCGTCACAATGGAACGGCAACGGCCATACTGGAGCAACGGGATAAAGTCTACACAGAGGCCAGAAGCAGGAACCCGCGACGTTGGGCAAAGCAGACGAGAAACTGGAAATTGAAGGACGAAGTCTGGCTCAATCCAGAACGGATTCAGCTGGAAGAATTAAAGCAAGCAGCATGAGGTCACGCGACAGGTCGGTTGACAAACGCCGAGAACGCTGGTGTAGTACAGAATAATGGTGTTACGCATTTGATATGAGAACAGGTACGCTACTCAGTTTTTGGAGATAACGTGCCTGCACCAAGGATCACTATGCGTAAGATAAAAGAGATACTGCGTCTAAAGCTGGATGCCAGGCTGTCGCATGAACAAATCGCCACGGCACTGGGTATTTCCAAGGGCGTTGTCACCAAATATGTTGGTTTGGCTTCGGTTGCCGGATTGACTCTGAGTGAAGTGCAAGGTGCAGACGAAACCCAACTACAACATCGTCTGGCAGGGGAAGGCAAGAATTCCCGCAACCACGTGCAGCCCGATTTCGGCCGTGTGCATCAGGAGCTGCGTCGCAAAGGTATGACCCTGGCGCTGCTCTGGGAGGAATATCGTGCAGACTATGCCGACCAGCGGACCTATTCGTATTCTCAGTACTGCGAGAACTACGGCAGGTTTACCAAGTTACTCAAACGGTCCATGCGGCAGATTCATCGCGCTGGCGAGAAGTTGTTTATCGACTTTGCTGGTCCGACGATTCCGCTCACCGATGGCACACGCGCCCATATATTCGTTGCTGCCATGGGCGCATCCAGTTACACCTTCGCCTATGCAACGGAACGGGAAACGATGGCCGACTGGCTGACTGGCACAGCCCGTGCGCTGCAGTTTTACGGTGGCGTACCGCAGTTGATTGTTCCCGACAATCCTAAAGCCATGATTGCCAATCCTGATCGGTATGAACCACGTGCCAACGATACCGTGCTGGATTTCGCCCGGCATTACAACACGTCAGTTTTACCGGCGCGCACCTATCGTCCGCAGGACAAAGCCAAAGTGGAATCAGCCGTGCAAATCGTTGAGCGCTGGATCATGGCGCGATTGCGCCATCACACCTTTGCCAACCTACATGAAGTGAATGCCGCGATCATTCCCTTGCTGACCAGGTTGAATCAGAAACTGTTTCAGAAACTGCCAGGCAGTCGGGCTAGCACCTTTGCCACCATTGATGCGCCAGCGTTGAT
>CAITOF010000014.1 GCA_903893945.1 uncultured Oxalobacteraceae bacterium | reverse complement strand
GGATTCACCCGACCCAGAACAGCATCCAGCGCGTGGCCGTCAACATTGGAAACAAAATGGCTGGTGATACCCGGACAGGCAAAACAGCGCAACGCTTCACATCCCAGTTTCGGCCCCAGATCCGAGCCGCCAATGCCGATATTAACAATATCCGTGATGGCCAGACCACTCGCACCACGCCACGATCCACTGTGAATCTTGTCGGAAAATGCTTCCATACGATCGAGCACTTCAGTGATGGCCGCATGAATGTCGACACCCTCAATCACCAGGCCCGACGTGCTTGCCCGTGGCAATCGCAATGCCGTGTGAAGCACGGAACGCTGCTCAGTAAAATTTATTTTTTCACCTGAAAACATCGCGTCACGCTGCGCTTCGACCTGCCGTTCCCGTGCCAGTTCGCCCAGGAGTACCAGGGTTTCCTTTGTGATCTGATTCTTCGAATAGTCTAAAAAAAGTCCTGCTGCGAAAAACGAAAAATCGTCAAACCGGTTTTGCTGTTGTTCGAACAGCTGGCGCAGCTCCAGATTCTGTTGTCGCATTTCAACAAGATGATGTTGTAGTTTCTGAAAAGCTGAACAGGCAGTAAAAGATTGAAATGTCATCAGGCCACTTTCTGAATTAATGGGACGTTCACGAAATATCTTGGCAATCCGGAGAGAAACAGACTGCAAACTATAACTTAAGTACAGTGAAGTGGGGGACTAATTTGCGAACAATTTTGTGTTTGGAATCAGCGGTTGATAATGATGAAGTCTAACGGAATGTCGTGCGGGTGTGGCTCAATCTCGCAATGGGAAATTCGATAAGCGATGCCGACCGCTTTTGGTTTAAAGGTGCCGGCCAGGGTACGGTCATAATATCCGCCCCCGTAGCCCAGCCGGTATCCATTTGCCGTGTATCCCACGCAGGGAATAAACAGTACGTCCGGCTTGACTTCCGCGGCTGACTTGAGAGGAACCAGAACGCCAAACCGGTCCTTCATGAGTTCATCGCCCGGCTTCCAGGCAAGAAAGGTTAACGGATGCTCCTTGCCGGGCACCGAAGGCAGCGCGAGCTGTATGCCAATCTCAGTCAAAAGGGGAAATGCTTCATACAGTGACGGCTCACCCTGTATCGGGCTATAGACACCTGCGGTCCTGACGGCATTTGCCCTGCACCAGGCGACAACCTGGTCAGCAATGCTTTTATCCCATTCCTTGCGCAACTGCGGGCTGATCGCTCGTCGTTCCGCAATCAGCAAGGCCCGTTTGGCAGCTCGATTAACTTTCATCCATTTCTTTCCATTCGAAGACAACAGGACAGAATAGTAAATTCACCTTGTTCCAAAAACAAATTTATTTGCTTCCCCGGTCTGTTATCGGATACCGGATACCTCAAATTCAAGCGAACGCCCGATTCGTTATGCTGCGCTGCGAAGTATACTACCCTTAAATTACTAAATTAATAATAAAATTTTCCGCCGTCCTGGCAGTTCGGATGCATAGGATGACGCCTGCGCCAGCATAAATGAGTGCCGCCTTGCCCGCGCTGCGCAAGCCATTTTCATGGATACTTCTGCTTGCAGTGCACAGTGAAATTCAAACGCCGCACGGCTTTATTTGCGTCAAAACCCAACGGAATAACCACAACCCACCCTACTCTCTGATATTCTTGCCGTATTAACTCTGCCTCCCCGTGGCCAGTCGCTTTTTCGGATTATGAACAAAATCAATTATTTTCTGCGTGCTTTAGTGCTTGCCCTGTTATTGGTTGCATCGGTCAGCAGTCCATGTATGGCCGTGGATTTATCGAATGATGACGCACGCTTTCTGGCATTGCGCGACGCAGCATCGAAAGAAGACGCGGCCCGCGCCGCCGAACTCGCTGGCGAACTAGCCGGCTACAGCCTTTCCTCTTATGTCGATTATTATCTGCTCAAGTCACATCTGCGCAGCGCCAGTGACGTGGAAATCACCGATTTTTTGGCCCGGTACGCCAACACGGCCATCGCTGACCGGCTGCGCAACGATTGGCTCATTATATTGGGCCATCAAGGTAACTGGGCGACATTTGACGCCCAGTACGCACAATTCGTGTTGAATGATGACACGCAGGTAAAATGTTTCGCGCTGCTGTCAAAACTGAATCAGGCACAGAACGTCGCGGCTGACGCGCGTCATTTGCTGACGTCCGCCAGAGTGTATGGCGAAGGGTGTTATTTACTGTTCTCCAGCCTGGTTGAAACAGGCCAGTTCAGTGCATCGGACATAGCGAACCAGATCCGCTGGGCGGCTGAAGCCAACTCAACCGCCGTTGCCATACATCTGGCCAAACTGGCTGACAGGGAAAAAACGGCGAAGGCACTGGATTTGCCGGCGCATAAAATTCAGGCCGAATTGAACAAACCGCTTGCGAGATCCGTGGAATCACACGAAATAGCCCTGTTGCTGTTGGGTCGGCTTGCGAGGACCGATCCCGACAGGGCAAGCGCTGCCCTGGCTAAATTCAACCGATACCTGACCGAGTCCGAACGGGCCATCGCGTGGTCGCAAATTGCCTTGCAGGCGGCCCAGAAATTGTTACCCGAAGCAGACGACTATTGGGAAAAGAGCGACGATGCGCCGTTGTCGCTGGAGGGTTATCAGTGGCGTGTGCGCACGGCGTTACGCAAAACTGATTGGGCCCGTGTCAAGACCGCCATTGAGAGCATGCCGCCAGCCCTGCTCGGTGATTCAGCCTGGGTGTACTGGTTAGGGCGCGCCTACGTCGGCTTAAAACAGACTGACATAGCGCAACCATTGTTTCAGAGCCTTGTCGACCGGCCCGGCTTTTACGGTCAGCTTGCCCTCGAAGAACGGGGATTGCAAATCGTCATACCGCCGACAACCCCTGTTCAGACTCTGGATATCATCAGTGTTTCAGGCAATGAAGGTTTGCAACGCGCGCTGCAATTTTATGCCATGAATCTGCGCGTGGAAGGCAACCGGGAATGGAACTGGCAGGTACGACAGATGTCTGAACAGCAGATGCTGGCAGCCGCCGAATTTGCGCGGCAACACGACATCCTTGACCGCATGGTCAGCACATCTGATCGCACCAGAACCCTGTTTGACTATAATCAGCGCTTCCCTACGCCGCACGAGGATATCATGGCGCAAACCACACAGGCTCTGGGTCTGGACATGGCGTGGGTTTATGGACTGATCCGGCAGGAATCACGCTTCATCATGAATGCACATTCCAGCGCCGGGGCCAACGGGTTAATGCAGGTGATGCCCGGCACAGCGCGCTATGTCGTCAAAAAACTGAAGTGGGACAGTCTTGACATGAAAAAAATGAATGATATTGCCACCAACATTCTGCTCGGCACAAATTATCTCAACATTGTATTAACCAATCTGAACGGTTCACAGGTACTGGCCAGTGCAGGTTATAATGCCGGACCCAACCGCGCCCGCGCCTGGCGTGCCAATCTGACCAAAATGGTCGAAGGTGCAGTTTTTGCTGAAACAATTCCATTTCCTGAAACACGTGATTACGTCAAAAACGTGTTGTCGAATGCCACCTACTATGCCGCGCTGTTTTCCGGTAAGCCACAATCATTGAAAGAGCGACTCGGTGTCATTACCCCCTTTCTCGATACGCCGGATGACATTGATCTGGCGAATAACCTGTCAGGCACCCTGATGACTGATACACCTAAATAACGGCACTCATGCAAAATATCGATAACCCATCCACTCCCGCTACCGATGCTGAAGTAGCCAGCGTTCTTGAACACGCGAGGCGCGCTGAATTAATTCTGGTAATTGGAAATAAAAATTACTCGTCCTGGTCCATGAGGCCCTGGGTCGCCCTGACAGCCTTTGATATTCCATTCAGGGAGATTCGTATCTGCCTCGACCAACCGGACACGTCTGCCCGCATTGCCGAGTACTCGCTGGCCGGGCGGGTGCCGATTCTGATCGACGGTGATCTGACGGTGTGGGACTCTTTAGCCATCTGCGAATATCTGGCCGAACAGTACAAGGAGAAAAATCTGTGGCCACACGACACGGCAGCACGAGCCTCAGCGCGCAGTATTTGTGCAGAAATGCACAGCAGTTTTTCAGCGCTGCGTTCGTCCATGTCGATGGATATCCGCGCCAGTCGCCCCGGCGAGGGCCGAACCACACAGGCGCAGGCGGATATTGGCCGAATTTCCGAAATTTGGGAAGAATGCCTTTCCAGATATGGCGCCCATCAGTTTTTATTCGGCCAATTTTCCATTGCGGATGCTTTTTACGCCCCGGTCGTCATGCGCTTCCAGACTTATGGTGTATTTTTGGCCCCGGCGCTTCAAGCTTATATGGAACGCGTCATTGCACACCCTGCCGTTGAGCGCTGGATCGATGAAGCCAAAGCAGAAATCGAAATGTTGCCGGATCATAATTAGCAGACCATGAAGATCTATCGGGTTGGAGGAGCCGTTCGCGATGCCTTACTGGGATTACCGGTCAAGGATATCGATTATGTCGTCGTCGGTTCGTCGCCCGAACAGATGATTGCTGCCGGCTATACACCGGTCGGCAATGATTTTCCCGTATTCCTGCACCCCACAACCCATGCAGAATATGCGCTGGCCCGCACTGAACGCAAGAGTGCGCCAGGCTATCGTGGTTTCGTTTTTCACTGTGCGCCGGATGTCACGCTCGAACAGGATCTGGCGCGTCGCGACCTGACGATCAATGCAATGGCCGTTACGGACAGCACGGCGCAGGAAGCCGGTCCAGACCCGACCATTATTGATCCGTTTGGTGGTCAGGATGATTTGTCAAATCGGCTGTTCCGGCACGTATCCGATGCTTTTTCGGAAGACCCGGTACGAATACTTCGTGTGGCACGTTTTTCTGCCCGCTTTCCCCAGTTCACCATTGCCCCTGAAACAATGCGCTTAATGCGCACCATGACGGACGCGGGGGAAGTCGATGCGCTGGTACCGGAACGGGTTTGGCAGGAACTGGCGCGCGGCCTGATGGAAAATCGCCCTTCACGCATGATAGAGGTATTGCGCGAAGCCGCCGCTCTGGCACGTATCATGCCGGAGCTTGATCTGCTTTGGGCGAAATACATGTCCGCGTCGGCCCATACCAGTCGGGGATCACATCTGCTGCATGTTGTCGATTATGCGGCAGATTGCCACCATACTTTGGCAGTTCGATGGGCTGCTATGCTGATCGAACTGGCCAATGCCACACAGTCTGACTACGGCGATCAGCCAGCGGCAAACAATGCCCCGCTGTCACTTTGCACACGACTGAAGGTCCCGACCGAATCAAAGGATGTCGCACTGATCGCCTGCAGGGAACATCGCATTATCAATGACAGCCTGACGATGCCCGCGGACCAGATTGTGAAACTGCTGATGCGCTGCGATGCTTTTCGGCGCCCGGCGCGATGGGCAGAAATTCTCCAGGCTGTCCGTTGTTACTATTTACTGTCGCCCGCCAATTTCATTCAGCACGACTTTCTGGAGCATTCGCGGGTTATTGCGCTGTCCGTTCCAGGTGAGAAAATTGCCCAAGAGACAGTACAACGCTTCCCCGCCCAGCCCGCGCGGATTGCAGAAGACCTATTCAATGCGCGTGTCGTTGCGGTAAGCAACTTTACCAAAAAGCAAGCCTCGGCATGATATTTCTTATTTGAAATATTTCTCAATTACAACTTTACTCGTCGACATTTCCAAAACCGGCAGTGGCGCACGGTGACCCGCTGAATAGCCAGAAATATTTTCCACTTAAGTATCCATACAGCAACATCATCAATGCCCCTGTAATTAATATGGCGGATAATAGGCCATCTTTTTGAACTGGCGTACCATGGCTGCCAGACACAGCACCCGATCCATGTGCGATGCGCTTCTAAACACCCAATTATTTTGAACGAATTAATCCACAAAATCTCGTTATCTTTGCGCCAGTTTCTTGCGCTGCCATTCCTTGCATTATTCGTGCTGATTGGTTCGGTTCTGTTTTGGGTGTGGGTTGCGAATGACAAAAACATGGGGCGCCAAATGGAACAGCAGGTGGCATTGGCGGTTCACGGGCGAATTCATCTATTTTTAGAGCAGGTTTTTTCTGAACCGGTTAGCGCTGTCGCAGCCACCTTCCGCCTTTATCAGGCCGAAAAAATGGGTTCCGCTGACTCCGCCGAACAGGCCCGACAACTGGCCACGATTATATCGACACTGCCTGAACTGACGTCGATTAACGTGGGGTTTGAGGATGGACGACTGGTAGGTGTGAATCGAAACCTGTCGAACGGCGCATTGCGTACAGTGGTTATTGCGTCCGGTACCAAACCGTTCCGCGACGTGTATTCGGTCAACGATGACGGACAGCGGGATTCCTACCTCTTTAAAGATCCCAACCCGTTTGTTCCCAATACCCGCCCCTGGTACCTGAGCGCCGTTCAGCGCGGCAAAGCCTCGTGGAATCCCATTTATCGCTATGAATCGAATGACAATGCCGATACGGCCGGGAATATGGGCATCGGGTATTCAATGCCGCTCTATGACCCGGCAAGCGGGCAGGATAAAAAAATCATCGGTGCCATCAACAGCACGATTGCCATTGGGCAGATAAGTCGTTATCTCCGGTTGCTGCCCTTGGGTGAAGGTGCCGTCGCACTGGTTGTCAATGAGCAGAATCAGATCATCGGTACGTCAAACGACATGCCCCTGTTTCACAAGCAGGACACTCAGAAGCCAGGCACCCTTAATTTCCAGCTTGCGCGTATCGATCGTAGCGACATTCCCCTGATTCGTGAGGCCGGAGCGCATTTGGTCGCTGGCCAGGGAGTCAATGGTACCGAGCCTGGCCATTTCAGCCTGAATGGCACCGACTACATCGAAGCGGTACGTGAATTTACAGCCGGTTCGGGCCTGAATTTCAGAATTGTTGTACTGCTCCCGGAAACCCAATTTTCCGCGATCATCCAGTCAACGACCAAAGCGACGCTGGTCATTATGGCCGTGGCTCTTCTCATTGGCGTCGCATGCATCGTCATTATTGCCTATCACATGGGCAAGCCGATTATCCATATGGTGAACTGGACCCGACAGCTAAACCAGGGAAAGTGGGATGTGCTGGATAATGCCGGAGAAAAAGCAATCGAAAATTACCCGGTCGATGAGATTCGTCAGTTACGACAATCATTTACATCGATGGCGGTCAATTTGCAGGAAACGGTTGCAACGCTGGAAGATCGGGTTGCCGAGCGCACCGCCGAACTCGAAATGGTCAACAGCAATTTATTTGAATTAAGCAATACGGACGGACTAACCGGCATACCGAATCGACGCAAATTTGACGAGGTGCTGACCAGCGAGTGGAATCGTGCCACAAGAACCGGGCAACCCTTGGTGCTGGCGCTGATTGACGTCGACTGGTTTAAAAAATACAACGACCACAATGGCCATCTTGCCGGTGACGATTGTCTGCGTAAAGTCGCCAATGTCCTGAAATCGAAAATTCGGCGCGCCAGCGATCTGGTTGCGCGCTATGGCGGAGAAGAATTTGCCATTATTTCACCAGGCATCAACAAATCCAATGCCAACGAAATGGCAAACATTATCTGTTCGGCGATAGCCGAATCCGGTCTGGCACATGCGATGTCGCCCTTTGGCGTCGTTACCGTCAGCATAGGCGTGGCACTGATCGTACCTACCCTGGACATTGCACCTGAAACGCTGATACAGGCGGCGGATGAAGCCTTATACCACGCCAAAGACAGTGGCCGGAATCAGGTGGTCTGTGCTGAAATACAGATTGCCGATGCAGAACACTACTTTGAATCCGAATTCAAATTTGAGTCAGTGGCAGCGCCGTAGTTTCCTTGATCTGGTTCAATGCAAAGCTGGATTTTACATCCAGCACGGCAGGATGGCGCAGCAATGTCTCCATCATGAACCGGGAGAAATGATCCATGTTTTCCACATGCACCCGCAACAGATAATCCATTTCGCCTGTCATGGCGTAACACGCGACGATTTCCGGCCATTGTTCGACCGACGCTGCAAAGTCGGAGCGCGGTGACCGCGCCCCTCCCTTGGGCGGAACATCGCTGTGTCGTTCCAGCCGCACATTCACGTAAGCGAGCAGGCCCAATCCGACTTTACGCGGATCGATCAAGGCAACGTATTGCCGGATGACGCCCGACTCTTCCAGACGCTTGATCCGCCTCAGGCAGGGCGACGAGGACAGGTTGACCTGCTCGGCCACCTCCAGATTGCTGAGGCGGCCATCGGTTTGCAGAATGGAAAGAATTTTACGGTCAATCTTGTCGAGTTTTAACATTCTTGAGCACTTGATATTATTAGCCAATGGTTCTACATTATACGCATTTTAATTGCTCAAAATAACGAATTTTTAGGAAAATTTGGTATTTAATAGCCAATTATGAGGACTATACTGGTCGTTCTTACTGGGGGGATTTTTCATGGAATGGAACGGCTGGGATAACCCGATGGGGACGGATGGATTCGAGTTTATCGAGTACGCGGCACCCGATCCAAAAGCACTAGGTGCCTTGTTTGAACAAATGGGCTTCATGGCCATCGCGCGTCACCGCCACAAAAATGTCACCCTGTATCGCCAGGGCGAAATCAATTTTATTATCAATGCCGAGCCCGATTCATTCGCCCAGCGTTTCGTGCGCAAACATGGCCCGTCCGTATGCGCCTTTGCGTTGCGTGTCGATGATGCGGCGGCTGCCTACCGACGCGCACTGGAATTGGGTGCCTGGGGCTTCGATAATCGCACCGGCCCCATGGAACTGAATGTTCCGGCCATCAAAGGTATCGGTGACTCGCTGATTTATTTTGTGGACCGCTGGCGCGGCAAATCCGGCGCAGCGGGTGCCATCGGTGATATCAGCATTTATGATGCCGATTTCGTCGCCATTCCCGGCACACCACTTTATCCTGTGGGCCACGGCCTAACCTATATTGACCATCTGACGCACAATGTGCACCGCGGTCGAATGAAGGAATGGGCCGAATTTTACGAACACTATTTTAATTTCCGTGAAGTCCGCTATTTTGATATTGAAGGCAAACTGACGGGTCTGAAATCAAAAGCGATGACATCGCCGTGCGGGAAAATCCGGATTCCAATCAACGAGTCGTCCGATGACAAATCGCAGATTGCCGAATATCTGGACCAGTATCACGGTGAAGGTGTGCAGCATATTGCACTGGGCACCAATGATGTTTATGCCGCCGTGACCAGCATGAAAACCGCCGATGTCGCCTTTCAGGACACGATCGACACCTACTATGACCTGATTGATCGCCGCTTGCCCGGTCATGGCGAAGACGTCGCCAGGTTGCGCGCCTTGCGGATTTTGATTGACGGCACCAGCACGGAATCAAAACGCGAATTGCTGCTGCAGATTTTCACGCAGACGGTTATTGGGCCGATTTTCTTCGAAATCATCCAGCGCAAGGGGGACCAGGGCTTTGGTGAAGGCAATTTCCGCGCCCTGTTTGAATCCATCGAACTCGACCAGATACGACGCGGCGTCTTGAAGGAAGAACCCGCCAAGGCATGACACTTTTAACGGAATCCGGCAGATACAGGGCAGAGCACGTTCAATTTTCTCAAGACTGACTATGCAAAATTCAAAGCAGGCATTTTTCGCGACAGTGGCTGAAAAATCAGACGGGGCGAGTTTGCGTGGCAACTATTCCGACATTTCCGAAGACTATGTTGTCCAGCAAAACTGGGACCGTTACACCAGCGACGAACATGCGTTATGGCGCCGACTGTATCAGCGTCAGGCCGAACTGCTGCCGGGCAGGGCCTGCGATGAGTTCATTGAAAGCCTGAATGCCCTCAACGCTGCGGACGGCATACCCCGGTTCGACACGACCTCGGAGGCATTGTTTAAAGCAACCGGCTGGCGTATCGTTGCCGTTCCCGGTCTCATTCCGGAACTGGTTTTTTTTACCCATCTGGCCAATCGCCGGTTTCCCGTGACTGTCTGGTTGCGCAACCCTGACGAGTTTGACTATATTGTGGAACCCGATGTATTCCACGATTATTTCGGACACGTTCCTTTATTGTTTAATCCGGTCTTTGCTGATCACATTCAGGAATTCGGTAAAGGCGGACTTAAGGCCATGCAGCTTGGCGGACTCGATCAATTGGCGCGTCTGTACTGGTACACCATTGAGTTCGGACTGGTCCAGGGCAAACACGGATTGCGGGCTTACGGTGCAGGTATACTTTCTTCCGGCGGCGAGCTCCGATACTGCCTGGAACCCTCGTCCAGCCATCATATCGCCCTCAATGTCGAAAGATGCATGCGTACTCTCTACAAAATTGATTCGTACCAGGAAACCTATTTTGTGATTCGCAATTTCAAACAGCTGTTTGGCGACACCGCTCCGGATTTTACGCCGCTCTATGAAAGACTGAAGCAACAACAGCCCCTGCCGGCCAACACGCTGCTGACCGGCGAAACTGAACTGGTAACGCCCTGATACGCCGCATGTTTTTGAGCCCCCGGCGAAGCAAGCGAAATTTCCCACACTTGATTTTGCGAATAACGGAGATTGTTTTACACTGGGCGTTTCTTGGAGAATTATCTTGTTAAAAAAACGATTGATGCTGGTAGCAACCCTTCTGTTGCTGGTCGCCTGCCAAAAAGCGGTGCAAGCGCCTGCCGAGGCAGTTTATGCAATCAGGGGAAACAAGCTGAGCCCACTGTACCCGGTTGAAGTCAAACAGAATAGCGAAGACGTTTATATCACGCTTAAATCCGGTGCGCCATTGCCTGAAATCACATCGTATGATCTGGCGGGCAACAGGATTTCATTCAATTTTTCCCTTGTCGAGAATACCATAGTCGTACCAGGCAAATTTCAGCACCTGCAACTGGCCCACGATAAAGACGACGTGGTCGATATCATCCGTCAAAATGACTAAATAATAATTGCTATTATGTAATTATTTTAATCATTTTATATGGGTGCCGCCAGGCCCTTGCAGGATAATCTAGGTAATTAACCATTTAACGGTTTTCCCTATAAAAAATCCTGTTGTTAAATGCTGCGGGGCTATTAATTTTGAGCAACATTCGTTTATACTGGATCGTTATTTTAGAATCCTGTCGACCTGTTTTTGCTTGATTAACCTTTTTTAGCCACGATCCATGACTGATCATTCCCTGGACTTGTTTGCACTTGATGAGGACGTTGCAGCACTCGACGCTCATCTGTCAAAAGTCGACGGTGCGCAACGCGTTACCGCGCTGGTGGGAATGGCCTGGCAATTACGGCAGCGCGACTACAACCGCGCACTCCGTTTAGCGACGGATGCAGAAATTCTGCTGGATAAATCCACCATCGATGAAACTGAATTCACTCGCTGCAAGGCACGCATCCGGCTGATTCGCGCCGAAGTCAATATACTGTGCGCCGAACTGGAAGAAGGTGAATGCGAAATCAACCTTGCACTGGCAAAATTTGAATCTATCCAGGACCGAATCGGACAAGGCGATTGCCAATGGTTGTTATCAACAATATGGCAGGATCGCGGCGTGGCCCACCAGATCAGTGCGCACCTCAACAATGCGCTCGAGCTTTACCTGCTGGCCAATGATCCTGTGCGTGTGGCAGCCACACAGGCTCGCAGTCTGGCACGTGATGCATTTACCGATGCGGCATCCACCGCTGTCAAACTAACCGAACTGTTCCCTGACCCGGTCCATCTGCATGACTCGATCCTGACATGGATTTACACGACGCGCGCGACAGTGGCAGCGCTGACCGATGATCCCGGGGCGGCCATTAAACTGGATCTGCAGGCCTACCATGCGGCACTCAATACCGGACAGATACGGCAAGCGTTAACCTGTGCTGCCAACGTGTCCGAAGATTTCGCCACCCTGTCCGATCTGGATTCAGCACTCGAATGGGGCGAGAATGCCTTATCGTTGGCCCGCAATACCAACTGGCCCTACAGCACCGGTTTTTGCCTGATGCAGGTCGGCGACGTGTTACGCCGACTGGAACGTTATGACGAGTCCAAAGTTTTCCTGCTTGAGGCCATACAGCGCATGAGCAGCATGCCCAAATCACGCGGGCACATCAACTCCCTGAATCACCTCGGCTTACTGGCCCTGGACCTGGGTCATTTTGAGCAGGCGCTTAACTGGTTCCTGAAAATAGAACAGAACATTGAAGCACAGCGTGACCGCGACCAGCTGATCATTATGGCGCGCGGGCAGGCTACCGCCCTGTTGCGACTGGGACGCAAAGACGAAGCAGCAATGAAGGCCGCCGAGGCGCTCGAACTGGCCAATGAACAGGGCAGCGCTGACGAGCAGATAAAATCCCTGCGTGTCCTGGCTGAATTGCATAGTGGAACTAACGCCGCCAAATCAAAATACGTTTCATTGCCAAGCGCCGCGCTGCATTATCTGGATCAGGCGGTAAAAATTGCAAAAACGGTCAGCGGCTACAAGATTTCACCCGATCTGTTAAACCAGATTGCCAGCGAATACGCGTCCAATGGCGACTACAAAGCGGCTTATGAAGCGGGATTGGCGGCCATGGAGGCGCGCAATGATTCACGAATTTCAGAAGCGCAGAATCGGGCGATTGCCTTGCAGGTGCGCCGCGAAATGGACCGCTCCCACGCCGAGACGGAACAGCACATCAAGCTGGCTGCCGCCCTGCAGAATACCAACTCAACACTGGAAACGCTCGGCCTGATCGGCCGAAAAATCACCGCCAGCCTGAATTCGCAGGAGGTACTGGAAGCACTCCATCACCATGCTGACGATTTACTGGACACGTGGTCCTTCATTGTCTATCTCTTCAATGAAGACCAGACCGTGCTGCGTGTTGTATTTGGCGTCGAATCCGGCCTGACAAAACCGTTCCCGATATTTGAAATCTCCATAGAAAATCCGGATTCCCTGGCTGCGCGCTGCGCCCGTGAAAAACGCGAATTCGTGATCAATTCGTCGCGTGACTACGATTCGCACCTGACCATTCCAGGCACCCAGAATGCAGTCAGTCTGCTGTTCGCGCCGCTGATGGTGGGAACCCGGGTGCTGGGCGTGATGTCAATTCAATCCCCGAATGAAAATGCCTATGGCGAACGCGAATGCTCCATTTTCCGTACCTTGTGTGCCTACGGGGCTATTGCGCTTGATAACGCAGCAGCCTACAGTGCTGTCGAAGCGGCAAGAGAACGTTCGATTATTCATGAACAGGAATTACACATTGCTGCGATCGCATTTGAGTCGCAGGAAGGCATGTTCATCACCGATGCTCATCAGGTTATCCTGAAAATAAATAGCGCATTCACCAAAATTACCGGATACAACGCCGAGGAAATGGTCAATCAGACGCCAGGCATGTTTAAATCAGCCCGGCACGATGAGGACTTTTATCGCCAGGTGCTGAAATCGGTGAAAGAAACTGAAACCTGGCAAGGCGAAGTGTGGACGCAGAGAAAAAATGGGGACGAATTCCCGCTCTGGTTGAACGTGACAGCGGTCCGTTCGCCGGACCGGGTCATTACCAATTATATTTTTTCACTGGTGGATATTACGGAACGTAAAGTTGCTGAAGATGAAATCCGTAATCTGGCCTTTTATGATTCGCTGACCAAATTGCCCAACCGGCGTCTGCTGACCGAACGCCTGCAGCACGCACTGGCGACAAGTGCCAGAACAAATAACCATGGCGCATTGCTGTTCATTGACCTAGACAACTTTAAAAAGCTCAACGACACGCGGGGCCATGATGTCGGCGACCTGCTGCTCGAAATGGTGGGGCAGCGACTGTCGTTATGTCTGCGCCAGAACGATACCGCAGCACGTCTGGGCGGTGATGAGTTTGTCGTACTGCTTGAAGACCTGAATGAAAATATCAACAGTGCAGCGGACTTATCAGAACTGGTCGCACAAAAAATTCAGTGTGAATTGAATCTGCCGTATCTGCTGAAAGGCAAGACACATCACATATCACCCAGTATTGGCGTCACGATTTTCAAAGCCAACGATGTGACCGTGGATGATCTTTTAAAGCACGCCGACCTTGCCATGTATCAGGCCAAGGATGCCGGGCGCAATACCATTCGTTTCTTTGACCCTGAGATGCAGAAAGCAGTTGATAACCATGCAGCGCTGGAATCCGATCTGCGCCAGGCGATCGCAGGGCATCAGTTTGTACTGCATTATCAGGTTCAGACTGACATCAATGATCACATCGTTGGTGCAGAAGCTTTAATCAGGTGGAATCATCCGGAGCGCGGCATGGTATCGCCTGCTGAATTTATTCCGGTTGCTGAAGAAAATGGCCTGATTTTGCCCATCGGCGAATGGATCCTGGATACAGCAGCCAAGCAATTGCATGAGTGGTCATTGCACCCTGAAACTGCCGAACTGTCCCTGGCGGTCAACATCAGCGCACGACAGTTTCATGACGCCCATTTTGTTGACAACGTATTGACCACCCTGAAGCGCAACTCCGCCGACCCGGGGAAATTAAAAATCGAACTTACCGAAAGTCTGCTGCTGAAGGATATCGACGGGGTTATCACCAAAATGCGCGCCCTGATGCTGAACGGGGTTCGATTCTCACTGGATGATTTCGGTACCGGCTATTCGTCACTGGCTTATTTGAAGCGTTTGCCGCTGGAACAACTGAAAATTGACCAATCGTTCATTCGCGACATCTTTGTTGACAGCAACGACCTCGCTATTGTCCGCGCCATTGTGACACTCGGATTAAGTATGGGGCTTGGCATCATTGCTGAAGGCGTAGAGACCATTGAACAGCGGGAATTTCTGCAGTCCTGCGGATGTCGCATGTTCCAGGGCTATCTATTTGGCCGCCCTATCCCGGCAGATCTGCTGACTTTCCATAAAAAAGACGAAGTGAATACCTGATCTCGCTCAGCATCTTCTGGTTTTCCCCCATCGTTGACATCCACTGTTCCTTGCCTGAAAAATCAACGCATGCTGTTGCGCAATGAAACCGGCACCTCGCCGTAACGGGCCATGGGCACGTGCGCAGCGTGCGCAAAAATAAAAACCCCCGCCAGGACACTGGCGGGGGTTTTCGGGTATAACAGCCTGACGATAACCTACTTTCACACTGGTTGCAGCACTATCATTGGCGCAGAGTCGTTTCACGGTCCTGTT
>CAITOF010000013.1 GCA_903893945.1 uncultured Oxalobacteraceae bacterium | reverse complement strand
GGTTAGGTTAGCCCAGTTGACTAACAACTGAAGATCCAAATTTGAAAATTTTCCTAGGTGGGTATTTTCCCTCGTCGTTTGAACGGTTTTTAGGAGAATATTTTTTGTTGTACTTAATTGACATCGCTGCTTTTGTGATTTTATTCGTAACGGATTCTCAGCAGATCCGCACAATTATCGGTATCTATTTTGTCGTATCAATTTTTTACCACGTAAAGAAATAAATATTTGAGTGACTCCGAATGAAGAACCATCATTTTCGCTTGTTAAATAATGCGTGGCTCTTTTGGTATGTCGTCTTAAAAGCCAATAGCACACAATATTAATTTTAATGCGATATAGATTGGCACTCCCAATTATCTTTACCTTTTGTATGATCCTTTTAGCGCAATATGGCGCTTCAGTTCTTGTTGGCGCGCATAGAATTTTGACCACCTCCCCTTGGTCAAACTTCTATACACGGCATCATCTCGCCTGCCATGCCTGAACAAGTTACGACAGGATGCATAATAGCCCCATGACCTAGTTGCGGTAGTACTCCCTGCCACCAATCACGGCGTCTTTACGATGATCGCAACTGGGGCTGTCTGCAGAATCCGCATTTTTTCGGCAGGACTGAATCAGGGCATCGGATCCATACAGCCTGACTGCGTAGCTGTCTGCGCGATAAACCTTTGACCACGCCTCATGTTCGGTTTTGATGGTGTGGGAATCTTTGTAATAACAATGGGCCATTTCTACTGCGGCAGCGAATGAAAGTTCATCCAGCGTTGTTTTCTGAATGAAACCGTCATCAATTTTTATGTCGCAGGTGCCGTCATCATTCAATACATAATCGGTGGCCTGATCCAGATCAAGCCTGTACTGCACGGTTCCATGTGAATAAGGCACATGCTGCGCCTCGAGGCGGGCAATCATCTGTGTAAATACGCCTTCAAGTCTGGTGGCGACCGCATAGCTCGCCATTCGGGTCTGTTCCATGGTATCGGGATCATACAGGACCGTTCCCAGTCGCGATGCAATAACTTCATCCGTCGCCGGTTCGTATATTTCATGGATACTGGGGATCATTCCCTTTTTTATCAGATCGTCGCTGACATGTTTATCCCTCAACAAATCGACAAGTTTGTTGTCGTATTCACTCATGCTTCCATCATCTGCCAACCAGTGCTGGCCTGACCGGTGAATTCCAAAATGGGCGCCGACAGCGACATAACGTTCCTGCCCGCCAGCAAATGCAGGTATGCAGGCACTCATGCACACACCATAAACGTTGGTATTCAAATGAGCCTTTTCAATAAGTCTGTTGATTGCAAAACCTTCTTCAGCGCGTCCGCCATAGCTGTTCAGCGAGATCGATAACGCCTGCGGATTTGCTTCGATAACATCACGAAGCCGGTTCGACGTGCCAAAACCCAGGTCGCCATCCAGAGTGATGTATTTTGTTTTGCCGTCGTACACAACAGTTGCTCCCACATCCCTGTCTGTCAGAATCCCCAGCAGATCTGAAAGTGAATACTGGTTTTCTGTGGTGATGAATGGGCGAAGCGCAAATATGACAATTAAAAATCCGATCAAATAGACACCGATGGCGGGGACAATGGAACGGCCGGCACCAAGCCAGCGTTCGGTACTGAGTAAAAGAGCCTTCCCCCATACGTACAGTGCAAAACTGGTTAATACAAGATTGACACATTCCTTGAAGGCCGCAATCTGATAATGGCTGGACCAGTCGGAAGAAGTGTTGAACGTGGTAAGCGTTAAAGTGAACAGGATGACATACAGCCCACCACCCCAGGCTGCCTCCCACATGCCCGCTTCACCCCGCCAGATTTTCATGACATCCGGTATGAGTTTTTTTAAACCAGTCGTCTTTAGAACTGGTTCCGGAATGACAGAATACCGTTCCTTGACAGGATCCATAGGCTGAAACCGGTGCTTTCCAATGACGTCGTTTTCCAGCCATGCCAGAAAGCGGCCGACGGGTTGACGGGTACTTTTCCCGTACATGTGGCGTATCGAGTCGGTATGTATATACCAGACATTGATCTGGGGATTCACTCTGGCAAAACCGGAAGGATAGATTTGCTGGAGTTGCTGATCGGTTTTTGTATGATTCAGGTGTTTTTTAAAATCAGAAGAACGAAACCAGTGCTCATCATTGGCATCGATGAATACCCGAAAATGTGCTCCTCCAAAACTGTACGTACTCTCGCTTTGGTTAATAGCTTCTCTGGCATCCCGGTGACTTCGCCGGATTTCCGACTGAACGAAGTAAACCAGCAGCAGCGAACATAAAAAAAGGGCAAAGGCACCATACTGGGCTATGAAGAACATGCCCAGGGCGAAGGCGGCGGGTGGCGCGAAACGGCGGATATTCATTGTATTATCATTAATCCTGTTGCGGAAGTAACCTGCATTATTGAGTTCCTGTTTAATACTGCACCCACATGACAATATCCTTTTGATAAATTCAGCCTGTCCCAGGAAGTCGTTCTTGCAACTATGGATTCCATTTGTATCTGCGGCTAATCAATATTGATTAGCCGGCGTTCATGTCTGCCGCGAACAAACATTTTCCAAGCCAAAATCCAGTTGGTCTTTTTAGTCCGCACTCCATTCCGAGTAACGGGGTTCTGCTCAAAGATTTCTCGGGTCCGTCGGCGCACCACCAATACTTAATGCAGTCAGGTGATCTTCTTCGTAATCACGGGGATTGGTACCAGTATATGCGTATTCGCGAATCTGCTTTTTTTTGAGTGAATTGGTATAGTTGGCAGGCGGGCGAATTGTCTTTGCATATCCTTTGACGCAAACTGTAGTTGCAATGTTTTCCTGGGTAACATCAGGGTTGATCGCTACTGGTGTGAGCTCCCGGTCGGGTAAATCGCCAGCAGATGAAATATTTGCCAGTGTCATCATGAATATGCTGGCAATGGAACTCCGGCACCTCAAACTCAGCCTGAACGAGGGCACATGCAGACGAAGTGCAGGTACTGGAACCATTGTTTCTGTGCTATTTTTCATTGCTGGCTGGAGTTAAATTCCGTCGATCGTATTCAGGCTAACACATCGCTGACCGGGGTTAATCATGCATTTATGCATTGGATTTCATGACGATTTTATACAAGACAAAACAGGCGATCGGCACTTCAGACCGAACTGGTAAGCCCTCAATCCCAGTACGATCAAGTGAGTCGATACAATTGTGCTGGTCTAAAAGCGCCACCTTTAGTCGCGCCAGCAACAGGCACAACGAGGTCTCTGCTGTCGAGTTTCCGCCGAAAACTGGACTTGTCAAGTTTGAGCTCCAGAATCTGCTCACAGGTCGTCTGCAGATCGCTCAGGGTGAATTGCTTTTCAAGCAGCCCAGCAGGTAGTTTCATTGCATTAGTCTGAGCACGTGTTGTCTTCACTGCCCGTTCTATTAAATCAGCATGGTCAAATGCCAGTGATCGATCGGTTGCCGCTTCAGAAACCGGGCACCATGTCAGTGATTTAATTCGTTTTCCGGGATTGGCGGAGATTTTGTCAATTCGGACCAATGCCCTGAAAACGATACTTAATGCCCACGCTGCTCTGGGATCGCGTTTGGGTCCGCCAACTGCACAAAGCTGCTCCATGTCCGGCAGTTCCATCCCAAGTCGCTCCGCTACCACACGTTTGGCGGCCGATTCAAGTGAACCATCCAGATCAATCCTGACCACTCCACCCGGAAGTGCCCATTTCCCGGCATAGGGTGCTTCTGCCCGTTTAGCCAAAAGCACGTGCAGTCTACTATCAATAATGCTTAAAACGACAACTTCAATACGTGTAAAAGGCATCGGATGCATTTTTTTTGCCATTTTGGCATCATCACTACTTTTCATCAGAAATCCCGAAATGTTAGTTGCAATCCACAACTAACTACTATATAGTGAAAGTAGTTAGTTGCATAATACAAATAAGTGAGGATCAAAATGAACTATGACGTCATTGGTGACATACACGGGCAGGCCGGCAAGCTTGAGGCCCTGCTGGCAAAGATGGGGTACGCACGAAAGGGGTTACTCTGGGTGCCACCGGCAGGCCGACAGGCCATTTTTCTGGGGGACCTGATCGATCGGGGACCGAAACAACTGCTCGTGCTGGAAACAGTTCGTCGCATGATTGATGCGGGCCATGCCCGGACCGTAATGGGAAATCACGAATTCAACGCCATTGGCTATCTGACACCGAACCCCGATAAGCCCGGCGAATTTCTCAGAAAACATAATGCCAGAAACCAGAAACAGCACGCCGAGTTCCTCAGGCAGGTTGGTGAAGGGTCCGGTCAGCATGAAGAATGGGTGAACTGGTTTCGCACTCTGCCCCCCTTTCTCGATCTGGGCGGGATCCGCGTGGTACATGCCTGCTGGGATCAGGGTCATGTGGATCTTGTTTCGAAGCATTTTGATACAGTGCGGGGAATGAATGAACAGTTCCTGCATGCGGCATTCCAGGAACCGACACCGGAATGGCTTGCCATGGAATGCCTGACCAAGGGGGTAGAGGTAGATTTGCCGGCAGGCCACACCTTTTTCGACCATTCAAATTTTGAACGATCACGAATTCGCGCCCGATGGTGGTTGACCCACGCCACCCACTACCGTGAAATTGCCCTGATGGACGACGATCAGTTGCATCGTATCCCGGACCTGCCATTCGCGGATCAATTTACACCAGGCCAGACAACCGGATCACCGGTATTTGTTGGCCATTACTGGCTGAGCGGCACACCCGGCATACAAACCAGAAAGGTCGCCTGTCTGGATTATTCGGCTGCAATGGATGGCCCACTGGTCGCCTACCGCTGGGACGGCGAATCTGAGCTGACTGATAAAAATTTTATTTTTGCAGGATGAAAGGGGGCTGGGTGATGACATGCCAGCCGTGGGTGCCCTGACCTGCCAAATGGTTAAGGTGGCAAATTTTCACAATTTGGAAGATGGTAAATTGGCAGGACAACCGGCGAATTTGCTGGGCTCATCGGATGAGCCTGTACTGGTTGATAATGGTAGCGGGTGCAATTCATAGTGGCGTTGACATTTCAGCGCAAATTCATAAAGGAGGATGAAATCATGAGCGAAACCAATTCTGTGCTGCAGAGGATGCAACAGATTTCCAACTATCTTGCGGAGGAGGGATTCCGACCAGAAATTGTGGAAGATACCAGTCTGAAACTGAAGTATGAAGGGAGGCTGTTCTGGGTGGATATCGACGATGATGACGAGACTTTCTATCGTATCGTCTGCGCCAATTACTGGAATATTGAATCCCCTGAGGAACTGTCCTGGGCACTGTTAGCGGCAAATGTATCATCTCGAAGCTATAAGTTTGCCAAGACCTATGTCAACAAGGCAAATGATAACGTTTGGACAGCAATAGACTATTTTACAAAAGATCTAGAGGCGTTCCTTCCGTCCCTGCCACGAATGATTTCCATTGTCAAAGACTCCTCGGATGAGTTCAGGAAAAGCATGTGGGACCAGAAGCGAGAAGCCGAAGCGGAAACAAAAAATGTGACCATCAACTGATCGGGTGTGCTGCAGATCACCCGTTTGCAAACCGGGCCAGGGAGTATTGGAAGTGCCTGTCGCGGTTGAACCGTTAAAGCGTTTTTTTACAGAAGCAAAACATTAAGACTTGGGTCGACGCCCAAACCAACCTGCCAGACCGGGCAAGGTGGTCCGCCGAAAGGCAAATGTGGTTCCGAAAGGAGCAACGAACCGGCAAGCGTCGACCTCCAACATGGAGGTTTTTTTATGCGCGTTTCCAATCTTGTCTTCGTAGTGAAGCCCCCCGCTCTTGCCAGACTTGGAACACAAGCAGAGCAATTTGTCCTGCAACCGATTGAAATGATAATCCCTCGCAGATCAGATCTTGAATTGAGTAGAAAACGATTAACCGTCGAAGGAATTTCAAAATGGCCCAGAATATTCTTATACAACTTCCAGATTTTCCCAATAGTGACTTAATACTGATTTGGGACATTTCAAAGCGAAATGGTGGCGAAACTATTATTCGCCTTGGTGAAGTTGAGCTCTGGAGGGAACCTGCAATCTATGAAGGTT
>CAITOF010000012.1 GCA_903893945.1 uncultured Oxalobacteraceae bacterium | reverse complement strand
TTATCCGCCCAAACCCAGCAGCACGTATGTGACCGACGTGGTGCTGGAGTTGCTGGCGCATTTTATCGCCGGCCATGCACGCGATATTGTTCAGCAGCCCGTGAACCGGCTACACATCCTGACCTCAAAGGGACGCGGCCTGTTGAAGGCACCACGCCACAGCCTGATCGAAAAAACCGGGTTTGTGGCGGCCAGTCTGGCCAATATCGGCGCCCGGTCGCGCCTGTCGAACCATCTGGAACGGGTCATCATCAGTGATCAGCGCGATCCGCTGCTGTGGTTGAAGCACCCGTTCGACGCGTTCCCGACCGAATTTGCCGCCTTGAACGAAGATAACCTGAAACTGGCGCTGCTGGCATCCGGCACGCTGCCGCTGATCATGGATCCGGTGCGCGCCATTCCTCATGCACCCCGGGGTACCTACTGGGACGGCGGACTGATTGACTACCATCTGGCGCTACCCTATTCACGACTGTCGGCCAACAAGTCTAACAATCTGGTGCTGTATCCGCATTTTACGGATCACATCATTCCGGGCTGGCTCGACAAGGCCTTTGCCTGGCGACGTGCGCACAAAGGGGAAAACCGCCATTGGCTGGACAACGTCGTGTTAATCGCCCCGTCCGACGAATTTGTCCGGTCCCTGCCACGCCAGAAGCTGCCAGACCGGAGTGATTTTGCGTTTCACGGGTCGAATCACCAACTGCGCATCCAGGAATGGCAATACGCCATCGGGGCCGGCGAAAAGCTGCGCGATGCCTTCCGTTCGTTTGTGCAGAGCCCGGACGTCGATTTGATTCAGCCTTTTTAATTCCGGCGATTGCTGCGCGGAATATGTATTAAAAATTAATAAATCAGGCGGTTTTCTCCCCACCTCGGGCGGGTAGGTGCGGATTTCTGGGTTAGAATTGATGGTTAAAGATTTTACGAACCATTTCTCCATGCTGACATTTCAACAACTCATACTCACCCTGCAGGATTACTGGAACAAACAGGGCTGCGCGCTGCTGCAACCGCTGGATCTGGAAGTTGGCGCAGGGACCTCGCACCCGGCCACCTTTTTGCGGGCCATCGGACCGGAACCCTGGCGTGCCGCTTACGTTCAGCCTTCGCGCCGCCCCAAGGACGGGCGCTACGGGGACAACCCGAATCGCCTGCAGCACTATTATCAGTATCAGGTCGTTCTGAAGCCGGCGCCAGACAACATTCTCGATCTGTACCTCGGCTCACTGACTGCCGTCGGCCTGAATCTGCAGCAGAACGATGTGCGCTTTGTCGAAGACGACTGGGAAAATCCGACCCTCGGTGCCTGGGGCCTGGGGTGGGAGGTCTGGCTTAACGGTATGGAGGTCACCCAGTTCACCTACTTCCAGCAGGTGGGCGGACTGGACTGCAAACCGGTTCTGGGTGAAATCACCTACGGACTCGAACGTCTGGCGATGTATCTGCAGGGCGTGGACAATGTCTACGATCTGGTCTGGACCGAATGGACCGAAAACGGTGTCACCAAAAAATTAACCTATGGCGATGTTTACCACCAGAATGAAGTGGAGCAGTCGACCTTCAATTTTGAACATTCCAATACCGAATTCCTGTTTTCCCTATTTGCCCACTACGAAAATGAAGCGAAACGCCTCATGAAGGTTCCGCTGGCCCTGCCCGCGTATGAAATGGTCCTGAAAGCGGCCCATACGTTTAATTTGCTCGACGCACGCGGCGCCATTTCGGTGACCGAACGGGCCGCCTACATGGGACGCATCCGTAATCTGTCGCGCAGTGTCGCGAGCGCTTATTTCAATTCGCGTGAAGCATTGGGGTTCCCTATGCTGAATAAAGAAACCCTTTCAGCCTGATGGCCCCACTTTCGTTCGCCAACTCACCATGAATCAACCTTTACTCGTCGAATTATTTACTGAAGAATTACCGCCCAAAGCGCTGGCCAGGCTGGGCGAAGCGTTTGCCAATGGCATCGTCGCCAGCCTGCAGTCACAGGGTTTTGTGCCGGCCGCTGCACATTCTGCCATGTACGCCACACCGCGACGTCTGGCCGTGCTGATCGACGCTGTCAGCGCACGCTCACCGGATAAACCGTGTCGTGACAAAGTGCTGCCGGTCAGTGTGGCGCTGGATGCCAATGGCAATGCGACCGCGCCCCTCGTGAAAAAGCTCGCCGCCATGGGTTTTGCCGATGTGCGGGTGGATCAGCTGGAACGTGCTGCCGACGGCAAAGCCGACAGTTTTTTTTACAGCTATACCGCACCCGGCGTGACATTACAGGTCGCGTTGCAGCAGGCCCTGGTCGATTGCGTTGCCAAACTCCCGGTCCCCAAGCTGATGACTTATCAACGCCCGGACGGCAGTTCAGTACAATTTGCGCGCCCTGTGCACGGACTGGTGGCCCTGCATGGAGAGCAGATCGTCGACATCAGCCTGCTTGGCCTGACATCGGGCCGGACCACACAGGGACACCGTTTTTTGTCGCAGGGCCCGATAACGCTGGCGCACGCCAGTCATTATCAGTCACAACTCCATGATCACGGGAAAGTGATCGCCGGTTTTGAACAGCGCAAACAGACCCTGCGTGCCGAATTAATCCGCCACGCGGGTAGCGACCAGTTATTAATGCCGGACTCCTTGCTGGATGAAGTCACTGCGCTGGTGGAATGGCCGGTCGTGTATCCTTGTTATTTTGAGGAAGCGTTTCTGAATGTTCCCCAGGAATGCCTGATCCTGACCATGCAGACCAACCAGAAGTATTTTGCGCTGACGGATCAGAACGGCAAATTGCGTAACCGGTTCCTGATCGTGTCCAATATCGCCACGGACACGCCGGAGCAGATAATCCGCGGTAACGAAACGGTGATACGGCCGCGTCTGTCCGATGCGAAATTCTTTTTTGAGCAGGACCAGAAAAAAACCCTGCAGCATCGCGCTGCGGGTTTGAGCAATGTGGTGTACCACAACAAGCTCGGCTCCCAGGCACAGCGCGCAGAACGGGTACAGGCGCTGGCGGTTTACATTGCCAATGAACTGGGTGCCGACGCCCATCTGGCCCGACGCGCCGCGCAACTGGCCAAAGCCGATCTGCTGACCGACATGGTGGGCGAATTTCCTGAGTTGCAGGGCGTCATGGGTAGTTACTATGCACGCATCGACGGCGAACCAGACCCGGTGGCGCAGGCCATGACGGAGCAGTACCAGCCGCGTTTTGCCGGCGATCAACTGCCCGCGTCAACCATCGGTACGGTTCTGGCGCTGGCCGACAAGACCGAAACGCTGGTGGGCATCTGGGGTATAGGCTTGCAACCGACCGGTGACCGTGACCCGTTCGCCTTGCGGCGCCATGCGCTCGGTGTATTGCGCCTGCTGACAGAAAAGCAGCTGCCACTGACCCTGTCCGGTCTGCTGGGTCACGCCGTTCATTTATTTGCAGACACCCCCGGTTTTGCCGACCCGAGTCTGGCGCTGACCCAGTTTATGTACGACCGGCTGCGCGGTGTGTTGAAAGACCGCGGATTCAGCCCGGGGGAAGTCGAAGCGGTGGTCGCACCCGAACCGGATTTTCTGGCCAATATCATGCTGCGTTTGGAGGCGGTCCACAATTTTGCCACCCTGCCCGAATCAGCGGCACTGGCAGCGGCCAATAAACGCATTACCAACATTCTGAAAAAAGCCGACCAGGTTCCGCGTGAGGTTGACAGCCTGTTGCTCAGAGAAGATGCCGAACGGGCGCTGTTTGAAGCAACCCGGGGTATTTCGGCCCGTGTTCAGACCGCCTATGAGGCCGGTGATTTTGATCAGGCCCTGCAGATTCTGGCCACAATCCGCCCCGAAGTGGATGCGTTTTTTAATGATGTAATGGTAATGGTGGAAGACACTGAATTGCGTGCCAATCGCATTGCGCTGCTGGCGCTGCTGCATGGCATACTGAATCAGGTGGCCGACATTTCAAAACTGGCAGCCTGATCTGACATGAAAACTGGATGACTATGGCCCATACCAAACTGATTATTCTGGATCGCGACGGCGTTATCAACCATGACTCGGCGGAGTTCATCAAAACACCGGACGAGTGGATACCCATCGATGGATCGCTGGAAGCGATCGCACAACTGAACCAGGCCGGCTACACCGTCGTCGTGGCCACCAATCAGTCCGGTATTTCCAGAAAACTGTTTGACATGGAAACGTTAAATGCCATCCATCAGAAAATGCACACTGCCGCACAACATGTGGGTGCCACCATCGATGCGGTTTTTTTCTGCCCGCATGCCGCAGACTTCAATTGTGACTGCCGCAAACCCAAACCGGGTATGATACGGGAAATTGCCAAGCGCTATGACATCGACTTGAGCGATGTGCCGGTGGTCGGGGATTCGTTACGCGACCTGCAGGCTGGCTTTATTGTTGGCTGCACCCCGCATCTGGTGCTGACCGGCAAAGGACAATCCACGGTCAACGCCGGTGGTCTGCCGCCCGGTTCGGTGGTGCACGAAAATCTGGCGACGATGGTTAATCAGCTGTTAAGTGAGGATCAGGAGTGATTGTTTGTGCCCCTGAAGTTCCCGGTTCAATTCTGGAGTAGTAATGCGTTTAATCCTGTTTCTGCGCTCATTTGTCTTTGCCATCCTGGTGACCTTGCTGACCGTGGTGTGGGCTTTTGTCTGCATGCTCGCCGCGCCCCTGCCCTACAATAAACGCTACTGGGTGACGGCGCGCTGGAACGTTATTGTCATCTGGCTGGGAAAAGTTCTGTGCGGCATCAATTACCGTGTGATTGGCGCGGAAAATCTGCCGGACGAGCCGGTGATTTTATTGTCCAAGCATCAGTCCGCGTGGGAGACGATATTCTATTTGACCTATATGCCGCGCCCGCTGGTGTTTGTTTTTAAAAAAGAATTGCTCTACATTCCGTTTTTTGGCTGGGGCCTGGCGTTGCTGCGCATGATCCCGATTGACCGCAGCAAAGGCAAGGATGCGTTTGCCCACGTGGTTGTGCATGGAAAAAAGCGCCTCGCCAACGGTCAATGGATCATCATGTTTCCGGAGGGAACCCGGATTCCGGTCGGACAGAAGGGGTATTACAAGGGCGGTGGCGCACGCCTGGCGGTCGAAACACAGACGACTATCGTACCGGTGGCCATGAATTCGGGTGACTGCTGGCCAAAGAATTCCTTTATTAAGCAGCCCGGACTGATTACCGTTTCCATAGGCAAACCGATCTCGGTTCAGGGCAAGGATGCGGTCGAACTGATCCGGGACGTGGAGAGCTGGATTGAATCGGAAATGCGCGTGCTGTCACCGCAGAATTATCTGAACGAGCAGTGAATCAACGTTGAATGAGTGGCTATGGCTGGCGATAAATCACCTTCCTTTTTCAGAACACTGTCGAACTATGTCCAGTATGACCTGTTCGATACGGTGGCTGGCACACTCATCGATCTGGCGCCAAAAACCGAATTGCCCAAAGTGCTGGCGCAACACCCGCATGGCGTTCAACTGGGTCAGCATTATGTGCCCTATCAGCTGCAACGTTCCAAACGCCGCACGATCGGTTTCCAGATTACCGACACCGGCCTGAAAATCACGGCACCACGCTGGGTGAGTCTGGCAGAAATCAATTCCAGCATCGTCAGCAAACAGAAATGGATACTGAAAAACCTGCAGGAACAGCGTGACCGTCCTGCGCCAACGGTTGCGGCGCCGGTGATCTGGACCACCGGCGCGCAGTTGCCTTTTCTGGGACATATCGCAACCTTGCAGGTTGAGTATGGCGCACCGACCGCCTTCGATGTCACGACCGGCATCATCAGGTTAAACCTGCCCTCGGATGCCAGCCCTGATTTATGCAAAAAACATTTGCTGGCCTGGCTGATGAACCAGGCCCGCAAACATTTCAGTGAACGGTTGCAGGTGTATGCGGCACGCCTGGGTGTACAGTATCAGTCCATGACGTTAAGCAGCGCCACCACGCGCTGGGGTTCATGCAACGAGTTTGGAAAAATCTGGCTGAACTGGCGTCTGATCCACTTTGCGCCGCACCTGATCGATTATGTGATTGCCCATGAACTGGCGCATCTGCATGAAATGAACCACAGCCCGCGCTTCTGGGCCCGGGTGGAGCAGGTATTCCCGGATTATGTCGCTGCCCGTGACGAATTGAAAAGTCTGGCGCTCAAAGCTATGCCGCAGTTTTAACCGGTTCCAGATTCGCCAGCGCCACATACTGCTCCAGCCCGACGGCTTCCGGACGCAAGGTCGGGTCTATCCCGGCCTGAACCAGTTGCTCTTCCGTGTACATGCCAAGCACGCAATTCCGAATCACCTTGCGGCGCTGCGAAAATGCCTTGGTGACCGTGGCTTCGAGTTTTTTCTGGTCACATTTCAGCGGCTCGGATTTTGGAATCATGCGCACTATTGCCGAATCCACTCTCGGTGGCGGATCAAATGCGCTGGGCGGAACGATGAACATCAGGTCCATATGGTAACGCCATTGCAGCATGACCGACAGGCGACCGAACGCCTTGCTGCCGGGCTCGGCCACCATCCGTTCCACCACTTCCTTCTGCAGCATGAAATGCTGGTCCTGAACCCGGGTCGCGATATCGGCCAGATGAAATAGCAGCGGACTGGAAATGTTGTAGGGCAAATTGCCGACGATGCGTAATTTCTGGCCGGCGGCGACTGGAATCTGGCCAAAGTCGAATTTCAGTGCATCGGCCGAATGGACCTCAAGGTGCGCCGGATCAAATTCTTTTTTCAGACGCGCAACCAGATCACGATCCAGCTCCACCACATGCAGACGGTTAACGCCCTGCAGCAACAGGCGTGTCATCGCGGCCAGACCCGGGCCGATTTCAACCATGCTGTCCGTCGGTTCGGGTTGTATCACGCTGATAATGCGGTCCAGCACACTGTGATCGGTAAGAAAATTCTGGCCAAACCGTTTCCGCGCAATGTGTTTCATGGTGAGGTTGTCCTGGTTTGTTGCGGAGCAGACTGGCGCGCCTCTGCCATCGCAAGCGCTGCCTGAAGCGCTTCCTGCATGCTGCCGGTATCGGCATGACCGAGGCCTTGTGCGGCGATATCCAGCGCTGTGCCGTGGTCCACCGAGGTCCTGATGATAGGCAGGCCCAGCGTAATATTGACACCCCTGCCAAAACTGGCGTACTTCAATACCGGCAGGCCCTGATCGTGGTACATAGCCAGTACACAATCGGCCTGCGCGAGGTATTTGGGTTGAAACAGGGTGTCGGCCGGATACGGTCCGCGCACATCCATCTGCAGCGATTGCGCCGTGTTGATTGCCGGCGCAATGATGTCGATGTCTTCGCGTCCCAGATAGCCGTTCTCACCGGCATGCGGATTCAGACCGGCCACCAGAATAACCGGGCGCGCAATCCCGAACTTGACTTGCAGGTCGGTGTGGAGGATATGGATAATCTGGTTCAATTCGCTGACGCTGAGGGCATCAGCCACGTCGCGCAACGGTAAATGGGTTGTGGCCAGCGCCACGCGCAGCGGACGCAGGGCGCTGGTTGAACTGCCGCCGGGACCGGGGCCTGCACTGGCCAGCATCATCACCACTTTATCGGTGTGCGTTTTCTGCGCCAGATATTCGGTGTGCCCGGAAAAAGCAACCCCAGCCTGGTTGATGGTTGATTTCTGCAGGGGCGCCGTGACGATGGCGTCCATGTGGCCTTGCAGGGCGCCCTCAATCGCCGCATCCAGCGTCGCCAGCACCGCCAGCCCGTTTCTGGCATCGCACTGCCCCGGCTGCACCGCACAGCTTAAAGGACGGTGCAACACCAGCAGACTTGTTTCCGTAAGCAGGGGCGTGCCGGCAATCTGATCGGACTGATCAATCCGCTGCAGCTGAATGGCAGGATCGATGTGCAACGCCAGGCTGCGCAGAAATTCAATATCACCGACCAGCACACACTGGCATACCGCTCTATGGAGCCAGGCAGCCCGGATTGCTATTTCAGGGCCGATGCCAGCCGGTTCACCTACAGTAATGGCCAGCACCTGTTTTTTCATGATCGCTGAAATTCGGGTTTAACTGTTCTTGTCGTCGGCACGAATTTCCACGTATGCGCGGTCACGCAACTGACGTACCCAGTCCAGAGTGGCCTCGTCCAGCTTCTGGGCGTGTATGGCCTGTCGGGCTAACAGACGCTGACGCTCCTTGGAGACTTCATCGTTTTTACGACCCAGTAGCTGAATGATGTGCATGCCGTCTGCCGAACGGAACGGTTCACTGATTTCGCCGTCTTTCAGCGGACTGATCACACTGTCAAATTCGGGCAGGTCTCCGACATAGAGCCAGCCCAGGTCACCGCCTTTGGTAGCCGACGAGTCATTTGAAAATTGCTGCGCCAGATCTTCAAATCGGGCACCGCCATTCTCAATCCGCTGTTTGAATTCAGCCAGTTTGTGGGTGGCCTGTTCCTGGGTCACTGTCGGCGATATCTTGATCAGGATATGACGCACATGCGCTTGCGGTATGCCGCCGGCATTCTGTTCAGCGATGCGCCGTCCGGTCAGTTTCAGAATATGAAAACCATTTGCACTTTTGATCAGCCCGGTCGATTGACCTTCTTTCAGGCCGGCAATCGCATCAATAAAAATCTGCGGGTAGCGGTCCAGCTCGCGCCAGCCCAATGATCCACCTTTGAGGCCTTCAGCCGAATCTGAAAATGTCGCTGCCAGCAGGCTGAAATCGCCACCCGACTTCACTTGCTGCAAAGCCGTGTCTGCCCGGGCACGCAATTTGGTCAGCACCTCCGGTGAAGCGTTTTCAGGGATACGGATCAGTATGTGCGATAACTCGACTTCGACATTTTTCTGTTTATCGGACTGCTGTGCGGCCAGATAATTGTCAATTTCGGATTCAGAGACCTGTACCTTGCTGTCCACTTCGCGCTCGCGGATCCGCTGCAATAAAATATCATCGCGAACCCCTTCTCTGAACAACGCGTACGAGGTGCCTTCTTTCTCGACCTGGTTGCGGAAATTCTGCAACGACATTTTGTTCTGTTCAGCCATGCGCAGCATGGCCCGATCCAGCATCACGTCATCGACCCGCATGCCATTGTCATGCGCCAGTTGCAGCTGCGCTTTCTCAACAATCATCCGTTCAATAATCTGCTTCTGCAATTCCGATTGGGGCGGCAGGGGCACGCCCTGTGCTTTCAAACGCTGCACCACCATTTTTGTACGGTCCTGCAACTCGAGCCGGGTAATGACCTCATCATTGACGACAACCGCAATCCCGTTGACCGACTCACTCGGTAACTGACTCGCCGGCGTCGTCATCGATGCGGTGAGCTTTTCCTGCCCGAACACGGTGGACTGAAAAACGGTCAGCAGCAGGGTCAGGGCTACAGGAATTAAAAGGTTGCGTTTCATAATCTAAGCTTTGGTAAAAGGGGGCGAATCAGGAATAAAAAAGTGAGCCATCATATCAAAATTGTGACCTCGCGAGGTACATTTACATGCTTGCCCGGTTTAAAAATTACTTTGTTGATAACTTTCCTGCGTGGTTGGCTGATTAATCGGCTGGTAGCCGGCAATACTGCGCTTGATCGTCTGCAGCGGATTGGTACCGATTTTTGATAGCCCGTTCAACTCCAACTGGAAGAACAGCGACGTCGTTGAACTTGATGTCACGCCGGCCACCGTGGACGGCACCAGATACCGTTGTGCCACCATACGGAATATCCAGCAATCCTGTTTGTACTCAAAGCCGGCGAGGCCGTCCAGCATGCGATGATCCTGCAGGGAAAAATTGGATCGTGCCACACCGTACCAGCGTGGTGCCAATGGCCACTGGGCCGATACGTCGACCTGTTTCATGCCTTCCGGGTCGACTTCGCTGAAACGCTGATAACGGTACTCGGCGTTCACGACCTGCATCGGTCCGGGCTGCCATTTAAATCCGTAACTTAACTGCTGGGTACTGCCCAGACTCTGACTGTACTGCCAACCGGTATCGAGCGTGATGTCATTGGTCAGTTTGCCTGTCCCGGCAAAAATGAAATCGGAGCGGCTTGGCAGATTGGAGTGGGCAGTATAGGTGGTCGTATTACCGACCACGTTGGTCGAATAAAAAATAGGGGAATCGACCACCAGGGGTTGCTCAAAACTGAGTCGTTGCGCTATGGCGAAACGGATTCGTTCCTGACCGTCCATTTCAATGGCGCGCGTAATCAGTGCCGAGGTCAGCTGGTTGGCGTCGCCCACCCGGTCTTGTCCGGAAAACCGGTTTTCATTAAAAATCTGCGCGAAATTGATGTCGGCCAAACCGGTATCAAAGATGGGAATGTCGGTCTGATATCGATAAGGCGTCTTGACGTAAAACAGCCGCGGTTCCAGCGTCTGGGTTATTTCACGGCCAAATAAACTGGTATCGCGCTCAAAAAATAAACCACTGTCGACCGAAAAGGTGGGCACGGCAAACGATGGATCTATCGAATACGGTGCACTGTTGAGTACCGTGTAGGCACCACCGGGTCCGATGGTAAAATCGGTCGCATAAATCGCGTTGTTCTGCACCAGTTTATAGTCGCTGAAGTGGTAAAGGAGTTTGGGCGTGATGAAATAAAACGTGCCGGTAACAGGATAAGAAATCTGCGCCTGTTCAACAAACCTTTCGCCGTACACCGTATCCGGATTTGAATTCAGGAAATTCGTGTATTCAGTGTACAGCGACCAGTCAAAACCGTACGTATCAATTCTCGCCGCATTGACAAATATCCGCGGCGTGATCTCGTAGGGCTTCACAATATCATTGTTTGCGTCCTGCAAAACCTGATAATTGGTCATGTTCAAACCCACATTCCAGAACGGTGACGGTGCATACGTCAGGTTCAGGATCTGCGGCAGCAGATGTTGCGAACTCGCGGTGATCGAATGGGAATAATCAATCGCATACTGGTCATCCGAGGCGCGATTGTAGTTGATGCCCATGACCAGACCCGGGAAAAAGGTTTCGTTGTGGATTTCACTGATTGAGTAACGCGTTTTGCCATCGTCATCATGATCTGACGGATTTATTTCTGCATGAAACAGGCCTGAGTAGTCCGGTTCGATATAACGATATTCACCGCCAAGCTGCTCGCCGCGCCGTTCAATGATTTTCGGGATGATCGTCGCGTCGCGATTGGGGGCAATGTCCAGATAATAGGGCACGGCAATCTCGGCCCCGCCGGCTGAGGTTGAATAAAACTCAGGCGGCAGGATCCCGGACCGGCGCGAATCTGAAATCGGAAATGACATCCACGGTGCAGCCAGGATCGGGACGTCTTTGAAATAGACAACGCCGTTGTAAGCAACCCCTTCATCCTGGCCGGTATCCAGATTCAGTTGCGTGGCGCGCATGTACCAGTCCGGTTTGACACCTTCACAGGTGGTATAGATCCCGTGCTCAACTTCAGAGCGGTCGCTGTCAATAAAATTCATGCGCGTGGCAAAACCCTGCGCATTGTTCTTCTCGAGTTTATAGGTGGGATTTGTCAGGAAACCTTCATTGGTATCCATCTGCATCTCCAGCGTGTCGCCGGTGTAGCAGTCCCGGTTTCGAAACATCTGTACATTGCGGTTTGCCATCACCAGATCTTCAACTTCGTGATACTCGGCGGTCTCGGCATCAATGGTCGACGGGCCACGCACAAATTCAACCTGGCCATCAAAATTCAGTACCCGCGAGGGTCGGCCGGTCATCTGCTCGGCTCGTATCGTGGTTTCATCGTTGTTGCCGGGCGCAAATGCACCGGTCGCCCCGCCTGCAATGGCCCAGTCGACCACGCTGACCGTATACGAAGCGACCTCGTCCACGGAGGATGACATCAGGGAACTCACGTCGCCCGCCGGCACTATCCCTGTCCCTGCCGTGATTTGGGAGACTACCGTCGAGGCCATCTGTACGGCGGCATTACTCTGCGCTTCCGGATTGGTCGCAATGACGACGCCCGCTTTTTCCAGCGACATGGCTGCATTCAGGTTGACGGCGCCTGAAATCGCCATGATCGCCTCGGCCTCCGGCGACGCAGTCAACGGAAAGAACGCTTCAGTGGAAATAAGCGTAACACTTGCCTTGGCGTAATTTACAATACCGGCATTTGACGCTATTTTATCGGCCGCAAACGACATCGATACCGGTGCCGACAGGGTAGCCAGCACAGCCACACTCATTTTAGTAAGCAAGGACGACGACAAATGAGATAATGGAGGTTGACGTAAGTGAAGCATGTCTTCGCTAGGCTGTTTTTTAAAAAATGAAGTTCTCTATTATAGGGGAACTGAGTGATTTTTCTTGCATCTTCAACATAATTATCTAAATTGCACTATGACTTCTCCTGAAAATAGCCCTGCCTACGATCCCGCTGCCCCGGAAAATGATTCCAGATTGGCAATTTTACTTGAGTGGCTGGCCACCCTGTCAGACTTCTCGCTGCAGGTTACAACACTGCGCCCCGCGTCCAATGACGCCAGTTTTCGTCGTTATTTCCGAATTAATGATGCGGCAGGTAAAACGTATATCCTGATGGATGCGCCACCGCCGCAGGAAAACGTCGTGCCGTTTATCCAGGTGGCCAGGCTGCTGGTTGAAACCGGCGTGACGGTGCCGGTCATTCTGGCCAGCCAGACCGAGCAGGGACTGCTGTTGCTGAGCGATCTGGGCACTGTGATGTATTCACACCTGTTAAATCAGGATACTGCACAAAAACTTTATATGGACGCCATAGACAGCTTAGTACAAATTCAATCATTCAGTCAGCCGGGTGTTCTTCCCGAATACAGTCGCGACATGCAGTTGAAAGAACTTCAACTGTTCCCGGATTGGTATATCAACAAGCATTTGGGACTGGCATTAACCGACTCACAACAGAGCCGCCTCGACACGGTATTTGAACAGATACTGGCCAACACCATGGCGCAACCCCCGGTCTATGTCCATCGTGACTACCACTCGCGCAATTTGATGGTGATGAAAGAAGGTAATCCGGGTATTCTCGATTTTCAGGGTGCCGTCTATGGGCCGATCACTTACGATATTGTGTCGCTGTTGCGGGACGCGTATATTGAATGGGATGAAGAGCAGGTTCTTGACTGGGCGATCCGGTACTGGGAACGCGCCCGCCACGCCGGACTGCCGGTCAGCACCGATATCGACAGTTTCTATCGTGACTTCGAATTCATGGGCTTGCAGCGGCACCTGAAAATTCTGGGCATTTTCTGTCGCCTGGCCTACCGCGACGGCAAAAAAAATTACCTGGCAGATTTGCCACTGGTACTGTCCTACGTCCGTAAAACGGCGCAACGCTATAACACCTTGATACCGCTGCTCCGGGTGCTGGACGAGCTGGAAGATAAAACACCTGAAGTGGGATATACGTTTTAATGAAAGCCCTGCTTCTAGCTGCGGGACGTGGGTTACGGATGATGCCACTGACTGCCGACTGCCCCAAGCCCCTGCTGAAAGTGCGGGGCCGGCCACTCATCGTCTGGCACATCCTGAACCTGGTCAAGGCTGGCGTTACCGAACTGGTGATTAATCACGCTTATCTGGGCAGCATGATCGAAACTGCGCTGGGCGATGGCAGCCAGTTTGGTGCGCAGATCCGCTATTCGCCCGAAGCCGAGGCGCTGGAAACGGCCGGCGGTATTGCGAATGCCCTGCATCTGCTGGGCGACCAGCCTTTTATTGCGGTGGCCGCGGACATTTACTGTCCGCATTTCAATTTCACGGACTGCCTCTCAGCACTCCAGGACAACGACATGTGGGGTAATCCGCACCCCAAAAACAAACGCGATGTCGCCTGGCTGTATATGGTCAAAAACCCGCCGCACCATCCGGAAGGTGATTTCGCGGTGAATTTGCTGGGCCTGACCAACCAGGGCGAACCGCGTTTTACCTTTTCCGGGATAGGTGTTTACCGTCCCGACATGTTCGAATCAATACCGCCGGGCGCTTCAGAAAAGCTGGTCACGCTCTTTCGTCACTATGCCAGCCAGAATCAGCTGGGCGGTGAAGTCATCCATCACCACTGGACCGACGTCGGCACACCGGAACGGTTTGCCGAACTGAATGCGCCGAACTCTCGCGTCATTAACCAGCAAAAGCAGCACCAAGGACAAACATGAAACCCTACAGCGATCGACGTGCAGTTCTTTTGCAGCACATGCAATCCCACGGTGGCGGCGTCGCCATCCTCTCGACCAATCAGGAAATGACCCGCAACAGCGACTGTTTTTTCCCATTTCGCCATGACAGTTATTTTTACTACCTGACCGGCTTCACCGAACCGGAAGCGGTTCTGGTGCTGGTCGCCGGAAAAACGAACCAGAGCATCCTGTTCTGCCGGGAAAAAAATCCCGAGCGCGAAATCTGGGACGGTTTCATATTCGGCCCGGATGCCGCGCAACAGCAGTTTGGCTTTGACGATGCGTTCCCGAATGCCGCACTGCAGGATAAATTGCCCGAACTGCTGGCCGATAGCCCGACGATTTTCCATACCCAGGGACATCACTCGCATCTGGACGACATCACACAGGCTGCCATCAGTGCCGTACGCAGCCGGGTACGCAGCGGTATTTTACCGCCCCAGAAAACCATCGATCTGCACAGCATCCTGGATGAGATGCGGCTCTTCAAGGACAGCAGCGAAATCGCCTTGATGCAGAAAGCCGCATCGATTTCATCGGTCGCCCATCGTCGTGCCATGCAGATCACCTGCCCAGGCATGTTTGAATACGAACTCGAAGCCGAAATGCTGCACGAATTCCGCCGTCAGGGCGCGCAATCGCCCGCGTACGGCTCCATTATCGCAACCGGGCCGAACGCCTGCATTCTGCATTACAGCGCCAACAACGCAAAAATCAGGGACGGCGATCTGATCCTGATCGATGCCGGCTGCGAATTTGACAGTTACGCCTCGGACGTGACAAGAACATTCCCCGCCAACGGCAAATTCAGCCCTGCGCAAAAAACCCTGTACGATCTGGTGCTGACCGCCCAATCCGCTGCACTCGAACACGCCATTAGTGGCGCCCGCTACCTGGACGGCCACAACGCCGCCGTCCGCGTCTTAACCCAGGGCATGCTCGACACCGGCTTACTGGACAAAAACAAGGTGGGCTCACTGGAAGACGCAATCAGCAACAACGCCTACCGCCAGTTCTACATGCACGGCACCGGACACTGGATAGGCATGGACGTCCACGATGCGGGCAACTACCGCGACCCCAAAGCGCCGGCCGGCACCGATGAAAAACCGTACCGGACACTCGAACCCGGCATGGCTATCACTATCGAACCCGGCATCTACGTCCGACCCGCGGAAGGTGTGCCGGAAAAATACTGGAACATCGGCATACGGATCGAAGATGACATCATCATCACCCGGGATGGCCCCGTGAATTTAAGCAAAGACACGCCCAAAACAGTTAAAGAAATTGAAGCTGCCATGAAGGGCAAGTAAGGCGACCGTTGACACGACAACAGGCACAACAGATGCCACTCCCACGAACCGGACAAGATGAACAATAAATTCACCATCGCCATCTGCGGCGCCGGCCCGACAGCCCAAACCCTGGCACTGACCCTGATCAAACGGGGAGTGCCGCCCTCAAGTATTGTGCTGATGGATGCCAGAACCCATGAGCAGGCCCGCAACGACCAGCGCACCATTGCCCTGTCGTTTGGCAGTCAGCAAATACTGGAGGCGGCCGGGGCATGGCCCATCAAGGCCACCGAAATACACCAGATTCATGTCTCCCGACGCGGGCAATTCGGCCGAACCCTGATTGATCGTGACACCTGTAAAGTGCCTGCGCTGGGCTATGTGGCACGTTACGCCGACATCCTTGAACCGCTGTCTCAGGCGCTCGGGCAGTTCCAGCCGCAACTGACATTGTTGCGACCTGTCAAAGTCAGCGCGATCACCGAAACAGAACGCCAGGCCCAAATCACACTGGACGATCAGCGGGTTTTCGAGGCAGACATTGTGGTTCAGGCCGAAGGGGGCTTGTTCGGCGACCAGACGCCCCAGACCCGACACCACGACTATCAGCAGACTGCCCTTATTTCAATGGTCCGCTGCAGCGCACCGATCGCGGGCCGTGCGTTTGAGCGATTTACCGACCAGGGCCCACTCGCTCTGCTGCCGGTCGACGACGCCTATGCACTGGTATGGTGTGTTCAGCCCGACCGGGCAAGCGGTTTGCTCGCGCTGGATGACCGACTTTTTCTGGGTGAACTGCAAACCGCCTTTGGCGGGCGTCTGGGACAATTCACGGCTGTCGCCCAGCGTTCCGCCTTCCCGCTGGGACTGAATGCACAAACCAGCCCGCCCACAGGTCGCTGCATCCGTATCGGCAATGCCGCGCAAACGCTGCACCCTGTGGCCGGGCAAGGCTTGAATCTGGGGCTGCGCGATGCGTTTCAGCTGGGCCGTTTCCTGAGCCTGTCGGCCACACCGGCAGCGTTACAACAATTTTTTGCGGCACGTTCACCGGATCGGCAAATGACCATGCAGCTGACCAGCCGGATGGCGCAGATTTTTACCACGGCCGGTGATGACAATCCGGTCGCCAACGCGTTACAGTCGCTGCTTGGCGCCGGTTTGGGTGTCATTGATGTATGCCCGCCGGCAAAAAACTGGCTGGCGGAGCAGATGATGTTTGGAAAAAGAGACTGAACCGAACTGCTCAAACGCGCCTGCCTGGCCCCGCTAACCATCCGGACCCCAACAAATATGCAACGTCTGACTCTGTATTGGCAATTAACCCGGTTTGACAAGCCCATCGGTATTTTACTTTTACTGTGGCCCACCCTGGCCGCCCTCTGGATTGCATCCCGTGGAACGCCGGATATCAGGCTGATCGTCATCTTTACGCTCGGTACCGCCCTGATGCGCGCGGCGGGCTGCGCCATGAACGATTACGCTGACCGTGATTTTGACAGGCACGTCAGGCGCACCGCGCAACGCCCCCTGACTGCGGGCAAAATTGCCGGCTGGGAAGCCCTGCTGGTGGCAGCCCTGCTGGCCTTGACCGCCTTCGGTTTGATCCTGCCGCTGAACCGGTACACCCGGGCATTATCGGTCGCGGCCGTTCTGATTGCCGCGAGTTATCCGTACTTCAAGCGCTTTTTTGCGATACCGCAGGCGTATCTGGGCATTGCATTCGGTTTCGGGATTCCGATGGCATTTGCCGCGGTCCAGAACCAGGTGCCTGGCACGGCCTGGCTGTTATTACTGGCCAACGTGTTCTGGGCGGTGGCTTACGATACCGAGTACGCCATGGTCGACCGGGACGACGATATTAAAATCGGCATACGTACGTCAGCACTTACTTTTGGCAAATACGATGTCGTGGCGATAATGAGTTGCTACGCCATCTACTTTGCCCTGCTCACCACGGTCGGCATCGGACTCGGATTGGGTCGCTGGTTTGCACTGGGACTGCTGGCGGCCTTAGCCTGTTCGGTATATCACTATTTTCTGATACGCGATCGTGATCGTGACCGGTGCTTTCGTGCTTTCCGGCACAATAATTGGCTGGGTTGCTTTATTTTTATCGGTATCGTCATGGATTTTGCGTTAAGTTAAGCAGAATTTGCGTTTTATTAATAAATGGCTGGTAATTAGGATTATTATGGAAACACAAACTTCAAGGACCTATCATGACAACCAAAGACCAGAACGATCAATTGATGCGTGACCTGCACGCTGTCATAAACGATGCCGAATCCCTGCTGAAAAACGCCGCACTGCCGTTAAGCGACGACTTCAAGTCGGCCAAAGAACGCTTTGAAAACACCATCAGACATGCCAAAGACGAGATCGTGCGACTGGAAAAACTGGTCGTCACAAAAACCCGGGAGGCCGCGCACGCCACCGACGATTATGTCAAAGAAAATCCGTGGCAGGCGGTTGGATTGGGTGCTGCCATCGGCCTGGTCATCGGCCTGTTAATCAGTCGCAAGTAAAGCACAGTTGACATGGGATTTTCCGACAGCATTGGCCGCATCGTCTCGACGCTGGTGACGATGCTGCAAACCCGGATCGAGCTGGTGACGGTCGAACTGGAAGAAGAACTGGTACGTTTTTCGACGTATTTCATTGTCGCCCTGATTGCCCTGTTCTGCGCAGGCGTTGCCGTCTCGCTGGGGGTTTTTTTACTGATCGCGCTCTTCTGGGATGAGCACCGCGTCGCCGTCATTGTAAGCCTCATCGGTGTTTTTGGTGTGGCCAGCATCATCATTTCAGCCTGGTTGCGAACCCAGTTTTTGAACAAACCACGTTTGCTTGAACAGAGTATTGCCGAATTCAAGAAAGACGTTGCACTGCTGGGGCCACAGGACAGTGACAACCAGGAAGAGAGCCGATGAGTCACGTAAAACGACTGGCACAACGACGCGCCATGCTGGTGGTCGAATGTACCCTGCAAAGAAATATCCTCGTGGCGCAAAGTCGTCAACTGGGCTTGCTGACCGGCTGGATCGGGTCGGGTAACGGGCTGATAGCGAAACTGAAGCAGTTGCCGGCCTGGGCGCACGTGGCAATGGCCGCTCTGGTCATCTTTATCCCTGGTCGCGTTGCGGGTCTGGCGCGAAGCGGGCTGATGTTATGGCAGTTCTGGCGAAATCTGAAGGCGGGCGCCGATCCCGGTTGAGCAAGGCCAAGATTGTGTCGCTCAGTCCCTGTCGCCGGTGGCGATAGGTCGTCGCGGGTCGATACACCATTCACTCCACGATCCGGCATACAGTGCCGCACCTGTCATGCCGGCCACTTCGAGTGCCAGTAAATTATGGCAGGCGGTGACACCGGAACCGCATTGCATAATCGATTTCCGCGAGTCGGTAATGATCTGCGCCCATTCCTTGTGTAACTGCTCGGGCGATTTGAAACACCCCTGTTCGTTCAGGTTGTCTTTAAAGAAGCGGTTTTTTGCACCGGGAATATGGCCGCCGATCGGGTCCAGCGTTTCATTTTCGCCGCGAAAACGATCTGCAGAACGTGCGTCAACCAGTGTACTCAGTCTGGACAGGATGTTCGCCTGAACATCGTGCACACTGGCAATTCTTACCAGCGGATCCTGGTCCTGTATTGCACCACTCCTGACTGACGGTACGCCGGTTGAGACGGGTTTTCCGGCAGCCTGCCAGGCCGGGATACCTCCGTCCAGCACAGCGACAGCCTGATGGCCAATCCAGCGCAGCATCCACCACAACCGGGCCGCGAACATGCCACCCTGACCATCATAGCCGATGACCTGCGTATCGTTGCTGATACCCCAGGACCGCAGCTTGGCCACAAAAATTGAACGGTCCGGAAGCGGGTGACGTCCGCAAAATGCGCCTATATCGTTTATTTTGTTTCCTGACAAATCAAAGTCCAGATGAACGAATTGTGCGCCCGGGATATGGCCTTCCGCATAGGCGCTTCGCCCCGCATTCGGATTGGACAGATCATGCCGGCAATCCAGAATGACCCATTTTTCATCCTCGATGTGCTCTGCCAATTCATCCACTGAAATCAAGGAAGTAAATAAAACGGACATGCATTTCCCTTTCGTTTAATGACACTTTCTGTACTGCCTTGTCGCAAGCGGCTAATTTGCGCGTATCGCCAATGTCTTTCGGGTATGTATATAAGTCGCTAGTATGCCACTGAACAGGATCACTGCAATACCCGTCCAGCTTAATAAACTTAGCTGGTCCTGCCACACGATGACGCCCAGAATGCTCGAAAAGACGATCCCCGTGTACGACAGGTTGGCCGTGAACAGGGGATTGCCCAAACGATAAGCACGCGTCATGGCAAGCTGTGCAGTACTGGCAAAGAATCCGACAAAAAGTAACAAAACAACACCATGCAGGTGGTGCGTGTGCCAATCCTGATCCACGCTAGCTGCCAGCGCGCCCGACACGGCGCTGGTCAGTGAAAAATAAAATACCACACGCGTCTCCGGTTCGCCAAGCAGGCCCATCTGCCGCACCTGCAGGTATGCCAGCGCCGCGAGGACACCCGACACCAGGGAGATCAGTTCAACCGGCAGTTGTTTGGGGCTGATGGAGGGATGCAGCAGCAATACCATGCCGATGAAACTCAGCGCGATGGCACCCGGCAAACCCCAGGTAAAGCGCGTCTTGCCGTGCCACCAGGCCACCCCGTACAGGATGGCAGCGATCCATATGGGTGACATGTAGTTCAGCGTATTGGCCAGCGCCAGAGGAATTTTGCCTATGCTGTAAAACCACATCCACAGCGCCACCGTGCCAACTGTACCGCGGCTGAAGTGACGCCACGGCATGCGTGTTTTCAGGCTGATGTGATGGATTCTTGATATCAGGAATAAAAAGACAATACCGAACAGACCCCGGTACATCACGATTTCCGACGTGGTGTACAGCGACGAGGCCAGCTTGACACAGACGCCCATCAGAGCGAATAACAGGCTGGCAAGTAACATCCAAAGTGATTGCATGCGGCGTAGATTGCTTAAATTTTATCGAAACGTCAATTGAAACGTCAGTCGGGGCGACGCGGGGCGTCCATCGTGTCTTCAAGCACTCTGCTGTTTCGATACCATTCATGAAAATGCTGCATGCCGTCTTCCATGGGGGACTGATACGGTCCTGACTGGGATTCGCCGCGCTCAAACAGAATCCGGCGTCCGGCATCCATTCTGAACCCGATTTCATCGTCCTCAATGCAGGTTTCCATATACGCGGCGCGTTCAGATTCAATAAACTTGCGTTCAAACAGCACAATTTCTTCCGGATAGTAAAACTCGACCACGTTGCGGGTTTTACCGGTCGCCTGCGGCCACAGTGTCGAGACCACCAGCACATGGGGATACCACTCGACCATGATGTTGGGGTACAGCGTCATCCAGATGGCTCCATACGGGGGGGCTGCACCGCGACGGTATGCCAGCAGCTGTTCCTGCCACGCCCGGTATTTTTCGGATCCGGATTTCAGTAATCCGCTGTTGACGCCGACCGTCTGGACGCTATAGTCGGCACCGAACTCCCAGCGCAGATCGTCACAGGTCACAAAGCTGCCCAGGCCAGGATGAAACGGTTCAACGTGATAATCTTCCAGATACACCTCGATGAAGGTTTTCCAGTTGTAGTCGCAGTCGTGCACCTCGACATGATCCAGCATATAACCGGTAAAATCGAGATCCCGGGTCACCGACAGATTGGCAAGCCGGTCCATGACGTTGTAGCCGTTCTGCTCAAACAGGAGGCCGTTCCAGCTCTGCACAGGGGTGTTGCCCAGATTCAGGCAGGGCGACTCGTCAAAGTGCGGCGCACCGAGCAATTCACCTTTGAGATCGTAGGTCCAGCGGTGTAGCGGGCACACTATGTTTCGGGCATTGCCACGGGTCATGGGCTGCTTGCCGCCACCGCCCAGCATCAGGGCCTGACGGTGCCGGCAGACGTTGGACAGCAACTCGATGCCGCGCTCGCTCCGAACCAGCATGCGGCCTTCGTTTTCCGCGGCGAGTGTCGCGTAGTCGCCGACCTCTGGCACCATCAGTTCGTGCCCGACGTAACGCGGACCCTGCTGGAATAATTGGTCGATTTCACGCTTCAACAGCGCTTCATCAAAATAAACCGACACCGGAAGTTGCGTTGTGGAACGCTGTAGTTTAGTGAATGTTGCCAGATCGGACATCCCCACCCCCCCAAATAGTTACTCAACCCAAGAGAGAAAGAATCCGCAAAGACCTGCATTCAGTTCATTGAATTGAATCGGAAATTTTGGACAGAACCCAAGATTATATCAGAATAATTTATCTGGGTCGTTCGGTTTCGTGGAGGTTTGCCCTGGGTTCCACCGGCGCCCGGCAGCGCCTGATTGGTTTGGCGCCCTCAGGCGCCGAGCCGGTTCGCGCGGACTGATACCCGGGCATGGTACCGCCCCAGGGCGGGCACGCTACCGCCATTTTTCCGATCATCGCTTATCTCCGGTAAAAACATAGCAAAAAAATATTAATTTGAGTGTCAATCAAGATAATTCGGCCTGAATTTCCCTGAATGGCGCGAAACCGGGGCAAGTTGTTTTAGAATAGAGGGTTAAGTTCCCTATACAATAATTATTATCTGCCACCCCTACACCAACCCGGTTTTCGCCTGCATTTTCATGACAAAAAAGACACCGCCCGCTGACTCGATTAACAACACCCCGCCTGCTTCGTTTGAAGCGGCGATGGACGAACTGGCACAACTGGTGTCGCGCATGGAAGCCGGTGAACTGGCGCTGGATGCATCGATTACGGCCTATGCGCGAGGTTCAGAACTGGTGCAGTACTGTGCGGCGCAACTGGAAAAAGTTGAGCAGCAGGTAAAAATACTGGATGGTGACATGCTGAAGCCGTTCCAGCCCGATTCCAGTCCTGGTTGATGACCCGGTTTGACGACGCATGTCCACTAACAACGCCATGTCCACAACGACAACCCCGATGACGCTGGTCGACTGGATGAAACACTGTCAGGCCCGCATTGAGGTTGCCCTGACCGAATTCCTCCCGTCACCCGACCAGGTGCCGACCCATTTGCATGAGGCGATGCGCTACGCCGTGCTCGATGGCGGCAAACGGGTTCGTCCGCTGCTGGTGTTTGCCGCGGCCCAGCTGGTTGACGCCGATGACGCCGGGTTGCTCCGTGCCGCCTGCGCAGTGGAAATGATTCATGCCTATTCGCTGGTCCACGACGACATGCCCTGCATGGACAACGATGCCTTGCGGCGCGGCAAACCGACTGTCCATGTCCGCTATGGTGAAGCCACCGCCCTGCTGGTCGGCGATGCCCTGCAGTCGCAGGCGTTCATGATCCTGGCGAACGGCGCCAATGCACCGGCGCGACAACTCCGGATCGTCCAGCTGCTGGCGCAGGCCTCCGGCTCGGCCGGCATGTGTGGCGGACAAGCCATCGACTTGATCAGTGTGGGTGTCGACCTGACCCGCGAACAGCTGGAACACATGCACCAGCTAAAAACCGGCGCCCTGTTGCGGGCCTCTGTCCTGATGGGTGCATTATGCGGTCAGAAGCCCGATGGCCAGGAATTGAGTCACATCGAACTGGCCGCCCTGAACCGCTATGCCAGCGCCATAGGGCTGGCCTTCCAGGTGGTCGATGATATCCTGGATGCCACAGCCGATTCCATTTCGCTGGGAAAAACAGCCGGCAAGGATGCCGCCAACCACAAGCCGACTTACGTGTCGATCCTGGGTTTGGACGCCTCGCGGATTCTGGCCGAACAATTACGACTGCAGGCGCACGGCGCATTAACCGTCTTCAGCCCGTCAGCCCATTCCAATTCAACCACCTGGCGACTTGCCCAGCTGGCCGATTTCATCGTGCAGCGCAGCGCCTGAGAGAACCCCTATGACCCTGTTAAAAGACATCAATTCACCCTCTGATCTGCGCCAGCTGACCCGTGCTCAACTGAAACCGTTAGCGGATGAACTGCGTGCTTTTGTCCTGAATTCAGTGTCCAAAACAGGCGGTCACTTATCGTCCAATTTGGGCACCGTCGAACTGACGATCGCTCTGCACTATGTCTTCAACACACCCGAAGACCGGTTGGTGTGGGACGTGGGTCACCAGACTTATCCGCACAAAATCCTGACCGGACGGCGTGACCAGATGCACACACTGCGACAGCTGAACGGCATTTCCGGTTTTCCGAGACGCGCCGAAAGCGAGTTTGATACCTTTGGCACCGCGCATTCTTCAACCTCGATTTCGGCTGCGTTAGGTATGGCCGTCGCCGCCAAAACCAAAGGCGAGTCACGCCACTCGGTTGCCATTATCGGCGACGGATCCATGACAGCCGGAATGGCCTTCGAGGCACTCAATAATGCCGGGGTGATGGAGGACGTCAACCTGCTGGTGGTATTAAATGACAACGACATGTCGATATCACCGCCGGTGGGTGCGCTGAACCGTTATTTGGCACGCCTGATGTCAGGCAAGTTCTATGCCGCAGCAAAAAATGTCGGCAAATCGATGCTGCCACCGCCGATGCGGGAAATTGCCAAACGCTTTGAAGAGCATGCCAAAGGCATGATCATGCCGGCCACCCTGTTTGAAGAATTCGGCTTTAATTACATCGGCCCCATCGATGGTCACGACCTGGATGCGCTGATACCGACCCTGCAGAACCTGAAGGAACTCAAGGGCCCGCAATTTCTGCACGTGGTGACCAAAAAAGGTCAGGGCTACAAGCTGGCCGAGGCGGATCCGGTTCTTTATCACGGGCCGGGCAAATTCAATCCCGATGAAGGCATACAGCCGTCACCGTCTGGCAAAATCACCTATACGCGAATATTCGGTGACTGGTTGTGTGACATGGCCGCACAGGATCCGCGTCTGATCGGTATTACCCCGGCGATGCGCGAAGGCTCGGGCATGGTGGACTTTGAGCAGCAATTCCCTGACCGCTATTACGATGTCGGCATTGCAGAACAACATTCCGTGACGTTCGCCGCCGGTCTGGCCGCTGAAGGACTTAAACCGGTGGTGGCGATCTATTCCACCTTCCTGCAGCGTGCCTACGACCAGTTGATTCACGACGTCGCGCTGCAGAATCTGGATGTCACCTTTGCACTGGACCGGGCCGGATTGGTCGGTGCCGATGGCGCCACCCATGCCGGCAACTATGATCTGGCCTACCTGCGCTGTATTCCGAACATGGTGATTATGGCGGCCTCCGATGAAAACGAATGCCGCCAGATGCTGTCGACCGGGTTCCACTACAACGGTCCGGCCGCGATCCGCTACCCCCGGGGGGCAGGTATCGGCGCCGAGGTCAGCAGGGAACTGACCACGCTGCCGCTCGGTAAGGGTGAGATCGTGCGGCACGGCGAGCGGATTGCCATTTTCGCTTTTGGCACGATGGTCAAACCCGCACTGGACGCCGCAGAAAAATTGAACGCGACTGTGGCCAACATGCGTTTCGTAAAGCCGGTCGATACAGAGCTGATCAGGCATCTGGCCGACACCCACGATATGCTGGTCAGTGTCGAAGAAGGCGCGAAAATGGGCGGTGCAGGCTCGGCCGTTGCCGAGACGTTAGCCGGACTGGGCGTGGCCAAACCGCTGCTGATTCTGGGCTTGCCGGATGAATTCATCGATCACGGTGATGCGGGTCAATTGCTGGCGTTATGCGGTCTGGACAGCGCGGGAATACTGAAATCCATTCAGCACCATCTTGACCAGACCGACCTGCCGTCAGGCGTCGAGCCGCGCCGGATGGTTAATAAATTTAAATAAGTAACTCGTGGCCTGACACACGGCACTCCGTACCTGCCCTGTTGCCGACCGGTACAGGAGTGTTAAACGGGTACCCGAATCCCTGTAGGCAGCCACGACTGTCATAACAGCCCCTGAATTGCATCTGTAAAATTACGAGGAGTGACCTGACCATGTCAACCACCATACCCGCACTGCGTATCAGCCCTTCAGCAACCCGGATCAGCGCAGACGAGCGCGCAAAACGCATGTCCAATCTCAGCTTTGGCCGCACCTTTACCGAACATATGGTGGTGATCCCGTACAAAGACGGCGCCTGGCAGACCGGTGACCTGAAGCCTTACGGACCTTTAAGCCTGGATCCGTCGGCATCCTCGCTCCATTATGGCCAGGCCATTTTCGAGGGCTTCAAGGCATTTTCCCAACCGGATGGCAGCGTCAGAACTTTTCGGCCCGATGCCAATGCCGAGCGTTTCAATCGCAGCGCCAAGCGCCTCGCCATGCCGTCGATTCCGCCCGAACTGTTTCTCAAAGCCGCCGATGAATTGATCAGGCTCGACCGCGCCTGGGTACCCGGGAATGTCGGCGAAAGCCTCTATTTGCGGCCGCTGATGATTGCCACTGACCCGTTTTTGGGAGTGCGTCCGGCAACCGAATATTTATTTGTGCTGTTTGCCTCCCCTGCCGGCGCCTATTTTCCGAGCGGCGTCAAACCGGTCAGTGTCTGGATCAGTGAAGATTACGTGCGCGCCGCGCCAGGCGGCACCGGTGAAGCCAAATGTGCCGGCAATTACGCCGCCAGTCTGGTGGCGCAGGCCCAGGCCCAGCAGAAAGGGTGCGACCAGGTGGTCTGGCTGGATGCCGTGCACCATGAAACCATTGAAGAAATGGGTGGGATGAATTTATTTTTTGTTTACAAGGACGGGAGCCGAACCCGACTGGTGACACCCGCGCTCACTGGCACCCTGCTGGCCGGAATTACCCGCCTGAGTTTGTTGCAATTGGCCAAAGATCTGGGATTTGAGGCGGAAGAACGAAAGATCACCGTTCAGGAATGGCGCGATGATATTGCCGCGGGACGAATGACGGAAGTTTTTGCCTGTGGCACAGCGGCCGTCATCACGCCGGTGGGTCTGGCCAAGGCCAATGGCTTTGAAATGCAGATCAACCAGGGTGAAAATGGTCCGGTCACCATGGCGTTGCGCGAGGCACTTCTGGGCATTCAGCATGGCACGGCACCCGACGTGCATGGTTGGATGCACACGATAGGCTGACCATTTGCCGGGGCAGGCTGAAACGGCGCTACCGGTTTTCCGCGCCGGGCTCCTGGTCTGCTGCTTTGTCGCGCTTCCAGAGCACGTCAACGCCACCGGCATGACGGTTCAGTACGCGCGATAACACGAACATCAGGTCCGACAGGCGGTTCAGATACTGGCGCGGGAACGGATTGATCTGCTCGGTCTTGCCCAAGCCGACCAGCACGCGCTCTGCACGGCGACACACCGTACGACACACGTGGGCCAGTGCCGCAGCCCGTGAACCACCCGGCAGGATGAATTCCTGAAGCGGCGGCAGGCCTGCATTGTATTTTTCAAGCAGGGCATCAAGATTGGCCACCTGACTTTCCCTGATCAGCTCATAACCCGGTATGCACAATTCGCCGCCCAGATCGAACAGATCGTGTTGAATGGACAGCAATTCTTCCGACAAGCCCGCTGGCAAATCTTCACACAGCAGCACGCCAAGCTGCGAATTCAGCTCGTCCACGTCGCCCATTGCATGTATGCGCCCACTGTCTTTATCGGTGCGGGTCCCGTCACCCAGGCCTGTGGTGCCCTGATCGCCGGTGCGGGTCGCAATTTTTGATAATCTATTGCCCATATTGTCTCAAATCCTGTTTAAACTGTTTTGCTGTCAAAAAGAAATAGTCTAAAGTAATGGCTATTGACACCTGTTACCCGCCCACCCTTCCAGACTGCATACAGACTCATGTTCATTAAAAATTATTTACTGTTTTCGGTTTTTTGTTTTATTTTTGCTAACGACGCTTATGCCGACTTTTATTCCTGCAAGGATAATACAGGACATATTGTCACTTCGGACCGGCCGATCCCCGAATGCGCCGATAAATCGACACAGATTTATAAAGACAATGGCATGCTCAAAGACCAGATTTCCGGTGCACTCACTCCTGAACAGAAACGCGAAGCGCAATTAAAGGACAAGCAGAAGTCGGATGAGGCCAAACGGATCGACAATGCGAAACGCGAACAGCGCTATCTGACCGCTCATTACCCTGACGAAAATGCCATCGAACTGGCACGCAAACACGATATTGATACGCTGGAAAGCAAAATATCCGCCGAAAACAAGGTGCTGGAAACGGCCACAGCAACTTTAAACCAGGACCAGAAAGCACTTCCCCTGCTGACGCAAAACCAGCCGGCGAAAGCCGCCGAATTTCAGCAAAAAATCATTGAGCTGACACAAACCATCCAGGAATCCAATCGCCTCATACACAATTACCGCAACGAAGAAATCAATGTCAACCATCAATACGATGACATTCATAAACACTATCTGGACGTCGTACCGGCAGTCCGGAAACAGCCCGGAGCCTGACGTTTTTCAGGATCATTCCTGGTGCGGGTTAGTGCGGGTATAGGGCGCCCAGTATCCGATCGCCCGCCGCGCCGGTCACTTCCGGCAAATTTCCCGCCAGGCGTTCTGTGTGGCGATAGGCCAGCCAGGCAAACGCCAGGGCCTCAACGTGGTTCGGTGACACACCCAGTACTTCGGTACTTTCAACGCTGACGGACTTTCCCGCGCCATTCAGTAACGAATGAATCAGATCGGTCAAGGTGCTGTTATTGGCTCCGCCGCCGCATATGTAAACGTGCGACACGTCGGAAGCGTACGCATTAATTGCGTCTGTAATGGTCTGTGCGGTGAGTGCACACAGCGTCGCCTGCACGTCGACCGGTGACACCTGACTGAACAGGTTCAGTTTGCCCACCAGCCATTCAGCGTGAAATAAGTCACGCCCGGTGCTTTTCGGTGGCAGTTTCTGAAAAAAGGGTTCATCCTTCAAATGGGCGAGCAATGATTCATTAATGTGCCCGTGTCGCGCCCAGTCGCCGTTATTATCATATTTCTGCGACTTGTGCTGCATGATCCAGCCATCCATAAACACATTGCCAGGCCCGGTATCAAATCCGCGTGTTGCACCGTCGGAACGCAAGATACTGATATTACTGATTCCGCCGATATTCACCACGACACGCGTTTCATTCAACTTGCCGAACACACTGCGATGAAACGCCGGTACCAGCGGAGCGCCCTGACCGCCCGCAGCAATGTCGCGACTGCGAAAATCAGCAATGACGTCGATTTCGGTCAGTTCAGCCAGCAACGCCGGATTATTGATCTGGACCGTGTAACCAAATTCAGGACGATGCCGCACGGTCTGGCCATGGACGCCGATTGCGGTGATCTGCCCTGGATACAGCCCGGTGTTTTTTAACAAATGCAGCACACATTCTGCATAGACCAGCACAAGCTGGTTGGCGGCCTGCGCCACCCGATGGATTTCGTCAAAACCGCTGAACTGCAGCGCGAACAGCGACGCGCGTACATCGGACGTAAAAGGCACATAGCTGGCCGCGAGTTGTTTCATTTCCGCTTCATGCGTACCCATTTCGATCAGCACGCCGTCCACACCATCCAGACTGGTGCCAGACATTAAGCCGATATAATAGGGCATGAAGGCGTGCTTTCCCGGGAAGGATTATCTGCAGCGTGACAGATTTATTTTAACGCAACCTGACTGGCAGGGCTGGTGGGTCTCAACAGGGCAAAACAATGCTGCACATCGGCCACCACATTGTGAAAACGCGGCATGTCTGAGGCGGTGAGCGACTGCGGCTGCTCGACTTTGATTTTCAGGGGGTCCTGGGCTTTATTGTTCACACGGAATTCGTAATGCAGATGCGGCCCGGTGGCCCAGCCTGTGGCACCCACATAACCGATCACATCGCCCTGCTTCACTTTCACGCCCTTGTGCATACCTGCGGCAAAACGGCTCATATGACCATAGGCGGTACTGTAACTGTTCCAGTGCTTCAACACCACGAGGTTGCCGTAACCGCCTGAAACCCCCGCCACGTCAACCACCCCGTCTGCCGATGCACGGATCGGCGTGCCCATCGGCGCTGCAAAATCAACGCCGGTGTGCTGCTTCCATTGACCTGAAATCGGATGCACCCGCATCGAAAAACCGGAGGAAATCCGCGTGAACGCAATGGGTGACTTCAGGAACGCTTTTTTCATCGATTTGCCGTCAAACCCGTAATAGCTTCCTTCGCCCGCACCCTCATCAAACCAGACAGCCTGATAGGTATGGCCGGCGTTATTGAATTCGCCTGCCAACACCCGTCCGGTGCTGATCAGTTGTCCATTCTGCCAGAAGGTTTCATATTCGATCTGAAAATGGTCGCCGCGCCGCAGATCGGAACGGAAATCAATATTGGTCGAAAACATGTCAACCAGCTGACTGGCGACAGAATCCGGGATCTGCGCGGCATCGGTGGCGGCAAACAGGGAACTGGCAATCGTCCCGGTGCGCATTTCGATGTGGCGCTCCAGCGGTGCGGTTGTTTCAACCGCCTTGAACGTGTCCGAACCCGGCAGACGTTCAATGACCATTTTTCTTACCTCCGACGCCTTGTCGCGACTCACCGCGAAACAGGTTTCGAGCCATTCCAGTTCACCGTCTTCATTGGTCTTGGCACGAACCGCATATCCCGGTTTCTGCTGAATTAACAGACGTGCCGTCTTGTCGGATCTGATAAATTTGTCGGCCGCGTCGTCGTCGACACCCAGACGCTGCAACAGGCTGCCCAGTGTGTCACCGCGCGCAATACTTTCTTCGTGTATGTAGTGATCATCGCGCTCTTCAATGGCCTGCATCTGCTCGGCCAGCGTCGGCAGGGTGAGTTGTTCGGTAATCTGCCTGACCGGCAGGTCGGCGGCATCGGGTGCCAGCGGCGCAACAGCGGCCGCACCAAAGGCACAAATGGCCATGATGATCGCCGAAAACGTGATAATGCGTGACTTGCGGTGCGAATGTAAATTCTGTGCCGGCAGCATCGACGTCGTGGCCGCGTCGGCCTCCGGTGTCGTTGCATCAGGGTTGATTGAATTTTTTTGAGATGGCATGCAATAAGCTAAAATAGTGGTTTTTTGATGAATCCGTATCCGCAATCTGAAAATATTGCATTAGTGCTACGACTTCTGGCAGATCGCGTATTATACCAAACTAATTTTTGCTGCCTACAGGATTTACAAAGTTTTTCCTTTATTAAATGTTATTAAATTGAATTGAACTTATGCAATCACCGTCCTTACCTGAATCCGCAACCCCTGCCTTATCGGAGTCTGTTAAAAATGCATTGGCCATCACCAAACGGGGTGTCGATGAATTGCTGATTGAATCCGAATTTGCCCAGAAACTGGCGCGCAGCGAAAAAACCGGGGTGCCGCTTCGCATCAAGCTGGGCCTGGACCCGACCGCGCCCGATCTGCATCTGGGTCATACCGTGGTGCTCAATAAAATGCGTCAGTTGCAGGATCTGGGGCACACGGTTATTTTCCTGATCGGCGATTTCACCTCGATGATTGGTGATCCGTCAGGCCGCAACCAGACCCGCCCGCCACTGACCCGGGAACAGATTGAAGACAACGCCAAAAGCTATTTCGAGCAGGCCACGCTGGTACTGGACGCCAACAAGACGGAAATTCGCTACAACTCGGAATGGTCTGATCCGCTCGGTGCGCGCGGCATGATCCAGCTGGCGTCCAGATATACGGTGGCGCGCATGATGGAGCGTGACGATTTTACCAAGCGCTACAGGGCCGGTACGCCGATTTCGGTGCACGAGTTCCTTTACCCGTTAATGCAGGGTTACGATTCGGTTGCCCTGAAGTCGGATCTGGAACTGGGCGGCACGGACCAGAAATTCAATTTGCTGGTCGGACGTGAACTGCAGAAAGATTATGGACAGGAACCACAGTGCATTCTGACCATGCCGCTGCTGGAAGGGCTGGACGGCGTGGAAAAAATGTCCAAGTCCAAGGGCAACTATGTCGGCATCACCGAACCTGCCAATACCATGTTCGCCAAGATCATGAGTATTTCCGATGACATGATGTGGCGCTACTACGAACTGCTGTCGTCCTGCAGTCTGGACGAACTGGCCGGCCTGAAACGGGCTGTACAGGAGGGCAGGAACCCGCGCGACATCAAAGTGGCGTTTGCCCAGGAAATGGTCACCCGCTTTCACGACAGGCAGGCGGCTGACGACGCGCTGGCTGATTTCATGAATCGGTCCAAGGGAGGCATCCCGGATGATATTCCGCTGTGCCAGCTGAGCGGCGCACCGCTGGGCATAGGTCAACTGCTCAAACAGGCCAATCTGTGTCCGTCCAGTTCCGAGGCGTTGCGCATGGTGGAACAGGGGGGTGTGCGAATTAATGGCGAAGTCATCCATGACAGGAATTTGCAGGTGGCGGCCGGCGAATTTGTGCTCCAGGTCGGCAAACGCAAATTCGCCCGAGTCACCCTGGCCTGAGCCGGATTCAATGATTGCACTGATACAGCGCGTCAGCCATGCCCAGGTCGTTGTGGCGGGCAGGCTAGTCGGCAGCATCGACCAGGGATTGCTGGTGCTGCTGTGCGCCGAACGCGATGATACCGCCACGCAGGCCAACACCCTGTGCGACAAACTGCTGACGTACCGGGTTTTTGCAGATGCCCAGGGCAAAATGAATCGGAGCGTGCGCGATATCGGCGGCGGCCTTTTACTGGTGCCGCAATTCACGCTGGCAGCCGATACACGGTCGGGCACACGTCCTTCCTTCACCCCGGCGGCACCGCCTGCCCTTGCCCGTGAATTATTTGACCATTTTGTGACGCTGACCCGGGCCCGGCATCAGCCGGTCGAGACCGGTGAATTCGGCGCTGACATGCAGGTCAGCCTGTGCAACGATGGACCGGTCACCTTCTGGCTGCAATGCCCATGACCACAAACCCGATCGACCTGATCCTGATCCGCCATGGTGAAACCAGCTGGAACGTCGAGCGGCGTCTGCAAGGCCATCTCGATATCGACCTGAATGCGCATGGCAGGGTTCAGGCCGCTGCGCTGGCCACTGCACTGGCAAAGGAACCACTGGACGCGATCATTTGCAGTGATCTGCAACGCGCGCTGCAGACCGCGCACACCATTGCGCAGCATAACCACCTGCCCTGCGTTGTTCAGCCGCAATGGCGCGAACGCAATTTTGGCGGCTTTGAGGGTGAACTGATCAGCACCCTGCCGCAGCGGTACCCGGTGGAGTACGCCAACTGGCGCGCCTGCCATACCGACAGCACTTTTCCGCCGAATGCCCACGGTGAGTACACCGGCGAATCAATACGCCAGTTCCACGCCCGGATCGAAAACGCCTTCCTGACTCTGGCTCGTGAATTCCCGGGTAAAAAAATTGCCGTCGTCACCCACGGCGGCATTCTGGAATGTGCCTACCGGATTTCCCATCAGCTGGCGTTGAACGCGCCCCGCCAGACCAGCATGCAAAATGCGAGCCTGAATCGCTTTGTATTAAGTATCGAACACAACAGACCGAAACTTGACCTGGTGGAATGGGGTGACACGGCGCATCTGACGTCGTCGCTGGATGAAATCAGCGGCTAGATGCCGTAAACCTGGTTTCTGGCACGCGGATTCAGCATCAGCCGGCTGCCACTCAGTCCGACCACACGGTTTTTACCTTTGCGCTTGGCTGCATACAGGCTCTGGTCAGCCAGTTCGATCAGGTTATCAAGGCTGACGCCGGGCCGTGGAACGAACGCGGCAAACCCGGCACTGATGGTGATGACAGCGCTGGCATCGCTGCCGATGTGCGGTATGGCGAGCGCCTCAATGTCAACCCGCAACCGTTCCAGCACCTCGTAAGCCCCTTTGGCATTCTGGCCAGGTAACAGAATAACGAATTCTTCACCGCCGTAACGGGCGATGAAGTCACTGCCATCACGCAAACCTTTGGCCAGCGTCTCGGCGATCGCCATGAGCGCCTGATCGCCTGCCTGATGGCCGTATTTGTCGTTGTACACTTTAAAGAAGTCAACATCGACCATGGCAATGGCCAGTGGCTCACGCTTACGCATGGCGCGCTGCCACTCATGCGGTGCCACTTCGTCGAACCGGCGCCGGTTCGACAGACCGGTCAGACCGTCGGTAGTGCTTATTTTGGCCAACTCCTGATTCGACTGCTCCAGTTTGGTCTGCATTTTCTGAATCTCGGCAAAAGCCGACATTTGGCGCTGACGTGAACGGTTGACAAGATAGGCGGCGATCAGGATGACGGCCATTAGCGCGTAAGTCTCGATCCATCCCTTTCTGGATTCGGCCTGCCACATGACCAGTGCGTCCTGCACCGAAATGCCGACCACCAGATTCATCGGACGGTTACCGATACGCTGGTAATAATAAATCCGGTCGACATGATCAAGCGCTGCGCCCGCCGGATTATTGACCGCAATCACAGTGCTTTTGACAGGCGGCGTTGACATGTCCGGACTCACTCGGGTGCTCATGATTTCCATGTCCTGCTTGCCTTTGGCATAGCGGACAATGGCATTGCCGTCATCGTCACGCAGGACAAACATGTCGTCACCACTCAGCTTGATTTCGCTGCCATACAAGCGGTTCAGATAGCCTTCCAGTTCAACCGGGGCAACCACGATGCCGCCGAAATCGCCGTTCTGCAGACTGATGCGGCGCGCGCACACCATTTCCCATTTTTGGGTCGTCTGATTGAACAGCGGGCGCGAAATAACCATGCCTGACTGGAAGTTTTTCTTCAGTTCCTGAAAGTAGTCGCGTCCGGCCAGACTGGGCAATACTGCGGGATCGCCCTGCGACACGTAATGGATATGACCTGTTTCATCGGTTGCACTTAACCGGGCCAGCGCCGGCACACGGCTTTGCAATTTTAGTAACGTCGAATTCACCGAAGCGCCGTCCAGTTCCTGGACCGACTGTACCAGTTGAATATGGTCGACGGCGGCCTGCAGGGTCAGGTCAATATTTTCAAATGAGGCGTTGATGGATAACGCCAGTGTTGACCCCAGATCGTGCGCGTTCAACAGGGCCTGCTCCAGATGACTCTGCCGGTCATCCTGCATCGCCTTATACTGGAATGCCACCAGCACAGTGCACAATACCAATGGCACAACAATATGCGCCACATGACTCAATGGCGTCTGTTTCAAGCTGATTGGCAGTCTGTCCATGGTTGCACCTTCAATTGAATTGAAAGGAAACAGTTAAATTCTTTTCTTGCAAAAGTCTGCGGGGCGTTAGGCCTGGTTTCGTGCAGGAGACAAATGCCCATGATTCATGCTGGCACAAACATTTCCCATAAACAACATTTCTTTTAAGAAATATGAAAAGAAATCTATTATTTCTGGAAATTTGTTGCTTTTAAGGTATAAAACTGCGCATCTGTCGTTCTGGACCGACTGAATGTCACCTAGAGGCCGGGCGGTTTGATGGCGTTAAAAATGGCAATGAAACTCTCGTCCTGCTGGAGGATATAGGGCTTGATAAAATTTACCGCCAAGACTTCTGTGCATTCAAAAACCAAGGGAAAACCTGCAAGTCTGCTCATCCAGTTGGTATAGTTGTCCACGCCGCCAAATACCGTTGAATCAAGTTGCCATGATTTTTTCATCAACGCAGCGGCATAGTATCTGAGCGCAATCGGCGACTCCTGAGATATGCCAAACATCCTTGACGACGACAGCCAGGCGAATACGGTCGCCAGACTCAAGAGGGTTTGCGACCTTTCCGTATTGGTTTTCCCCTGCAACATAAATGATTTAACAATCGAGTCAAAATGACTGTCTTTCACGACAGGAATGTCCGCGATACATTTTATTTCTGCAGGTATCATCACATCGGCCAAATAGTTTGGCTCACGCTTTGGGGTATTGCCGACCGGTTGCAGTTCATCGTCCTGGCCTTCTTTCTTGAGATAGGTCGCAAAAATCTGCTTTAGCGTGTTTTGATCGGCGGCATCGCATAATTTTACATGGCTAACGGACCGGCCTATCGCGTCTTCAATAAGTGCCCTGTAATTTGTTTGTGTGATACTGACTTCAGGTACAACGTTCGACCGGTCCAGATCAAGCACCCGCAATAATCTGGGGAACTTGTTTTGATTGCGTGCGTCGATGTACGCTGCCGTGAAAAGGTTGAAATCAGCGTAAAGTTTATTTAAATCCGGCGCTGCAATACAGCTCCCGTCCCGAAAAACGACGACATTTGCCCAGTCATGGTTCATGTCATTCTGCAACATCGCCACTATGGCGTTTTTCGACAGCAACAGGATCGACGTCTGGTTGTTATTAACAAAGGCAAACGCTGTATCGTCCGCATCGTTGGCGGTGAGCGAATCAATCTGGATTCCACCTTGTGCCAGGTAGTGTTTCGCCATAGCCAGCTCGGGCAATTCCAGGTAGTCGATATACCGTTTAGCTGCAGCAGACCTGATCGTGGCGTTTTCATGCGTGAGCGATTGCATCATGAGCTGAATGAAAAATCCGTTATTGGCCATCATAAATCGATGCTTTGCCTTTTTTGCCTGCTCTGTGGATTTGTCGTCCAAATCTGCCGGAGAAGGTTCCAGGTAATTTAAATACAGGTTTAATTCAGCATCGCCAAGTGCTTTCAGTGGTCTGCTGTTAGCCTCAGTGGCCAATGCACGCAGCATGTTTTCAAAAATGTAATCCGTAATTTTTTTGTCCTGGCAATATATTGGATTGCCCAGCCACATGTCCATCAGGATATCGTGGGCGGAGGAGACATCTGTCTCGCTCAGCGAGGCGATTAACTCATGCATCATCGCCAGCTTCAGCGCACGATAATCATCGCTGATCGAATTTATGGCAGTTAATAAACTCCGGTTATTGTTATTGAGGTGATTCAAATATAAATATAGCTGATTGGCGTCCCAGCGCTCTGGTAACCGGCAGGTTATTGTTGCGCCGGCCAGATTGGCTCCCCGAAAGTTTGCGCCAATCAGATTAACTTCCTTCATGTTGGCGTTGCTAAGGTTGGCATACTCCAGATTGGTGAAACCCAGATCACAACCGTGCAGGTTCGCATTGTCCAACGCTGCAAATGGCAATTCACAATAGGAAAAATTCACGCCCGGTGCCTGCAACCGGACGCTGGATATTTTTCGGTTGTATTTGGGATTCCAATTAACGACAACCAGCAAGATTTCTGCAGAATCCTCATTGGTGCACGCATAGCAACTGTGCCGCAGGAGATTTTTCAGGGCCGCGAATGCATTCAGAACAGCCTGATCGCCTTGCGCCGTCAGGAATGAATACAGCCTGTCTTTGGCATCTTCACTGATTAAACGATGCCCACCATTGAAAAAATCCCAGAAAAGTAACGCCACGTCACATCCTCTGTTGGCGACATCCTGTTTAAACTCCCTGCAGCGTTTGACATACGTCGATATTTTTTGGTTATTGCCATACAACGGATGAGCCTCGCAAAAATTCAGCAGATTGTCATGTGCAGATGATGTGACGGTCGTCACGTTACCCGTACCGAATTCCAGATTGAGTTGTCGTTCCAACGAGCTCATTAGGTCACACATCACGGCAACCTTCAAGTCCCGGTAATCGTCGCTGATCGATTCAATTGTGGCAATTAACGCACCGCCTGATTGGCCGCTGGCCGGATCCAGGTATTGATTCAGATTGTCGTTATTCCATTCCGGAAAAATGCAGGTAATGCCTGCAAAGGTCAATTTTGCGCCTTTGAAATTGACGCGGTTCAACTCCACATTGATCAATTCAGCATACGAAAGATCCGCGTTTTCCAGATCGATATCCGTGAGCGTCGTGTTACACAGATTAATTTCAGAAAGTGGCGCATTCTGCATCATCAACCCGGACAGTTCGATCTGCCTGTAAACGTTTGGTTGCCCGCTAACGCTGGTACAGATATTTACCATCGCTGAATTGGGCACTGCCACTATCTGAAATGACCGTTTTCTATCTTCAAGGGCGAGTCTTTTCAATCTCAGGAACGCGTCTAAAACCTCCTGTTTGCTTTCGGCAGCAAGCAACGAAAACAGTTGGTACTGGGCGTCATCCTGGTTGGTGCCATCAAACCAGTCTGCCACCTTCATCCACTCCCGTGCTGCGCTATTCGGGTCACTTAACCCGATAGTCGCAAACCTTGCATAACGCGAGAAATAAACGGAAAACAGGTTGCTTAGCGGCGGCGCCTGACAGGCCGGATTTTCTGTCCAGCAATCCAATACTGCCTGGTACATTACAGGTGTGTAAAGCTGGCCCAGCGATTGAAACAGATTATTCAGCAGGGACAGTCTGGTTGCCTCGTAGCGGGTATCCATGGAATGTACGACATTCAATAATATGTCCGTGATTTGATCCTTAAAATTCAATGGCGTTGCCGGATCCCGCGTTCCGCACACATCAGGACCACGTACAGCAATTTTGGTATTGGTCAGATTGGCATTCCAGAATGTAGCGCCGACCAGCTCGACATTTTCAAGCGTTGCATGCGTTAAATCAGCGTGGCAAAAACTGGCACCGCACAGGTTGGCGCCAGCGAGCCTGGCACCCGACAGATTCGCCCCGTCAAAGCGGACCCCATGCAAATCGGTATCCTCCAGGGTGGCGCCTGAAAGGTCAATATTGTGCAGATTCACGTTGTCATCGTGCAAATCTATTCTGGTATTGAAATGCTTTAATGGTGTACAGATTCTGATATCGATGCTGGATGTCGTCTTTTTGCCTTCAATTTGAAAGTGCTTGCCTTCATCCTGATAAACGAGTTGTTTCAGGTCCGAAAATCCTTTTAATTGTTCCTGTTTATTTCCATTCAAATAAAAATATAACGCCTTTTTGGCTTCTACTTTATTTGTGCCACAGACCATGTCTGCAATGGCGTCCCATGGCTCAATGACATCATCACTGTTTCTTGCATTCTCAATCGCAGTCAGATTTTTAACGGTAATGTAACGATTAAAAGGACAAGAATTGGAGGAAACCAGTTTCATGCAATGCTTTCAGATGGTGGGTATGGTGAGGTAGTCTGAAGTCCTCGCAGATGTTGCACGCACTGACCTCGCTGCAGGCGACGTCGGGCTAAAGGGTTCAGGCCTCGCTGTTTATATTCAGTATTCCGTCATTCAGGTGGCCGTTCATGGCGTTAATACCTGTCACAAACTCCTCACTGTTTGCATAGTATGCAATCCCGTCGCAAAGTCGCTCATACGGAATATGATTCAGGTGAGCTTTCATTTTTATCTCGCTAACGCCTTTCTGTATCAGAATTACTCGCATACTGCCCAGACTATTCACCGTCTCGGCAAAATTTGCCGACCTTTGTTCCAGCCATTGATCAACACTTAACATGACAGATGTTTCAATAAGCGTATTTCTCAGCTCGATAAATACGCTATTGAATGTGGACAGCATGTCGGATGCTGATTGACTTTGGTCATAAACATGGACCGGCAGGGTCGCGTAGAATAATGCGTCTGTCATCGGGTGTTCAACCGGTCTGGCGGAACTTATACCCTTTAACTGGCCGCCTATTCCGATGTCTTCGAATTCGGTTGACGATAACACTGAATCGATCCAGTTCAGTGTGAGCTGTATGTCTTGCCCAATTACCTGGCTATCTGGGCCACCATCAATTATTTTCAATTGACGCGCTATAATCTCTATCAACAAAAGTTCACGCATGTGATATTGGTTCAGCGCCAGAAAACCTTTAGGACGATTCAGCATGGCGGCAATGGCTGCTTTGCACTTGTTCATTTGCCTTGCTGTCACCGTATTTTCATAGGACGCAAGACAGAACTCTGCGATTTGGCCACAAATTTCCTGTCCATCTTTAATTCCTAAACGATACTTTTCATTATTGACTGTCCTGAAAAAATTCGCGATCGGATAGTAATTAGCCCTGTCAATATCAAAATACACATGCGCATCCGTAAGACTGTCGCCAGCATTTCGGTGACCACTCCTACCTGCTCTGGACACTCCCAATTGTTGAAAATGTTCATTATTAACGGTAAGGCCTGCTAACAAAGCTATGTGCAAATTGCGGATGTGTCGGGTGGACTCCTTATTTTTGTGGTTAGGCAACTGCGTCTGATCGTGACGCTGCATCAGATCCATCAACTGTGCCTGAACGCTTGGTCGTCGTTGCATCAAAGCTCTAAGCATGCTTTTCTTCCTTTCAGTTTTACTGCGAGACGCCGCCTGTGACGCTAACCACTGCTGTCGACGGTGCTTCAACAATAATTTACGACTTACGATAGCGACCCAGCTACCCGTAGTTTGATTTTCTTGCTGGTATGACATGATAGCTGGGATTAATGGTAATATATTTATGGCATGATTAAAAGATAATGAAATAATTTTAACTAAAATAAACAATTAGTTACACATTGAGCGTGAAATTCGAACGGTTGGAGCGTTGAATACCGGGATGTCGCAGCGACATTTTTTTCATGTTCAAACTGAATTTCCTGAAGAATTCAACTAAAAAATTTCAGTTTAATTTGCTGATTATTTAGGCAGATTCGATTAGAATGGCTCCTCTTCGAAATCCAAAAACTTCCCCATTGTGCAAATCGGTTCCCACATTTTGCGTAACAACGTCTTTGTTGCCCCTATGGCGGGTGTGACCGACAGACCGTTTCGCCAGTTGTGCAAGCAGTTGGGGGCGGGTTATGCGGTATCGGAAATGTCGGCATCCAATCCCCGGCTGTGGAAAACCGACAAATCATCGCGCAGAACGAATCATGAAGGTGAAATGGAACCGAAAGCGGTCCAGATTGCCGGTGCCGATCCGCTTATGCTGGCCGACTGTGCCAAACACAATGTCGACCGGGGCGCGCAGATCATTGACATCAATATGGGCTGCCCGGCGAAAAAAGTCTGCGACAGCTGGTGCGGTTCAGCTTTACTGCAGAACGAAAAACTGGTGGGCCGGATTCTGGATGCCGTGGTTTCTGCGGTCGACGTCCCGGTCACACTTAAATTTCGTACCGGCTGGAACCCGGAGAATAAAAATGCACTGGTTATCGCGAAAATGGCAGAATCTGCCGGGATCGCCATGCTGACGCTGCACGGTCGCACCCGCACTGATGGCTACCGGGGTGAGGCCGAATATGCAACGATTGCAGCCGTCAAAGCGGCGGTCGGCCT
>CAITOF010000011.1 GCA_903893945.1 uncultured Oxalobacteraceae bacterium | reverse complement strand
TGCACATCGCAGACGAAAATGAGCCTGTCCACTAAACCCTGGTAACTCCAGATTGCTTCCCATAAGCTGTGATGATGTCTAACTAATGTAAGATATTTGATTGTTGCCGCACAAGACTTTGAACGTAACAGAATTCTGCGCTAGATCATTCATAAGATCTATTGCAAGAAATTAAAATAACCCATTTTGGGATAACCTGCAATGGGTTATTATTGTGTGGGGATGCCAAATCCCTTGCACAGCGCCAAATATGAGACTTTCAGGAACCTACTTGTTGAAGCAAGGGGGAAGGCTAAGTTGTCTCAAACAGAAGTTGCTGACAAATTAGGTAAGCCAAAAAGCTTTATTTAAAAAGATGAACGCGGCGAGCGTAGGCTAGATTTCACAGAATTTGTGGAATTGGCGACTGTCCTTGGAATAGACGTATCAAGTTTCATCAGGAAATATCGCGCAGCGATAAAGCAAAATAAATTTTGAATTAGCCGATTGCTCGATATTTATGGAAATCGACTATGACTGAAATATATTTTGACTGGCCAACTATTATCATTTGCCTTCGTTGGGCACATTGTTGGGCACATTTTCAAGCGGTGAGCCAAAAACCAAAAAGGGCTACAGACCGAAATCTGTAACCCTTTGTTTTTACTGGTGCGGCTGGCAGGAATCGAACCCACGACCCCTTGGTTCGTAGCCAAGTACTCTATCCAGCTGAGCTACAGCCGCGAAAACGGAGAGTATAACACCAATCCGGCATCAATTGGAAGCCCTAAATCGATGTTATTGCCATTTTACTCAGGTTTTAATGTGGTCAATCCGCCCATATAAGGGTGCAATGCGGCCGGAATAGTGACGCTGCCATCGGTCTGCTGATGGTTTTCTAAAATGGCAACCAACGTTCGTCCCACGGCCAGGCCCGAACCGTTCAATGTATGGAGAAATTCAGGTTTGCCTTGGGCGTTACGGAAACGGGCCTGCATGCGGCGCGCCTGAAAATCATAAATATTGGACAGCGACGAAATTTCCCGATAGGTATTCTGTGCGGGTAGCCACACATTGATGTCATAGGTTTTACCTGATGCAAAGCCGATATCGCCGGTACACAATGCGACCACCTGGTATGGCAGATCCAGCCGCTGCAGAATGACCTCTGCCTGCCCCACCATCTGCTCGAGCGTGGCATCGGATTCGTCGGGATGCACAATCTGCACCAGCTCAACTTTGTCGAACTGATGCTGACGTATCATGCCGCGCGTATCGCGGCCGTAACTTCCCGCCTCTGAACGGAAACACGGCGTATGTGCGGTTAATTTGATCGGCAACCTGTCGGGCGAAACGATCTCGTCGCGAACAATATTGGTGAGCGACACTTCCGAGGTTGGTATCAGGTAAAGGGTTTCACTTTCGCCATCCTGGCCACCTTTTTTTACACTGAACAAGTCATCGGCAAACTTGGGCAACTGGCCGGTTCCGCGCATGGTGGCAGCGTTGACCACATATGGCGTGTAGCATTCGGTATAGCCGTGTTCCATGGTATGGGTGTCAAGCATGAACTGTGCAATCGCGCGATGCAGCCGGGCTATACCGCCTTTTAACATCATGAAGCGCGACCCGCTCAGTTTAACTGCCGTATCAAAATCCAGACCTAACGCCGTACCGACATCAACGTGATCTTTGACCGCAAAGTCAAACTGGCGCGGGCTTCCGACGCGTCGTACTTCAACATTGTTTTCTTCACTGGCACCAACGGGTGTTGCCGGATTCGGCAGATTGGGAATGACTTCAAGAAAACGGGTTAATTCATCCTGCAGCTGTTCCAGTCGGGTTGCTGAACTTTTTAATTCATCGGCAATGCTGTTGACCTGCTCCATGAGTGACGACGTATCTTCGCCCTTGCCTTTTAACATGCCGATCTGCTTTGACAGGCTGTTACGCTGCGCCTGCAATTCTTCACTTCGGGTCTGACACTGTTTGCGTTGTGCTTCCAGCGCATTGAAAGCGGCTGTATCCAGAATGAATTTTCGCTGTGCCAAACGTGCTGCGACGTTTTCAATGTCTTTTCGGAGAAGTTGAATATCTATCATGGTGATTCTTTGCTGATTATCAAATAAACATTAGGGATGACAAATAGGTATGAAAAATGCTTTCGAACCGGAATTGTATCCCAGCAAGCGCCTCTGGTCGAATAATGACGAAAAAAAACCGCTGAATCCAGCGGCTTTTAACCATAAAGTGCACAACCTCAGGCTAATTGCCTGCATTGATACTGCCTATGCCGTCGGCTGATTTGTTGACCGATTTGGGCTTGCCATAATAGGTCAACGAACCCACGCCATTGACGACGGCGTTCAAATGATTGCTGACATAAACATCCACTTCGCCAACACCATCAAAATCGACATCGGCGTCAACAGCCAGCAGCTTTCGGGTATCTATGCCACCAACCCCATTCCCTTTTAATCGTAACCACTTTGTTTTTCCTGACGCTTCGAGGCTGCCGACGCCTTCATAGGCCAGATCGATCCGGTCATTATCAATATTTTTGATCACCACCTCACCAACACCCTTGCCTTTGAAAAGGCGCAGGGCAGGCACGGTGACGATGACTTTGCAGTCGTTGGAAAAAAATACGTCGTGCCTGCTTTGCGGACCGGTAATGGACAAGGCGCCATCCACCACCTGAAATTTTATCTTGGCAATCTCTTCATCCGGGCCTTTGACCACCACGGTTTGGGCACTGCCAACGGTGATATCAATGTCCATGACACCATCGCTTTTCACCGCATTAAACGGCGGAAATGGCATTGTCTGATCGGCACAGGCCAATGAACTTAAAAGAAGTAATGAAATTATCAATAAACGGCGCATGGCACACTCCCGGATGTTGTTGGAATTAACTGACAGCGAAGTATAGGTAGATCCGTTCCCGAATAAATCCCTTTTGTGACGAAATGCGTATTTCGGGGCACAAAATGCAGAATCAGCACCAATCGGGGCTATTTCTTGGACGTTTTGGCGGCTACATCGAGGCTGCGCAAATGGGCTAACTTGTCCGCTATTTTAATTTCCAGCCCGCGCGGCACCGGCTCGTACCAGGAAGGTTCTGGCATCCCTTCCGGGAGATAGGTTTCCCCGGCCGCATACGCTTGTGGTTCATCGTGGGCATAACGATATTCGTGACCGTAGCCCAGTTCTTTCATAAGTCGTGTCGGGGCATTGCGCAGGTGTACTGGCACCTCGCGCGATGAATCCTGTTTGACGAACGCCATGGCCTGATTAAAGGCGTTGTAACCGGCATTGCTCTTGGCAGCGACCGCCAGATAAATAACCGCCTGCCCCAGCGCCAACTCGCCTTCCGGTGAACCCAGTCGTTCGTAGGTCAAGGCCGCATCGTTGGCGATCTGCATCGCACGCGGGTCGGCAATGCCAATATCTTCCCAGGCCATGCGGACGATACGACGCGACAAATATCGGGGATCGGCGCCGCCGTCGAGCATGCGACATAACCAGTACAGGGCGGCATCAGGATGGGATCCGCGCACTGACTTATGCAGCGCAGAGATCTGGTCATAAAAATTGTCGCCACCCTTGTCGAAACGGCGCGCATTCAGGGTCAGGGCGTTCAGTATGAATTCGGCGGTAATGTGAGTGATATTGCCGGCGCCGGCGGCAGTGCTGGTCTGCTCCAGCAGATTCAATAACCGGCGTGCGTCACCATCCGCATAGCCGATCAGGGTATCCACCGCAGCCGGATCGAATTCCAGATGGGAAAGCACATCCTGTTGCGCGCGTTCCACCAACTGTTTTAACTCCGTTTCGGTCAGCGACTGTAAAACGTATACCTGCGCGCGTGACAGCAGGGCTGAATTGACCTCAAACGACGGATTTTCGGTGGTCGCGCCGATTAACGTGACCAGTCCCGATTCGGCATAGGGTAACAAAGCATCCTGCTGCGACTTGTTAAACCGGTGTATTTCATCGACAAACAGGATGGTGTGTTTGCCCATGGCGAGATTCTGTTGAGCCTGCTCCATGGCAGCACGAATATCCTTGACTCCGGAAAACACGGCGGATAAGGCGATAAAGTCGCAGTCAAACGCGTTGGCGGTCAGTCGTGCCAGCGTCGTTTTGCCGACACCGGGCGGACCCCATAGAATCATCGAATGCGGTTTGCCAGAAGCAAACGCCAGGCGCAACGGCTTTCCTTCACCCAGCAGATGACTCTGGCCTATCACCTGATCCAGTTGAGCAGGACGCAGCGCTTCAGCCAGTGGTGGAGTCGGGGTGACTTTGAATAAATCGGTCATTCGTTACGAAGGATTGAAGACATCAGCACCCGCAGGCACGGTGAATTTGAACTGGTCAGGTTTCAGGGGAGGATTTTTTTCCATGTTCTGCAGCAGAATAATGGTGGTTTTGCCGAAATTGTCATGCAAATCCATTTCGCGCGGCATGCCATTCTGCATACCGATACTGATCAGGGTAAACGTGCTGTCCTTGTCTTTAGGCGTTGCCTCCAGAAAATCCATATTGTCTTTTTGCCCGACGTCCTTCAACGTGAAATTCTTGTCAAGATCGTTGCTGCCAAAAAGTATCGCTGCCGGGCTGGAACTCAACGCCGTACCCAGCAATTTGGTAGTCACCTGATTCAAATCTTTGTCGTACATGTACAGTTTTTCACCATCAGCCTGCAGTAGCTGTTCGTACGGTTTCTGATAAAGCCAGACAAATTTACCCGGGCGGGCAAAAATAAAGGTGCCGCTAGATTGATTCGACAACTTGGCGTCGCCGTTCACCACTTTCGCCTGGCGCTGAATAAAATCACCTTTGGCAGCATGGGTACTGGCAACAAAGGATTTGAACTGCTCAATGCCGCCGGCCATGGCGTGACTGGCCAGTACTGACCAACCCAGCAGGACGATAATTTTTTTTACTGCTGTAGCCATTTTTTTCCTATTCCGGTGCCGCGGTCGGCACTAATATTTCCCGATTGCCATTACTTTGCATCGTTGAAACGATACCGCTCTGTTCCATCTGTTCCAGCAATCGGGCCGCCCGATTATAGCCAATACGTAAGTTGCGCTGAACCAGCGATATCGACGCGCGGCGATTTTTCAGGACAATGGCCACTGCCGAATCATATAATTCATCTGCCTCATTTCCGCTTGCGGCACCAACGCCGTCCAGTGAAAGTTGCACACCGTCCTCAGTGGTACCGCCTTCCAGGATGCCTTCAACATAATTGGGTTCACCCTGCTTTTTAAGATATTCCACTACACGGTGCACCTCTTCGTCGGACACAAAAGCCCCATGAACACGGACCGGAAAACCGGTACCGGGCGGCATGTACAGCATGTCTCCCATGCCCAGCAGGGTTTCCGCACCCATCTGGTCCAGAATCGTGCGTGAATCAATCTTGCTGCTCACCTGAAAAGCAATGCGGGTCGGAATATTCGCCTTGATTAACCCGGTAATGACATCCACCGACGGTCGTTGCGTTGCCAGTATCAGGTGCAGACCTGCTGCGCGGGCTTTCTGGGCAATGCGCGCTATCAGTTCTTCAACCTTTTTACCCACGACCATCATCAGGTCAGCGAGTTCATCAATAATGATCACGATGGTTGGCAACTCGTCGAGTGGCTCAGGTGCATCGGGCGTCAAACTGAACGGATTCGGAATATGTTTTTCCTGCCGTGCCGCTTCCTGAATTTTATGGTTATAGCCGGCCAGATTACGCACACCCAATTTGGACATCAGGCGGTAGCGTCGTTCCATTTCGTTCACCGCCCAATTCAGGGCGTGGCCGGCCTGACGCATGTCGGTGACCACCGGTGCCAATAAATGCGGTATCCCTTCGTAGACCGACATTTCCAGCATTTTCGGATCAATAAGTATCATCCGCACCGCTTTCGGGTCGGACTTGTACAGGAGCGACAGCAGCGTCGCGTTAATACCCACCGATTTGCCCGAACCTGTGGTCCCTGCGACCAGCAAATGGGGCATTTTGGCCAGATCAGCGACCACCGGATGGCCGGCTATGTCTTTGCCAAGTGCGATCGTCAAGGGTGACGCGCTGTCGTTATACAGCTGTGAGCTGAGTATTTCGGTCAGCCGGACGATCTGGCGTTTCGGGTTGGGCAGTTCCAGGCCCATATAGGTTTTACCCGGAATGGTTTCGACGACACGTATCGACGTGATGGACAGCGAACGAGCCAGATCGCGCGCCAGACCTACGATCTGACTGCCTTTGACACCGGTCGCCGGGTCAATTTCATAACGGGTGATGACCGGGCCCGGGTAGGCGGCAACGACTTTCACTTCGACACCAAAGTCGGATAATTTTTTCTCAATCAGTCGACTGGTGAATTCCAGTGTTTCAACACTGACGGTTTCCTGTACCAGCTTGGCTTCATCGAGCAACGCGAGCGGCGGCAGCGGATTTTCACTCAGATCGGCAAACAGCGAGGTCTGCTTTTCTTTTTCAACTCGCTCGGACCGCGCGACCGTAACCACTTGCGGTTCAATCCGGATCGGCGTGGCCTCCACCTGCTTGGCCCGTTCGTGCACCACGACCTCTTCACGCTGAATGGCAGCAACCTGCCCGACCAGCCTGTCCTGCCGGGCTGTGTATTTTTTTATTAACCAGGCCATGGTCAGTTCGAGCGCTGCACCGATCCGCTCGGCGACAGTCAGCCAGGACACCTGGAACAGCACACTGATTCCGAGTGCAAACAACACCAAAAAGAACAGGGTTGCACCGGTAAAGCCAAAGACATTGTAGGCGGCATTGCCGATGACTTCTCCCAGTACGCCGCCCGGCGCGCGGGGCAGCTGGAACTGGTAGGAATACATGCGCAGGAATTCAATACCCATACTGCCACTGAGCACCAGCGCAAAGCCAATTCCCCGCAACCAGCCAAGAAAGCGATGTTCCGGCTCCCAGTCTTCCATGTGCGACAGTTGCGCATAAGACCGCGTCACATTAATGACCAGCAACAGAAACCACCACCAGGCCGATTTACCAAACACATATAACAATAAATCGGCGCACCAGGCACCCAGCTTACCGCCCCAGTTGGCGATATGATCGACCTGGGTGGATTGTGACCAGGCGGGATCCTGGGCCGAATAGGTCAGCAGTATCATACCCAGAAAGGCAGTAACGGCCAATAAAACCAGCCATTTTGCTTCAGTTATGACCATCACCATGCGGCCGGGCTTGGCCGCGGGTTTCTCTTTGTCGGGGGCTCTGGTATAGGCTGTTTTGCTCATAAATGCGGTGGAAACACATGAATTTCTATAAATAATCTATAATCTTAACTAGTTTTTTAAAACTAGCAATTAATTCGGCACCTAAATTCATAGTTACCCGCGCAATCGCTCTCAATTCGTCAAATTTCCCACAGGAATTTATCATGTCTACCCCAAAACACGCTCATGTCCTTATTCTTGGCTCCGGTCCTGCCGGTTACAGTGCCGCCGTTTATGCGGCCCGTGCCAATCTGAAACCGGTACTGATCACCGGCGTGGAACAGGGTGGTCAGTTAATGACCACCACCGATGTGGAAAACTGGCCTGCCGACCCGATGGGCGTGCAGGGGCCTGAATTAATGCAGCGCTTCCAGCAGCATGCCGAACGCTTTAATACCGAGATCATTTTCGACTATATCCACACTGCAAAACTGAATGAAAAACCCCTGCGATTAATCGGTGACCAGGGTGAATACACCTGTGACGCGCTGATCATCGCGACGGGTGCCTCAGCACAATACCTCGGATTGCCATCTGAACAAGCCTTTATGGGTAAGGGCGTTTCGGCCTGCGCCACCTGTGACGGCTTTTTTTATCGCGGCAAAGAAGTCGCCGTGATCGGTGGCGGCAACACGGCGGTGGAAGAAGCGTTGTACTTGTCCAATATTGCCAGCAAGGTTACCGTGGTCCATCGCCGCGACAAATTCCGTGCCGAAGCTATTTTAATCGATCGGCTGCAGGCCAAAGTCGCAGAAGGTAAAGTGGCCATTAAATGGAATCATACGCTGGACGAAGTCACCGGTGACAATTCGGGCGTGACCGGCATCAATATCAAATCCGCCGACGGCACGATAGTATCCATTACGTTGCATGGTCTGTTTGTCGCCATTGGTCACAAACCGAATACCTCGATTTTTGAGGGGCAACTGGATATGCATAACGGTTATATTAAAACCAGAACCGGTCTTGAAGGCATGGCCACGGCGACCAGCGTTCCCGGTGTTTTTGCGGCGGGCGACGTGCAGGATCATGTCTATCGCCAGGCCATTACCAGCGCAGGCACCGGTTGCATGGCAGCGCTGGATGCCCAGCGTTATCTGGAGAGCTGATTTTTACGCCAAGCTGCTGCTCATGAACAAGCGCGCCGTAATCAAAAACTTAAACGGGCTGAACAGCCTGCGTGACCAGTTAAAGGTGCGCGCCGAACAGGAAAAAATCGCTGAACAACAGCGATTGCTGAAAGAACGCGAGGCGCACAAAGAAGCCCAGGTGTTCCGCCAGACCATGGGCGATGTCACGCCGATCAAGGCACCCGATATCTATCAGCATCAACGCCCGGTCACCACTGCTCCACGTAGCCAGCCACGCCAGGACATCAACAGCATGGCCGACGCCATGCAGCACATGGAACAATGGTCGGACGAATTTGAAGCCAACCCATGGGACGACGGTGAGGCTGCCAGCTATGCCGTTAAAGGCAGCAGCCCCGATCTGTTGAGCAAACTACGCAAGGGACAGTGGCCGGTACAGGCTTATCTGGATTTGCACGGCATGCAGCGTGACCAGGCGCGCAGTGCTCTGGCTGATTTTTTAAAACGATCCAGACGGGCCAAATTGCGCAGCGTGTGCATCATACACGGCAAAGGCATCAATTCCCGTCAACCTGCTGTATTGCCGGGTAAAGTCCGCAACTGGCTAACCCAGTCAGATTCGGTTCAGGCGTTCTGCCCTGCCAGCCCGCACGACGGCGGTGCCGGCGCTGTGCACGTGTTACTGATCACTCCGTAACCAGCGCCAGCGCTTCCAGCAGCAATTCAGGCTGACCCAGCGCGAGTTTTTTTGAGTCTGAAAGACGTTGACGGAAAGCTCTGGCACCCTTCAGGCCGTTCATCAACCCCAGCATGTGACGTGTAATGTTACCCAGCTTAATGGGGTGCGCCAGATGCAGACTCATCTGCTGCTGCAGATACGGCACCATCGATTCCAGCACGTCGCGACGGGATTTGACGGGAGATCCATCCTGATAATATCGTGTATCAAATTCTGCCATTAAATACGGATTATGATAGGCTTCGCGACCCAGCATCACGCCGTCGACATGGAGCAGGTGTCCATCGATGTCGGCCAGCGTTTTAACACCACCGTTCAATAAAATTTCCAGATCGGGAAAATCGCGCTTCAGTTGATAAACGTAGTCGTAGTTGAGCGGTGGAATTTCACGATTTTCTTTGGGGCTTAACCCCTTTAAGATGGCATTGCGTGCGTGCACAATAAATGTGTTGCAGCCGGCCCTGGCAACTTCACCGACGAAATCGCGCATAAAATCATACGACTCGGACTCATTGATACCTATGCGGTGCTTTACGGTTACCTCAATCGAGACGGCATCGGACATCGCTTTAACGCAATCAGCCACCAGTGTTGGCTCCGCCATCAGACAGGCGCCGAACGAGCCACGCTGCACGCGCTCGGAAGGACAGCCGCAATTGAGATTGATTTCATCATAGCCCCACTGCTCAGCGAGTCTGGCGCATTTAGCCAGATCGTCCGGTTCACTTCCACCCAGTTGCAGCGCCAGCGGATGCTCGATCGAATCAAAATCCAGATGTCGTGGCACGTCACCGTGCAACAGCGCGCCCGTGGTCACCATTTCGGTGTAGAGCCAGGTATGTCTGGTAATGTGACGGTGGAACTGCCGGCAGTGGCGGTCGGTCCAGTCCATCATCGGGGCGACGGAGATTTTTCGTCCCCTTGGATTTGTTGCCATTAACACGATTCCTGTCAGAGGTTCAGTCCAAGCCGTTTCGCACGGGTTGTTGACCGTACATGTGCCCGATCTGTTGCGCAAAATGAGCCGCCAGATTATTCCGTTTCAGCTTTAAGGTCGGCGTGATCAATGTGTTTTCAATGGTCCAGGACTCCAGTGTCAGAATTGCCGATTTGGGCTGCGCATAAAAAGGGAAGCTGCTGGTCAGGGCACGAACACGTTGCACCACGGCGTTGACAGCGGCGGCAGCACTCAGGCTGCTGCTCTCGTTCGGGTCCAGTCCCAATGAGTCGGCTAACGTCGTCCAGTATTGTTTGCTCAGCACTACCGCGCAGCCGATGAACTGGGCGTTGTCGCCAAAAACATAGGCCTGTTCAAAGCTGGAGTCATTCAGGATGGCCAGTTCCAGATCCACCGGCGCTATTTTTTCACCGGTGGAGGTGACAATAATCTCCTTGATCCGTCCCAGAATGCGCACTCTTCCCTGGACAATTTCAGCCTGGTCGCCGGTGCGCAGCCAGCCGTCGACAAACGCCTTGGCGGTGTCCTCGTCCCGTTTCCAGTAGCCGCGCATGACGTTCGGGCCACGTACCTGTAATTCGGCATTGTCACCTATCCTGACCTCGACATGGGCCATGGGCCTGCCGACGGTCGAGGGATCGTTGTCTTCGGGTGAATTGAAGGCAACCACCGGCGAGGATTCGGTCATGCCATAACCCTGGATGATGGGGATACCGAGTCCCAGAAAGCAGTGGGAAATGGATTGTGACAGCGCGGCACCACCGCTCACGGCAATACGCAACCGTCCGCCGAACTGGTCAACCAGCTTTTGCGCAATCAGTGGCTGCAAGAACCACCACAGGATGGCGTCAAGGGCCGCAGTCAGTCCATCATGGTGCTGCACGCCTTGTTCCCGGCAAAAGCGCCGCCAGCCTGCCGCAACGGCCAGGTTAAACAGCGCCGCCTGAATCCGGGACGCGGACAGGCGTGTCTGTATGACACTGTAGACACGCTCATAAACCCGTGGAACCGAAATCAGAATGGTCGGACGAACCTCAAGAAAGTCCTGTGGCAACTGCTTGGTTGACCGTGAATACGCGACACAGGCGCCGGCGGCAACCGGCAGATAATAGCCAGCCGTTCGCTCAAAGGTGTGTGACAGCGGCAAAAACGACAGAAACACATCGCCTTCAACGGGCGCCACGCTCTGCAGCACGGCGGTCACATTCGACACCACATTTTTATGGGTCAGCATCACGCCCTTGGGTTTGCCGGTGGTGCCCGAGGTGTACACCAGCGCGGCCAGATCGCTTTCGTCAACCGGGTGACTGACCGGCAGTTTGCCGGAAGCGGACGCCAGCCAGACATTCAGCTGCACCTGTGGAAAACTTGAATGGCGTTCGGCCGGCGCCAGAGTCCGGCTTTGCACCACGACCTGTTTTAATGCCGGCAAGGCCAGACCGACCTGCTCAATGGCCTGCCATTGGAAATCGGTATCGGCAACCAGCAGTGACGCATCGCTGTCGGCCAGAATGTAGGCAATGCTGGCCGGATTATCCAGTGCATGCATCGGGACCGGCACACAGCCTATGGCCAGCACTGCCTGATCCAGACACACTGCGTTGACTCCGTTGGGCAAAAGTATGGCGACACGCGCACCGTGCTCAAGGTGTAACTCGGTCAGTGCGCTGATAAACCCGGCAACACGCTTGCTGGCTTCGTGCCACGTGGTGCTGACCCACTTGCCGTCAGATTCATCAAACTGCCGATAGGCTTCGCCCTGTGGCGTATGTGCAACCCGCCAGGCAAACAGCTCGGGCAGGGTTTTGAGTTTGATGATGTCCGGGTGCACTGAGGGTCGGGTTGATATCGGCATGAGTTGGTCAGCTACATTGTTTTCCATGTCTAATGGTAATCCACAAATTCAATTTCGACCACATTTCGACGTGTCCATTGACCAGGTTCGCCCTGGTTTTTGTAAAATCGCTGGCTTCCCAGGTACTTCCACGCTTGCCTGGACCATGAAAACCAGGGTCACCAGTCGGGACATCTGCAGGTGAAAGCCGGTCTTCAGCGATGAATCTGGTGCAATAATCGCCGCAATAATCGACACAAAAATCCGCACAATAATCCGCGTGAGCTGCGCGGCGGCTGATTTTTGACCTAAAAATAAAACCGGCCCAGCAATGTCCAGCTTTGTGTTTGTGATGTGGCACCAAATTCACTGAATTCACTGCCGCTGTAGCGTTGCCATTGCAAGGCAAATTCTGAATGGGTCAGGTGGTAACGAGCCTCCATCCAGGCAAGCCGGCTGCCATCGTTAATATTCCAGCGCTGCATGGCCGACAGATCCAGATGATTGATCAGGGCGTCCTGCCAGGACAGATAAAAGAAGGCACTTTCCTTGTCAGACGGCTCCTGCGCACCCGACAGCCAGGCGCTATACAAGCCGTAAAGCCCGGTAAACGCGTGAACATGGCGTTCAATCGTGGCTGTTTGTAGCTGAGTCAGGCCATTGCCGTTGTAATCAAATTCTGCCGTCAATGCTATTTTATTGGTCGTCGTGTAAGTCAGTCCGGTTGCCAGGCGCTGATGAAACGTGGTGTCATCGTCATAAGGCAGCCCCAGTTGACGCTGCGCCTGGACCAATAACGACGGACTGTGCCCACCAGACCATTCGCCATAAATCACGGTCGAATCGCCAAGCAGACTGGTCATGTTCAGTCCCAGCTGTACCGGCAACTGGTCCGACTGGTACACCAGCACCTGGGGATTAAATTCATGAGTCACTTTATTGCTGTAACTGAGTATCCAGCGATTCTGATTATTGGTCGCACCGAAATCAGGACTGAAACTGGAATCATTCATGTTCACTGAATTCGACTGATTCGTGATTCGGGGTGAATACAGCAGTGTTGTTGAACTGCTTTCCGAGAGCGACTGTACGCGCACCATGACACTGCCCTGCCGGTTTTCTTTTAAACTCGCCGGATCAACCGACACCTCAGAACGCACTGCATCGGTTTTCAGAAAGTCGGTGGGGTTATAGCCGCTGGCCACTCCATGACGGTCATTGATGCGGCCAACATCAATCATCAGATCGCTGTCAGCCTGCCAGCTGAGATACGTTTCCTTGATGGTATTAATCGTGTGATTGTAGGGCGGCTCAGCCGGGTTATCCACATCCATCCGGTCGGCAAACATGAATCGCCAGTCGTGCGACAGGGAGTTGTCATACTGCACGTCAAAGGACAACCGCTGCTCAGGTTGAAAACTGCCCGTTGCGCGCTGTTGCGCCGCACCCAGAGCGCCCTCGGTAAAAACACGCCAGTTACTGGGCGATTCGCTGGGTAGCGTCATCTGATCAGCCAGTTTTAACGCATCAAGATCGGCATCCTGCTGAGCCAGAACGTTGCACGATAAAAATAAGCCAGTCAGCATGCCAAGTGCTGCCCGACCATACAATGTAAATTTCATTCAGGTTTGAACCGTGGTAAATAATCACGTTGCAACCATAGCTCCGGAACCTCGCGCTTGACCATGTCTGAATAGCGCATCACGGTTACCCAGTTCGGATCAAGACCATCGATAATCACTGTTTCAGTGGGCCGGTCAACACCGAGTTGCTTCTGATAGCGGCGATAATAGGCACTCTTCAGCATTTTCCCGCTGTCTGAATAAAAACGTGCTTTTACCGGATGAAAGTCAGCCACTTCAATCCACATTTCAATGTGGTGATAAGTCGCATCCGGGGTACTGGCCTGCATCGCGACCTTGTAGCAATGTTTGGTTTGCCGGTCACCATCCACGGCGTCTTCTTCAACAGCGGTACTCGCCTGATAATCTTTGGCCAGATTTACTGTAAGCACGTCACCATTCGATGCCTGTCCCAATAGGCGCTGCTGGGGCGACATACGAATACTCGCTTTGCTGGACGGATCATAGAACCATAGGTCGCGGCCACTGAACAGAATAAGTTTATTGGCATCGCGTGCTGGTGCGATATAGCGAATCAGGCTGCGAAACTGACCGCTCTGGGTATCCGCTTTTGAATAAATTGCCAATGTACTGCTGTCCGTCTGCTTGCCGTTGCGGTATTCGACCAGGGTGTTAGTCAATCCGAACGGGTAATCGGGGTTTCGAACCGAATCACTCGCCGCCAGAATTTCCTGGGGTGTGGGCGCCGCCAGGGTGGCGGTCACCGCGGTAACATACACGACCGCAACCAAAGCAGCGTGAGACGTGACTTTTATCCAGCTTTTTTTAATTAAGTGCATGCTATTTCCTTGATTGCTCTACGTAAGCGACGCCTGAACATTCATCCGACAGTTCGCGACCCGGCGTCAGACATGACGCAACGCGTCAACTATCATCATCCTTGAAGCCCGGTTTGCCGGCCACCACGCTGAAATGACGGTCACGACAATCAGGCCTGTGACACTGCCTGCCAACAGGGTCGGATCCTGCCAGACGCGCACCAGTATCAGATAAGCATACGAGTAGCCCGGGGGAATCCAGGTCAATCCACTATGGTTAATCAGATACGCAATGATCAGCGCACACACCACACCTGCCGCAGCGCCGATTATTCCCAGCAGGATACCCTCGCACAAAAACAGGAACCGCAACCCGGAACGACGAAGTCCCATGGCACGCAACGTCCCGATTTCAACGGTACGTTCCACGACTGCGGTACTCATGGTATTGCCAATGGTGAACAGTACAATGACCGCGATCAGGGTTGCAATGAAGCCGAACATCGAATTCATGAACTGGGCCGTTTGTCCATACATCGGGTTAAGTGTTTCAAAATCGAGCACTTCCAGCGGCTGATCCGGGAAATGCCGGGCAATGAGCGCCTTTAATCTTGCCTGCGCAGCGGGCAGCTGACTGGTATGGTGCAACTGGATCTGTATGGCAGTCACTTGCGGTTGCGACGATCCATAAATCAATTTCTGTGCCTGACTCAAATGCATCGCCAGGTAAACGTCATCGAGCGCCTTGATCCCCATATTTCTCGCGCCCACCACAGTCAGACTGGCCACATTCGGGGCGCCGTGTGCGGTTGACGCCAGCATTTCTATCTGGGCACCCTGCCGCGGTGCCTGATCTGCCGCGCCCTGCTCGAGGCCTGACAGCGCCAGAATGTCCGAAGGCGCCTCGGCGCCGGTGCTGACCACCGGCGTTTCGGTCTGGACACAGTTTTTAATGTTGAGCACGTTACACAGCTTCAGTTTTTTGGCGACGCCTTCGCCAATCACCACCGAATCCTGGCTGGTGCCGACCAGCACCAGCGGTTTCACGTAACTGACCAGACCGTAGTCATTCCACTTTTCCATCTGACTGCGTTCTTCCGATACCATTCCGAGGGCAAAGACCGAACGGGATACGCCAGCTGCAAAATTGCCCGCCAGGCCGCCAAGCTGCAAAGTGGGTGTCACCATCGTCAACATTGGCATTAAAACCGGGTCGTGCCGAACCACCTCAATAATCTGTGTGTAATCGGTGATGCCATACGCAGTCGGATTGTCGCCCCCTTCCAGATAATAATTCTTGTGCTGAATCTGCAAATGACCACTACCCTGAATGAAGCCGGATTCAATACCGTATATGATATTGGATCGATAGCCGCCAAACAGCAGAATCGAGGTCAGGCCAACGATCATCGCCAGCAGGGTTGTCAATGAACGGCGCCGGTTTCGCAGCAGGTTTCTTAATGCCAGGGAAAGAGTCTTCATTATGCGGTCTCCGCCTGCTTGCGCTCGACCGCAACGATGCGTCCGTCACGAATAAAAATGGTATCGTCTGCTTCGGCGTGCACTTGTGGATCGTGCGACGAAAAAACGAAAGAAACCTGGAGTTCGCGTTGCATCTGCCGCATCAAGGTAATGATGGCCGCACCGGTCTGGCTGTCCAGATTTGCAGTCGGTTCGTCAGCCAGCACCAGTTTGGGATCGGTGGCCAGTGCCCGCGCTATCGCAACACGCTGGCGCTGACCGCCCGACAATTGCCCCGGTCGGTTCTGCACCCGGTCCGCCAATCCGACCGCATCCAGCAGTTCCATCACCTTTTTCCTGCGCCGGGCGGCTGGCACTTTGGTCAGAATCAGCGGGTACTCGACATTTTCAAAAGTGGACAGGACAGGCAGCAGATTGAAATTCTGAAAAATATAGCCCAGATGATGCGCACGGAAATCCGATAATGCATCGTCAGACATGGTGTTGACGTTTTTCCCCGCCACCACCACTTCTCCGGAGTCCGCCCGGTCGATACAGCCAATCAGATTAAGCAGGGTTGTTTTTCCGCTGCCCGAAGGGCCGGATATCACGGTAAAACAGTTGGCACGAATGTCCAGGTCAATATCAATCAATGCCGGCACATCAACAGCGTCAAGATGGTAGGTTTTTACGACCTTTTTAAATACCACGGGGTACATGATTTACTCCAGATCGGGGAATTCGTTGTCAATTTTTAAAACAGGAATGATACGCCAATGTGATCGATCAGGTTAGAGTTATTCTTCGTTTAATAAAGGCCTGCCACGCAGATTGTCGCCATGACGCTATCAGCCTTTCGTGACTGCCGTGGCCGGGTCAGTTCCGAGCGCCAGTGTCGCGGCCCGGTAGCCCCACCACGCGGCCTCTTCAAACACCGAAAAGCCGGACAGATCCGAATGCGCAAACAGCAGCGCGCCATTCAATTCACGCAAGGCCTTCAGGCCGGGATTGCTGCGGAACTGCGGCATGGGTATGGCCATGGCATGGCCGCGCAGCGTAATCTCCACACGCCTGGCACAGGCAGCCAATTTCCAGCCATAGGCTGATTTCAGGTCGGCGCTGACCACATCAAGCAGTTCAGCGGGTGTCGCCTGCATCATCCAGGCCCGCGCAGCGACGGGATCATGATTTGACAAGGCCACATACGACGTGAATACCGTTTCCGGCGGCGGGGCAACCCGAATATCCTGATGGGTCGATACCACGTAACCCAGACCCGGTTCCTGATACACGACATTATCCCAGGACAGTGGCGCATCCGGCAACTCAAAGGGAAATTCTTTCATCAGAAAATTCGCAACCAGCCACGGCGCGTACGACGGCATATGCTGCTGCGGATCAAAGCCCAGATCCTGAATGGATTCGACAACACGTGCTGCCACAAATAACGGCATGGCACAGATAGCCTTTCGCGCCAGAATCCGGTAGGTTCTGGGCTGACCGTTTTTTATCTCAAAGCAGTGCGCCTCAATACCCTGTGAGGTCGTCCCGACATGGAAAACCGTCCCCGGTTTCCTGCGCGAACCGGCCTTTTTATCCATCGCGTCCGCCAGCGGCTGCAAGCCGCCGGACCAGGTCAGCCATGCCCCGTTTTCTGCATTTTCTGCCTTACCGATGCGACTGCAAAAATAGTGCAGTCCTGCCCAGGCCGAGACTTTATCGAACCGTGCGCCAAAATCATCGCGGCAGCAATAATTCAAATACCAGTGCAATGTCGCTGATTTATAATTATTTTTATCCAGCCACTGTTTAAAGGTAATCCGGTCCAGCTCCTGCCATTCGGCATCACTGGAAGACAGCACGCTTGGAATCGCGAACAGACGTTTGCCGCTGGCATCACGATATTGGCGCAAGCGATCGACTTCACTGAAAAACCGCCGGTGTTCAATCAAATCCTGCTGTGGCACACCCTCGCCGGGAATCACACCTTCCTGCCAGCGCCCCTGGTACAGCAAACGTTCCTCCGGCGCATGCAGCAAAAACCGTTCATCGTAATAAGGCTTTTCGCTCTCCGGATTACGCAGAATGATGCCCAGATCCGACAGGATTTCACGCACATGGAACGATTCTGCTGAAGGAACCGGTAAATAATGCGCGCCCGTCGGGTAAGGCATGCCATCCATCATGCCACCGGCCGCGTTGCCAAACAGCTCAGGGCCCTGCACCATTAAGAAGTCATCATGCCCTTCCCGGTTCAGCTTCCACGCAGCCGTCAGGCCGGCAATCCCGGAGCCCAGAATGGCGATATCGGCATGCAATGTTTCCGATGGGGCGGGCAAGCTCTGCCGGTCACGTAAATAATGGCCTTCCAGCCTTCCGGGAGACGCCACGCTCGCCGGAATTTCCTGCCATCGCCAGAACCCGGCGGCACTGGCCAGACCCGCGGCCCCGGCCATCCCGCTCCACAGTAAAAATGAGCGTCGATCCATTACCGGATCACCTGACGCCAATCCTGCTCGAACTCGCGCACCAGCGATTGGGTGTCCAGACGATTCGGCTCCATCCTGAGCCGTTGCATATCCGGCGGAAACTGGAACATTTCCCGTGTCGTTTCCTGATTCAGATAGCGCATCGGCAACCGATAATGGGTGGGCACCTCAAAGTGCAGTTCAGGTGAGGCGATGACGAAGCCCCACTCGCCGAATGAAGGCACATACAGATGATAGGGATAGGTCATCAACCCGACTTCCCTTAACGTGGCATCGATGGTCCAGTACGCATGCGGGGCAAAAAACGGCGACGTCGACTGCACCACGATCAGGCCGTTGACCGCCATGTGTTTTTTTACCATGCCGTAAAACGGTACCGAATATAATTTTCCCAGTGCAAAGCTGGAAGGATCGGGAAAATCGACAATCACGGCATCAAACATGTCCTGATTTTGCTGCAGCCAGATTGCCGCATCCGCATTGATCACCGTGACACGCGGGTCACTGAACGAGTGCAGATTGAGTCGGGCGAGCTCGTCGCGCCGGGTGAACGCCGTGGTCATGGCAGGATCCAGATCCACCAGCGTCACCGAGGTGATATTGGTATAGCGTAATACTTCACGCAACGCCAGTCCGTCGCCGCCACCCAGGATCAGTACCGAGCGCGCCCAGGGCAGGGTTTCGAGTGCCGGATGAATCAGCGCTTCATGGTAACGATATTCGTCACGGGACGAAAATTGCAGATTGCCGTTAATGTAAAGGCGCAAATCATCTTTCCAGCGTGTGATCACCAGTCGCTGGTAGGGGGTCGTGGTCGAATAAATAATTTCGTCGCCGTACAGGCCATGCTCGCCCCAGTAGACCATGGTGTCCGAAAATGAAAATCCGGCGACCAGCAGGCAGAGCACGGTCGCGGCACGCAACAGACGGGTGCCCACCTGTTTTAATTCGTGACGAAACGTGTGGATCGTCCACAGCGCAACGCCAATATTCAGCATGCCGAATAAAAATCCGGTCCGCACCAGCCCCAGATAAGGCGCCAGTACCAGCGGGAAAAGTAACGAAACAGCCAGTGCACCCAGATAATCAAACGTCAGCACCCGGCTGACCAGCTCACTGAATTCGGTCTGCCGGGAATTTAACACACGCATGACCAGTGGTACTTCCATCCCGACCAGCGCACCGATCAGAAAAACCAGCACATAAAGCAGCGTTCGAAACGGCGCAGCCATCCACGAAAATGTCAGGAACAGCAGAGCTGCAGACATGCCGCCAATAAAACCGACCGCCAGTTCAATATCCACAAAGCGCGCCAGCAGGTCCTCGTCCCGTATGAATTTTGAACAATGCGCACCTACGCCCATAGCAAAAAGATAACAGCCTATGATGGTTGAAAACTGCAGAATGGAGTCACCCAGCAGGTAGCTCGACAGGGCACCGGCAATCAGCTCATACGCGAGGCCACAGGATGCGACAATAAAGACGGAGAGGATTAATATTTTTTTAGGCATGGCGGGTCTTTTGGTTTAATATACTTTAACTCATATTAGCGAATTTGCCGCTAATTTTGACAACATCATTTCATCTGAAAAAGTGAGGGTCCGATGCCTGCGATTATCAATTATGCGATCCATTTGCTGACCGGCTGTGCACTCCTCGTGGTTTTTTTTATTGTCTACACCTACATCACCACGATCGATGAAATCTTGCTGATCCGTCAAGGCAATAATGCGGCGATGCTTGCCACCAGTGGTTCACTCATCGGATTTTCCCTTCCCGTTGCGTCAAGTATCCTGCACACAGCCAGTTATGTCGAATTTCTGGCCTGGGCGGCTGGCGCAATGGTCGTGCAGGTGGTCGCCTACGCCGTGACGGTGCGCCTGCTGCACATCTCCAAAAACCACATTGAATCCGGCAACACCGCCTTTGGTGGCTTAATGGGCGCGATATCGCTGTGCATAGGAGCGATTAACGCGGCCTGCATCTCCTGATTCTTTCTGACCCTTTTATCGGCGGTTTTTCGGATTATTTCCTGATCTTTGGTATATTAACCACGTCACAGACACAAGTGAGAACATCATGAGCTTTGGATCTTTCATCAAAAAACAGTTTATCGACATTCTGCAATGGAACGAAGAGGTGGATGGCGTGCTGGCCTGGCGTTATCCGATGCAGGACTTTGAAATCCAGAATGGCGGGACACTCACCGTTCGTGAGTCACAGATCGCAGTCTTCGTCAATGAAGGTCAGGTGGCGGATGTATTCGGCCCCGGCAACCACAAACTGACCACCAACACGCTGCCGGTACTGACCTATCTGAAAAACTGGGACAAATTATTTGAGTCCCCGTTTAAATCCGATGTTTATTTTTTCAGCACACGTATCCAGACCGGCCGTAAATGGGGTACGGCGCAGCCGATCACGATCCGCGACAAGGATTTTGACATGGTGCGCATCCGTGCCTTCGGCATGTATTCCTACCGGATCACCGACGCGAAGAAATTCTTCACTGAAATCAGTGGCACACGCGACCAGTACACGCGTGACGAAGTGGAAGACCAGTTACGTGGCATTACAATGGCCACCATGGCCAATTCACTGGGCGCAGCAAATGTGCCCTTTCTGGATATGGCTGCCAACCAGACCCTGATGGCGCAACAGGTTAAAGGTGATTTGAGCAAGGCATTTGACAAGTATGGACTGGGACTGGATGAATTCAATGTCACCAGCGTCAGCCTGCCAGAGGAATTGCAGGCTGCGCTGGATGAGCGCATTTCTGCCGGAATGAAAGGCGGATTAAGCCATGACAAGATGGCCGGCTTTACCCAATATCAGGTGGCCAGCTCCATTCCACTGGCTGCCCAAAACGAAGGCGGCCTGGCCGGACTCGGGGCCGGCCTGGCATCGGGCGTGGCGTTCGGCCAGGTCATGTCGCAGGGCATGACCACCTCGCCAGCAACTGCAGCAACCGTTACTGCGGCAGCCACGGTGCCGGGCGATGAGCCGGTTGAAGCCCGCCTCGAAAAACTGAAAGGCTTGCTGGACAAAGGATTGATTTCCGCTGCCGATTACGATACTGCCAAAACCGAACTGCTTAAAAAACTTATTGGGTAGCGTCTAAACCACATGCAGACTATTTCTTGCCCAAGCTGTGGAGCACAAGTTCAATTCCGGTCAACCGCGTCGGTCATGGCCGTTTGCGAGTACTGTAAAACCACCGTACTGAAAGACCTCGATTCGGTCAAGGATCTTGGCAAGATGTCTGACGTGCTGGAAGATTATTCACCGATACAGATCAACACCTCCGGAACGTTCGGCGGTAATGTGTTTACCGTGATAGGTCGCATACAGTTACGTTACGCCGACGGCATGTGGAATGAATGGTACGTGATGTTCGACAACGGGAAAACGGCCTGGCTCGGCGATGCATCGGGCCAGTACATGCTCACCTCCGAAGTTCACGGTGGCAGTAACGTCCCTCCTTTTACGTCGCTCATTCCCGCGCGTGCCTATACCATCGGCGGACACAGCTATACCGCATCCGATGTCAGGACGGCAGATTGTATCGGCGGTCAGGGCGAGTTGCCGTTTAAAGTTGGCAGCGGCTGGCAGGCAAAAGTCGCTGATCTGCGCAGTGGCCGCAGTTTTCTGACACTGGATTATTCCGAGCCCGGCACGCCCAGGATTTTTGTTGGCCAGGCCGTTACCCTGGACGAGCTAAAATGCCAGCTGTTGCGCGAGGAAGACCAGATCCAGGCGGCAGCCGGTAAATACCATGGCAAAATCCAGACCCTGACCTGCCCTTCCTGCGGCAGCAACACCTCGATTGTACCGGGACTGACCTCCACGTTAATTTGTCCAAGTTGCCACGCACAGGTCGATGTATCAGGCAGCACGGCACAGGTATTAACCCAGGCCAATGCAGTCGCGCAGCATGCAACCACTCTCGAACTGGGCGCACAGGCCACCATCAACGGCAAAGCGTTCCAGATCATCGGCCTGATGCGCGTCGCCGACAATGAAAACAGCGTCTGGACAGAATACCTGTTACACCATCCCACTGCGGGCTTTTTCTGGATAATTGAAACAGACCAGGGCTGGGCAAGGGCGCACGTCATGGATGAGTGGCCGATCTGGGCAGAGGAGAATGCTGCAGTGCTCGGCAATACAACGTATAACAAGCTGTACCGTTATCCGGCACGGGTCATCTACGCGATCGGCGCCTTCAACTGGCGCGTCGGCATCGGCTACCAGACTGAAGTCGTCGAATTTCAGAACGGACAGATCAAACTCGCTGCTGAAATAACCGCATCTGAAATCACCTGGTCACAATCCACACCAGTCAGCGCTGACCAGATTCACGCCTGGTTTGGACAGACAGTGGATGCGCACAAAACCGGTAGCACCGAATCGATAAAAAGCGTTTCGACCAAATTCATCTGGATCATTCTGCTGTTAAACCTGATTCCGCTGCTGCTCTCGCCACTCTCATGGCTCGCAATTGGCTTTGGCATCGCTGCCATCTACTATCCCGCCAGGTATCTGGATACCTACAATAATGAATAAAAAATTTACCATCTACGCAATCATTGTCACCATACTCACCACCGGATTTGCGTGGCAAAAATTGCTGGCTGCAGGAACCAATGACCCGTACCATACCGGCGCCAGCCACGGCAGCGGCTGGAGTTCGTTCATGGGTGGCGGTTCCTGGGGCAGTGGTGGCGTCGGTGGCAGTGGCGGCCACAAATGACGTCAACCCGGTTCCAGCCAGCGGGCCAGCACCTGCTGGCCGATTTACGCGGTATCAGTCCTGCCAAACTCGCCGATTTACCCTTGTTGGAACGAATGCTGACCGACAGCGCCATAGCGGCGGGTGCAACCATTTTATCCAGCCACTTTCATCATTTCGGCCCAGGACTGGGTGTAACCGGCGTCGTGCTGCTGGCAGAATCGCATATGTCGATCCATACCTGGCCCGAGTCGGGGTTTGCCGCCGTGGATATTTTCATGTGCGGTAAATCGGAACCACAGAGAGCGCTGGATGTGATTCAGTCCGCTCTGTGCAGTGCAAGTTGCTGCTCGCATTCAATTGCCCGCAACATCTGAAATCGAACACCTGCGCTATAATATTTCTGCCTATACCTGGAAATCCCACACACACATCACAGAACCAGAAAATGAAAATAACTGACGAACATAAAATAATAAGAACCATATCCATTTTGATGCTGTTACTGTCCTTTTTGCTATTCAAGTCAGGGATAACTCAAAATAACGGAAATCTGGATATTTTTAGCAATTTTGGCTCGATCAAGCTCTATGTGATTACTGGCTACATTATGATCACCTGCCTGATTCCTTTCCTTGCAATCCGAAGAGACTTGAAAGATTAGGGGGTATTGATCGTAGCGGGCATTGCGTCATTCGGATTAGTCTGGCTGGTTCACCCAGTCGAATGGAATCTGCAATTCTGGAGCTTTAACAATATCGTCATCTCCAGCATTGGAATCGGACTGGCCTCCATTTTGTTGACCCTGCTCACCACAAAGAAAGGTGAAGAAAGCCAGCAAACAAGGCAAAAATTAATTGACTTCTATGTTTTCGCCAACATATTGCAGTTCAGCGCATATACCCTGCTCGATTTGACCACACTGTTACACCCGATAACGTTTGATGCGGTGGCCTATCATATTGATGCCACATCAGGATTTAACCCGAGCGCCGCTATCGCAAAGCTTTATGCTGCGGTACCTCGCCTGGCGACAATTCTGGATGCCGACTACGAATTCATCGCTTTTGGTTTCCCATTGATCTATGCGCTGCAGCTGCGATGCAAACAAATGCCACCTGCAAACATGCTACTTGTCTGGGTTGTGTCCACGTTATCCTGCCTGATTGCTTATCACCTGTGCCCGATCACCGGACCGATTTATTTATTTGGCAAAGATTTTTTTCCAAATGCCTTACCCGAATTAAGCAAAGTCATTGACTTTGGCACGATCGTTACTCCGGTATACCGCAATGGCCTCCCCTCCATGCATTTCGGCACCTGCCTGATGTTAGTATTCACAGCACGTTACCAGCGTTCCAAAATTCTCAACCTGCTTCTTTACGTTGCGACCGCGTTAACTTTTATGGCAACACTGGGCAAGGGAGAACACTACCTCATCGATCTGGTCGTGTCGTTCCCGTTTATTGTTGCCATCCAGTCTTACTGCACGCACGTAACAGACCAGGGTCAGAAATATCGCCTGTTTGCCATCATCGCGGGTATCAGCCTATGGTTAGGTTGGGTGGTATTAGTGCGTTATGGATTAATTTTATTTCAGGTCATCCCTGGTCTTATTTACCTGGTCAGCCTTATTACCATCCTCGGCAGCCTTTTTGTGTATCAACGGATTTGGCCATACGAAGTGTGGGGATACTGCACACCGTTAGCGCAACGCATGACGGGGAAAGGAGTCTCTCCAAGAAAATATGTTATTCCGGCCCTGTTCTTCGTTTCCGGATTCACCGGATTAATGTACGAGGTCGTATTTTCAAAACAACTGTCATTAACTTTCGGAAGCATGTCAACGGCCACCTATACTATACTTATCGTATATATGAGTGGTATGGCTATCGGTGCATGGCTCGGCGGACTGGTGGTCAACCGCAGCTCCAAAAGTGGCCTGATTCTGTATGCCAGCTGTGAGCTGGTCATTGGACTGTATTGTCTGGCAACGCCTGTTTTTTTCCGTTACGTACAAGTGGCTTATGTCGCCATGGCACAAGCCATTCCACCTGATTCCCCGGTCCTGATAATATTGCGCATGGGGGCTGGCGGCCTTGTACTTCTGATTCCAACGATACTTATGGGCATGACCTTGCCTGTCATGGTGACCGAATTGCAGCGCAAAGGGTGGACGGCGGGCGGTGCCGTTTCAAACCTGTATGGTGCAAATACGTTAGGGGCAGCAACCGGCGCACTCCTGTCCGGCTATATTCTGCTGCCAACATTGGGAGTATCCAGCTCAATTGCGTTGAGCGCCGTAGGAAGTATGGCAGTGGCGTTGACTGCAATGCAGTTAAACAAGTCGGCCCACTTTAAAACGGGTGAAGTGACTACAACTCATGCTGATGACCTGTCACAGGTCACCTCGCAACCCGCCGAACACCGGGCAGTTTGGTCCGCCATGCTCACTTTATTCCTGACAGGTTGCGTAACACTGTTAATTGAAGTGAACTACATGCAGTTATTGGCTGTTGTGGCGGGCAATAGCGTCTATGCATTTTCTTTGATGCTGTTTTCATTATTATTAGGGCTGGGCGCAGGCTCCATTGCAGCGCGTCATCTGCTCGATATTAAAATATCAATCACATTGGTACTTTCCGTTCTGCTCTCATGTTTGTCAGGCATACTGTTAATTGGCAATTTTCAATGGAACAGCCTGCCAGCCATGTTTGCGGCATACGGGGTTTATCCCTACCATTTGAATTTTATCGAACGTGAAACGATCCGGGCTATCGCATGCTGGTTCATGATGTTTCCGCCGGCATTGATTATCGGCGCCTGTTACCCTTTAGCCATTGAGCTTGTCGCCCATAAAAATCAGAAGAAAAATCAGGTACCCCTGCTAGGCAGCGCCATTGGCATAAATACCGTGGGCAACATTGTTGGGACATTAGCCGGCGGTTTTATATTGCTTCCGATGATAGGTACCCAAAAATCAATCTGGGTCGCAGCAACCATCTGCCTAATCGCCAGTTTGATGGCGGCACTGTCAGTCAAGAGACTGAAAAATGGTCTGGTTCTGGGTTGCACAATGGTGGTTCTCATTTTATTTGCCGGACAGCCATCCACATTTGACTATACAAAATTATCTTCAGGATCGAATGTCTATTTCCAGTTCCAGAATAACGGTCATGTGATCGCACACACTGAGAGTGTGGACGGTGGATTGACTTCAGTGGCGATTAAACAGAACAGTGTAAATGTCCAGGTTAAAACACTGCTTACCAACGGCAAATTTCAGGGAAACAATGATATCCAGGGTGAAATGCGGGCTCAACTCGGGTTCGCAATCGCCCCGCTATTGCACACGTCGTACAGAGACAGCGCTCTGGTTATCGGCTACGGAACAGGTGTCAGTGCGCGAGCGATCAAAGAATCTGGTTTTAACCAACTCGATATCGTCGACTTGAGTAAAGATCTTATCCAACTCGCGAATACACATTTTTCAAATGTGAATGCCAGGGTTTCAGAGCAAGCAGGCGTTCATACTTACATTACTGATGGCAGGAACTTTCTTTTATTGCAGAATAAAAAATACGATCTCATCAGCATGGAAATAACATCGATCTGGTTCGCGGGCGCAGCATCACTTTACAATCAGGAATTCTATGAGCTGGTTTCAAAACGATTGACTGACAATGGTGTGCTTCAGCAGTGGGTACAGTTACATCACATGACGCCCGTTGATATTGCATGCATCTTGAGTACAGTCCGATCCGTTTTCCCAAACGTCAGGTTGTATATTATTGGTGGGCAAGGAATTATAATCGCCACAAAGAATGAACAACACCTGCCGTCCGAGGTAGCGCTGAAATTAATGACCGACCATGCCGGCTTACTGACGCTGTTGCAGCAGGCGGACCTGAAACCAGCAGAAATTTCCCGGACGCTGATGCTGACACCAGACGACGTGAACCACCTGGTTAAATCTTTCGAGTCCAGCAGTGATTTTATGATTTCCAACGACGATAATTTGTACCTGGAATATTCAACACCGAAAGCAAATGCGCTTGACGGGCCAGAATCCCTTAAACAGATGCTGGGGTTCTTGAGACAATTTTCCTCAACCTCTGCCCAATTCATAAACAGATAGCGTATCGTTTGCCCCACATAATAAACGGTGACCAAAATTGACAGGCCCTGCAGTCGACACTCCAGATTTTAATTGCTCAACCTGAACTATTTGGACGTAGTCGCTTCGCCGATCGTGTCTGGCTGCGGCAATCGTTTGAATATTTCGCCGTACAGCTCGGGTGAAAGCTGCGCATATTTTTTCCAGTCTGCGTAGCTGTCAACATACTGTACCCTGAATAATCGTTGCATCGTAATAAGGACTTGAAGTGCCTCATTCGGCTTTTCGTTATTTGCATAAATTAACGCCAGTCGGTTCAGCACCACCGGATGACCAAATCGCAGTGACAGTTGTTCTACAAATTTCAGATCTTCTTTGGATATTCCCGGCGCAACATCGATTTTTAAAATTCGAAAATAATCATAAAACTGGGGCAGCAAGGTAAATTCGGGTTTCTCTGTGCTACCCAGACCTGTTTTTTTGCCCTCCTGTTGCCAATTTAAGGCAACAAATCCATAGACAACACGAACATAATCCCACGTAACGTCAGCGCCAATAATTGCCGCCGCCACAAAAAATGCAATCAGGGCTTTCCTTGAAACAACCACGCGCTCCAGACCCAAGTTCTCAACATGCAATGCGCCAAGCATGACGCCACAGGGCATCAATACGAAACAGAACCACATGGGATATTCAACCATGCTATGTACAGCTACCGCAAGCAATGTAAGGCTCATGAACCTGACCTGAAGATTTTGCCAATGTCGAATGCAGCAGGAGTAGAACCAATATGCCATGCCAACAACAATCAACACCGTACTTGGCCACCCTATTTCAGCAACAAAATTCATGACTATATTGTGCGCATTATCCGCATATTCGGCCGGACTGAAATAGGTCGACAACAAAATCTGTTGGGGACCAAACTGGTACCAGCCTGCGCCCATCCAGGGGTGCATAAAACTCATTTGCAATGCCTGTTGCCAAAGCACCGTTCGAACCGACGTCTGTCCGGCATGTTCCTTGAGCGATTCGATAGTCAATCCAAATAAAGAAAAGAAATAAGGCAACACAAAAACAAAAGCCACAAAACAGAGCAGCAGCGCCGAAAGCACCGCACCTGGGATTTTCCGGGTATGCGCCGGCGGTTGCCAGCAGCCTGCAAAAAAGATTGGTAAGATTATCCATGCGATGCGCGATTGAGTAAGTGCCAAACCCCACAGCAAAAAAACAACAATGACCAGGCCAGCGATCGGTTTAATTTTTTCCTTTAAGTAGATATACCAGATCGACGCCACAGAAAAACACAGCAGCAATGCCAATAAATTGGGTTGCGCCAGATTTCCGTAGGGCCGTACCTGCACCTTGGAAAGCAACGGGAAAACCAGAGGTCGCCAATGCAGATCTAACAGCTGGATGTGCTGCAGAATCACAGAAACGAGCCCCGTCACGACAAATGCCAATGCCAACGCCATGCTTAACTTTTCAATACCATTGTCCTGCGCTGCGACTGTCGCCCCAAAAATCTGCGCGCAGATAAAACACAATAAGGTCAGTACGGGAAATACCATGTCTACTGGAAAAAGAATCAAGCCCACCTTGGTCTGGATAGCAATTATGATGATCAGACCCACCGGAAGAATAACCAGTTTTGGTATAGTCAATTTAATTTGTGGCAGACAGGTCATTGAGCCCAGCGCGCAAATAACACTCAACGCGCCGAGCAATTCATGATAATAGGTACGAAACGGGGGGGAATGCAGGGGAAAAACAAAACTTGAGAATAAAAGTGCCGCAAAAATAAACAGCGTGCGATTCAATTGTTTTTGATTAAGCATTGCGTCAGTTCAGGTTTAAATAACGACGTTGAAACGGGACCACAGCAATGCTTATAACATTTTTTCAATCAGATTATTTCAATAATTTTGCCGGTTTGTGAATTAACTACAACAAACAAACTGAACCCTCTGTAAAACAGATGGAGAAAAGCGACCGGTGTTGATGAATGATTTTTTTCGTACTGCTCCAAAAAAGCTTTAAGTTCCGGTTCAATCTTGTCCAGTTGCTTGGTCGTTTTTGCGCTGGCAATAATCTGACTCTGTACGTCGTCCAGAGGAACGTAATATTGCGGAAGGTTCTGAATGCCCATCCCGCCTGCCCCTGCGAAAACAATATCGTTTCTTATTTTTATGTCGTCGGGTTCCTTGGTACCCACAAATTCGGGCCCAAACAAGGGTAGATCCTGGTATTGCTTAAGTTGAACCTTCTTTAGTTCTTTCCGTTCAATCTCATTGGCTTTCACCATGTAGAAATTTGTTCCTGTAAATGCAATAAACACAGGTCGGGAGACAAAGACAGTCCACATACCATATGACATGAAACAGATCTGGCAAAAAAGAATTATCGCCATATCCATCTTGAGCAATTTCTTTTTTACATCAAAAATGATAAGCGTAATCAACGGTCCGATTACAAGGTCAACACTGGCGACGATTTCCAGCAACTTTACTCCGGCCGATTTGGAGAACAGGACACCTGGGTACCAGACCTGACTTATTAATAAAAACACCAGGAGGAGTACAAGTGCGCTTCCTGCCAAATGAATTAACGAAGCTTTATATCTGCTCATAATTCAATAAAGTTAACAGTTAAAACCAAAAAAAAGCACGGAGAACCGTGCTTTTTTCCTCATGCGACGATTAGCACCAGCCGACTGTCAGGCAAGTCGAACCAGAGTTGCTCCAGGTCAACAAAGCAGAGCTGTTAGCTGTTGTGTTGACTGAAGGTGTCAGGATGTAGTTATAGTTTGTGGATGTAATACCGTTCGATGTTGCAGTAATTGCGGCAGTACCTGCAGTTAAAGCAACGCTACCGACATAGCTTGTACCTTGACCAGTGACTGTCGTGATAGCGGCTGGTATACCATTCACGCCAGCAGTACCGCAAGAAGTTCCGAGCGCAGCATCTGTTGCCGGTGTAAATTGTACAGCACACAATTCAATTGCTAATTTGAATGGTGTAACCGAGTTCACAACTTCAGTAAACTTGGCTTTGTTGACGTAAGTTTGATACTGAGGCACAGCGATTGCTGCCAAAATACCGATAATTGCAATAACAATCATCAATTCGATCAACGTAAAACCTGCTTGATTAATTTTCGCTTTCATTTCTTTCTCCTGTAATGTAGAACTATTTCTACGTAACAACACATTAAGCAACGATCATGCCAACACTCAAACTGTACCAACGGCGATAGTTTGCCACAAATACCCAACTATATCCAACTGATCTTAAAAATAACGCTTAAAACTAACAATTTTTGTCACAACAAAATTCAAATCCAGATGAGTGACAAATTTTGACTTAAAACCACATCAACAATAGCCTACACTCAAACAAGTACTACCCGAATTACTCCAGACTACCAGCGCAGATGAGTTCGCAGTGGTGTTTAGCGCAGGAGTTAAAATATAAGTCTTCCCACTCAGTGCCGCTGTACTGGTCGCCGTAATCTGACCGGTCCCTGTTCCTGAATCAGCCAGAACGGTCGCAACATATAACGAATTACCTTGCGCAGTTGCATTCGGTGGCATGCCGTTCGTTCCTGGCAAACAGCCCGCAATGGGTGCTGTTGTGATATTTAACTGAACCACACATACTTCCACGCCAATTTTGTATGGGGTGGTTGCAAGCACCACCTCGGTAAAATGTGCCTTATTTACATAAGTTGTATATTGCGGGACAGCGATCGCCGCCAAAATACCAATAATAGCAATGACTATCATCAATTCAATCAGTGTGAACCCGTTCTGAATCGCTTTCATTTCACTTTCCTTGGTTCATTTAGTAATGAAAATGATTAAGCAAAAACCAAGCCAGCTATTATTATAGTCGTATCACACTCACAACCAGACCGATTTTATTGCAATTAAACAAACAATTCAAGTCAAATTTCGACCGATCAGAATCGGTATTTTTATGTCAATCAATCTGGAATTTAAGCTGTGTGCCGGAAAGGTCAATCACATCGCCGTGTTTTAATTCCCGCACTTTATTACCGATCGACACCTCATTCACCAGAGTCGGCTTGGTTCCTTCTATATGCGTTAAAAAATAGGTATTATTCGTTCTTGTGATTGTAGCAACCTGAACACCCGGCGATCCTAAAGTTGTCAATTCCTTGGTCAGCATCAGATTTCGGCCCGCATTATTTCCATTCATTATTTTGACCGATGCATTTCTTATCGGTGCCGGCCGGGCGCCATTTGCCTGCGCTGAGTCTGCATTCAGCTTAGGGTCCGACTCAAATTTAATCAAGTATTTTGCCAGTGAAATAACATCACCATTTTGTAGAAAATGACGCTTGATGGGCTGGCCATTGACCTGTGTACCGTTGGTACTGCTCAGATCTTCCAGATAAAAATCATTCATTTGTGTTTCGATCACAGCATGATTACCGCTGATGGCCAGATGGTTTAACACCACATCATTCGTGGGACGTCGCCCAATCGTGATCTTGTGCTTATTGATGGGTATTTCCTGTAAGATCGCGCCTTCCAAGGTCACGCTTATTTTTGCCATTCTAAAACTCCCTTGCTATTTCGTTAAATGCCACCGTCAGCCTGCGACTAAAAAAGGTGGCGCAATCCGCCCTGTTTAATACTGTTTATTTTAAACAAAATGACGGAAATGTTGTCTCGCCCACCCTGCAAGTTGGCCTCTTCAATGAGTTCAGCGCACTTTTCCTGTAACGTCTGATTATTTTTTTGCAATATTTCATCCATTTTCTGCATCGATAACATATCGGATAAACCATCCGAACAGAGCAGATACAGATCGCCCACCTCCAGCTGGTGCAGATTTACTTCCACCTCAACCGGGTAACCAACACCGACAGCGCGAGTTACCAAATTCTTAATATCCGAATATTGAGCTGACTCAGCACTAATCATGCCAGCATCAATCTGTTCCTGGACCACCGAATGGTCTTTTGTGATTTGCTCAAACCGGCCGCCGCGCAACCGATATGCTCTCGAATCCCCTACATGGGCTATAACCATCGATTTTCCGTAGCATAACGACATCACCAGTGTCGTTCCCATCCCGGTAAATTGCGGTTCGTTGATCGACGTATTCAGTATCGTATTATTCGCCAATTCGACTGAGCTGCCGACAATTTGCACGAGTTCGTCGGGCTGGTGGGGAATAAGCAGCGACAAAAATCCGTTCAACCGGTTGTTGATATAGTCTTTAATAACAGCAATCGCCAATTCACTGGCCACTTCGCCTGCATTATAACCACCCATTCCATCGGCCAGAACAGTCATTCCGGTTTCGGGGCATACAGCAATCGCATCTTCATTATGCAGGCGCATTAAACCGACATCCGTTTGTGCGGCGTAGTCTATGCTGTTGCTCTTATTCATGAACAAAATATCTCGGCGCCTGCAGTGAAATTAATGGATAAAGTTGGATGATCACCTCAACACCGGCGAATTAACCAAAACTCGGCCCGAATTAAAGTTCATATAAAAAGCTCAACGACAAATCATCCGTTAGTTAACACAGCAATATAACTCAAAACATTACTTTTTAGTAAGCCAAAATGATGATGAGACAAAAAAGGGGAGAACGCACTCCCCTTTTTTGTCTCAACTGACCATCGTCCGGCTGACTTTCTGACTCAGAGCATCGCTTTGAGCAAGCGCGCCATTTCCGAGGGATTCTTGGTGGCTTTAATACCGCACTGTTCCATAATGTCCAGTTTTGCCTGCGCAGTATCGGCTCCACCCGAGATTAACGCGCCTGCATGTCCCATGCGTTTGCCAGGTGGCGCTGTTACGCCGGCAATGAAACAGACCACCGGTTTTTTCATGTTGTCGCGTATCCAGTAAGCCGCATTGGCTTCGTCGGGGCCACCGATCTCACCGATCATGATCACCGCATCGGTGTCCGGATCATCATTAAACGCTTTCATAATGTCGATATGCTTTAATCCGTTAATCGGATCACCACCTATACCGACCGCTGTCGACTGTCCCAGACCCAGAGCTGTCAACTGCCCGACAGCTTCGTAGGTCAATGTACCTGAACGTGACACGACACCGATCCGGCCTTTGCGGTGGATGTGTCCGGGCATGATGCCGATCTTGATTTCATCAGGCGTGATAATGCCCGGACAGTTCGGACCCAACAACAAGGTTTTGCTGCCGGCTTTGGCCATACGGTCTTTTAACATCATCATGTCACGCACCGGAATGCCTTCGGTAATACAGATGGTTAAGTCCAGTTCTGCTTCGACGGCTTCCCAAATGGCCGCAGCAGCGCCGGCAGGCGGCACATAAATGACAGACACAGTCGCGCCGGTTGCTTTTTTTGCTTCCCTGACATTGGCATAAATGGGGATGCCCTCGAAGTCTTCGCCGGCCTTCTTGGGATTGACCCCTGCCACAAAACAGTTCTGTCCGTTAGCGTAGTCGCGACACATGCGCGTATGAAACTGGCCGGTTTTACCGGTGATACCCTGCGTGATTACTTTAGTGTCTTTATTGATTAAGATTGACATAGTGGTTCCTTAGGTGTGTCGTCAATGAGCTGCCGCGTCGGCATATCCGGAAGCAGCTGCAACCACTTTTTTGGCCGCTTCTTCCATGGTGTCTGCAGAAATTATGGGTAAACCGGAGTCGGCCAGCATCTTCTTGCCGATGTCTTCGTTGGTTCCCTTCATGCGCACCACCAGAGGCACTTTTAACGACACGGCCTTTGAGGCAGTTATCACGCCTTCTGCGATGACATCACAACGCATGATGCCACCAAAAATGTTAACCAGGATTGCTTTCAGTCCCGGATTTTTCAGCATGATTTTAAAGGCCTCGGTCACTTTTTCTGCTGTTGCACCACCGCCCACATCAAGGAAGTTGGCCGGTTCACCACCAAATAGTTTGATGGTATCCATGGTCGCCATCGCCAGACCTGCACCATTGACCAGACAGCCGATATTGCCATCCAGTGAAATGTAGGCAAGGTCAAATTTGGAGGCTTCAATTTCAGCCGGATCTTCCTCGTCCAGATCCCGATACGCGACGATTTCAGGTTGGCGAAACAGGGCGTTGGAATCAAAGTTGAATTTTGCATCCAGTGCAATGATTTTTCCCGAGCCTGTCACAATCAGCGGATTAATTTCTGCCAGCGACGCGTCAGTTTCCATAAAGGCCTTGTACAGGCCTTTCAGTTGCGCCCGCGCGTCGACAACCGAGCCTTCCGGCACACCTATTTTGCGGGAAATCGAATCGGCTTCTTCGTCCTGCAGGCCTGCCGTGGGGTCAATGGCAATATGGTGGATCTTTTCCGGGTGGGAGGCTGCCACTTCTTCGATATCCATACCGCCTTCACTGGACGCCATGAGCACCACGCGCTGACTGATGCGATCTGTCACCATACTCACATACAATTCTTTTTTAATGTCCGCGCCTTCTTCGATCAGCAACCGGCGTACTTTCTGACCTTCCGGTCCGGTCTGATGCGTAACCAACTGCATACCCAGAATGGCGGCCGCATATTCTTTGACCTGCTCCAGCGACTTGGCCACTTTCACGCCACCGCCTTTGCCACGCCCGCCGGCGTGAATCTGGGCTTTTACCACCCAAACCGGTCCACCCAATGTTTCAGCCGCCTTGACAGCCTCATCCACTGACAGGCACGGAATACCGCGCGGGACAGTCACTCCGAATTTGCGGAGAATTTCTTTGCCTTGATACTCATGGATTTTCATGCGATTTCCCTTCCAACTTTATTGGAGACTAAAAAATTAAAAAAATTCGGATGCAGAGCGACTGCCACTGCCGCAATGCCAGCCTGGCTGTTGACACGTTGAAAGATATCTGGGAGATAGGGATAGATAAGGGATGGATAAGGCATGGGAATAGATTGGCTTTTTCTAACCTGTAATGGATATCTACAAAATAAGTTCAAAAAGCCGCATCAAGCGTCGTTCGCGCAGTTTCTACGCTAACAGCCGCTCCTGCGGCACTGCAAAATATCGTGGGAGTTTACCACAGCTCAATGACTCTCAGTTTTATCCTGACGAATTTGAGGGGCACGATACCCAAAAAAAGGAGGTTTTTTATGAAAACATTGACGCAATGCAAAAAAATACATTCAAATTCTATGTTAATTGTCCATTAATCGATTTGATCTATCTCATCAATGTCGTCCAATTCATCAAATTCGCCACGTAAAGCCGCTTTAATCGCGACGGAGGAAAAGCCACGTTGCGCCAAAAATCGAATCTGCTTTGCTCGTTGTTCTCTTGAAAATGACCCGGGTGACCCGCGGAACTGGACAGATTTCGGGGAATTAAAGGATCTGGAGGAATTCAGTGTATCGGGTTGATCCGGGAAATCAGATGTATCAGATGTATCAGATGTATCAGATGCATCAGATGTATCAGATGAATCAGGTGTATTGGCAGGATAAGCGGTTCGAGCCGACTTCAAGTGACCAAATTTTTTCTGCCAGATAGCCCGGGCCCGGGCGACTTCAGACTCGGCCAGTTCTACCCTGTTTTGGGCCACCAGGTCTGGATCAAGGCCGTGGGTCTGTAATTCAGCCAGTATGCGATGATTGCCGTAACTGTCCAGACGTCGTCGAACCAATGACTCTGAAAAGCGCGCACTGGAGAGAAATTTCATTTTTTCCAAAAAATCCAGCAGCGCCTCGACGTCATCGCCCTCCTCTGCATAACGAGTCAGCTTGCGTTTTAATTCAAGCCGACTGTGTTCTCGCAAAGAAAGGAAACGAAGCGCCCTATTCTTTAGACTGAGCTTTTGCTGTTTTGGTGGCATTACCTGAACCAGCTGAACTGTCGTCCGATGACGCGGCAGCGATCGCCGATGCCGCCGCCGCAGCCGCTTTACTGCTAACTTTGGGTTCCACAATGACGGGAAGTTCTGGCACGCCTAAATGGGCCCGTACCTTATTTTCGATTTCACGCGCCAACGCAGGCCGCTCTTTAAGATAAGTACGCGCATTATCTTTACCCTGACCGATACGTTCGCCGTTATAGCTGTACCAGGCACCCGCTTTTTCAACAATTTTCGCATCCGATCCAAGGTCGAGAATTTCGCCTTCACGGGACGTTCCTTCACCATACATAATGTCAAAATGGGCCTCTTTGAACGGGGGCGCCACTTTATTTTTGACCACTTTAACCTTGGTCTCATTGCCGATCACTTCTTCGCCGGATTTAATGCCACCTACACGACGAATGTCCAGACGCACCGATGCATAAAACTTCAGTGCGTTTCCGCCTGTGGTTGTTTCCGGATTACCGAACATGACACCGATTTTCATGCGGATCTGGTTAATAAAGATTACCAGTGTGTTGGTACGATTGATCGTGCCGGTTAATTTACGCAGCGCCTGCGACATTAATCGTGCCTGCAAACCAGGTAAGGAAGCGCCCATGTCGCCTTCGATTTCCGCTTTGGGTGTTAATGCCGCAACCGAGTCGATGACCACCAGATCAATGCTGCCGGACCTTACCAGGGCGTCCACAATTTCCAGCGCCTGCTCGCCGGTATCCGGTTGGGAAATCAGCAGATCCGATAAATTTACATCCAATTTCTGCGCGTAGCCGACATCAAGCGCATGTTCCGCATCGATAAATGCGCACGTGCCACCGATTTTCTGCATTTCAGCAATTGCCTGCAAGGCCAGGGTCGTTTTACCGGATGATTCCGGACCGTAGATTTCAATCACACGACCGCGTGGCAAGCCGCCGACGCCAAGTGCAATGTCCAGTCCGAGGGAACCGGTTGAGACCACCTGTACTTCTTCAACCACTTCGCCATCTGCCATGCGCATGACAGAACCTTTGCCGAATTGTTTTTCGATTTGAGCTAAAGCGGCTGCAAGCGCCTTGGCTTTTTCTGTGTTGGGGATTGTTTTTTTGTCGTCCATGATTTCTCTCAGCAAAGGTTGAAGTAGTGATTCGGCGTGGATTCGTTACGCTTTTTTTCGATAAATCGTATTCTACTGTAATTTTTAACTACTGTATAAAAAAACAGTTAAAAAGTCAAAAAATCCAGAAAATGTTGCTTCAACACCGAAAACATGGACAATAATATCACTTAAATTATCATTAATACCATTTAATGATTGCGATAATAATAACAAGCTGCACATAACGCAAAGCCCACCAGGTACATCTGCCAGGTCTCTGAAATGGCATACGGATACAGCATCAGCGCAAGTCCTATCCACCGCACATGCGGGTGCGCGGTTTTTTTCCCGTAACGATAGGCGACAAAGCCGATCAGCCCAAACACGATGGCGCCGAGCAGGTAGGCCGGCGTAGGCAACGTAAATCCAAGGGTGGTCAGCGTGTCGATTTCATTCATGGGAAGTTTGTTGTAAATTTACTACGATTAAAAAAGCCCCTGTCAGGAGCTTAAATTGTAATTCCACACCAGAGGCGGCCGCCAGTCTGGCGCGGCGATGCAACAGTCCGGCCGGATAAAGTCCGTCGGACCACCTGTGGCGCGCAAATCAGATAACCTGGGTCTGCGCTTCATCACCGATACGCGCGCGGATTTCACCGATCTGCCACACCTGCTCGCCTGCCGCCGTGAGCTGCGCCATCGCCGCCGCTGCGTCGTCCTTCGCGACGATAACAACCATGCCGATTCCGCAATTAAAGACACGATGCATTTCCGCATCGGCGACCTTGCCGTGCTCCTGCAACCAGGCAAACAAAGGTGGCATGACCCATTTGGAATGATCCAGTACTGCCGTCAGATTTGTTCCCAGTACGCGCGGCACATTTTCAACCAGCCCACCACCGGTAATGTGCGCCATGCCCTTGACGTCGAGCGAGGCAATCAGCGCCAGCAGCGGCTTTACGTAAATGCGTGTCGGCGCCATTAATACATCGGCCAGCTTCTGCCCGTGGAAATCGCTGTTCAGGTCAGGTTGTGCGACGTCGATAATCTTGCGGACCAGTGAATAACCGTTCGAATGGGCCCCCGACGATGCCAGCCCCAAGACGACATCGCCGGGCTTAATCCGGGTGCCATCAATAATGCGGGATTTTTCAACAGCGCCCACCGCAAACCCGGCAAGATCGTATTCACCGTCCGGGTACATCGACGGCATTTCGGCGGTTTCGCCACCGATCAATGCGCAGCCGGCCTGCTCACAGCCCAGTGCTATCCCCTTGATCACATCCGCCGCCGCTGCGACGTTCAGTTTGCCGCACGCGAAGTAGTCCAGAAAAAATAACGGTTCTGCGCCCTGTACCAGAATGTCGTTGACGCTCATCGCGACCAGATCAATACCTACGGTATCATGACGATTCAGATGAAAAGCAAGCTTGAGTTTGGTGCCAACCCCATCGGTTCCGGCGACCAGAACGGGTTCCCTGAACTTTTTGCTGACTTCAAACAGGGCACCAAATCCACCAATACCGGCGAGCACGCCTTCACGCAGGGTCCGTTTCGCGTAGGGCTTTATAACATCGATCAAGGCATCACCGGCGTCTATATCAACGCCAGCATCGCGGTAGGAAAGAGGAACTTTGGAGGTGGTAGTCATGGTATCTGGCTATGTTTTCGGGAAGGAAGCGCTAAAAATAGTTGAAAAGCAATTCTATCGGTTAAAATTCAACACTTATACAACGAATTGCCGTATGTCGATAAAGACCCGCATTTTAACCCAAAAAGCCCGCGAAAAAACCTAAACCTGCGAACAGCCCATGAACTTTACTAAAGAACAATTTCAAACTGCGATCTGGCTGCTGGTAGGCATTGCGCTGGTCCTGTTTCTGGTGATTCTCGGGCCGGTGTTGATGCCGTTTGTCGCGGGAGCCATTCTGGCATATACGTTAAATCCACTGGTGGACCGACTGTGCAGAATTAAAATTAAACAATGGTCGCTGCCCCGGTTCATCGCTGTCTTTATCGCCATGTTTGTGCTTTTTTCATCGGTTCTTGCATTGATACTGATCGTATTGCCGGTCGTCGAAAATGAATTCCCCCTGCTACAGGACCAGATTCCGAAATTTATCGACCAGCTCAGTGCCGTGCTCGAGCCATACCTGCAGCAATACAATATTCATGTGCAGTTGGACAGTGCCAGCATCAAACAGCTGATTACCCAGCATATTGCCGACAGTGGCCAGAAGATTGCGGCCTCGGCAATTTCCTCGATTCGGGTGGGCGGAACCGCACTGCTCGGATTGATCGCCAATCTGTTCCTGATTCCCATGGTGCTCTATTATTTGCTGCTGGACTGGCATGCCATCACGAAACGACTGCATAAAGCGGTACCCCGCCGCTGGGCCGGCAAAACCATCAACCTGATCAAGGAAACCGATGACCTGCTGGCGCAATATTTACGCGGTCAGCTGCTGGTGATGTTCCTGCTCGCCGCATATTATTCATGTTCGCTGACGCTGGCCGGGTTCTCGGTGGCGCTGCCGGTCGGCATACTCACAGGCTTGCTGGTCTTTATTCCGTACATCGGTTTTGGCTTCGGGTTATGCCTGGCGCTGGTGGGTGCCGTCCTGCAAACCGATCCCCTGCACGGACTGATTATGGTCGGCATCATTTATGGCATCGGCCAGCTGCTGGAAGGCTTTTATCTGACACCCCAGCTAGTCGGCGAGCGCATTGGTTTGCCGCCGTTAGCGGTGATTTTTGCCCTGCTCGCTTTCGGGCAGTTATTCGGTTTTATCGGGGTACTGCTCGCCCTGCCTGCCTCGGCGATTACCTCGGTGGCACTGAAACATTTGCGTAATCTTTATTATCAAAGTCCCTTTTACACCACCCCATGAAACAATTGCTGCTGGAACTCGATGTTCACCGTCCGGAAACGTTAGACTCATTTGTCGTTGGTCAGCATGCTGAAGTGGTGGAACTGTTACGACGTTTCCAACAACGCCTGCCTGGCAGTTTCGGTGAGCGCGCCGCCTATTTATGGGGCGAAACCGGTTCCGGAAAATCGCATCTGCTGCGCGCACTGAGCGACCATGACACGACAGGCCATGCACGCTCTATAAATGCAACAGCCGCGCTGACCGAGTTTGACTACAGCACTGAAATCAATTTATATTTGCTCGATGATTGTGAGTTGCTCAGCGACAACCAGCAGATAGCGGCGTTTAATTTGTTTAACCAGATCAAGGAACACAATGCCTTTTTTGTTGCAGCGGGTTCATTACCGCCAGCCTTGTTGACCGTACGGGACGATTTGCGTACCCGTCTGGGCTGGGGACTGATTTACCAGTTGCACGGCTTGACCGATCAGGAAAAAATGGCCGCACTGGAAAATGCTGCCAGTGCGCGTGGCGTCACCATACCGGAGGGTGTATTGCCCTACCTGATCACCCACTTTCATCGCGATATGCCTTCGCTTGCCGGGCTGCTTGACGCATTGATCAACCATGCAATGGAAATTAAACGACCCATCACCTTGCCGTTTCTCCGTGAAGTGATGCAACAACAAAGAGACCTTAATGGATAAACAGCGCCTCGCCATTTTTGATTTGGATCATACCCTGCTGCCGATCGATTCGGATTACGAATGGGGACAGTTCCTGTGCAGCATAGGCGCCGTAGACCGCGGTTATTTTGAGCAATGCAATAAAGAATTCTATGCGCAATACCAGGCAGGCACCCTGGACCCCAGAGAATACCTGGAGTTCACCCTCAACACCCTGTCGCAGTTTTCACCCGAACAGCTGGCAACCATGCACCAGTTATTCATGCTGGAAGTGATTCAGCCGGCGCTGCTGCCCGAAGCACATCGACTGCTGGCACGCCATAAAAATGATCTGAAACTGATGATTACCGCGACCAACCGGTTTGTGACAGAACCTATTGCCAAAGCGCTCGGATTTGAGCAATTGATCGCGGCGCTGCCGGAATATTCCAAAGAGGGTCGAATTACAGGTAAACTTGCAGGTTCACCGACATCCGGTATCGGGAAGGTAAAACACTTGATGGACTGGCTGCACCAGCAGAACAAATCGCTTAACAGTTTTGAGCGCACCTATTTTTACAGTGACTCGCACAACGACATTCCATTGCTGGAACTGGTTAGCCACCCGGTTGCGACCAACCCCGACCCCAAATTGACAGCCCATGCACAACGCTCTGGCTGGCCCGTATTAAGACTATTTAACGAATCGGCATGAACCGGTATGATTAAGCGACTCATCAGTAAAATCTTTGGCAGTGGTGATACCTCACCCTCAAAATCGGCGACGCCCAGACTCAAGACGCTGACGGCCAGAGAACATGGCATTAATCCTGACCTTGTGTCCGGCAATGCGGTCCGGGTCACCAGCACCTTGCAGGACGCCGGCTTTAAAGCCTTCCTCGTGGGCGGTGCGGTGCGAGATCTGCTTCTGGGCGTCAAGCCCAAGGATTTTGATATCGCCACCAACGCCACGCCAGAGCAGGTCAAACGCCTGTTCCGCCGGGCCTTTATCATCGGCAAACGCTTCCAGATCGTCCACGTCATGTTCGGATCCGATCTGATCGAAGTTACCACCTTTCGCGGTGCAGCCACTGACGGGGCGCCGAAAGACGAATTCGGTCGCGTATTAAGGGACAACACCTTCGGCGAACAACCCGAAGATGCCACACGGCGCGACTTTACCATTAACGCCATGTATTACGATCCGGCGACACAGACGGTGCTGGACTACCACGGCGGAATTGCCGACATACGCAAAAAAACGCTGCGCATCATTGGTCAGCCCGAAGCACGTTACCGCGAAGATCCGGTGCGCATGCTGCGCGTGGTGCGCTTTGCCGCAAAACTCGGGTTTGAGATCGCACCGGCAACACGCGCGCCGATTGCCGTGATGGCGTCCCTGATCGACAATGTGCCGGCGGCTCGGGTTTTTGACGAAATGCTGAAACTGCTTTTCAGCGGCCAATCGCTTGCCTGCTTAAAACAGTTACGCCTGGAAGGCTTGCACCATGGCCTGCTGCCGTTGCTCGATGTCGTACTGGAACAGCCGCTCGGCGCCAAATTTGTCACGCTGGCACTCACCAATACGGATGACCGTGTAAAACAGGGTAAAACCGTTTCGCCCGGATTCCTGTTTGCCTCATTGCTGTGGCACCAGGTACTCGAAAAATGGCAGGCCTACCAGGCGTCCGGCGAATTCCCGATCCCGGCCTTGCACCTGGCGGCTGACGACGTGCTGCAAACTCAAACTGACTCGCTGGCCCTGCAGCGCCGGATCGCGTCCGACATGCGTGATATCTGGGCCATGCAGCCGCGCTTTGACCGTCGTGTCGGAAAATCGCCGTATAAACTGATCGAGCATCCCCGCTTCCGGGCCGGACTGGATTTTCTGGTGTTACGCGCTGCGTCGGGAGAAATCGACCAGGAACTGCCGGACTGGTGGACGGATTTTTTTGTTGCCGATTACGAAGGGCGTGAAACCCTGATGGTGTCAGCGGTCGCCAACGCACAACGCACCAGCAAAAAAGCGCCACCCAAAAACGGTCAGAAACGACTACCGGCCGTGAAACCCGTGGCCGACAGCGACGTTCCGGAAACCGGGGCAGGCCTGCCGCCTGCTCCAAAAAAACGTCGCCGTCGCCCTAAAAAACCGGCCTCACCCAACCCATCCGAATGATTGCCCAGCAACACACCGCGTATATCGGCCTCGGTGCCAATTTGGGCAACCGGCTGGAAACCATCAGCGCTGCCGTGAACGCACTGCGAAAGCTGCCGCACACCACAGTTACAAAGACGTCGGCGGTCTATGTCACCGCGCCTGTGGACGCCGATGGCGACGATTACCTGAATGCGGTTGCTGAAATTGGGACTCTGCTTACGCCCGCTGAATTATTGGCCGGACTCCAGGCCATCGAACAGCAGTTCGGACGGGTTCGTTCTTATCTGAATGCGCCACGCACACTCGACTGTGATCTGCTGCTGTATGACCAGCAGGTTATCGATGCCCCAGACCTGCAGGTGCCCCACCCACGCATGCACCTGCGTGCCTTCGTGTTGGTGCCGCTCGCCGAAATCGCTCCTGATATGGCCATCCCGGATCAGGGAACGGTCCAGACACTGCTAAACGCGCTGGCCGACCAAAAGGTCAAAAAATCAGTTGACCTTATATAAATAATTATAATTTTAATAAAACCATATTCCGTGGTTTGTTACTGAAACTTGCTGGGCTGCACGACAAGCGGTCAATTTCGGCTGACCAGTGGAATTCAATGTTTCTCTGGGTTAATGTACATTACTGTGCAATGGCTTTAAATCCGTACAAAATATCTGGGCTAAACATAACTGGAACTAAGATATGTCATTGATTACGCAACGACCCGCCAACAAACAAATCCCTTTTCCTCCGCGGGCGAACGGATTTACCCTTATCGAGATACTTATTACCATTGTCATTTCGGCTGTCTTGTTAGGTATCGCAGCACCCGCACTGACCAATGTGGTGCAATTCTCGCACGTTGCGTCTGACGTCGAAAAACTGGTCGGAGCGATCAATCTGGCTCGAAGTGAAGCGATCAAATCAGGTTATGGCGTCACCATGTGCCGAAGTACCGACCAGGCGAACTGTTCGACTGCCGCCGCTGGTTGGGAATCGGGTTGGATTGTTTTTTATGATCCCAATTACAATGCGGTGGTCGATGCAGGCGAAGCGGTAATAAGAGCCTATTCACCTTTTACCAATGCTGATACTGCCAACGTACCTACCGGTAACGCGATGACAAACAGTGTGACTTTTTTCAGCAATGGACGACCCGGGCCGACGTTTACCGGCTCGATCATTACAGTTTGCCCTGGCGGGACCACTGCCACAACCAACTGTAAATACATATGTATAAACTCACAGGGCCGACCACGGGTCGATACAGCGACGCAATATGCTGCTGACACTATTTGTGGCACTTAAGGACGCATAACGATGCTAAATAAACGACAGGCAAACCGACTGGCCGGTTTCGCAATGATGGAACTTCTGATGACCATTCTGGTTCTTGCCGTTGGTGCGCTTGGACTTGCAGGTCTTCAGCTATCGGCGATGAAATATAACAAAACAGCCAGTAGCCGATCACAGGCAACTTTTCTGGCTGACGAACTGTCAGACAGGATGCGCGCCAATATGGCAGGAGTCCAGGCGGGTTCGTACACATTGAACAACGGTTATACCGCCGCAATTCCTGCACTGGCTGGGTTAACCGCACCCGGCTGTGGTACTTCATCGGACTGTAATTCAGCACAAATGGCAACACTGGACCTGATAGCATGGAATGCCGGACTTAAAACGAAGCTGCCGTCAGGTACCGGCGCCGTCATTCCGGTCACGGGCGCCACCTATACATACAATATCGTCGTCATGTGGCAGGACAAAATACTGGCAGCCTCCACGCCCAATACCGATTCGACGTGTCCGGGCACACCTGTCGTCGGTGTACGTTGTCTAACCGTTCCTTATATGCCATGAATCGACTATGACCATGCAAAAATCAAAGACCATCAAGAAGGAACACGGGTTTTCAATAGTCGAACTGATGATATCCGTAACTATCGGATTAATCCTGGTTATCTCTGTCGGCACCCTGTATGTGTCGAATGTCAAAGCCTTTGGCCAACAGGATGACGATTCACGATTGCAGGAAACCGCGCAGGCAGCTTTTGACACCATTGGATACCATATCAGGTTGGCAGGCTACGCAGACGTCGGTCCTGACATGGGCAACACTCAATTCGTTGTCAGCGGCTCATTGGCCAACCAGGAATTTTATGCGATGCAAGATGCTCGAACGAATGATCTGCTGTCGCAGTATTTTGGCGGTGCCAGCAATTATAGCACCGGGCTTAATTCAATCCACGGTGTGGCGGGATGCGAAGGATTATTTTCGTCGACCAGTTTTACGAGTTACCCATGGACTTGCGCTGGCACAACGGGTGCCAGTTCAATTACCCTGTCGTATCAGGTTCAACCCGCCGCCACCAACCTCAATAACGTGCGAGCACCTGTTGCAAATACGGATAGCTTGCCGGCCTACAATGCGAGTACCGGTGCCGGCGGCGATTGCGCGGGCAATAATGTCGCCGGCGCTGGGGCCAGTCCGAGTGGCCCACTGGCGATTAATCGTTTTTACGTCGATACAGCCACCAACCGGCTGATGTGTTTAGGGAATGGCGACACAGCTCACCCGAAACCCGTTGCTGAAGGGGTTATGGACATGCAGATACTTTACGGTGTCATACCATCAGTAATTTCTATGGCAGTACCAAATGATGGCTACGCCGCCCGATATGTTCCCGCCAACAGTGTCACGAATTGGGTTAATGTCATTTCAGTTCAGGTCTGCATGGAATTTGCCTCGGTCAACGTCAACTATACAACCACGCTGGCTGGCAATACTTACGTTAACTGTAGCGGAGTGACGAAAACCTACCCGGACAATCGCGCCAGACTGGTTGTCACGCGGACCTTTGCATTGCAAAACAATATTTTTACAATTCCAGATGCCTACCCATGAAAATCGATACTCCAACGCCTGTGGCACGATATAACCCCATCCATCAGCGCGGTGCCTCGCTGCTCGTGTCGCTGGTCTTTATGCTGCTGTTGGCATTTTTGGGATTGGCTGCAATCAGCAACAGCACACTCCAGGAGCGCATGGCTAATAATCAGAGCGACCGCAATGTTGCCTTACAGGCGGCACAAATGGCGCTACGTGATGCGGAACGAGATTTAGCGGCAAGAACAGCCAGTGGCGCGTTCTGCCCTGCGGGTTCGACCGGTTGTCGGCCGACAGGTTATCGTTCATCCATTTCGGCAGCCGATGCGGCCGGTTACTGGACCTGGGGACCGTCACTGATTCCTTACTGGACAGCAGCCTGCACCGGAGGCCAATGCTATAACGATTGCAATACGCCATCGACAGCCACCGTCCCGGTCTGGGACGACTCGGCAGCCAACTGGGGGAATCAGCCCGGATACACCGGCACCTTCCCTACCGTTCAGTATGGCACTTACACCGGCGCGAGCGCCATACCGAATGTCTATGCCCAGCCGCGCTATATTATCGAAATGTTTCGAGCGATTAATTCATGCCTGAACGACTCTTATGGTCAGGCAACCTCACATGTCGTTTTTCGGATAACGGCTCGTGCAGTTGGACAAAACCCGAATACGATAGTTGTCTTGCAAAGTATGTCTTCTCCTTAACTAAACCAATCCATTCAGGTCATCACTTAAAGTAATCGAGAAAAAAATGAAACTACTTAACCACATTCACCGGATAATGACGAATAAGGCAATGGTTGCAACGACCTTCTGGTCCACGGTCAGTGTTGCCATGGCTGCCACCACCATCACTCCGTCCAATGTCCCGCTGGCCAATATTGATCGCGCCTTATCCAATCTGGTCCTGACACTTTCGGCTGAATTTCCAACGGCAGACACATCTGCGTACGGAACAATTGGCACCAATAATAACCCGGACACCCGGGTCTATAATCCTGCCAACACATATTACGGTTACTTCAATCCAGCCGCCTGCTATCAGTATGTGACCGCCACCCCGATAACCAGCACGAACACCTATTTTAAACCGGCTACATGCACGACCACGACCCCGAAAGGTAATTTCCTGAATTGGGCATCCATGTCAGTACTGGATGAGTTCCGTCAAACGCTAACAGGTGGCGCGCGACTGGTTGACACGGCATCAAACACGATCCTGCAGCGCTCGTTCATGGATACCAATCCAGGCAACATTACTGAAACCACTGTCAACAGTGGCGACATCAATGCGCCATTGCGCACGGCATCAACGACCGATGCCGGTAATCTGGGCGTACCTGCCGGGACTGCGCAATCAACCGCGAGCACAACCACCTATATATACAAAATTTCGGGTCTGGGCGACAAAATGATCGTCAGCGCGACGTCAGCCTCTTCGCCATCGTTAAACATTTCCGCCGCGACGACAGCCCAATGGGCAATGGACGACTGCAACGCGTTGTCGACAACGCTAAATAACTCTGCCCAAATGTGTTACCACATTCGCGTACAGGTCTGCAATCCTTCAGCGACTGGTGGTGTGGAAACCAACTGTACCCAATACGGTTCAAACTACAAGCCGGAAGGTTTGATGCAGAAATATAACCAGAATATGCGTTTTGCCGCGTTTGGTTATCTGTCAGACTACAGTGGTTCCGAATTACAGCAGGGTGGTGTTCTACGTGCCCGCATGAAATCGGTAGGTCCCTACATACCCACTGCACTGAGCGCAACGACAGTTAATGCTTATGCCGAATACAGCGCAACGGACGGCACGTATGCTGTCAATCCCAACCCGGCCGACGCGACTGCCAGTACCACGTTATCCGGAACGACGATATCGAACAGCGGTGTCATGAATTATCTGAACAAGTTTGGCTACCCATCAAATTCAACACTGACAAACACGACAGGTAAATCCTACAAATATGGCGACCCGATGGCAGAGCTCTATTACGATGCGCTGAGGTACCTGCGCGGACTGCCCAACGATTCACAAGCCATGAATTATGCGACGTCAAGCTACGCGCAGCGCTTTGACGGCTTTCCGGCAATTCCATTTAGCGGCATGGGGAATACGGATAATCCGGCAGCAGGTACCGCTGGCGATCCTGTGGTCAGTGCCTGTCAACAGAATTACATGATCCTGCTTGGCGATAAAAACAACCAGGCTTGCGACACGCAGATTGGCGGTGGAGGAAACCCGGCGGGAGTTGCCTGTAATAGCGGCTCTGTCCCTTCTGACTCAACGATGCCCTACACCAGCGCACCTCTGACGCTGCTAGGACCTGGCAGTTCGCCTGCCAATACGGCGGATACGCCACAATACGGCAGCTCAGGAAATCAGTATCTGGGTGACATGGGCTACTGGGCGCATACCAATGATATCCGCCCCGACCTGGCGGCCAGCAGGCCAGCAGGCGATATTCAAACAGTGACATCGTTTGCCGTCGACGTTATGGAGGGCCATAATTATGACGGAACACAAAAAACACAATTCTGGTTTCTGGCCAAATACGGCGGCTTTAATACAACACTGACCGATCAAACGTCAACAGCGACAAAATACAACCCAAATACCTTTGTATCTGGCAGTACCATCCGGGCATGGAATGCCAGCGGCGACAATATCCCGGACAACTGGTATGCAGGCGATGACCCGGTTTCTTTGAAAAACGGTCTGACACACGCATTCCAATCGATCGTCAACGCCACCAGTTCCGGTGATGGCGCCGCCCCCTCGACATCAGGCGTATCGATTTCGACGTCCAAAGAAAATTTTTTTGCAGGTTACAGTTTAACCAACGGCGGTATTGGCTCCTTGAAAGCCTGTCCTTTCACAACCGATATTTCAATCTGCGCACTTACGCCTGACTGGAATGCCGCAAACTGGCTGGACCCAACGGTGTCGCAACCGTTAGTACCCGGTGCAACCATGACCTATGCAGGATCGACAAACACCTTCGCCGTAACATACATGACCAATCTGACCCGCCAGATCATTACCAGCTCTAAGGGTACAGGTTCAGCATTGCAGGGAACTGCCTTTGCGCTGTCCAATCTGTCTACGACCGAACAGGCGAACTTTAATATCGACCCAACTACCAAGGCCGTCGATACCCTCGGAAGTGAACGCGTCGACTATATACGCGGCGATTCATCCAATGAAATCATTAAGACGGGTGGCGTATTCCGTACACGCTTGACCACCAAGCTGGGTGATATTGTGGATTCAGGTTCGGTCTACGTTGGCGTGCCAAGTGCACTCTATTCAGGCAGCCTGTTCCCCGGTTACGCCAATTTTATTGCCAATAATACAGGGCGCTCACCCGTAATTTATGTGGGTGCCAACGATGGCATGTTACATGCATTTGATGTTGCCACCGGGATGGAAGTATTTGCGTACGTTCCAAACTACTTCTTGCAAGCGGATGCAACGACAACGTCTGCGCGGGTAAATTCGCTCACAATGCCGACTTACGTTCATCAATTTTATGTGGATGCCACCCCCATGGTAGGCGACGTCCTCATTAACGGCACATGGACCACCGAACTGGTCGGCGGGTATGGAGCGGGCGGTAAAGGTTTCTATGCACTGAACGTAACCAATCCGACCAACTTTTCCACGTCGTTAAACGCGCAGAGCAATGCCTCCAACATATTTATGTGGGAGATTTCAGATGTGTCGGATGGTACTGGTGACATTGGTTACACTTACAACCAACCGTCTACGAGTCCGATTTCTAATCAGCCGCTGCAATATGCACTGGTTCCTAAAGCCGGTGGCGGCAATCAGTGGGCAATTATCGTTGGTAACGGTTTTGGGAGCGCCAATGGCCATGCCGTGCTGTACTTTTTAGATCCGGGGACCGGCAACACGTTGTTTAAAGTTACGGTTGAATCCTCTACAGGCGCCAACGGTCTGGCGACACCCTACCCGGCCAGCACGGCGTTCAATGGGGTTATTGATACCGTGTGGGCCGGCGACCTCCAGGGCAATATGTGGCGCGTTCAATGGAACAGTACGACCAACGCCTGGGTAACAACAAAACTGTTTGCCGGTTCACCTAATCAACCGATTACGGCTGCACCTGCCGTTGCACCCAATCCCAATGTCAATGGTGCCTGGCAGGTTGTTTTCGGTACAGGCCAATACATTCAGCGTACGGATTACAATACGACGACCCAACAGGCCATCTATGGATTGATCGATACATTTTCATCGACGCCCATTACGCTAGCAAATCTGGTACAGCAGACGATTGTATCAACCACAAGTCCGGATGCCTACGGCGACTTCAGCAGAACCACATCGAGTAATGCGGTCACGTACCCGGCCAATCTCGGTTGGTATTTCAATTTACCGACAACCAACGGTGAACGCAGTATCGTCAATCCTATCATTCCAGTTGACACCGGTACCGCATTAGTCAGTTCATTTACACCTGCTACGGCATGCCTCGGTGCTACAGGCTACATTAATGTTTTTAACGCATTCACCGGCGCTTCCACCGGCACGGCCAGTTTTGGAGCAATCGGGTTAGGCATACCATGGATGAGCTCAGTTATCTCGGCCAGTAACCAGGTGATCGTTGAAATTGGCGGTTTGCGGTATGGATCACAATATGCGCAACCACCAGGATCTTTATACAGCCTCGAAACGGCGCTGAACAACGCCAGTGCGGGCGGAAATGGTGTCGGTGCGGGTACCTGCCCAGGTCAGTTTAACGGCGGTGCTTTCGGCCAATGCAGAACCTTTGTTGGTGGCACACGAATCAACTGGCACGAACTTCGTTAATAATAACCGAGATCATTATGAATAAAAATTCACGCGGATTTACCATGCTCGAGCTGATTATCACTATGGCAATCGTCGCAATTCTAACGGCGATTGCCGTGCCAAGTTACAATCAGTACGTCATCAAAGCCAATCGCAATGTTGCAAAGTCCGATTTAATGGAATTGCAACAATGGATGGAGAGAAATTATTCCCTGACAAACTCCTATTTGACCATGCCGAGCGGGACTGCAGTCACTGCAGCAGCACTACCGTTTGATAATTCACCGCGAAATGGCACGGCCTATTATGCAATAACCTTTTCGGCCGGACCAACCGCATCGACCTATACATTGACCGCCACACCGAATGCAAACCAGAACGACGTCGCCTGCGGCACGTTGTCCGTTACTAATGCATCGGTACAGACCAGCAGCGGCACCGGCACGGCGGCATATTGCTGGAGTAACTGATAGTCCTTTTCAATGTTATTGCGGTACCTCGGTTAGTTTATTCCCCGGCACAGTCCGGGGAATAAACTCTTTTCGCTGGTCTGCCCTCCAAACCCCTTCTGCTTCCGTTTTGGTTATTTACTACAATAATGGCAAAACTCAGCTAAAATTCACTTTCTCGAACACTGTCTCAGCAAAAACATCATGGCTACCTATCTGGAAGACTCGCACCGTTCAAAAGTCACCATTCCGCGCTTGCATGAACAAAGGACGGCTGGCGACAAGATCGTCATGCTGACCTGCTATGACGCCAGTTTTGCCGCTTTAATGGATCGTTGCGGGGTCGATGTTTTATTGATCGGTGATTCACTGGGTATGGTATGCCAGGGCCATACCTCGACCCTGCCGGTCAGCATCGAAGCAATGGTGTATCACACCGCAAGCGTTGCGCGGGGCAATCAACACAGTCTGGTCGTTGCCGACATGCCGTTCGGCAGTTATTCGACACCCGAATCGGCCATGGAAAACGCCGTGCGGCTGATACAGGCCGGCGCCGAAATGGTGAAACTGGAAGGCGGCAGCTGGCTGGCTCCGACAATACAGTTTTTGACCGAGCGGTCGGTTCCGGTCTGTGCGCATTTGGGTTTAACGCCGCAGTCCGTGCATCAGATGGGTGGCTATAAAGTACAGGGTAAAACCGAAAAAGCCGCCGATAAATTAAAAGAAGATGCGCTGATCGTGCAGGGTGCAGGAGCCAGCCTTCTGGTTCTGGAAGCGATTCCACGCGACCTGGCCAAACAGGTAACCGATATTTTGGCCATCCCCACGATAGGTATCGGCGCCGGCCCCGACTGTTCCGGACAGGTGCTGGTCATGCATGACTTACTGGGTGTCTTCCCGGGGAAAAAAGCACGTTTTGTGAAGAATTTTATGGATGGCCACACCAGTATTGATGACGCCATCAACGCTTATGTTGCTGCGGTTAAAGCGCAACAGTTTCCCGCCGCAGAACACTGCTTTTGAATTGCTCAGGTCGCGTTTCTGCCGGGTTTTTCATAGGTCAACAGACTTTGCGCCAGCTTGGTGGACAACATCTCCGGGCTGCTGATACTCATACCCAGATCACTTAGCAAACCATCCTGCAGGCCGTAAACCCAGCCATGAATGGTCAGGTCCTGCTGCCGGTCCCACGCATCATTCACTATCGTGGTCTGACAGATGTTAACCACCTGTTCAATCACATTCAGCTCAACCAGACGATTCTGCCTGACATGATCAGCCAGTGCTTCACCCAGATAGCGCTCATGTTTTTGCTGTACATCCTGTACGTGGCGCAACCAGTTGTCGGCCAGACCAATGCGACGCCGTTTCAGGGCAGCGTCCACGCCAGAACAACCATAGTGACCACAGATGATGACATGTTTTACCTTGAGCACATCCACCGCAAATTGCAATACCGACAAACAATTCAGGTCTGTATGGACCACCACATTGGCGACATTACGGTGCACGAATAATTCACCCGGCAGCAGTCCCAATAATTCGTTGGCCGGCACCCGACTGTCTGAACACCCGATCCACATATATTCCGGCGTCTGTTGCGCGGCCAGTTTGGCAAAAAAATGCTCGTCCTGCGCTTTAATGTCGGCGGCCCATTCGCGATTATTCTGAAACAACTGCTCTGGAGATAAACCGTGGCCTGTTTTTGCCAATTTTGAACTATTCATTGCACTCCTCAGCCTGATTAACAGGGGATATTGTATACTAGCTAGATAATTTCAATTGCAGGTGCCTCAACCCGCCTGCCCACACCGGAACTGGATTCGCAGGAATGAACCAAGCAGCACTCGCCTTACTTCAGAGCGTCTTCGGCTATCCGGCCTTTCGTGGTTCTCAGGCAGAAATAATTGACCATGTTGTCAACGGTGGTGATGCTCTGGTTCTGATGCCAACCGGGGGTGGAAAATCGTTATGCTACCAGCTCCCGGCAATGTTGCGCCAGGGTGTGGGTGTGGTGGTATCACCTCTGATTGCCCTCATGCAGGATCAGGTCGACGCGCTTGCCGAAGTCGGTGTCAAAGCCGCATTCATCAATTCAACCCAGACGTTTCAGGAAGCTCTGGTGATTGAACAGAAAATGCGCCAGGGCGAACTGGACCTGGTTTACGTCGCACCAGAGCGTCTGCTCACCCAGCGCTGTCTGGAACTGCTCGATGCATGCCCGATATCATTATTTGCCATTGATGAAGCGCACTGCGTATCGCAGTGGGGTCACGACTTCCGGCCCGAGTACATCAAACTGTCCGTCTTGCACGAACGTTTCCCGCACATACCGCGTATTGCCCTGACAGCGACGGCAGACCAGGCCACGCGCGCTGAAATCATTACCCGGTTACAGCTGGAAAACGCCATGCAGTTTGTCTCGTCGTTTGACCGTCCCAACATCCGCTATCGCATCGTCGAAAAGGCGAACGGTCGCCAGCAGCTGCTGGATTTTTTGCAGGCAGAACATTTGCAGGATTCGGGTATAGTCTATTGTCTGTCACGTAAAAAAGTGGAGGAGACCGCCCAATTCCTGAATGAACACGGCATCAGTGCCCTACCCTATCACGCCGGCCTCGACACCCGGATACGAACCCAGAATCAGGCGCGGTTCTTGCGCGAGGACAGCATCGTCATGGTAGCCACCATCGCGTTCGGTATGGGCATCGACAAGCCCGATGTACGGTTCGTCGCACATCTTGATCTGCCCAAAAGTATTGAAGGCTATTACCAGGAAACCGGCCGTGCAGGTCGCGACGGCGCACCGGCCAATGCCTGGATGTCCTATGGATTGCAGGACGTGGTACAGCAACGCCGCATGATCGATGAATCCGAGGCCGACGAAAACTACAAGCGATTACAGAGCGGAAAACTCGATGCCATGCTGGCATTGTGCGAAACCATCCATTGCCGGCGTCAACATCTGCTGAGCTACTTCGGCCAGACCGAAACAGGCATAAGAAATTGCGGCAATTGTGACGTGTGCCTGAATCCGCCGAGTGCATTTGATGCCAGCGTGGTTACCCAGCAGCTGCTGTCGGCCATTTACCGTGTTGACCAGCGGTTTGCCGCAGGGCATGTCATCGATATTTTGCGGGGCATGGAAAGCGAACGCATACTGCAGTGGCGCCATGATCAACTCTCCACTTACGGTATCGGCGCGGCACGCAGCGAAGCCGAATGGCGCGCGATTTTGCGCCAGGCAATTGCCCAGGGCTATGTCAGCGTCGATTACGAGTCCTATAATTCATTAAAACTGACTGAAATTTCACGGGCGGTATTGAAAGGCGAATTATCGGTACAGATGCGCCGTTACGAAAAGCCGCAAAAACCTGCCAAGCAAAAACGGGTCAGCAAAGGCTACATTGAAACGGACCTGTCAGCACAGGGCCAGCGCCTGTTTGAAAAGTTGCGACACTGGCGCATGGAAACCGCCCGATTGCATAATGTGCCCGCCTATGTCATTTTTCATGACAGCACCCTGCGCGATATCGCCAAGGCGTACCCCAATTCCCTGTCCGATCTGCGCGGCGTGAGTGGTGTCGGTGAGAAAAAACTGGCAACTTATGGTGAACAGATCGTGGAGCTGGTATCATCGATCTGATGACAGGCAGGCGTAGCGCAAGCCTGTAGCCCCTCATTGCGGAATCAATCGGGAATGCCGGACCAGCAGTCAACACTAAAGGAGAACTTTCAATGAAATACGCCCTTTTTGCTGTCGTTTTCGCCGTCACCGCGCCATGGTTAAGTGGCTGTTCGATCATCACCGGACTGTCGAACTCCTGCATGGAGAACAAGGTCGACGGAAGCCGCATCTGCACCCTGATCGATACCAACCAGAATATAACAACGCGTACCATTGAACGCGATCATAAATTATTCGTTTCAACCTGCAGCAATGGCAACTGCACCGAATTCAAAGAGGTCGCGGCCGCCCGGTCGTCCGTTACTGAGAAATAAACATTTTACGGAATTTGGCAACTTTGGTGGCAACGACAAAGGCGCAGTATCCCTGCTCAGGATGCTGGCGATAATAATTCTGGTGATAATCCTCAGCGCGGTAAAACGTCGGCACCGGACTTAATTCAGTCACCAGCGGCGCATCCCAGACGCTGGCCATCTCAGCCATCACCTGTCTGGCCGTATCCTGCTGCTGTGCCGAGTGGTAAAAAACGACTGAACGATATTGTGTTCCTGTATCGTTGCCCTGACGATTCAGCGTTGTCGGATCGTGGATCGTAAAGAAGACTTCCAGAATTTTTCTGTAACTGACCTGATCAGTATCAAACGTAAGCTGAACAACTTCGGCGTGGCCCGTCGTGCCTGTGCAAATCTGCTCGTACGATGGATTAACCACCGTACCGCCTGCGTAGCCAGAGGTTATCTGCACGACGCCTTTCAGTTCCTGGTAAACGGCTTCCGTACACCAGAAACATCCGCCGCCCAATGTTGCCATTTCGGTTGCCATTTCGGTTGCCATATGCAGACCTCATTGAAGTTAATCTGATTTTACCTGCATTTCGCCGAAAAATCGCTAATCCGCGACCCAGTGCCCGGATTTGCCGCCTTTTTTTTCGACCACTTTAATCCCGCCCATCACCATACCCCGATCGACCGCTTTACACATATCATAGATGGTCAGCAAACCTGTCTGAACGGCCATCAATGCTTCCATTTCGACACCGGTCTGCCCCACGGTTTCAACCTGGGACGTACACAGAACGCTGTTTTCCTGTAGCACGAAGTCAACGGTGACCCGGGTCAGCGCCAGTGGATGACACAGAGGAATCAGGTCACTGGTCCGCTTTGCCGCCATGATCGCCGCGACCCTGGCAACGCCGAGTACATCACCTTTTCTGGCCGTGCCACTCGCGATTAACGCCAGCGTGGCGGCCTTCATCGTGATCAGACCACTGGCACGCGCCATGCGGTCTGTGGCGGCCTTGCCACCCACGTCCACCATATGGGCCTGACCACCTGCATCAAAATGGTTCAGATTCCTTAATTCGGATTTCTCTTGGTTGTCTGACATAATTAACAAATGGGCTAAGTGGACACCATTTCTGATGTAATAAAATTAGTTACAAGAGTATCATAGCGCGATGAAAAAAACCTCAATTCTCCGCCAATTACCCCGTCTGACCCTGCTGGCACTCTTATGGGTATCCGCTGGCGTTGACACCCATTCATTGCAGGCCCAGAATCTACCGGCCCTGGGTGACACCGGTCGTGAAGACCTGTCGCCGGTTGCGGAACGAAAACTGGGTGAAGAGATCATGCTGGGCATACGCAGCGACAAGGATTATATCGATGATGATGTTATTTCTGAATACCTGAACAATTTCGGATCCCAACTTCTCGAAGTGCATCAGGAAGCACGTGGTGACGCCAACTTTGATTTTTTCTTTTTCGTTGCGCGCGATCCGGCGATCAACGCGTTCGCCTTGCCGGGTGGCTTTATCTGCGTCTATTCCGCCCTGATTTTAATCGCTGACAATGAATCCCAGTTAGCGTCCGTCATGGCACACGAAATTGGCCATATTGCCCAGCGCCATATCGCGCGCATGATAGGTAACCAGAAGCAGGACATGTTAATCCCGATTGCTTCGCTGATTTTGGCGGCGCTGACCATGCGTTCCAACCCTGACGCGGCCATGGCCCTAGCCATTGGCGGTGAAGGTATTGCCATGCAGCGCCAGCTCGATTTCAGTCAAAATGCCGAACGTGAAGCAGATCGGGTTGGTCTGCAGATATTACGTGATGGCGGGTTCGATCCTTCCGGTATGGTGGCCTTTTTTGAACGGATGCAAAATTCCAGCCGCGGATATTCCGATAATTACCCTGCGTTCCTGCGCACCCACCCGATGACCACGGAACGGATTGCCGACATTCAGTCGCGCATACAATCAGAAACATTCAAAAAACATGTCGACAGTCCGGATTTTCAGCTGTTTCGGTCGCGAATTCGGGTGTTACAGGACGAATCGACACAAGGCCTGACAGATGCCAGGGAATACTTTGAGAACCAGGTCAGCCAGTCCACCGCCCATAAACTGAGCAACCCGGCTGCCGAGTACGGATTAGCGCTGGTGGCATTGAAACAGAACAATTTTACCGGTGCACAGAGCTACCTCGATAAAGCACGCAATGACGCGACACAAAACAGTGTGTTTTTTGCCAATCTGGCCTGCGATATTCTGTCGGCGAATAAACAGTACGGCGCCGCACTGAATCAGGCAGAATCGGCTCTGCAGGAATTTCCCGTATCGCGCAGTATCAGTCGTCAGTACGCCAACGCGTTAATAGCCAACCACGAAGCTGAAAAAGCAATCACCTACCTGCGCGACCAGACCCTGCTTTATCGCAAGGATTTTGGCCTGCAGGAACAGTTGGCAAAGGCCTATGCCGCCGACGGGAAGGAAGCACTGCAGCACCTGGCACTGGCCCAGGCGTATGCCCTGTCCGGCGCCATTTCGCCGGCCATGGACCAGCTTGGCATTGCGCGGCGCTCGTCGGATGCCTCCTATTATGACGATGCCATGATCGACGCGCTGGAACGTGACTTGCGTGAACGTTATAAAGATGAACTCGAGGCATTAAAGAAGAAAACCGAAAAGAACTGAGCGTTTTCTTGAATACTTGTTAACACTAATCAAAAAGACATAGCCGTGGCGCTACGTTTGCTTGCTCAGGACTACAAGTAAACTTCGCCAGTATTTACATTAAGGCATCTTCGGCCAGACGTTAAAATGCAGCATGAAATCACCACGCACCCCCTCCTATTACACAGCCACAATCGGCGAAGAATCAGCCTACCCTACGCTTGAGGGAACCCATCGTGTCGACGTGGTTATCATCGGCGCAGGATTTACCGGCGTTGCCACCGCGGTGGAGCTGGCTGAGCGCGGACTCAAAGTCGCCGTGGTCGAAGCTGCCAAAGTTGGCTGGGGTGCCTCGGGACGCAACGGCGGTCAGATAACCGGCAGCCTGTCGGGTGACAGCGCCATGCGCAAACAGCTGCAGACACAGGTCGGGGTCGATGCCGAAGACTTTATCTGGCACCTGCGCTGGCGCGGCCACGACATTATCAAAAGCCGGGTGGCCAGGTATGGCATTGCCTGTGATCTGAAACACGGCCATTTGCATGCAGCCTACCAGCCGTCGCACATGACCGAATTGCGAAACACCTGCAATGAAGCGATTGCGCGTGGCATGGGCGATCAGGTCCGTCTTCTGGACGCGCAGCAGGTACATGCCATTCTGGACACGCCGTTATACCACGGTGCACTGCAGAACCAGCGCAACATGCATGTGCACCCACTCAATTTATGTTTGGGTGAGGCGCGTGCGGCTGTGTCGCTTGGCGCGCTGATATTTGAACATTCAAAAGTGACCAACATCATTCACGGGCCGACGCCTGCGGTGGTGACAGAGCATGGTCGGATCAATGCCAACACCGTATTACTGGCAGGCGATGCCTATCACAGGCTGGAACAGAAAAAACTGGGCGGCAAGCTGTTTCCGGCAACCGGCGGAATTGTTACCACCGCCCGCTTGCCAGATGACCTTGTGCAACAACTGAATCCGCATGATATGGCGGTGTACGACACCCGCTTCGTTCTGGATTATTATCGGCTTACCGCAGACAAACGACTGCTGTTCGGTGGTGGCGCCAACTATTCCGGTAAAGAATCACGCGATATCATCGCCGAACTGCGACCCGCCATCGAACGTACTTTCCCGAGTCTCAAGGGGATTCCGATTGAATACCAGTGGAGCTGTATCATGGGCATCGTTATCAATCGCATACCACAACTGGGCAAGCTTTCGGATAATGTGTACTATTGCCAGGGATATTCCGGCCATGGCGTGGCGACCACCCACATCATGGGCGAAATTATGGCCAACGCCATTACCGGCGCCATGCAAAAATTTGACACATTTGCCAGTTTTCGCCACCTGCGCGTGCCGGCGGGTGACCTGTTGGGCAACCCCCTGCTGGCCGTCGGTATGTGGTACTACCAGATGCTGGAAAAACTACGATAACTTAACGACGGACATATCATGTCAACTTCAATAATACAATTTAATCCTTCGCAGTTAGCCGATGAACCCTTCGTCCGCTTCGCCGTGACGGACATTGACGGCTTGTGCCGTGGCAAGCATCTTTCCGGCGAAAAAGTCATCAGCATGCTACAGGGTGGCGGTACCATTGCCAGCGCTGTTTTTGGCTGGGATATTGCCGACGAACTTTACGACAACGTTACTTTCACCGGGTTCCATACCGGCTATCCGGACATCGGTCTGCAGCTCGATGCCTCCACCGCACGCCAGATTCCATGGGATGATAATCGCTGGCTGATACTCGGTGAACATACACTGGCCGATGGCAGTCCTTTGCCCATCTGTCCCCGTCAAATTTTGAAAAAGGTATTAAAAAAGGCCGACGCGCTGGGCTTTTCCGCGCAGGTCGGTATGGAATTTGAATGGTTTGTCCTGAAGGAAACCGAATCATCCGTGCGTGAAAAAAATTATCAGCATCTGGACACCGCCACGCAGGGCATCACCAACTATTCGCCCTTCCGGATTGATGCCCAGCATGATTTCGTGCGCGACCTGTTCAACTACCTGCCGGCCATCGATATCCCGCTCGAAGCCCTGCATACCGAAGCGGGCCCGGGCAATTTTGAAGCAGCGATACGCTATAGCGATGCCTTGCAGGCCGCCGATCGTGCGGTGCTGTTCAAACAGTCTGTGCGCGAAATCGGACGCCGCCATGGTCTGCTCAGCACCTTCATGGCAAAATACTCAACCGCCTATGCCGGATGCGGTGGCCACATGCATCAAAGTTTATGGAAAAACGGCGCCAACGTGTTTCACAACGCCAACGATCCGCATGGCATGAGCGACACGATGCGCCATTTCATTGCCGGGCAACTCCACTGCCTGCCGCAATTTTTGCCCCTGTATGCGCCATTCATTAACAGCTATAAACGGTTCGTCGACGGAAATCTGGCGCCGGTTAAACCCACCTGGGCAATCGACAACCGAAATTCGTCATTACGGGTCATTCCCGGATCCGACAAGTCCATGCGCCTTGAAACCCGCACACCGGGTGCCGATGCCAATCCCTATCTGGCAATCGCTGCCGCACTGGCCTCGGGTTTATACGGCATTGAACACAAGCTGTCACTGAGCGATACTCCGGTATCCGGCGCCAACATCGGCGCTGAAAGCACAGCCCGTCTGCCGCGCACCCTGGCCGAAGCAACCGACGCATTTGACCGTTCGACTCTGGCACGCGAGTTATTCGGCGACGAATTTGTCAGCCATTTTGTGCAGACCCGTCAATGGGAAGTGCGACGCTTTAATCAGGCAGTCACTGACTGGGAATTAAAGCGCTATCTGGAACTGGTGTAAGCACTACTCAGTACTGCCACCTCGACGAACGCGCGATGGATGCCATGCGTCGCTGGGTTTCGGTCACCTTGATACTGTCGTCTGTGAAAAAACGCACAATCTCGGCCGTTACTGCATCGCTGAACTGACTATCGGCAATCATGTCATGCGCCAGACTGGGTGCCTGTGCCGAGCTGCCGCGCGAAAAAACATTCCACGAATTGCGTGCACAGCTGTCCATTTTTATCTGATCCGCATTACGCAAAACCGACACCGATCCTTTGGCGATGTTGTAGTCCGCCTGTACGTTCGGTGACTCGAACAATTGGGCAATTTTATCGGCCAGTTCAGGCGGCACCAGATTGTTTTTCAGCATCACCAGCGTATCGATACTGTAAATATGATAGTTGGCCGTATTCGGGACAGCCGCGCAACCAAAATTGACATCCGTTGTGTAACCACCCGCATTCAATTCGCCTTTGGCAAAATCGCCCATCACGATCATTCCGGCGTTGCCGTTTATAACCATCCGGGTCGCATCAACCCAGCTCAGCTCTTTTACCGGCGATGGCATATATTTTTTCAGGATGCGAAGCCGGTACAATGCCCGGCCGAAACGGTTATCGGCAAAGGTGGACGGATCTTTATGGACAAATGCGCGCTTGTAGAATTCGGGCGACGATTCGGACAACAGCAGCGTTTCAAACAATGCCGCGAGTTGCCATGGTTGGGCACTTTGCGCCAGCGGAATGATCCCGTCTTTCTGCAATTTATTTGCATCAACAATAAATTCATCCCAGTTGACAGGCGGGCGCAATCCGAGTTTCGCAAACTCGGCACGATTATAAAATACCAGATTCATGCGATGTACGCCCAGAGGTATCGCCAGCAAATGGCCATTCTTGCGTACCAGATCGGTCACAGCCGGGAACAGGGCTTTATCCCATTTGCCACTGCCAGGCGCTCCACCCGGGAGGGGCTTAAATTCATTGATCAAGCCCTGGTCAAACCATTGGGAAATAAGGGGGCCCTTCAATTGCACCATATCTGGCGCCAGCCCGGACAACATCCATTTCTTTAAATCGACCTTTGGATCGCCACTACCCGGGGGGAAAACCATGTCGTGCCACTGGATATTATCCTTGGCCAACCGGTCGGACAATATGTCAGCGGCCTTGTGATCAGCGCCTGACTTCCACCACGTCAGGACGCGAAGCGGTTGAGCGGGTAATGGCGCATCCGGTTGCACAGTGGTCTGCCCGTAGCCGGGTTCGATCGTCAACAGGCAGCCCAGCAACAGCAGCCCTGCTACCAGGTCGTTCAGCGCAAACGGTCGCAATCCAGATGTTGGGCTGACGTTGCTGGTCCCACTGTGTTTATTGGTGTCCAATTCTGAAATCTCCCTTTTTAATCGCAAACACTATAGCCCAAGTCGCTGGTTGTGGGGCAACAGCAGCGCGGGAATTTTGAATTCCGCCTGCACTCCGACGCGCAACGGGTCCTGGTCAACGTACCGCTCACACAAATAAAGTCCTTTAAAATCAGTCTATTATGGTTTATTCAAGCAGGTTTGAGGAAGCGCTGCAACAGTTCGACGCACGGAGCGACCGTTTCATTGAACATTCCGTATTGATGGGGTTAGAATCAACGTCAGCCGTTTTTAACGCCGACTCCCAAGACAGGTGATGACCATGGACGCACCCGAAACAGACAAACCTACGCCGGTTCGGCTGGCGGTGATCGGCACCCTGCTGGTTGCCCTTGCTTGCCTCAGTTATGTGCTGCTGGCTTATGAATTTGTTCCTCTTGCATGGCGATTTGCTGAACGACGCCACCCGGCCATCGACAAGATGGGCACCCGTGCGTTTACCTCTGCCGGCATACCCGGCGATCCTTTAAATATCGGCTTTGTGGGTCCTGAAGACGTGCTGCACAAGAAAATGCTGGCAGCAGGCTGGTATCCGGCCGACCCGATCACGTTCAGCAGTTCACTGCGAATTGCAAAAGCCAGTGTGATCCATATGCCTTATCCCGACGCCCCGGTGAGCGATTTATTTGTCAATGGACGCAAACAGTTTTATGCCTTTGAACAGGCGACTGGCGGGGACCCGTCCAGGCGCCATCATGTACGCTTCTGGCTGGCGCCGGTCACCGATGCCATTGACCGCCCGATGTGGATCGGTGCCGCCACGTATGACTCCGGTGTTGGCCTGTCCCACACCACGGGGCAGATCACGCACCATATCGGCGCGGATGTCGATAAAGAGCGCGACAAATTGATCGCCGATTTACAACGCACGGGAAATATAGACCTGAAATGGATAGATCCGTTTCAAAAGGAACGGGAAGGACGCAACGGCGGCGGCGATCGCTTCGTCACCGACGGCAAACTGGCGGTGTTTTCTGAACAGTGAACCCGCAGTGGTAACCGTCCAGTCTGGCGACGGCATTCACCATCCGCCGCAACGGATTCAGTGGGTCAGACGTCCAGTTTTGCAGCATGTTCCCGGGTCGTATGGAACACCACCTGGGGCCAGCGTTCCTGGGCAAGCTTCAAATTCACGCCGGATGACGCCAGATACGCGAGATTGCCCGCCGCGTCATGCGCCAGATGATGGCCGGCGCTGGAATTCTGAAAATCATTCATGATCTTCTTATCGTCACAACTGACCCAGCGGGCACTGCTGATACTGGTGCCCTCAAATACTGCATCGACGCCATATTCATTAAGCAGACGACTCGCGACCACTTCAAACTGCAGCACACCGACAGCGCCCAGGATCAGGTCGGCGTTATTAACCGGCTTAAACACCTGCACGGCTCCTTCTTCGCCTAACTGCTGCAACCCCTTGTGAAGCTGTTTGATTTTTAATGGGTTGCGGATCCGTACCGTACGGAAAAAATCCGGCGCAAAATAGGGAATGCCGGTAAACTGCAATAACTCACCTTCAGAAAAGCTGTCGCCAATCTGCATGTTGCCATGGTTCGGCAACCCGATAATATCGCCTGCAAAGGCTTCGTCAACCTGCTCACGACTGGACGCCATAAACGTCACGACCGACGAAACTTTCACTTCACGATTAAGACGCAGATGCTTTAGTTTCATGCCGCGTTCAAAGTGTCCTGAGCAGACCCGCAAAAAGGCAATACGATCCCGATGTGCCGGATCCATGTTGGCCTGAATTTTGAACACAAATCCCGAAAACGGCGCCTCAGTCGGTTCGACCGACCGCACGGTCGCATCACGCGAGCGCGGCGCAGGTGCCCATTCAACCAGGGCATTCAGAATTTCGCGCACGCCAAAATTGTTAATCGCTGACCCAAAGAACACCGGTGTCTGGGTCCCTGCCAAAAATGCCTGCAGATCAAACGGATGCGAGGCGCCATGCACCAGTTCAACTTCCATCTTGAGTTGCTCAATCTCCAGCGGGAACATCGCCTGCAGACGCGGATTATCTATGCCTTTTAACACTTCAAATTCCTGGTCGGCGCGATCACTGCCCGCCGTGAACAGCAGAATTTCATCACGCAGAATATGGTACACACCACGGAAATTCTTACCCATGCCGATAGGCCAGGTGACCGGTGCGCATTGAATTTTCAGCACCGACTCAAGCTCGTCGAGCAGCTCGAGCGGATCACGGGTTTCCCGGTCCATTTTATTGACAAAGGTAATGATGGGCGTATTGCGCATGCGGCAAACATTGAGCAGTTTGATGGTTTGCTCTTCCACGCCCTTGGCCGCGTCTATCACCATCAGGGCAGAATCGACCGCCGTCAGAACACGATAGGTATCTTCAGAAAAGTCCTGGTGACCGGGGGTGTCCAGCAAATTCACGACATGATCTTTGTAGTCAAACTGCATGACCGAACTGGCAACCGAGATACCACGCTGCTTTTCTATGTCCATCCAGTCTGACGTGGCGTGACGCCCGCTTTTGCGTCCTTTGACTGTGCCGGCCAACTGGATGGCACCCGAAAACATCAGCAGCTTTTCGGTGAGGGTAGTCTTACCCGCGTCAGGATGAGAAATAATACCAAAAGTGCGACGACGGGCGACTTCCCGCACGACTTCTTTGCTGATGGACGCCGGGATTTCGCTGCTGCTGGAAGTAATGGAATCGGACACAATAATCGATCTGGAGAAAAGGTGAGCAGTCTACCGCTTTTACGCCGCCTCGTGGTTGAAAATAAGCAGAAAGTCAGTACAAAAATAACAGAAACCGGTGCGCAGCTTCAGTGCGACTAGGTGGTTTTTTTTGAATTGGTGGCAGGATCAGGTAACAGGCAGGCATCGATGATCTGCAAATCGTTATCTTTGGCAAAATCAATAACAAAATGATAGGCCAGCGGTTCGATTTCACGCAACGAGTGGTCAACAACCACGGAACGGATCCCGTTAATCAGTATGGGACGTACAAACAGCGAGTAATGCAGGTGACTCTGGCGCCCGCTATCCGGACGGAAACACGACATGGCGCCACTCAATCGCTCTGACCAGTCGCTGGGGCGAAATTGCTTCCCCTGACTGGTCAATCCAAGGATAAAGAATTCATTTTTTGTCTGGTTGATTTTACTATCGGCCATTCACGATGCCTCTACAACTCGGTATTACAGTATTATATCTTATAGAAGACTGAATGAATTTGATCACCACGAAAGAAACAATCGGCTTGAACTCTGCACAAGGTTAAGTATAGACACGCAAACTGTCACGACAAGGAATAAGAATAAAAAACGGGAAAATGACAGGAATTTGATCACTTTGACAAGCCAGCACCCCGGTTCAGGTCTGTCAGCGAAACAACTACGCCAGCCAGACCGCCATTGACAGGATTAACAGCAGGAACATCCACAAAAGCAACGCACGCCACACCAGGCCCACGGCACTTTGCAAGGAACGGATACTCGCCGGTTCCCCGGGAATAATTTCAGGTTCAGGCGCCGCCGAATCCACCAGCGCAGCATCCATGGGCAACACGACCGCATTTTCTTCGGGCGAGCCAAGTCGCACACCGATCGCTCCGCCGCCGGACGCGAGAATGATGCCTTCGGATTCATTTTTCCATCGGTGGGCAAAGTTACGCCAGGCATAAATTGCATCTTCAAAATTGCCGACAACAGCAAATGCGATCGCGGTTAATCGCGACGGAATCCAGTCAATCAGGTAAAAAATTCTTGCTGCATAGTCGCCAAACGCTTCGTTTTTCATATGGTGCGGCTCGTTCCAGGCACGCGACAGGTGTTCAGCAACCCGGTACATGACCGCGCAGGCCGGACCGACTGGCATCAAAAACCAGAAAAATACACCGAATACGTTACGATGCGTGGTTATTAACGATTTTTCAACGGCAATTCGCACAATTTCAGACGTATCCAGTCCGGACGTATCGCTACGTGTCCATTCTGCCAACAACTGCCGTGCGGTTTCTTCATCGCCCGAGTGGAGTGCCAGTTGAATTGAGGTGAAGTAATGGCTGTAATGTCGGAAACCCAAGGTTAAGTAAACAATGAGTATGTTCCAGCCCAGCGCAGCGAATATACTCACTTTGAGGCATATCCAGTAGACCAGAGCGGTAGGTATCATCAACGCCAGCACGGTGACCCACCATCCTAACCGACCATGCTGCGGTTCCCCGGCATTGCACCAGGATTCGACACGCAATGCCAGCGCCTTCACTGCCAGATAAATCGGATTATCGGCACGCAACGGCTTCAATTGCTCAATCAGTAACGCACAGAGTATGGAAAAGAAGGTCATTGGGGTAAATTAGCTTGGGTTAAGCAGACCTGACGGGCCGCTGCAACATGGAACAAGCGTCAAGATAACGTAGACTGGCCATTCATGCAACTACAAGTCGCGCTTCTCCAATCGGCACGATTGGGCGTTGCCAGGCAAAATTCGGAAAAACCGGACACGGCCGCCGCAGGGCCCCACCCGCGACAGGTCCTGGCCATGCACCCTTACAGGCACTGGTTCCGCTGCTTATTGACCGATTGAAAACGAAAAATTCGGTCCCGGCGCTCCCTGCACCGAGTGCAACGACAACAACTGGGTTAGCAGGACAAAGGTCGCTTTGGTATTTTTGTCCTGATCAGCGATGTAAAACCAGCCGCCGCGATAGTTGACTGCCACGCTGGCATTTCGAGGCGGCTCCTGTGAAAAGCTGACCCTGAATACGTCGTCCTGAAAGCTTTTCCAACCCTCACCATTAAGGAAAGTTGCCCTGTCCACGCTTTCAAACGAGGTCAGGTCAACACCGTGCGACAGATAGTAGATGGCGGATTCCAGTGATCGGGTACTGAATGCGATGGTCTTGTCATCCACGTACGTGGCGGCATTGCACAGTTTGAAATCCTGCGTGCCAGGATCCAGGGCCAGCAGTCGGGCGAGCTGCACAAATTCGGGCATCGTCGTATCCTGTATATGCAGGACCATATGGTCATTGCCGTTACTGTCTTTCGATGTGCTTTGAACGGTGGAGAACGACATCATGTGTTTTTTATGCAGACGCTCCAGCAAAGTCACCGCCTGTCTGAATTTCAGATACGAGTCGTCAGACAGATCCGGATCATTCAGCAGTCCGTTCAGGTGCTCAACACCCAATCCAAATACCTTGGCAATACTCCATCCGGACTTCACCTGCAGCAGAAGTTTGTCGGGGCTCATCGGCGTCAGGATTTGACGCACGAATTTTTCGCCTTCGATGGGGGCATAAAATATGGTGGGCTTTTCATCGACAGCCACCGAGACCGGCAGCGTCAGGCCACGCGTGACCGCATTGGCCAGCGCGGAGTTGGACGATGACACCGTACCGGGATAAGCGGTCCTGTTTTCCACAGACAGCTTGTTGCCGGTCAGTCCGTAATTCTGATCCACCTCACGGGTCAGCGCGACCTTTTCCACGCTCATGAAATACATCGACTCAACGTACCGGACGCGCAACAGGTTGAGCAGCAGATCCTGGTCATTGGTTTGCTTGATGGCCTCATTATATTGCGGTCTGGTCGACCGCACGGCGTCAGCACCGACGTTCGCGCAACCGCTCATTGCAGCCATCACGACGCAGGCGGCACCTGTCAACAGCAATTTTTTCATGAACACCCTCCCCTGCTTGTCTGGTGACTCTGTTTTGTTCAGCCCTTTTTGATTTCAGGACGTGTATTCGACAAACCGTAAATTGCCTTCGCAGCGATTTGCCTGACAAGTCATTATCACGTCAGGCCGGTTTGCAAATAAGTCGTATTTTTACGGTAAAAATGGCAAGGTGAATCATGCATTTTTTGCCAATGCCATAGCGATTCAATCTGTCCGGGCCGGATGGTGAATTCGGGAGGCGGTCTGCCCATCATGCCCCTGCAACAGGCCGGACTTTATTTGACGGACGATGGATTTGCCTTTGCGACTCAGGCGTGGTGTCGATGCGGCCATCCGCGCAGGTGAACTGCCTCAGGCAGTCCGGGCACGCAGAAAATGAAATAGATTACGCAGCATTCCGGCCGTGGCACCCCAGATGAAATGGTGCTGGTACGGCATCGCATAGAAAGTGCGGAGGATCTGTTGATTGTCATCGCCGGGCACCACCACGCGGCGACGCTGATGCACCTGGCCATCCATCAGAAACGATAGCGGCACCTCAAAAATTTCGGCTACTTCCTCCGGATCGGAATGCAGCCACGGGAGGTCCTGAATTGCGCCGACCACCAGGGTGACGCGATAACCGGTGATCGTCAGGTAGTCAGGCAAGGTACCCAGAACGTCGACCAGAGCGCGGTCCAGTCCGATCTCTTCTTCCGTCTCGCGCAGGGCTGTCTCAATGGCATCGCTATCTGACAGTTCCTGTCGTCCACCTGGGAAACTGATCTGACCTGCATGCTGGGACAGGTGTTCGGTGCGGCGTGTGAACAGTACATTGAGGCCGTGGTCACGTTGCACCAGCGCGATCAGGACCGAGGCTCTCTTGAAGTCGTGCTGTGCCGAAAAAAATCGTTGCTCGTCCGTCGTTTCCGGCTGCCATTGGGGTGGCGCAGCAAACCGGTGTCGTATCCAGCCCAGATTCAGGTTGGACGGATCTACCGCAGCTTCACCGGCGACGCTGTCAATGGGCGCAGATTCAGGATCAAAAATAAGCATAGTGGACGGGGCTTGCGAGAGTAGAAAAAAGGGCACCAGAGGCGCCCTTCTTCAAGAAAATCCGATTAACCAACCAGATACCTGATCATCGGTTTCTGACTGAATTACTCTGCGGCAGAGTCAGATTGTTCAGCGGCCTGACCTTTACGAGCAGGCAATTTTTCTTTAATACGTGCTGATTTACCTGAACGTTCACGCAAGTAATACAGCTTGGCGCGACGTACATCACCGCGACGTTTCACTTCAATCGAAGCGATCAGTGGTGAGTACAACTGGAATGTACGCTCAACACCTTCACCGGACGAAATTTTACGCACGATAAAATTGGAATTCAAACCGCGATTGCGGCGTGAAATGACAACACCTTCGTAAGCCTGGGCACGCTTGCGGGTACCTTCAACTACGTTAACATACACAATCACTGTATCGCCGGGAGCGAATTCAGGGATGTTTTTACCCAGACGGGCGATTTCTTCTTGCTCAAGTTGTTGGATCAGATCCATTTTTAACTCCTGTAACCATCTTGCTGGTGCCATTGGTGCATCACGGTGGATGCTTGCCCAGTAGAGGATGGGATTAAACATGCAAGCCGTATCATTCAGCCTGCTCTCAGTACTACTTCTATTTACTGCACCTGCTTTTTTTTGCGATCAGGCTTTACTTCCTGATCGCCTAAAATCTGTTCGTCCGCTTTTGTCAGCAACCCTGCTGCACGCGCATTGACGATTAAATCGGGCCGCTTGAGCCGGGTCGCCAGCAAGGCCTGTTCGCGCCGCCAGGCGCGGATATCGGCATGATTTCCGCCCAACAGCACCGCCGGTACCGACACATTGTCATGTACTTCCGGCCGTGTGTAATGCGGGCAATCCAGCAAACCGTTCACAAAACTGTCCTGCTGAGCGGAGTCTTCATCGTGAAGTACACCGGGCAACTGGCGGATAACGGCGTCCATCAGTGCCATGGCGGGTATTTCACCGCCGGACAATACAAAATCACCCAGGCTGATTTCTTCATCCACATAAGCGTCTATGAGGCGCTGATCGACTGCCTCATAACGTCCACAAAGCAAAATCAGACCGGAAGTACCTGCCTGGCCACTCAGTTGCACCACTTTCTGGTGTGTCAGCGGTTGACCCTGTGGCGACAGATAAATCACCGTCGACTTCGCCAATCCTGCTTCAGATTGCCGTGATGTTGCGGCCACTATCGCCTCCTGCAGCGGCTTTACCATCATCACCATACCGGGACCGCCACCATACGGCCGGTCATCGACGGTGCGATGGTTATCCACGGTAAAGTCACGCGGATTCCAGCAGGTTAGCTCACACTTTTTCTGTTCAAAAGCACGTCGTGTCACACCGGATTGGGTAAGTGCCACAAACATCTCGGGAAAAAGGGTAATGACATCAAACTGCATCTGACCCACCTGGAATGACCTCAATAGTCCAGTCCCCAATCGACTGTGATTTTCCTGTTTTTCCGATCAACCTCAGGAACAAAATGCTCAACAAACGGGATCAGGTATTCGCGTTCGGAGCTGGTTTTTTGCACCTGCTTACTATTTTTCCTGTTTAACTTCGCGCCTGCGACGGCACCGCTTTCCGGGCTGATTGCCGTGCCTGCTTCGGCAGCCGCTGCCGCCTCATCCAGCCGTTTTACCACCCGCAGGATAGGGTGTGCGCCATTATCCATCAGGTCGGCAACGACACCGAGATCGTCACCCTGCAAATTCTCTACTGCCAGGCCGATCAGGTCGAGCCAATAAAATTCGTTGTCGGACAACGCCGGAAAATGACTGCGCTGTATCTTGACGACCTGGCCTTTCAAGGCCTCGGCAGCGCCCCGGTCAACGATACCCACGATCCGGGCGACCACATCGTCACCATGCAGCTTGGCTTCAAGCTTTTCAACGTCATTGAGCGCGCTGTCGGCAACCGGTTCCGGACTCGCAGTCCGCTGGCCAAGCCACCACTTTTTTGCATGCAATAATGCGCCGGCATCGCTCGAGTACGGATGAACCCTGATCCATCCATTAACGCCATACGCCCCGGTGATGTGGCCTACCAACACTAAATCGGTTGGGAACTTGGTTAGCGGCTCCACAGCAACATTCACCTTTTCATGTACGAAGCGACAGTCTCAAACGACAGTGCGCTATGACGGTACGAAACGGGTCAGCAGAAAAACGGGGCAACAGAACCGGCATACCGTACCACACCAGAAACATCCTGATTACCGCTTACCGCCACCCACTCAATAACTTATCAGGCAGCTGCGGGAGTCTGTTTGGCGGCCAGAGCAACCAGACGGGCTACGGCAGGCGACAATTGTGCGCCGTGGTCAGTCCAGTGTGTCAGACGATCCTGGGCAATACGCACGACTTCTGCGGCACCCGAGGCAACCGGATTATAAAAACCGATACGTTCAATAAAACGACCATCGCGACGATTACGTGAATCGGTTGCTACGATATTGAAAAATGGACGCTTTTTAGCACCACCACGAGATAAACGAATAATGACCATAATAATTCCAAAATAAAAAGCACGAATGCAAAGCACCAATGCGAACCACGAAGACGGAAAACCGTGAATTATATCGCACAATTATCCCGACAGCAAGAAACCTTCGACCGGGTTTGCCTCATTCCCCGGCAACATGGCAGGAACAACGGCATTCCGATCCATGCCGATACGCAATGCATTAATGGCAATAAATTATTAATATGCAATCAAATCGGTCATTGCGGGGCTGAAATCTGTACAATAGGCGCTACTCATCAGACAGGTATTTATGACAACTCAACAAATTCGGCACAAAAACAAGTCCATCGCCGCCCTGCTGGCAGCGCTGGGTGGCGGGATTGGATTGCATCGGTTTTATCTGGCCGGGAAACACGACAAGTGGGCCTGGTTGCATGCGGCAAGCCTGCCGGTATCACTACTGGTCTACGGCTGTTTCAGGGATAACCAGCCCTTTTTTTCCTTCGCACCGCTGATACTGTCAGTCCTGGTCGGCTTTCTGGCCTGCCTGGTCATCGGTACCACGCCTGATGACAAATGGGATGCGAAATACAACCCGCAATCAACCCGACAGACCCAGACTGGCTGGCCGATTGCCATGATACTGGTATTGACCTTGGCCATCGGTGCCGGCGCATTAATTGCCGTTTTGGCACGTACCATGGATTTATTGCTGACCGGTGGTCTGTACGGTTGATCGGCCCGACGCCGCCACCGGAAAGGTGGCTTCGGGCGGGCAACTAGCTCAGAACTGGTGTTCTGTCAGCGCCAGCGTACCCACACTGCCCAGCACAATGCTGGTTTTTAAACCCGGTGCCTGCACCAGATAATGTTCAGCAAAAAAACGTGACGTGGCTATTTTGGCCTGGTAAAACGACGTGTCCTCGGCACCCTGCTGCAATTTTTCGGCCGCAATCAATGCCGCGCGCGCCATTTGCCAACCACCCAGAACGATGCCGGCCAGCTTCAGATACAGCACACTTCCGGCAAATACGCCTTTAATATCGGTTTTCATCGTGCTGGCGACATACGTGACCACCTCCTCCAGCGCCGCAATCGCCGGGACCAGCTGCGCTGCAATAGCCAACAGATCGGCCTGCTTGCTGTCTGCCAGACTGGCCGCGACCAGGCGTGCCTCAGCCAGAATGGCTTTGGCGGCCGCACCGCCGTCGCGCACGGTTTTCCTGCCCACCAGATCGTTGGCCTGGATCGCCGTCGTACCTTCATAAATCGCCAGTATGCGCGAATCACGGTAATACTGCGCCGCCCCGGTTTCTTCAATAAAACCCATGCCGCCATGAACCTGCACACCGTTCGAGGTGACATCAATCGACAGTTCTGTTGACCACCCTTTGACTATCGGCACCAGATATTCGTAGACAGTCTGGTTCTGTTTCCGGACATCGGCGTCAGCATGATGATGGGCGGCATCGGATCGGCCGGCAGCGTAGTACGCCAACGCCCGTGCCGCTTCAATCTGGGCACGCATCGTCATCAGCATCCTTTTTACGTCGGGATGGTGAATGATGGCAACAGGGCCGGCGGACCCTGCCAGATCACGCGACTGAACACGATCCCGGGCGTACGATACCGCCTGCTGATAAGCGCGTTCCGCAATGGCGATGCCTTGCAGGCCGACACCAAAGCGCGCCGCATTCATCATAATGAACATATATTCGAGACCTCGGTTTTCTTCACCGATCAGTGTTCCGATGGCGCCGCCGTGATCGCCAAACTGCAATACTGCGGTTGGACTCGCCTTGATGCCAAGCTTGTGCTCAATGGACACGCAATGCACGTCATTGCGCGCACCCAATGTGCCATCGGGATTAACAAAAAATTTGGGCACCAGAAATAATGAAATGCCTTTTACACCTTCAGGCGCATTGGGTGTTCGCGCCAACACCAGATGCACGATATTCTCGGCCATGTCGTGATCACCGTAGGTGATGAAAATCTTGGTGCCAAAAACGGCATAGGTGCCGTCTTCACGTGGAACGGCACGAGTTCTTACCATCGCCAGATCCGAACCGGCTTGCGGTTCGGTCAGGTTCATGGTGCCGGTCCATTTGCCGCTGATCAGATTGGCCAGATAGACCGATTTCAGTTCATCGCTTCCGGCCGTCAGCAATGCCTCGATGGCGCCGTCCGACAGCAGCGGGCACAGTGCAAAGGACAGCGATGCCGAATTCAGCATTTCGATGCATGGTGTCGCGACAATTTTGGGCAAACCCTGGCCACCAAATTCGACCGGATGCTGCACGCCCTGCCAACCTGCTTCGGCGAACTGTTTAAATGCTTCCTTGAATCCCGTGGTGGTGGTTACCTGGCCGTCTTTCCAGGTACTGGGCGACTGGTCGCCGATCCAGTTTAACGGTGCGATGACTTCACGTGTGAACCTGGCGTGTTCCTCCAGGATTGCTTCAACCGTTTCCGGCGTCGCATCGTCGCAACCGGGCAAGGCATTGACCTGTTTCAGTCCGGCCAGTTCGTTGAGGACGAACAGCATGTCTTTCAGTGGTGCGTTATAACTCATGGTCTGCTCCATAAAAAAACAGGAGGTCGTTATACACTGGCCGCCTGTTTATGTTTGAACTGTACTCGCTAAAATCAGCCTAATTCCTTGATCAGTGCCGGCACAACTTCAAACAGGTCACCGACGATCCCATAGTCAGCGACAGAGAATATCGGCGCTTCCGGATCCTTGTTGATGGCGACGATTGTTTTTGAATCTTTCATACCGGCCAGATGCTGAATGGCGCCTGAAATACCAACGGCAATATACAGCGACGGTGCCACGATCTTTCCGGTCTGCCCGACCTGCCAGTCGTTGGGCACGTAACCGGCATCCACCGCAGCACGTGAAGCGCCCATCGCCGCGCCCAACCGGTCGGCCAACGGTTCCAGTATCTTGAAGTTGTCACCCGAGCCCATGCCGCGCCCGCCAGACACAATTATTTTTGCGGCGGTCAGTTCGGGACGATCAGACTTGGCCACTTCGCGTGACACAAAACTGGACGTACCCGAATCCGGCACAGCGCTGATGTTGTCGATGGCGGCCGATCCGCCGCTGGCAGCCGAATCAAATCCGGTGGTGCGGACGGTAATAACCTTAACGGTATCCGACGATTGCACGGTGGCAATCGCATTACCCGCATAAATGGGACGTTCGAATGTATCAGCAGAAATGACCTTGGTGATTTCCGATACCTGCGATACATCAAGACTTGCCGCGACGCGCGGCAGAATATTTTTACCATAGGCCGTGGCCGGCGCAAGTATGTGGCTGTAACCGGCGGCCACAGCGACCACCTGGGCAGCACAATTTTCAGCGAGTCCGTCGGCAAAATGGGGCGCATCGGCAACCAGCACTTTGGCCACGCCCGCCAATTGTGCCGCAGCCTGCGCAGCGGCCGCACACTGGAAACCGGCGACCAGAACGTGGACGTCGCCGCCACACTGCGCTGCAGCGGTTACGGTGTGTGCAGTACTTCCTTTTAAACTGACATTATCGTGTTCAGCAATTACCAGTATCGTCATTTAGATCACCTTGGCTTCATTTTTGAGTTTTGCGACTAGCGTAGCCACATCCGGGACAATCATTCCGGCTGAACGTTGGGCCGGTTCGACCACTTTTAACGTTTTTACGCGCGGGGTTACATCCACACCAAGATCGCCGGGCTTGAGATTGTCCAGCTGTTTTTTCTTGGCCTTCATAATGTTAGGCAATGTGACATAGCGTGGTTCATTCAGGCGCAAATCCGTGGTTACGATGGCCGGCAGTGTCAGTGACAGTGTTTCCAGACCGCCATCGACTTCGCGCGTAACGCTGACTTTGCCGTCCGCAACCACGACTTTGGAGGCGAACGTCGCTTGCGGCCATCCGAGCAGTGAGGCCAGCATCTGACCGGTCTGATTACAGTCGTCATCAATCGCCTGCTTGCCCAGAATGATCAGGGAAGGCTGTTCCCTGTCGGCGATGGCTTTAAGCAGTTTGGCGACGGCCAGAGGCTGCAATTCAACATCGGTTTCGACCAGAATACCGCGATCCGCACCAATTGCCATGGCGGTACGCAAGGTTTCCTGACATTGTGCGACACCGCATGAAATGGCAATAATTTCCGTGGCAACGCCGGCTTCTTTCAGACGAACCGATTCTTCGATGGCAATTTCATCGAACGGATTCATCGACATTTTAACGTTGGCGATGTCCATACCGGTGTGGTCGGATTTAACGCGCACCTTGACGTTGTAATCTACAACGCGTTTGACTGGTACAAGAATTTTCATATGGTTGCCTATGCAAAGTTCAATTGACGTAAACGTAAATCGAGAATTATAAACGGTGTATCGGTTACTGCGTATTTATTGCTTATTATCCATTATCGG
>CAITOF010000010.1 GCA_903893945.1 uncultured Oxalobacteraceae bacterium | reverse complement strand
TAAATTTCTCTATATTCACTTATGTTTCACGTGAAACCAATCAAATTTAAAAAGGGCACAACCCCGGTTCCACGTGAAACATTAGGAACTGAAGTTTGAGAATTGGAAAAGGAATTATAATGGCGGGATTGATTGATTGAGGAAATTATGTTTTATCCGAAAGTATTTGATGTAATTGTGGTTGGAGGGGGTCATGCGGGCACGGAAGCCGCACTGGCTTCTGCTCGAATGGGGCAAACCACTTTATTGCTGACACATAATATTGAAACTCTGGGACAGATGTCGTGCAACCCATCAATTGGTGGAATCGGGAAAGGACACCTGGTCAAGGAAGTAGATGCAATGGGGGGTGCCATGGCTATCGCAACAGATGAGGCAGGAATTCAGTTTCGAATACTGAATTCATCGAAGGGGCCAGCCGTGCGAGCTACCCGGGCACAGGCAGATCGATTACTTTATAAACAGGCGATTCGTAGCCGGTTAGAGAACCAGACGAATCTCTGGTTGTTTCAGCAGGCCGTTGATGACCTTCTGGTCGAAGGTGAAAAGGTAGTGGGCGTGGTGACGCAGGTAGGCATTACCTTCAATTCCAGGGCAGTGGTGCTCACCGCAGGGACCTTTTTGGACGGAAAGATTCATGTTGGCTTGAATCAGTACGCGGCAGGTCGGGCAGGGGATCCGCCTGCTGTAAGCTTGTCATCCCGATTAAAAGAATTATCATTGCCGCAGGGACGGTTAAAAACCGGTACGCCACCCCGAATCGATGGACGCAGTATTGATTTTTCGGATTTGACCGAACAGCCCGGCGACCTGGATCCGGTACCGGTATTTTCAGTGCTGGGTAATACCGCCATGCATCCGCGTCAGGTTCCATGCTGGATTACCCACACCAACCAACGTACCCACGATATTATTCGCTCGGGTCTGAGCCGTAGCCCCATGTATACCGGGGTTATCGAAGGTGTTGGCCCGCGCTATTGTCCCTCGATCGAAGACAAGATTCACCGTTTTTCAGGCAAGGAGTCGCACCAGATCTTTCTGGAACCGGAAGGTTTGACAACCAATGAGTTTTACCCGAACGGCATATCCACCAGTTTGCCGTTTGATATTCAGCTGGATCTGGTACGTTCGATGCGAGGGCTGGAAAATGCACATATTTTAAGACCGGGTTATGCCATTGAATACGACTATTTTGACCCGAGAGGTTTAAAGTCTAGCCTCGAAACACGCCAAATTCAGGGATTGTTTTTTGCAGGGCAGATTAACGGCACGACAGGGTATGAAGAAGCGGCAGCACAAGGTATGTTGGCAGGATTAAACGCGGCACTGTTTACGCAACAAAAAGATGCCTGGGTGCCGAGCCGGTCGGAGGCGTATCTGGGCGTACTGGTCGATGATCTGGTGACCAAAGGCGTTCAGGAACCCTACCGCATGTTTACCAGCCGGGCGGAATTCCGCTTAAGCCTTCGGGAAGATAATGCCGATATGCGTCTGACAGAAACAGGCCGCAAGCTGGGTTGTGTCGGCGATGCGCAATGGGCTGCTTTTGAACGTAAACGCGAAACGATCGCGCGCGAACTGGAACGACTGAAATCAACCTGGGTCAACCCGAAGCTGGTGTCGGATATCGAAGCAGAACGGATTGTTGGCAAAGCTCTGGAGCGGGAGTACTCATTGGCCGACCTGCTGAAACGTCCCCAGGTTAATTATCAGGGTTTAATGACCATGCGCAGTATCGATGGCCAGATAATTGCCGGACCAGGCGTGGATGATGTCGCCATTAAAGAGCAAATTGAAATCCACGTGAAGTACGCAGGCTATATTGATAGACAGGCCAAAGAGGTACAAAGACATGTACATTTTGACAATTTGCCTATGCCGGCCAATTTTGATTATCTGGATGTGACCGGTCTTTCCATTGAAGTGAAGCAGAAACTGAATTCACAAAGGCCTGAAACACTCGGACAATGCAGTCGTATTTCCGGTGTGACGCCCGCGGCCATTTCGTTGCTGCTGGTGCATTTAAAGAAACGGGGCTACAAGAGTTTTACTCAAACAACCGTCAGCGGGGAAGTCTGATCGTGGGCGACGCTGTTCACCAGGACCAAGTCAGGACGCTGCTGGAACGAGGCGTCGTTACATTGCAACTGAATTTGACGGATAAGCAAATTAATCAGTTGCTGTCGTATCTTCAGCTGCTAATTAAGTGGAATGGCGTTTACAATCTTACCTCGGTCAGAAATCCCGTAGAAATGGTTCGGCAGCACCTGCTGGACAGTCTTTCGGCGGCATTTGCATTTGACCAGGCAAAAAATGTGCTGGATGTCGGTTCCGGGGGTGGTTTGCCCGGCATCGTGCTGGCCATCGTGTACCCGGAAATAAAAATAGCGCTGATCGATACCGTCAATAAAAAAACAGCTTTTTTAAAACAGGTTAAAGCAGAGCTGGACTTAACGAATGTCACCGTGCATACCGGACGGGTCGAGCAGCTGATCGTGGCTGAATTATTTGATGTTATCACATCACGAGCGTTTTCCGAGCTGGCCAATTTTGTTAACTGGGCAGGACATCTGCTGGCAGACGGCGGCCATATGCTGGCGCTGAAAGGGTTGTTGCCTGACGCTGAAATAGCGCTGTTACCCGACGGGTGGACCCTTAGCCGAACACAGCAACTGACGGTCCCGGGGTTGGAGGCACAACGCCATTTATTGTGGCTAGAGCGGCAAAGCAAGTCTGTGGATAAGCAGGGCGGTTGTCTTTAAACGAAAGAATTATGGTTAAAATTTTCTGTGTCGCTAATCAAAAGGGCGGAGTTGGTAAAACCACCACCACCGTGAATCTGGCTGCCAGTCTGGCCCAAATCAATCAGCGGGTGTTATTGGTCGATCTCGATCCGCAGGGCAATGCAACGATGGGTTCGGGAATTAACAAATCCAAACTGCCTGCAACGATTTATCAGGTACTGTTGGGCCTGTCCGATGTGAATTCGGTAAAGCAGAAATCAGAGACCGGGAAGTATGATGTGTTGCCCGCAAACCGTGAGCTGGCCGGGGCAGAAGTGGAAATGGTGGAACTGGAAAACCGGGAAAATCGGCTGAGGCTCGCGCTGGACCGGGTCAAAGATGACTATGATTTCATCCTGATTGATTGCCCGCCTGCATTGTCCATGCTGACCTTGAATGGGCTCTGTTCGGCACACGGGGTGATCATTCCCATGCAGTGTGAGTACTATGCGCTGGAGGGGCTGTCGGACCTGGCCAATACCATAAAAAAAGTCCACAAGAATTTGAACAGCGATCTGGAGATTGTGGGTTTGCTGCGGGTTATGTTTGACCCGAGAATGACTTTATCACAACAGGTATCCGACCAGCTTGAACAGCATTTTGGTGAAAAAGTCTTTAAAACAGTCATTCCGCGCAATATTCGACTTGCTGAAGCGCCTTCTTACGGCATGCCTGGCGTGGTTTTCGATCCGCCGTCAAAAGGTGCCCAGGCGTACCTGGCGTTCGCAGCCGAAATGGTCGAACGGGTCAGGCAGTTGGAAAAAGCGTAGTCAGAATAAGCATAACTAAAGGAACAAGAATCATGGCCACAAAGAAAAAGGGCTTGGGAATGGGATTGGATGCCCTGCTGGGCGGCGCAGAAGCGTTCGCCGACGCCGTGCCCAATCTACCCGGCTTCCCTACCACATTGGCGCTGGATCTGATGCAGGGCGGCAAATATCAACCACGTACCCGGATGGACGAAAGTGCGCTGATGGAGCTGGCCGCTTCGATTAAAAGCCAGGGCGTCATGCAACCCATCCTGGTGCGACCGATTAATACCCAAAATGGCAGTATCAGCAAATATGAAATCATTGCCGGTGAACGTCGTTACCGCGCCTCAAAACTGGCCGGTTTAACCGAAGTGCCGGTGCTGGTCAAAGATGTGGACGACCAGGCAGCGGCGGCCATGGCACTGATTGAAAACATTCAGCGCGAAGATTTGAATCCGCTGGAAGAAGCGCAGGGCATTCAGCGCCTCATCAATGACTTCAGTTTTACCCATGAACAGGCGGCACAGGCGGTGGGACGATCACGCAGCGCGGTGACCAATCTGTTGCGACTGCTAAATCTGGCCAAGTCTGTACAAACCATGCTGATGGCCGGCGACATTGATATGGGTCATGCCCGCGCATTGTTAGCCGTCGATGCGGCGACCCAGATTCAGCTCGCCAACCAGATTATTGCCAAACGACTATCTGTCCGGGAAACTGAAAAGCTGGTCGCCCAGAGCGACCATAAAACCGGAGAAAAGAAAGTAAAAATCACGGAAAAGTCGCGCGACATAACCCGGCTTGAAGAGGAACTTTCTGATCTGTTTGCAACCCAGGTGCAACTGAAAATGGGTGCGAAAGGACGCGGGCAGGTCATTGTCGATTTCGCCAGCCTGGATGCGCTGGACGGCATCCTGGCCAAACTGCGAGCCTACTCCTGACCGGGCGACGGACAGGAACAATCTGCCCCTTTTTGGATTAACAGTCAAAATTCGCAAGTAAATCAACTTTAATGGCAATTTTGGCAGGTAAATTCGATCGCAGGCGCTTTAATGGTGCATTTTTAGGATCAAAATTTGACGCCCGAGTCGTCCAGCACGTATAATCTTCCGGTTTTAGTCGGTCCGTCGAAAGTAAACAACATCACGTTAGCGCGATGTCAGCCGTAGCGCCCGAAGCCAGTTTTCCTGGCAATTCTGCCATCAACGCAGAGTCGCCATAAAATGGACGGTCGGGGTATTGCTTTCAATCGTTGAATAGCCTAAAACATTAACACCAGATCAGGACAGGTAAAAAAGGGACGTGTATGGCGCGCATCGTGTTATTGCAGTTTAGCGCCACATTCGTCCTTGCGATTATCGTTGCAGCATTGAGTGGCCAGGCTGCAGGAATTTCAGCCCTATTAGGTGGATTCTGTTGCGCATTTCCAAATGCGTTATTTGCTCTCAGGTTATATGCGGGAACGCAAAAACCCGGAGGTGCGAATCCATTTACTTTTTTTACTGGTGAATTTTTAAAAATATTATCAACTATCGCCCTGTTGGCAGCGGTAGTTCTGCTGTACCGCAATGTGCATTGGCTGGCCTTCCTAGCCGCTTTTATTGTGGTCCTGAAAAGTTATTTTATTTTATTATTTAGAAGCTAATCCTATGATCAACCCGATAAGCGCACCCGAAGCACCTACAGCGTCCGAATACATTGTCCATCATCTGGGGCATTTTTCCACCAAACACCAGAGCAGTATTATTGACATGTCGATCCTGAACATGGACACCGTGTTCTGGTCAATATTCACCGGCATTTTAGGCTGTGGATTTCTGTATTACGCGGCACGCCGCGCCACATCCGGTGTGCCCGGACGGTTTCAGTCAGCGATCGAAATGCTGGTCGAAATGGTTGAAGAACAATCAAAAAACATGATCCACGGCAACCGTACATTTATCGCGCCGCTGGCATTAACGATATTTGTCTGGGTTGCACTGATGAACGCGCTGGACTTTTTGCCTGTTGACCTGTTTGCCCGATTTTTTCATTATGTGGGCATGGATGCCGTTATCGGACATCACCGTGTTGTCCCTACAGCCGATCTGAACGGCACGTTCGGCCTGGCGCTGGGTGTGTTTGTCCTGATGATTTATTACAACCTGAAAATCAAGGGATTGGGTGGTTTCCTGCATGAACTGTTCGCCGCGCCCTTCGGTATCTGGCTGTTACCTTTCAACCTGCTGTTAAACATTATCGAGTTTCTGGCCAAGACAGTGTCGCTGGCGATGCGGTTGTTCGGAAACATGTTTGCCGGTGAACTGATCTTTTTATTGATTGCCCTGCTCGGCGCCTACATGACGGCGTTCGGGATAGTCGGACAGATTGTGGCCGGCTCGATCTGGGCGATATTCCATATTCTGATTGTGTTCCTGCAAGCGTTCATTTTCATGATGCTGACCCTGGTTTATATCGGTCAGGCGCATGAAGGTCACTGATGTAAGCGGTAATTCGTACGTAACGTTTTTGTTCTTGTTTTTGTTTTTCTGTCTGTAATTTTATTTTTGTTTTTAACTTTTAAGGATTTATCATGACTGACGTCTCCTTCGTATTGCTGGCTTGTGGTTTGATCATTGGTTTGGGTGCTATCGGTGCATGTATCGGTATTGGCCTGATGGGTGGTAAATATCTGGAAGCCTCAGCACGTCAACCCGAATTGATGAACCAGCTGCAAACCAAAATGTTCCTGTTGGCAGGTCTGATCGATGCTGCGTTCCTGATCGGTGTTGGTATTGCGATGATGTTCTACTTCTCCAAATAATTTTTTCCTTTGTCACAATCGACTGATTGTGGATAGAACTACACGATAAGGAATTATTATGAATTTGAATGCAACATTTATAGTTCAGTTTGTAGTGTTCTTCATACTAGCCGGGTTTACGATGAAATTCGTATGGCCTCCGATGATGAAAGCACTCGATGAACGTGCACAGAAAATCGCTGACGGTCTGGCTGCGGCAGAACGCAGTAAGGCGGAATCAAAAGAAGCGGAAAAACGTGTACAGCTGGAATTAGCCGGTGCGCGCGATGAAGTGCAGAAACGCATTATTGAAGCCGAAAAGCGCGCACAGATGATTATTGAGGAAGCGAAACACTCTGCTTCCGAAGAAGCATCGCGTATTGTGGCCAATGCACGCCTGGATGCAGCGCAACAGATTACCAAAGCACGTGACGGTCTGCGTACCGAAGTCGCCACTTTGGCAGTCAAAGGTGCCGAGCAGATTCTGAAGCGCGAGATCAATGCGTCAGCACATGCTGATCTATTGAGCCAGTTAAAAGCCGAGCTGTAATCATGGCTGAACTCGCAACGATCGCTCGTCCCTATGCTGAGGCACTTTTTCGTGTGGCAACCTCCGCCAACTCGCCTGCCCCTTTGAATGCATGGGCGGAACTGGTTGGTGAAATGGCGCAAGCAGCAGAAAACGCCGATGTAATCGCTCTGGTGCAGAATCCAAAGGTTCCACCGGCAGTGATTGTGGACTCGTTTATCGCCGTACTGAAATCACCTGTGAATCAGGAAGCAAAAAATTTCATCAATACGCTGGCAAGCTACCATCGCCTGCTCGTGTTGCCTGAAATTGCTGCCCAATTTTTCGCATTGAAGAATGCCCATGAAGGTGCCGCTGATGCAGCCATCAGCAGTGCTTTCGCGCTGACCGAAGCTCAAGTCGCTGACTTGTGCAAAACACTGGAAAGCAAATTTGGTCGCAAACTGAATCCAACAGTCACCGTTGATTCCTCCCTGATTGGCGGAGTTCGCGTTGCGGTCGGTGATGAAGTACTAGATACCTCTGTGCGTGCAAAGCTGCAACAAATGCAAATAGCCTTGACCGCTTAAAACTGGATTCTGTGTGAATTCAGTAGAAGCTTAGAAAAATATTAGGAGTTAATATGCAACTCAACCCATCAGAAATCAGCGAATTGATCAAGAGCCGTATTCAGGGCCTTGATAATACGTCTGAAGTTCACAATGAAGGTACGGTTATTTCCGTTACCGACGGTATTTGCCGCGTGCATGGCCTGTCCAATGCCATGCAGGGTGAAATGCTGGAATTCCCTGGTAACACATTTGGTCTGGCGCTGAACCTGGAGCGTGATTCCGTCGGTGTGGTTATCCTTGGTGACTATGAACACATCTCCGAAGGCGATACAGTCAAATGTACCGGTCGTATTCTGGAAGTGCCGATCGGACCGGAACTGCGTGGCCGCGTTGTCAATGCACTGGGTCAGCCTATCGATGGCAAAGGCGCTATCAATGCAAAACTGACGGCACCGATTGAAAAAATCGCTCCGGGTGTTATTGCCCGTCAATCCGTTTCCCAGCCCATGCAAACCGGTCTGAAATCGATCGATTCCATGGTGCCGATCGGACGTGGACAGCGTGAATTGATCATTGGCGATCGCCAGACCGGTAAAACGGCGGTAGCGATTGACACCGTGATTAACCAGAAAGGTCAGAACGTGACATGTATTTATGTCGCTATCGGACAAAAAGCCTCGTCGATCAAAAACGTTGTTCGTTCGCTGGAAGCGCACGGCGCAATGGAATACACCATTGTAGTTGCCGCTTCGGCGTCTGAATCGGCAGCAATGCAATACGTTTCTGCCTATTCGGGTTGCGCGATGGGGGAATACTTTCGCGATCGTGGTGAAGATGCACTGATCATTTATGATGATCTGTCCAAACAGGCGGTTGCGTATCGTCAGGTCTCCCTGTTATTGCGCCGTCCACCAGGACGTGAAGCGTATCCCGGTGACGTGTTCTACCTGCACTCCCGTTTGCTGGAACGCGCAGCACGTGTCAATCCTGACTACGTTGAGAAATTTACTGAAGGTAAAGTGACAGGCAAAACCGGTTCATTGACGGCACTGCCGATTATTGAAACTCAGGCCGGTGACGTCTCTGCCTTCGTTCCAACCAACGTTATTTCGATCACCGATGGTCAGATTTTCCTGGAAACGTCGCTGTTTAATGCAGGTATCCGTCCAGCGATTAACGCCGGTATTTCGGTGTCTCGTGTGGGTGGTGCTGCCCAGACCAAAGTTATCAAGAACCTGTCCGGTGGTATTCGTACGGACCTGGCGCAGTATCGTGAATTGGCCGCGTTTGCCCAGTTCGCGTCTGACCTCGACGAAGCAACACGCAAACAGCTGGACCGTGGTGCGCGCGTTACTGAATTGCTGAAGCAGGCTCAGTACTCGCCATTGTCGATTTCACTCATGGCGGTAACCTTGTTCTCGGTTAACAAGGGTTATCTCGATGATGTACCGGTCAAGAAAGTTCTGGCGTTTGAAGCGGGCGTGCACGGTTACCTGAAAACCAAACACGCTGCCCTTTTGCAAAAGATTGAAGAAACCAAGCAACTCGACAAAGACGGTGAAGCTGAAATGGCTGCCGCGGTTGCTGATTTCAAAAAATCCGGCGCTTATTGAGACCCGCTGAATTTTTAAAATTTGGCTGTTAATAAAGGGGGCTTAAATGGCTGTCGGTAAAGAGATACGGGGCAAGATCAAAAGCGTAGAAAATACGAAGAAGATCACTAAGGCGATGGAAATGGTCGCTGCATCCAAAATGCGTAAAGCGCAGGACCGGATGCGTGCGGCTCGTCCGTACAGTGAAAAAATTCGTGTGATTACGGCGAACTTGTCCCAGGCAAATCAGGAATACAAACATCCGTTTTTAGTGACACAGAATCAGTCCCGAACAGTCGGCCTGATAGTGATCACGACAGACAAAGGCCTGTGTGGCGGCATGAATACCAACGTATTGCGTTTGGTAACCAACAAGCTGCGTGATGTGGAAGGCCAGGGATGCAAAATAGAAACCGTGGCAATCGGTAACAAAGGTCTGGGTTTTTTAAACCGGATTGGTGCCAAGGTATCAGCGCAAGTAGTACAACTGGGTGATACACCACATCTGGACAAACTGATCGGACCCGTCAAAGTGTTACTGGACGCCTATCAGGAAGGAAAACTGGATGCGGTTTACCTGTGTTACACCAAGTTTATTAACACCATGAAGCAGGAGCCAAAAGTGGAACAGTTGTTACCACTGACGGCCGATAAACTGGAAGTCAGACAGGGTGACCATTCGTGGGATTACCTGTATGAACCCGATGCGCAAACGGTGATTGATGAACTGCTGGTTCGTTATGTTGAAGCTCTGATTTATCAGGGCGTCGCAGAGAACATGGCGTCGGAACAGTCGGCACGCATGGTGGCGATGAAGTCGGCCAGTGATAACGCAGGTAGCGTGATTGGCGAGTTGAAACTGATCTACAACAAAACTCGTCAGGCAGCAATTACCAAAGAGCTTTCTGAAATTGTGGCTGGTGCGGCAGCGGTTTAATTATTTTCGCGAATGTCGAAACGGTAAAACTTATTTGTAACTAATTAGTATTTTTATATAGAAGGAACGAACATGGCTGATGGCAAAATCGTTCAGTGTATCGGTGCTGTTGTGGACGTTGAATTTCCACGCGACGCGATGCCTAAGGTATACGATGCCTTAAAAATGACAGGCTCTGACCTGACGTTGGAAGTGCAACAGCAATTAGGTGACGGCATTGTCCGTACCATTGCGCTGGGAACTTCCGATGGTCTGCGTCGCGGCATGATGATTCAAAATACCGGCAAGCCAATTATGGTTCCGACAGGTCCTGCGACACTGGGTCGCATCATGGACGTGCTGGGTAGCCCGATTGATGAAGCCGGTCCGGTAAAAACGGATGCGCGCGCACCTATTCACCGTAAAGCACCTGCTTACGACGAACTCTCTCCATCCCAGGAACTGCTGGAAACCGGTATCAAGGTGATTGACCTGGTTTGTCCGTTTGCCAAAGGCGGTAAAGTCGGTCTGTTCGGTGGTGCGGGTGTGGGTAAAACCGTGAACATGATGGAACTGATCAACAACATCGCCAAAGAACACGCCGGTTTATCCGTGTTCGCCGGTGTCGGTGAACGTACTCGTGAAGGTAACGACTTCTACCACGAGATGAAAGATTCCAACGTTTTGGACAAAGTGGCCATGGTGTATGGTCAGATGAATGAACCACCAGGAAATCGTCTGCGCGTCGCGTTGACCGGTCTGACGATTGCTGAAGGTTTCCGTGACGAAGGCAAAGACGTGCTGTTCTTCGTTGATAACATCTATCGCTACACACTGGCAGGTACCGAAGTTTCTGCGTTGCTGGGTCGTATGCCGTCTGCGGTGGGTTACCAGCCAACACTGGCTGAAGAAATGGGCAAATTGCAGGAACGTATTACGTCAACCAAAACCGGTTCGATCACGTCGATTCAGGCGGTGTACGTGCCAGCCGATGACCTGACCGATCCTTCTCCTGCAACCACATTTGCTCACCTGGATTCTACGGTGGTTCTGTCACGTGACATCGCTTCGCTGGGTATTTACCCCGCGGTCGATCCACTCGATTCCACCTCACGTCAGCTCGATCCGCAGGTAGTCGGTGTTGAGCACTATGAAACCGCCCGCGCTGTTCAGGGTACACTGCAGCGGTACAAGGAACTGCGCGATATTATCGCGATTCTGGGTATGGACGAATTGGCGCCAGAAGACAAGTTGATCGTTTCGCGCGCACGTAAAATGCAGCGATTCCTGTCTCAGCCGTTCCACGTCGCTGAAGTGTTTACAGGTTCGCCAGGGAAATATGTTTCGCTGAAAGACACCATCAAGGGCTTCAAGATGATTGCCTCGGGTGAACTCGATCATTTGCCGGAACAGGCGTTTTACATGGTTGGTACCATAGACGAAGCAATCGAAAAAGCGAAGAAAATGGCAGCTTGAGTTGGTTGAGCCGCGCAAACGAACGCGGCTCCTCTTTACTTACTTATGTTCATTTTTGTTTCAGCGATTTCCTATAAGGTTTCAACATGGCACACACTATACAAGTAGACGTGGTTTCTGCAGAAGAGTCAATCTTCTCCGGTCTGGCCGAATTTGTCGCATTGCCGGGCGAAGCGGGTGAGTTGGGAATTTATCCTCAGCATACCCCGCTGATTACACGTATCAAGCCTGGCTCAGTACGCATACGTGTACCGGATCAGGCCGAGGACGTGTTTGTATTCGTTGCCGGTGGTTTGCTTGAAGTTCAGCCTAAACACGTGATTGTTCTGGCCGACTCGGCGATACGCGGTAAAGACCTCGATGAAGCAAAAGCATCCGAAGCCAAAAAACGGGCTGAAGATGCGTTGGTCAACCGGAGTGCAAGCATTGACTATGCGCAGGCCCAGTCAGAGCTGGCTACAGCCATTGCGCAGTTGGCTGCGATCCAAAAACTGCGTCAAAAACGCTAATCAGCATTGTGATTCACACGAAAGGGCAGCTGAGGCTGCCCTTTTGCTTAAAGAGGCAGGTCATTAATGCACACCATTGCAAAGCCCTGGATGTGGGGCGCATTTCTCATTTTTATCATGGTGATGCTGGCCATCGATATTGTCGTGCTCGGTGGGCGCAAAGCGAAAAAAATGAGTGTCACACAGGCGGCGTGCTGGTCGCTGGTCTGGGTTGTGCTCGCGTTGCTATTTGCGTACGGGCTCTGGTGGTATCTGATACCGACGGCCGGTCCCGACCTGGCAAAGGCGACGGCGACGGATTTCCTGGCGGGCTACGTCATTGAAAAGTCGCTGTCCATCGACAACATCTTTGTCTTTCTGATGATATTCAGTCATTTTTCAGTTCCTCCGGATTACCAGCGAAAAGTGCTGCTCTACGGTGTCCTGGGTGCCATAGTCATGCGCATTGCCATGATACTGGCTGGGGTATGGGTGGTGGAACAATTTAACTGGGTACTTTATGTATTTGGGGTATTCCTGATTTTTACCGGCGTCCGAATGGTCCGATCGGCTGAAAAGAAACCGGATTTGGCGACTCATCCGGTGATTCGTTACGTCAAAAACTGGTTACCGCTTACCGATGAATTCAGCGCAGAAAAATTCAGCCTTATCGACAACGGCAAACGGGTTTTTACACCGCTTCTGCTGGTGCTGATATTAATCGAGATTTCTGATGTCGTGTTTGCGGTGGACTCGATTCCAGCCATTTTCGCCATCACCACCGATCCTTTCATCGTGTTCACCTCGAATATTTTTGCCATCATGGGATTGCGCGCGCTGTACTTTTTATTGGCGGATATGGCCGAACGCTTCCATTTCCTGAAATACGGGCTGGCCATGATTCTGGTCTTTGTCGGCGTAAAAATGCTGCTCGCGGACTGGTGGCACGTGAGCACATCGGGTTCCCTGATGGTAATAGCCGTGATCGTTTTGGGGTCCATATTGGTCAGCCTGATGGCAACCCGAAAGACGGATTGATACCGAATGGCCGTCAGCAGGCCAATACTTGTGTTTTTTTATGGCATAAAGTGGTTTGGCGTATAATCTGAAGCGATGCCGCTGCCCTGGAATAAATTTACGCAACCATCAATCTATGCCCTGGATTAGCCTTTTAACCATATAAAACGGAACCCTATCCGTCGTCCGGTGTGAGCCGGATTTTGACCCCCACACGATCATGACTTCAGCTTCCCATCCTGCGCCCCTCCCAATCTGTGCAACTGAGATCAAACTGCGCGACATCCTGAGACGCCGCATCATGATTTTGGACGGTGCGATGGGCACCATGATCCAGCAATACAAACTCACCGAAGCGGACTATCGTGGTGAGCGGTTTGCCGATTTCACCGGACCGGGCCGGGAATTATTTGTTAAGGGAAATAACGAATTATTGACCTTGACACAGCCGCAAATCATTTCCGAAGTTCATGAAAAATATCTGGCGGCCGGTGCCGACTTCATTGAGACCAATACATTTGGTGCGACGTCGGTCGCGCAGGACGATTATCATATGGCGCACCTGGCTTATGAGATGAACGTCAGCGCCGCAAGACTGGCGCGTCGCGCCTGTGATAAATACAGTACGCATGACAAACCCCGTTTTGTGGCCGGCGCGTTGGGCCCGACGCCCAAAACCGCCTCGATTTCACCCGATGTCAACGATCCGGCAGCGCGCAATGTCACCTTTGATCAACTGGTCGCCGCTTATCTGGAACAGACCCGCGGTCTGGTCGAAGGCGGCGCCGACGTATTGCTGGTCGAAACCATCTTTGATACGCTCAATTGCAAGGCCGCCCTATTCGCCATCGAATCATTTTTTGAAACCTGTGGTCAGCGGTTGCCCGTGATGATTTCAGGCACAGTGACCGATGCCTCGGGTCGCATCCTGTCCGGACAGACGGTGCCGGCATTCTGGAATTCGGTACGACACATCAAACCGCTGACCATCGGACTCAACTGTGCGCTTGGCGCGGCGTTGATGCGTCCCTATGCGGAAGAGTTGTCGGCCATTGCGGACACTTTTGTCTGTATTTATCCAAACGCCGGCCTGCCCAATCCGATGAGCGACACCGGCTTTGATGAAACCCCGGTTGTGACCTCGTCGCTGGTTCGCGAATTTGCCGAAAGCGGCTTTGTGAATATTGCCGGCGGTTGCTGTGGAACGACGCCGGCGCATATCGCGGCGATCGCCGAACAGTTAAAGAATATTGCGCCAAGACCGGTTCCCGAACTGCCTGCGGTGATGCGGCTGTCCGGGCTGGAGCCGTTTGTTATCGATGATCAATCCCTGTTTGTTAACGTGGGTGAGCGGACCAACGTGACCGGCTCGAAAGCCTTTGCGCGATTAATTTTGAACGAGCAGTATGACGAAGCGCTGGCGGTGGCGCGGCAACAGGTTGAAAACGGCGCCCAGATCATTGATATCAATATGGATGAAGCGATGCTTGATTCGGTCGCGGCCATGACGCGGTTTTTGAACCTGATTGCGTCCGAGCCCGACATTGCGCGCGTGCCACTGATGATCGATTCGTCCAAATGGTCGGTGATCGAGGCCGGACTGAAGTGCGTTCAGGGAAAAGCGATTGTCAATTCCATTTCAATGAAAGAAGGCGAAGCCGAATTCCTGCGTCAGGCCCGACTGTGCAAATGGTACGGCGCCGCCGTGATCGTCATGGCGTTTGATGAAAAGGGTCAGGCGGATACCTTGCAGCGCAAAATTGAAATCTGCCAGCGCGCTTATCATCTGCTGGTAAGCCAGATCCATTTTGCGCCGGAAGATATCATTTTTGATCCGAATATTTTTGCTATCGCGACAGGCATTGAAGAGCACAACAATTACGCAGTCGATTTTATTGAAGCCACGCGCTGGATAAAGGCGCATCTGCCGGGCGCCAAAATAAGCGGTGGCGTTTCCAATGTCAGCTTCAGTTTCCGTGGCAACGATCCGGCGCGTGAGGCGATCCACACGGTATTTCTTTACCACGCCATTAAAGCGGGCATGACCATGGGCATCGTGAATGCCGGCATGATTGGCCTGTACAGCGAACTGAGTCCGGAGCTGCGTGACTGCGTGGAAGATGTGGTGCTGAATCGGCGCACGGACGCAACCGAGCGCATGATCGACATGGCAGCCACACTGAAAGCCGGCGATAAAAAAATTGAAGCAACCCTGGAATGGCGCAAGGACGCAGTGGCGAAGCGGCTGGAGCACGCCATGGTTCATGGTATTACCCAATGGATTGTTGAAGATACCGAAGAAGCGCGTCAGGGATTTGAGTATCCCATCCAGGTGATTGAAGGCCCCTTGATGGACGGGATGAATGTCGTCGGTGATTTATTCGGACAGGGCAAAATGTTTTTACCGCAGGTCGTTAAATCGGCCCGGGTGATGAAACAGGCTGTGGCGCATCTGCTGCCCTTCATTGAAGCGGAAAAAAAGCGGTCTGGCGACAACAAGCCCAAAGGTAAAATTGTTATTGCAACCGTCAAAGGCGATGTGCATGACATTGGCAAGAATATCGTCTCGGTGGTTTTGCAGTGTAACAATTTTGAAGTGGTTAACATGGGCGTCATGGTGCCGTGTTCGGAAATTCTGGCACTGGCGAAAGCGGAAAATGCGGACATTATCGGCTTGTCCGGACTGATCACGCCGTCGCTGGAAGAAATGGCGCACGTGGCAAAGGAAATGCAGCGTGACCCGCACTTTCGCATGCTGAAAATTCCATTGCTGATAGGCGGCGCCACCACCAGTCGTGCGCACACCGCGGTAAAAATTGCACCGAATTACGATGGACCGGTGGTGTACGTACCCGATGCCTCACGCTCAGTGTCAGTTGCGCAGTCATTATTGACCGTTGATCAGCGCGAGCAATACACGAAAGAGCTGTCGGCAGACTATGAGCGTATCCGCGTGCAACATGCCAACAAAAAAGCATTGCCGATGGTCAGTCTGGAACAGGCACGCAGAAATAAAATGAAGGTGTCGTTTGAAGGTGAATTTGCGCCGGTGAAGCCGAAATTTATCGGCAGGCGCACCTTGAAAAATGTCGACCTGGCAACGATAGCGCATTATATCGACTGGGGTCCTTTTTTCCAGACCTGGGATCTGGCTGGACCCTATCCGGCCATTCTGACGGATGAAGTGGTTGGCGAGGCAGCGAGTCGCGTGTTCGAGGAAGCGCAAGTCATGCTGAAAAAAATCATAGACGGACGCTGGCTGACGGCCAACGGCGTCATCATGTTAATGCCGGCCAATAGCGTCAATGATGACGACATTGAAATCTATACCGATGAAACACGAACCACGATCGCGCTGACCTACTATGGCTTACGCCAGCAGTCTGAAAAGCCTGTCATTGATGGTGTACCCCGTCCCAACCAGTGTCTGTCAGATTTCATCGCGCCCAGAGCGGGTGGCATCAAGGATTATATCGGCATGTTTGCCGTGACGGCCGGATTGGGTATTGAAAAGCACGAACAGCGCTTTGAACTGGCGCATGACGATTACAGCAGCATCATGCTCAAGTCACTGGCTGACCGACTGGCAGAGGCCTTTGCCGAATATCTGCATGAACGCGTGCGCAAGGACTTCTGGGGTTATGCTGCGGATGAAAAGCTGTCCAGTGCCGATCTGATCAACGAAGCTTACAGTGGTATCCGGCCGGCGCCAGGTTATCCGGCCTGCCCGGAACATACGGTCAAGGCAGACGTATTCAGGGTAATGCAGTGTGATGAAATCGGGATGCATATTACCGAGTCGTTCGCGATGACGCCGGGGGCCTCGGTGTCCGGCTTTTATTTTGCCCATCCTGAATCGAAGTATTTCAGCGTCGGCAAAATCAGTGCCGATCAGGTCGACGATATGGCACGACGTCGTGCCACGCCCAAGGACCAGATTGAACGCTGGCTGGCGCCGAATCTTTCTTAGATGTGCTGTTTGTGTTTAATCCAGATTAACCCATTTTGACGGATTTCAAGAAAAATGACGACAATCACTGAAAACAATTCTGCCAGGGGCAGCGCCCGACTCGCCCTGTATATCATCATTGCCATGTTGCTGGGCATTCTGTTTGGCTATCTTGTCCACCAGAAGGCAGTCAATGTTGACATGTCCTATATCGGCTTGCTGTCAGACCTGTTCTTGCGTGCCATTAAAATGATCATTGCACCGCTGGTCTTTGCCACATTAACGGTTGGCATTGCCCAGATGGGTGGCGGCGCAGGCGTCGGGCGGGTGGGTGTAAAGGCCCTGCTCTGGTTTGTTACGGCATCCATTATTTCGCTGTTTCTGGGCCTGTTATTTGCCACGCTGTTTCATCCGGGACAGGACAGTGGCTTCAGTGCGCTGACGGCTGACCAGATCGCCGCCGGCAAGAGCAGGCTGGAAGACTTTACCAAGGGCGTGCATGATGCCGGTTTCGTTGCTTTTGTTAAATCGCAGATAATTCCGACCTCGTTTGTTGACGCCACCGCAAATAACAGATTACTGCAGATCGTGTTTTTCTCGGTGTTCTTTGGAATCGCTCTGGGCTCGATGGAAGAAAAAGCCCATGCCATGGTGGCACTGCTGCAGCAATTATCGGATGCGATGATCAAAATGACCGGCGTTGTCATGAAAACGGCGCCGATTGCCGTCTTTGCGGCGATCTCGTCGGCGGTTGCCGATAAGGGCCTGGGTTTGCTGCTGACCTACGGAAAGTTCATCGGGTCGTTTTACATAGCGCTCATGGTATTGTGGGCGCTGCTGGTTGTGGCCGGATACCTGTTTTTGGGCAAACGAGTTTTCGAATTATTGACACACATCAGGGAAGCATTCTTTCTGTCGTTTGCGACAGCGTCGTCGGAAGCCGCTTACCCCAAAATCCTCGAAGCGCTGGATAAATTTGGCGTGAGCCGGAAAATCTCCAGCTTTGTGATGCCGCTCGGTTATTCATTCAATCTGGATGGATCGATGATGTACTGTACCTTCGCTTCCCTGTTCATCGCGCAGTTCTATAACATTGATCTGCCCATCGGCACCGAAATCGCCATGCTGTTTACGCTGATGCTGACCTCCAAGGGAATGGCCGGCATCCCGGCGGCATCGCTGGTGGTCATAGCAGGGACCTTGACGCAATTCAATCTGCCGATCGAGGGCATGTTGCTGATTCTGGGTGTCGACAGGTTTCTGGACATGGGGCGTTCAGCCACCAATGCGGTGGGCAATTCAATTTCGTCCGCAGTAATCGCCAAATGGGAAGACAAGCTTTATCCCGAGAATTCGACCGCGCAATCCTGAATTAAACAGGCTCTGGATGGTGAACGCACCATGGTAACTGAGAACAATTCCGATACCACCCATCGTCAGGTCAGTGAAGATGACCCGATCAGCATTTTTGTTGCCAGCACCGGTGCGCGGTTCGCCCTGAAAGTGATCATCTGGTTATTTATCATTGCCATCGCCATCACGACGGCGCGACATTATTGGCTTACCCATCAGCTAAGTTCCCCCATTATCGCTGCCGCTTTACCGATGCTGGTTTTTGTCCTGTTCCTGCTCCGGGCCGAGCGACTGAAGCTGGCGTTTTCAATCTTTATATGGGGACTCGCCATATTTGCTTCGACCAATGCGTTTCTCATTTCGGGTATGCAAACGCCCGCCCTGATGGTATTGCCAATTACGACCATTCTGGCCGGCTGGCTTTTGGGTCGGCGCCAGGGATTACTGCTGCTGGTCTTCGATGTGGTTATGCTGGTGGTCATCGCCTATGCACAATCAAGCGGCCACCTGCCGGCGGTGGTACGGTCACCGGAAGTCTGGGCGATCACCTACATGACGGTCTGCGTGATCGGCTCCATTTTCGGTATCGTGATGACCGGGAGTGGCCGGGAACATTTCAGGAAAGCCAGGCAGCTCAATGATGAGCTGACCCGGCTCAATGCGGAACTGGAATTGGCCATTGCAAAACGTACTGCGGATCTTTCCAATACCCTGACCCACCTGAAACAGACCCAGGATGATCTGATCCAGTCTGAAAAACTGGCGTCGCTCGGATCGATGGTCGCAGGGATTTCCCATGAGCTCAATACGCCGCTGGGCAATGCGCTACTGATGGCGACCAGCCTGTGCAACAATTTTAGGGAGCTGGAGCAACTTCTGCGCCAGGACGCGCTGAAGCGATCTGCGCTGGTGAAGTGGCAGGACGATGCCCGTGAAATGGCACAGCTTTGTGAGCGTTCGATCAGTCGGGCGACAAGTCTGGTGACCAGCTTTAAAAAAGTGGCGACGGATCAAACCTCTGAGCGACGCCGGATTTTTGACCTGCACGACAGTGTCGAAGACATTCTGGCGACCTTGCGCCCGGGGATCAAGCACGCACCCTGGGTTCTGATCAATAACATACCGGCCAACATTGAATGTGACAGTTTTCCCGGCCCGCTCGGGCAAATCATTACCAACCTGGTCCAAAATGCCATCCTGCACGGTTTTGAAGGTCGATCACAAGGGCAGGTTACGATCGATGCCAAGGCAGACCATGGCCGGGTGGATCTGTCGGTGACTGATGACGGAATTGGAATGGCCTCGTCCACATTGGCGCACATCTTTGATCCCTTTTTCACGACCAAGATGGGCAAGGGCGGATCGGGACTGGGCCTGGCGATCTGTTATCGCATAGCGACCACGATACTGGCCGGTGAAATACATGCTAGCTCATCGTACGGCGATGGCACCCGATTTGTTCTGTCGATGCCGCAGCGAGTGTCGGGGGGGCTGCAGTAGAAAGGCGATCCCGACCGCAGGGCACAGAACCGGCTGGTGAAAAAAAACCGCCCCTGACGCGAAGACAGGGCGCGGTGTTTCAGTACGACAGGGATTAAACGCTGAGGCGTTTTTCCAGTTGTGCTTTGGTCGTTTTCAGTTCTGACGGCAAATGATATTCCAGCTTGTCGAATAGTTCGGTGTGCAAAGTTAATTCTGCTTTCCATGCCGACGGGTCAATCGAGGTAATTGTGTCGAACTGCTGCTGGGTGAATTCCAGGCCATCCCAGCTCAAGTCATTAAATTTGGGCGTCAGACCCAGAATATTTTCCGTACCGGCCGCCTTTCCTTCAACCCGTTCTACCATCCATTTCAGAACGCGCATATTGTCGCTGTAGCCTGGCCAGACAAATTTGCCTTCGTCGTTGGTGCGGAACCAGTTAACGCAATAAATTTTGGGCAATTCAGCAGGTGACGCGGCAATTTTCTTGCCGATATCTAGCCAGTGCTGGAAGTAATCACTCATGTTGTAGCCGACGAAGGGTAACATGGCAAACGGGTCGCGACGGACCACGCCTTCCTGACCCACGATGGCGGCGGTGGTTTCCGAGCCCATGGTGGCGGCCATATAAACACCTTCGACCCAGTTGCGTGCTTCGGTCACGAGTGGCACTGTCGTGGAGCGGCGGCCGCCAAAAATGAACGCCGAAATCGGCACACCGGCCGGATCGTCCCAGGCCGAATCGATCACCGGGTTTTGTGTTGCAGGCACGGTGAAGCGGGCATTGGGATGCGCCGCCTTGCGACCGGTTTCCTTGCCGATGTCCGGTGTCCAGTCTTTACCCTGCCAGTCGATAAGATGCGCAGGGGGCTGCTTTGACAGACCTTCCCACCAGACATCGCCGTCGTCAGTCAGCGCAACGTTGGTGAAAATGGTATTCGCATTTAACGACGCCATGCAGTTGGAGTTGGTCAAGGTATTGGTTCCTGGCGCCACGCCGAAGTACCCGGCTTCCGGGTTGATCGCATACAGGCGGCCGTTAGCACCGGGTTTGATCCAGGCTATGTCATCGCCAATGGTCGTGACTTTCCAGCCATTCAACGAGGCCGGTGGAATCAGCATCGCAAAATTGGTTTTGCCGCAGGCGGATGGAAATGCCGCCGCTACATAATGTTTTTTTCCTTGCGGAGATTCCACACCCAGAATGAGCATGTGTTCTGCCAGCCAGCCCTGATCGCGGCCCATATTGGATGCAATCCGCAGCGCAAAACATTTTTTGCCGAGCAGGGCGTTGCCGCCATAACCCGAACCGAATGACCAGATTTCGCGGGTTTCAGGGTAATGCACAATGTATTTGGTTTCATTGCATGGCCAGGCGACGTCCTTCTGACCCGCCGTCAACGGCGCGCCGACGGTATGCACGCAAGGCACAAATTCACCGTCTGTGCCGAGCACGTCGAATACGGCCTTGCCCATGCGAGTCATGATTTTCATATTGACGGCCACATACGCAGAGTCGGAAAGTTCGACGCCAATATGTGCAATTGGCGAGCCGATCGGTCCCATGGAAAACGGCACGACATACATCGTGCGGCCTTTCATGCAACCGTCAAATAATCCGTTTAACCTGGTACGCATTTCGGCTGGATCCATCCAGTTATTGGTGGGTCCGGCCTGTTCCTTTCTGGCGCAGCAGATAAAGGTACGGTCTTCAACGCGTGCGACGTCGGACGGATCAGAACAGGCCAGAAAACTGTTCGGGCGTTTTGCGGGATTTAATTTTTTCATGGTGCCGGCGGCCACCATCTGGGCGCAGAGTGTATCGTATTCCTGCTGTGAACCGTCACACCAGTGTATGTGATCCGGTTTGGTCAGTGCGGCGATCTCAGCGACCCAGTTAATTAACTTCTGCTGTTTGACGTACGACGGGGTGTTTAATGCGATATGGCTTGTTGCTTGATTCACGGTAAGTCTCCAATGCTAATAAAATTCGGTCTACCGTACCTCAAATTCAACGCGATATTTCGCGAACAAAAAAAGCTGCTTAAATGAATACGTGCTCCAGCCAGTCTGTCGGACTAATCTGTCATGCGCCGGTGCATGAAATTAATCGTGGCGAGCTTCTTGCAAACCAAGCGACCTGTTTGTCTGAGAATTTTCTCAGCGAAAAGAAATTCGGAGGTAAAACACGGTAGAAGCCAGCATTTTACTCCTTGGGGCATGATCGGCCAAACAAAACCGGTCAGAAATGGTTATTTTTATATGCTTAATTGAGTAGAAACCGGACAGAAGCCCGAAATTCCCATCAAAATTCAGGGAAAAGTGTGAAAAATAGGCTAAAAAACAATAAAAACTGGGCTTGCCAGCACAGTCCAGGAGAAAGTCAGGGTTGACCGTCCGGTGCATCGACGCGTAACGCGCTGATACTGGCCTTGGCCCGTTCAAGCAGGCGAATCGCTTCGGGGCCCCGGACCAGTGTGACGGCCACCGCCAGGGCGTCGATGTACGTTAAATGCGCCAGGCGCGAGGTCATTGGTGTATAGATGTCCGGATCCTCTTCGACGTCGACAGACAGATGCACATCGGCCAGTTCGGCCAGTGGCGCGTGCGAGGCACAAAGGACGATTACCCTGGCGCCGGCATTTTTGGCCAGTTGAACATTGCGCAGTATGTCCCGGGTACGTCCGGTTCTGGAGAAGGCTACGACCACGCAGTCCCTGTTTAACAGACTGGCGGACTGTGCCTGCAGGTGAGCATCACAAAAAACGGTCGTGGGAATACCGAAGCGGAAAAACTTGAGCTGTGCGTCTATCGCCAGTGCACCGGAATAACCCAGACCGTAACACTCGATGCGCTTTGCACCCGCCAGCATTTTGACGGCAGCCTCAAAGGCGGAGGCATTGGCGTGGTTTCTTGCTTCCATTAATGCGGCGATGGTCCGATCGAAGACTTTGGGCAGCACATCGCGGACCGAGTCGGCCTGATTGACGTCCAGATGCAGATACGGAATACCGGTGGCGAGACTTTTGGCGAAGGCCAGCTTGAATGCCTTGAATCCGTTAAAACCCATTGACAGCGAAAAACGCACAACGGTGGGTTCACTGACGTGACAGGCAACGGCCAATTCACGGATCGGCATTGAGACACAGTCATGCGGTTTCTTAAGCAGAAATTCTGCTACCTGGCGCTCGGCACGACTCAGTTCCGTGGTGGCGTTGCGGACACGGGCGAGCAATCCCTTTTCAGGGTGATCAATTGCCGGCACCGGATGTGACTTCAAGGACACCAGTATACCTCCACGTCACAGTGAGCCTTGTTCAGCAGGGCGCCTATCGGCGTTGAGGGCGCAGCATGCTCCAGCACCTGACGTTTTTCAGCGCCGCTGATCACCAGCCAGATGGACCGGGTGGATAGCAGGCGTGACAGGGAAAGCGACATGCGCGCCTGTTGCGACTGCGGATGACAGGCCGCCACACAGGCGGTTGAGGGATCCTCCCGCAGCAGATCACCTGCATCGGGGAACAGGGAGGCAATATGTCCGTCGGCCCCCATGCCCAGAATCACCGCAGCAAACGGATGATTGCAACAGTGAGCCAGACGCGCATTTATGTCAGCAATCGCGTCAGCGGGATGGGCCTGGCTGTTCTTTAACGACACCAGATCCCAGAGTCCGGCGCTGGTCGCAAAACTGCGCCGGAATAGTCGTTCATTACTCTGTGCATCATCATCCAGTACCCAGCGCTCATCGGTCGCCACCAGTTGAATGCGGCGGGGACTGGCCTGTGCAAACAGCAGGTCGAATTCACGGTACAGCGGTCCGGGCGTCGTGCCGCCGGCCAAAGCAAAAGTGCACGGCTCGCTAGCCGGTGTTGACTGTACCCGGCCCAGCCATTTCAGCGCGAGCGTCTGATTCAGTCGGGCAAAATCGGGAAATTCGTTGAAGATCAGCATGGCCTGTTTTCAGAATAATCATTGATTGTAAGGTTGTCAGTCCGCTCCGGCGCTGAAACTGCGAGGGCAATTAATTTTCCACAAATTCTTCGCCCCAGCTTGATCCGTTCTGCGCCAGCAAATAGCTTGAGGCCGCCGGGCCCCAGCTGCCGGCAATGTACGATTTAAGTCCCTCCGCATCGGTCTGCCACGCGGACATGATCGGGTCGACCCAATCCCAGGCAGCGCCCAGTTCATCATCACGCACAAACAGTGTCAGGTCACCGCGCATGGCATCCAGTAACAGGCGCTCATACGCCTCAACCCGGCGGGAGGTGGATGCTTCGGCAAAGTCCAGATTCAGCATCACATCGGACAGATGGATGCCCTCGCCGGGTTCCTTGGCCTTCAGGAACAATTCGACGCTTTCATCGGGCTGTAACGAAATCACCAGTCGGTTGGAGCGCACATTACGGTTGCTGGCGCCAAAAATCGAGTAGGGAATCGGCTTGAAATTGATCGTGATTTCGGCCGTGCGTGAGGCCATCCGTTTGCCGGTGCGCAAATAGAAAGGTACCCCGGCCCAGCGCCAGTTATCAATTTCGGCGCGAATCGCAACGAACGTTTCGGTACGTGACTGAGCCGGCACGCCCGGTTCGTTCTGGTAGCCGATAACCGGTTGACCGTCAACGGCACCGGCGCGGTATTGTCCGCGTACGGTTTTCTTGCTGACTTCCTCGGGCGTGAATTTATGCAGCGCATGCAGCACTTTGACTTTTTCGTCGCGGATCGAATCGGGTGCCGAATTTATGGGCGCTTCCATGGCGACGATCGATAACAGCTGCAACAGGTGGTTCTGTACCATGTCGCGCATGGCGCCGGTATGATCATAGAAATTACCCCGTGCTTCGACACCAACCTGCTCCGCTATCGAGATCTGCACGTCATGGATCCAGGTCCGATTCCACAGCGGTTCCAGGAATAGGTTTGCAAAGCGCAAGGCCAGCAGATTCTGTACCATCTCCTTGCCCAGATAATGATCAATCCGGTAGATCTGGTTTTCTTTAAGGCAGGTGCGCAGCGCCTGATTAATATCACGCGCCGATTGCGCGTCACGCCCCAGCGGTTTTTCAAGTACGACACGGGCTTCTTTGCCAACCAGCTGATGTTTGGATAACTGCCGGACCACGGGTATGAAGATATCAGGACCGGTGGCCAGATAAAACAGGGTAGGCTGCTGGTCCGGATCAGGAATCGACTTCTTGAGCAATTCAAAATCACTATCAACACCGGCATCCATTTTCAGATAAAAAGTGAGGGCTAAAAAAGCAGTGAGCTGTTCCGGTGTGCCCACCGCATCTTTTTTTGAATACTGGGAAATGCTGTCGGACACCCGGGTACGAAATTCGTCGTCCGTTAGCGCTTCGCGGGCCGCCCCGTAGAAATGGAAATTGGGATCAAGCCGACCGTTCAGAAAGGCGCTGTATAAAGCGGGAATGATTTTACGCTTGGCCAGATCGCCGGTGCCGCCAAACAAAACAAAAGTGGTCATGTCGACTCCATGTAGAGTGCCCCCTTAATCGGTAGGTACGGGGTTATTATGACAGATTAACTCCAAAAATGTAGTTTCATTACATTAATTTATCGATATTTCGGCCATATTTTGCCAATTTTAGCTAAAAATGAAAGTTTATTACAGAATTTTGTGCTACCGTAAACGCATCCTCAAGTACAAACCGGGCCTTAGTCATGACCGCTTCCATTCCACTGCACCCCGTTATTGATCAGGTAACGCAACGTATTATGCTACGCAGTCAGGCGTTGCGCAGCGCGTACCTGGCGCGTATCGACAGCTTTCGCGGTCGACCGCCGCGGCGCGGGCAATTATCCTGCGCGAATCAGGCGCACGCCAATGCCGCTGCAGAACCGCGCACCAAGATATGGCTGAACCAGGCGCAACGACCCAACATCGGTATCGTGACGGCCTATAACGACATGTTGTCGGCGCACCAGCCTTATGCCAGTTATCCCGACCAGATCAAGGAGGCTGCACTGCGGTTTGGCGCAACGGCACAGGTAGCCGGCGGCGTGCCCGCCATGTGTGACGGTGTGACGCAGGGTCGACCGGGTATGGAACTGTCGCTGTTTTCCCGGGATGTTATTGCCCAGGCGACTGCTGTCGCCCTGTCGCACGATGCGTTTGATGCGGCACTGTGTTTGGGTATCTGCGACAAGATTGTCCCGGGTCTGCTGATCGGTGCGCTGGCCTTTGGCCATCTGCCGACCATTTTCATTCCCGCCGGTCCGATGGGTTCCGGGCTGTCAAATAAAGATAAAGCCGCCGTGCGCGAACGTTATGCCCAGGGTAAGGCAACGGATCAGGAATTATTGGCGGCCGAAAGCGCAGCCTATCACAGCGCCGGTACCTGCACGTTTTATGGCACCGCCAACAGCAATCAGATGTTGCTGGAGGCAATGGGACTGCACATGCCAGGCGCTGCATTTGTCCATCCGGATTCGC
>CAITOF010000009.1 GCA_903893945.1 uncultured Oxalobacteraceae bacterium | reverse complement strand
CGATATAATAAAGTGCAAATGAGTAAATGATACCCACCATTTAATGTGAATAGCCGCACTTTGCCACTTTGACGCGGACTTTGCAAGGAAAACAGTTGAGAAGTTGATCTGCGGAAATGATATGCCGGATTTGCCTTGGTATTATATTAATTAATTATTTATAAATTAAGGCAGCGTGGATGAATTCATGCGCTGCATAATAAGATCGGTCCGTTTTTGCAGATAGCCGGAAGCGCGGTTTTGGTCGTAATAGCGCGGATTGGGTAACATCACGGCCAGACGAGCTGCCTGTGCTGCGCTGAGATTGGCCGCGGCAATGCCGTAATAGTGCCGTGCGGCCGCTTCTGCGCCATAAACGCCATTGCCCCATTCGACCACGTTCAGGTAAATTTCAAAAATGCGTTCTTTGTCCATGACCGCCTCCAGCATAAAAGTAATGATAAATTCCTGGGCTTTCCGGAAATAACTGCGCTGGCCGGATAAAAAGAGATTTTTTGCCAGTTGCTGGGTAATGGTCGACCCGCCGGAAACAACACGCCCCTTTTTGGTGTTTTTCTCGTAGGCTTTTTCCATGGCATTCCAGTCCACTCCGTCATGTTCTGAAAAGTTGGCATCTTCGGAGGCAATAATGGCGCGCTTTAACTGGTTGGATATGTGGTCATAGGGCACCCATTTCTGTTGCAACTGTGCATCCGGTTTTTTTTCCTGTATCAGTGCAAGTTGATGTCGCATGAAGGAGGTGGTGCTGGGGTTGTGGTTGATCCACCAGACTATCTGGATGAAGAAATAGGCCTGGATCAGCAGGATCAGGAGTAGCAGGATGCCTATTATTTTCAGGAATAACTTCATGGCGCCGTTTGTTAAGGGTTGTCAGTTGTTTTGAGACCGCGGCCTGGGGGGCGCCCGGCAGCAGCCGACGCGGGGTAGTTCAACATCAGCTTCAGCTTCAAAGGCAAGGTCTTATCCACGATCAACTAGTCGGCCGGTTGTAAAAAACGGCTGGTGTCCGGTCTGACGCCGCGCCAGATGTAAAATGCTTCCGCGGCCTGTTCGACCAGCATGCCCCAGCCGTTTCTCGTTTGGGCGTGTTGGGTTGCCGCGTGTTGCAGGAAAGGGGTGGGGTGCTCACCGTACATCATGTCGTAGGCCAGTGACGTGGGTTGGTAGACCGACGCAGGAACGGGTGGGCGCTGTTGGTTGATACTGGATGAGGTTGCGTTGATGATGATGTCAAACGGTCCTTGCAGATCGGCGAAACTGTTGTAGCTGATGTTGCCGCTCTTACCAAAATCGCTGGCCAGTTGCTGTGCTTTTTCTTCGGTACGGTTGGCGATCACGAGCTCGCTGGGATGACATTCCATGAGAGGCAGTAACGCGCCTCGTGCCGCCCCACCGGCGCCTAACAGCAGTATTCGCCTGTTGCGCAGGGTAACGCCGGCATTGTCAGTGATGTCCCGAACCAGACCAAAGCCGTCGGTGTTGTCGCCCTTGATCGTATCGCCATCAAACTGCAATGTGTTGACGGCGCCCGCTGCCCGGGCGCGCGCTGTCAATTCAGTGCATGCCTGAAACGCGTCCAGCTTGAACGGCAAGGTGATGTTGGCGCCTCGACCACCTTGGCTGATGAATTGCTTCAGCGTCGTTGCAAACTGGTCGACAGGTGCCAGTATTGCCCGATAGTGCAAGACCTGCTGACATTGTGCAGCGAAAGCGGTGTGGAGGAAAGGCGACTTGCTGTGGGCTATCGGGTTACCAATAACGGCATACTGATCAATAGCAGGGTGATCATGGCTTGGCATCGTTACGGGTACTCCTTACTTTGACTCTTTGAGTTCGGTGATTAAATCCAGATCATGCGTAAATTTGAATCGTGTGATGACGATCCACAAATCATCCTTGTCGGACGAGCGCATGTTCTGCGGGAAATTGCCGAACGGGGCTGCGTGCCGGACTATGCGCAAGGCGGCCTTGTCCAGTGCCGCAATACCGGATGATTTTTCTATACGGGGACCGCCTTCTTTCTCATAAATGGTTCCGTCCTGGAAAATCGGAATGTAGACAATCAGTTCACCATATAATTTTTTGCCGTTTTTTTCAGGGAACTGCATCGTACCCACATCTTCAATGCGTTTCTGCATGGATTTGTAGTACAAGGCATACCCGACCGCCTTGGTGCTGGGCGTTATAAATGTTTTGCGCGGGCGTTTATTCTGGTTTTCTATCGACTGCGAAATTTCTGCCGCCATGCGGGTTATCGCTTTGGTCGTTTCTGTGTCGTCCTGTCCGGCAACCAGCGGCTTGTCGGTCTCGGTTTTGTTCTTGTCGATGGCGCTTGGCACCTTGAATGATTTGCCGTTGGCCTGGGTCAGCAGGCTTTTCTGCAGTTCTTCCAGCTCTTCAATCTTTTTCTGGGTCTTGCGGATCGCATCGCCATCTTCGCTGTTGTGCATATCAGGCAAAGGTGATTTGGCGTGTCCGTCATCGGCATTGCCGCCCCCATCCAGGTTTGCCTGCGCAAGGGCCTGTGCCTTTACGGGCGCTTTGCTGTGTTTGGCGTTAACCAGTATGACATCCAGGCCTGGGTCAACAGGGAGGGGCGGTAATTGTGAAGGGTCGACAAAGTGGATCAGCAATAGTACGGCGTGTACCAACAATGACGTTATTAAGGCAATGGTGAAAGTCAGGTTTTGCAAGATGGCGCTACGATCGGTTAAACACAGCTTGCACTATGGCAAATTTTAAATTGTATGTCAAAGATCATTTTGATTTTCACCGGTTTGTTGCGCATTTGCGGGGTCGACCGGTTCCTCGTACAGGTCCGGGATACCCGCTTCGGTATCGGCCGGCGCCAGGTCGTCGTCCGGCATGTCCGACTCATCGACTTCATCGTCGGCCGGTAACGCTGAATCCGGACTGGACAGCAGTTCCAGGAAGCGTGCTTCCAAAGACAGATCGACCAGATCCCAGCCGATAACATCCAACCGGACACGTGAGCCGCGTTGCATGGCTGGCAAGCCCGATAAACGAATGATCAGGGGAATGTCTGCCAGCCGCAATACGTCTTCTTTCATCACAATGGCGTCGACCTGTTTTGCGCGATGCGCCTGCCATTCCTGTTCAAACCAGCGCAGGCACCAGTAACGTTCCATACTGGTCTGAAAATCGTTATAAGCCGAATACAGGGCATCAAATGCCGATACGATGGCAAACAGGGTGGCGTCGCGCGGTTTGAAAGGGGCCACCAGAGGCGCCGTAACGCCATGTTGTATGCACGCCATGATTTGCCACTGGTTGACCAGATCGGTATAACGGCGCAACGGCGATGTGCTCCACGCGTATTGATCCACGCCCAGATTATGATGCGGTGCGGCGTGTGTGAGCATTTTGACCTGCATGCGTGCCGCCCAACCGCCACTTCCTGTGCCCTGACTGCGATAAATGCCCGGTATGCCGTGGTCAGCCATCAATTTACCCCAGGTACTGTTGGCAAATATCATCAGTTCAGCAACAATTTTATCCAGCGGTGCGCCGCGCTTTCGGGGAACGATGGAAACCACGTCGTTGTCGACATAGAAGTTGTAGTCGGTACGATTATTGTTTTCGGGCTTCAGTCCAAAACCGGCGCGTTTTTCCATGCGACCGCGTTCCAGATGCTGTGCCCATTTCCATAGAACGGCTATATCTTCCTTGTGTGGATAGCTGCCCGACTGGCTGGCCAGATTTTCTTCGGTGACCAGTTCATCAAGCGTGTTATTACGCAGATTTTCCGATATCGGCACAGCCTCAATTCTGCTGACCGTGCTGATCAATGATCCATCGGACAGGTTGACTGTGGCATATAACGACACCGCAGGTCGGGTTTGTCCGGCCCCCAGCGTATAGATGGAAACAAGTTCGTCAGGCAGCATGGTAATTTTATCACCCGGCATATACACGGTTGACATGCGTGCCCGTGCGATCTGGTCCACCGCATCCTCGCGCACGATGCTTAATCCGGGAGCCGCGATGTGGATGCCGATCTGAACCAGGCCGTCAGGCAGTAGCGTTACCGATAAGGCATCGTCAATTTCAGTCGTGTTGATGTCATCGATTGAAAATGCTGCGACATCGGCAACCGGTAAATTGCCAGGAACTGCCGGTACGGTAACCTGCTGAAGCAGGTGAGAAAATCCCGCACCCTTGGGGAAATAACTGAACAGGAAACGGGATAAATGAATGTCTCTGGCGCTGGCTACGCCGCCGGTGGCCAGCATCAGCCGCTCCGGGGTGGTGTGCAGCTCCTGGCATGCGCTGGACAGGGCCTTGTATTCGATCGTGTTTTTATCGGGCCTGTACAGCAGCTGGTTCACCATCGGCTGCATGGCCGGTGGCAGTTTTCCAGCCTTGAGCTCCTCAACATAGGCAGCCTGAATGATGGCCTGCTGCTTTTTCTTTTCAATACCTGCCAGTGCTGCCTGCACCGATTCAGGTGGTGCGGCCTTGTAGCGACCACGCCCCTTCTTGTAAAAATAGATCGGTGCGCTGTGCAGCCGGAAGATCAGTCCTGCATTCTGTTCGGGACTGACCGTGGCGCCAAAATATTCCTTACCCAGATCGGCAAAGCCGAATTCGTCCTGCCCGGCCACTTCCCAGAGAAAATCCAGATCAATGCTGCTGGCAATGGCGTGTGCTTCCTGTAACAGGTGCTCCGCTGACGGCGCGGAAAATTGAATCAGTACATCGCGACTTTTGACTTTACTGCGTTTGCCCGTAGGAAGTTCCACCTGAAACGAATCAGGTGTCTGTGACATGACGGTGCCGGCTTTAAAGTCGCCGGATTCTTCAAAAAATACATTCATAGGGCGTGACTGGTTTTCAATGTTAATTTCATAATCGGAGGCAGAAACAGTTCGGTGACCAGCATGACACCTCCGCGACGATAAAACAACGAGCGGCGCGCAAACAGATACGGATTTCGTGGTCGCTGCTCGTCCTGGCCCCATCCGTGGCCTGTCAATTGACCGGCCCGTTGCATTGCCGGGTGCTGGTGGTGCAGGCGCGCATAGCGAATCGGACCGCGTACGACGCGTGGATCACCAAACAGCGTGCTGCCCAGTGACTGGTTGCCCAGGGTTCTGAACAGCGGCCATTGGGTGGCGGTAGACGTCATGGGCAATATGGTGTGTGCGTACACCGCGGCTTGTCCGTCGCAGCGCAACAGGACTTCTCGCGCATGGACCTTGCCGGGTTTGTCCAGGCCGATCTGATGATATTCATCGGCCCAGCAGCCTTCATTTTTCTGGGAAATGCGCTGCACCCGAAATTCGCTGCTGTGAGCGATCAGCTTGGCCGTTAACGAACCGCTATCCGTGAGCCAGTGCTGCAACTGTCGGGGCGCCTGAACATGATTGATGTGGCTGTGCCAGTGCGCCAGCCGTGGGGCGGTGCGCACAGCGATTTGGCTGGCAGGAAACTCAGCTGGCATCACAGAAGGCCATGACCTGGTCAATGTAGTCACCAAATTCAGGGATGGCGTGATTGCTGCCCTGAATGACCAGCTGCTTTGAGTGTGGATAGTGTCCCACCATGGCGCGCCAGTCCAGAACCTCATCGCCGGTGGCAGCAATCAGGAAATAGCGTTCAGGCCGGGTGGTCCTGCTTATCGTGTAGAGCGGCAACTCGTGGACATATTCTTCCTTGAATTCAAAGACGTCATCGCTGTGGTAAAGCGTGCTAACACCGACATAGGACGCCAGATCGGGTGGTGGTGTGACCGCCGGGTTAAGCAGAATGGCACGACAGCCGAGCTGTTCAGCCAGAAACGTGGCATAGAAGCCGCCCAGTGACGACCCGATGATCGTGAGCCGGGCCGGGTCACTGGTCGCACAGAGGTGCTCAGCCAGCTGAACAGCCCGGGTCGGCGAGGCCGGTAACTGCGGGCATAAAAACTCGCTGAGCCTTCCTGCCTGGCGCATGTGTTCGGACATCAGTCGCGCTTTCATGGAGGCTGGCGAGGACCGAAAACCGTGCAGATAAAGAATCATGCTGAACCGTCCGGGGTCCGGTCGGTGTTGCGGCCCGCCAGGGCATTGACCAGATTTTGGTGAATACCGCCAAAGCCGCCATTACTCATGATGAGTATGTGGTCGCCGGGTTGTGCTTCGGCGACGATGGCATTCTGCAATGCGGTCAAATCATGAAAACTCATTGCGCGTTGCCCCAGTGGTGCCAGGGCCTGTGCCAGATCCCAGCCCAGAGCGCCTTTGCCTGTGGTAGCGCCGTAAGCAAATACCAGATCGGCCTGTTGCAGACTTCCCGGCAGCGCCGCTTTCATGCTGCCCAGCTTCATGGTGTTGGAGCGGGGTTCCAATACGGCGAGTATGCGCGCATGGCCGACTTTTTTTCGTAATCCGTCGATGGTTGTCGCAATGGCGGTGGGGTGGTGGGCAAAATCGTCATAGACTGTCATGTTATTGACGATGCCGCGGATTTCCATGCGCCGTTTGACGTTTTCAAAACGGCTCAGCGCCTCAAGCGCGATGTCGGGAGGTACGCCGACATGATGTGCGGCAGCAATCGCTGCCAGCGCATTGTGCCGATTGTGTTCACCCTGTAATTCCCATTCCAGCGTTCCGAATTTTGTATCGTTAAAACACACGTCGTTGCCCTGTAAATGCCAGCCATCAGGCACGCCAAAAAATGTCTTGTCACTCCAGCAGCCACGTTCCAGCACACGCAGCAGGGCACTTTCCCGGCCATTTACCACCAGTTGACCGATACCCGGGATAGTGCGCACCAGATGGTGAAACTGGGTCTCGATGGCCGCCAGATCCGGAAAAATATCGGCGTGATCGTATTCGAGATTATTCAATACCGCGGTTCTGGCGTGGTAATGGACAAACTTGCTGCGTTTGTCAAAAAACGCAGAATCATATTCGTCGGCTTCAATAACAAAAAAACTGGACGGTGCATCGGGGTTGGCACCCAGACGGGCCGAGATGCCGAAGTTGACCGGCACGCCGCCGATCAGGAATCCGGGCTGGTAACCGGCAACCTGCAATATCCAGGCGAGCATGGCCGAGGTGGTGGTTTTTCCATGGGTTCCGGCCACTGCCAGTACCCATTTGCCGTTCAGGATGTGTTCCCCCATCCAGGCCGGACCTGATGTATAAGGCAAGCCTTTGTTCAAAATGGCCTCCATGAGCGGATTTCCGCGCACGATGGCATTGCCCACGACATACAAATCGATTTCGTCGTGAATCTGGTCCGGATCATAACCTTCAATCAGATCGATCCCCTGTTCGCGCAACTGGGTACTCATAGGCGGATAGACGTTGGCGTCACAGCCTGTTACGGTGTGTCCGGCCTGGCGGGCCAGTACAGCCAAACCACCCATAAACGTGCCGCAAATACCGAGAATATGAATTCGCATAGTCAATCAAAGAAAAATTAATCCCGCCATTTTACGATGGGTTATCATTAGCAACACGCGTTTTTCCATGAAACCATGAACTATTCACCCTCCGATCGCGTTTTTGCGGAACAACCGCCTGCACAGCTTCAGCAAATTCGTCTTGAAATAGCGACAATTGCAGCCCGTCTGATCGTCGAAGATGGTGCAACTTATGCAATTGCCAAGCAAAAAGCAGCACAGCAGGTGTTGGGGCCCGGCAAATTCAGCCACGACCTGTGGCCGGGTAACGATTTGATTGAAGATCAGGTGCGTTTGCACAATCAGCTGTTTCACAGCCAGTCACAACCGGCCAGACTGCTGCATTTGCGCAAGCTGGCGCTGTCGGTGATGCGTGAACTGGAACAGTTCAATCCGTACCTGACCGGTGCCGTGCTCAATGGTACTGCCGGCACCCACGCTGACATCGTTATCCACCTGTTTGTGGATAATGCCAAGGAGGTTGCCATCCATTTGTTGAATAAAGGCGTCCAGTTTGATGTGTCGGAAGCACCACCGAACCATGGCAGAAAGCTCGATCCGGTCGAGACCCTGAGTTTTGTGCGAGACAACGAGGGCATACATTTAGTATTATTCGCTATGGATGATTTGCGTCATCTGTCAGTAAAAAAATTTCCGCGCGCAACGATTGGCGCATTGCAGAGTCTGATTGAAGAGAGTTAATTATGAAGTCGCGCGCTCTAGTTATGGTTGTTGCTGTTATTTTTGCCGGTTTGGGGGCTTATTTTTCCAATGCGGTATCTGGCGCCAGACCGCAGGCCAGCGATGAATTATTCGCCAGCCAACTACCGACTGTGCCAGCCCAGCCGGATGGTGCGCCAAAGTCGCTGGAGTCCTACCGCAATAAAGTGCTGGTTGTTAATTTTTGGGCAACCTGGTGCGAGCCCTGCGTGAAAGAAATGCCCGAACTGTCAGCCTTGCAGACCGAACTGGCACCCCAAAAAATCGGTTTTATCGGGATAGGCATAGACAATCCTGAGGCACTGGCCGAATTTGCCCAGAAATATAAAATTTCCTATCCACTCTATGTAGCAGGCATGTCCGGCACCCAGTTATCCACCCAGTTGGGCAATAAAGCGGGTGGTTTGCCGTTTACCGTGATCTTGAACAAATCGGGTGAAATCGTAAAGACCTATCGCGGCAAGCTGGATATGGTTAAATTGAAACAGGACATTCTTTCCGTCAAATAAGACCGCCAGTCCCGACCGGTCGCTGAGCCCGGTTTGCTCTGGTTAGCCCCCCCGCCCAAGGGGGCATTCAGGGCCCAAAAGTTACCTCCCGTTATTTTTGCTATAATTCAAGCCACTCAAAACCAGTGGAAATACTGTCCGGGACCCGTTGCCGACCGTTTTGGCTTTGCAACCAGAACATTTGGTCCCTGAACATGAACACTGCGCCTGAGCTCAACCAATTTTAAGACCGATAACCGGTCAACAAGGGAATTCCGGATTATGTGGATAGTGAATGTCGCGTTGCGACGCCCGTACACCTTTATTGTGATGGCGTTGTTAATCCTGCTGTCGACCCCGCTGGTGCTGACCAAAATGGCGACCGACATTTTTCCCGAAATCGACATACCGGTCATCAGTATCATCTGGAATTACGGTGGACTGTCTGCGCAGGAAATGGGGCAACGGATTACGTCGACGACCGAACGCAGTTTAACCACCACGGTCAATGATATTGAACATATTGAATCCCAGTCGCTGGCAGGGATTGCGATAGTCAAAGTGTTTTTTCAGCCCAATGCCAATATCCAGACTGCCATTGCGCAGGTCGTCTCGATCTCGCAGGCGCAGTTGCGGCAACTGCCGCCCGGCATTACTCCGCCACTGATCATCAAATATTCGGCGTCCAGCATCCCGGTGATCCAGCTGGGTTTATCCAGTAAAACCATGACGGAGCAGGAACTCAGCGATACCGCGCTGAATTTTCTGCGTCCGCAGTTAATCACGGTTCCGGGGGCCGCCATACCGTACCCGTATGGCGGAAAGATGCGTGTCATGTCTGTCGATCTGGACACCCGGGCGATGCTGTCCAAAGGGTTAACCTCGAACGATGTGGTCAATGCGATTAATGTACAGAACCTGATACTCCCCTCAGGTACCATCAAGATGGGTACCAATGAGTATTATGTGAGCATGAATGGCTCGCCTGATACGGTGGCCGGATTGAATAATGTACCGGTGCTGGCAAAAAATGGCACCACCACGCTGCTGTCCGAGGTGGCGCAGGTTCGGGACGGTTTTCAGCCGCAGACCAATGTCGTGCGCCAGAATGGCCAGCGCGGAGTACTGGTGTCGGTTTTAAAAAACGGCAATGCATCGACACTGGATGTGGTCAGGAATCTGCGCGAGTTGTTGCCGACAGCCATGCAAAGCCTGCCGAAAGAACTCATCATCAAACCCCTGTTTGATCAAAGTTTTTTTGTGCGTGCGGCCATCACCGGGGTGGTGCATGAAGCCATTATTGCGGCATGTTTGACGGCAGCAATGATACTGCTGTTTCTGGGCAACTGGCGCAGTACCTGCATTATCGCGATATCGATTCCCCTGTCCATTCTGTCGTCGATTATCGTGCTGTACGCGATCGGCCAGACGATTAACATCATGACGCTCGGAGGTCTGGCACTGGCGGTAGGTATTCTGGTCGATGATGCGACAGTGACGATAGAAAATATTGAGCGGCATCTGCATATGGGCACGGAAATGCACCAGGCAATTCTCGAAGGTGCGGGCGAGATTGCCATTCCTGCATTCGTATCGACCATGTGCATCTGTATTGTGTTTGTCCCCATGTTCTTTTTGACCGGCGTGGCGAAATTTCTGTTTGTTCCGCTGGCCGAAGCAGTTGTGTTTGCCATGATCGCGTCCTACATTCTGTCGCGGACACTGGTGCCTACCATGGTGATGTTAATGATGGACCGGGCGCACATCGACAGCAATGCCCAACCCAGTCTGCTGCACCGTATCTATCGGCGGTTTGACGCAGCCTTTGAGCAGTTTCGAGGTGGCTACATCATCATTTTGTCGAAATTGCTGGTTCACCGGAAACTGTTTTGCTCGGTATTCTTAAGTTTCTGTGTTGGCTCGCTGGGACTGGTTTTTTTTCTGGGACGTGATTTTTTTCCCGGCGTTGACGCCGGACAGATTCGATTGCATATGCGCGCGCCGACCGGCACACGCATTGAGGAAACGGCGCGAGTGGCGGATCAGATCGACACGGCGATCCGGGAAATTATTCCCGCATCCGAACTGGAAACCATAATTGACAACCTGGGTTTGCCGTACAGTGGCATTAATCTGTCCTACAGCAATTCCGGGACAACCGGAACCATGGACGGAGACATACTGATTGCCCTGAATGAAAATCATCACCCCAGTCTCACCTATGTTGACCGGTTGCGCAGCGAATTACCCAAGCGTTTTCCCGGCATCGAATTTTATTTTCAGCCTGCTGACATCGTGACGCAGATTCTCAACTTCGGATTGCCGGCGGCGCTGGATATCCAGATTTCGGGCGCAGATCTGAAAACCAATAATCAGTATGCAAGCAGGCTGATGAAACAGGTCAAGGCGATTCCGGGTGCCGTGGATGTGCATATTCAGCAGAAATTGAACCTGCCCACCGTGGCCATGGATATGGACAGGAGCCAGATCAAGCAGATGGGTTACAACCCGATTGATATTGCGACCAATGTGCTGGTATCGCTGTCCGGCAGTTTCCAGACCGCGCCGGCGTTCTGGCTGAATCCGAAAAATGGCATTGTGTATAACGTCGCAGTGCAGACTCCCCAATACCAGATTAACGATCTGGATACGCTGCTGCGAACACCGATCAAACCGGCGACTGCCAGCACCGGTGACATGAAATCGCAGCTCTTGAGTAATCTGGTGCAGGTGAAGCCGGTTGAGCAGATGGCGGTTATTTCCCATTACAACGTGCAACCGGTGATTGACCTGTATGTCAGTGTTGAAGGGCGCGATCTCGGCACCGTTGCCGGTCAGGTGGAAAAACTGGTCGGTACGGTTGCAGCCGAACTGCCACGAGGCTCACACATTGCCATTCGCGGCCAGGTTCAAACCATGAAATCGTCATTTATCGGCCTGGGTATCGGGTTAATGATGGCTATCGTGCTGGTCTATTTGTTAATCGTGGTGAATTTTCAGTCATGGGTCGATCCATTTATTATTATTACCGCGTTACCCGCGGCATTGGCGGGTATTGCGTGGATGCTATTTTTGACTGGAACGACGCTGAGTGTGCCGGCATTAACCGGCGCCATCATGACCATGGGTGTTGCCACGGCCAACAGTATCCTGGTGGTGTCGTTTGCAAGGCAGCAGCTGCACGACGGTCTGTCACCTCTGGCTGCAGCGCTTGAGGCGGGTACAACCCGGATACGACCCGTGCTGATGACCGCGCTGGCGATGATGATAGGGATGATACCGATGGCAATCGGTTTTGGCGAGGGCGCTGAGCAGAACGCACCTTTGGGTCGCGCCGTCATCGGCGGCCTGCTGTTTGCTACCGTCTCGACACTGTTTTTTGTGCCCGTCGTATTTGCCATCATTCATCGTCACTTGGAAAAGCGACAAACAGAACCCCCTATAGCCTAACAAGGAATAACTGACATGTCCGGACAACGTCACTCTAAGATCGGTCTGCACGCTGGTGGTGCTGAAACTGAACATCATGAATCACACCGCGTCATTATCAGCCGCGCCAAGAAGGCGACGGTCATTTTTCTCCTGTTGTTACTGGTGGGTATGGCAGCAACTGTGGTTGCGCGTGTCCTGCATAACCAGAAATTGGCGGGTGTCACGGAAGAAAATGCCCATGTCTATGTCACGACCATTCATGCAGACGCGGGTGCAAAAACGCAGACCATTATCCTTCCGAGCACCTTGCAGGGCATTATCGAGGCACCGATCTATGCACGCAGCAGTGGTTACGTACTGAGCTGGTCAAAAGATATCGGCAGCAAAGTGGAAAAAGGCGACGTGCTGGCCGAAATTGATACGCCGGAAGTGGATGCGCAATTAGCCCAGGCGGTCGCGACCCGCGCGCAGCAGGCGGCCAGTCTTGAATTGGCCAGATCGTCGGCGCAGCGCTGGGAAGACTTGCGCAAAAAGGACGCCGTGACTGAACAGGAACTGAACGAGCGCCGAAGTGCCTACGTGCAGGCGCAGGCCAATCTGGCGGCCGCCGATGCCGATGTGCAACGGCTGAAAAAATTGACGCATTTCAAAAAAATAGTGGCACCTTTTTCAGGCGTGATTACACGACGTGATGTGGAGGTGGGCGATCTGGTGGATGCCGGAAATGGCGGTACCGGGCGCACATTGTTCGCGCTGGCCAAGGTGAATCCTATCCGCCTCTATGTCTACCTTCCCCAGGCCTACGCACAGCGGGTTCAGCTCGGCGACACGGTTTCTGTGGTGCAGAACGAACATGTCGATCAGATACTGAAGGGCAGTGTCAAACATATTGCCGGTGCCATCGATCCGGTAACCCGTACGCTGCAAGTAGAAATCAATCTGCCGAATCAGGACAACAAGTTAATGGCCGGTGCTTATGTGCAGGTCACCTTAACGCCCAACGGACAGGCAGGCGTATTGCGTGTGCCCACCAATGTGCTGTTGTTCCGGCCCGAGGGTACGCAGGTTGCCGTTGTCGATAGCAGTGGCCGGGTAAAAATGCATACGGTGACAGTGGGTCATGATCTGGGTAATACGGTGGAAATCTTAAGTGGCATCACGGCCGAGGATAATCTGATCCTGAACCCGGCGGATTCGCTGGCCGACAACGACACGGTCAGCGTGCCAACATCAGAACCTGCAGGGAAAGCACGCTCATGAAACGCTTTGCTTTTTTTCGACCCGGAACGCTCATTGCAGGGGTGGCGTTAAGCCTGACCGGTTGTGCAGTCGGGCCGGACTATAAAAGGCCGGATGTGGCGACCCCGGACCATTGGCAATCACTCACCCAGTTCCGGCAGGCGCAGCCGGCGGACTCCCGCCAACGGGACGCATGGTGGGAAATGTTTGGTGATGATGCGCTGAATCAGCTCGAGAAAAAAGCCCTGGATCACAATCAGGAGCTGGTTGTCGCGGCTGAACATCTGAATCAGGCGCGCCTGCAGGTTAACGCCACCGCATCCGTTCAGCTTCCTTCTGTGGATGCGTATGTCAGTGATGCACGGTTCAAAACGTCGGCCGACCGGCCACTTGCGACCTACACCACACCCAATTTTTCGGTGGTTCAGAATAATCCGCAACTTGGTTTTACCGTGAATTATGAAGCGGATGTGTTTGGTCGCGTGCGACGTCTGGTCGAAGGGGCACAGGCGGCGGCTGATCAGGCGGCGGCCGATTTTGAAAATACGAAATTGTTGCTGACCACAGATCTGGCAGCAGATTACCTGAATTTACGTGAATCCGACCAGGAAATTGACATCCTGCAGAACAACGTCAGGCTGCAGGACAAGGCGCTGGAATTTATCCGTAGTCGCCATGATCTGAATTATGCGACGGGTCTGGATCTGGCGCAGCAACAGGCGTTACTGGAATCGAGTCAGACGCAACTGGCGCTGCTCCGGAATCAGCGGGTTGCGTTGCAGTATGCGATCGCGACGCTGACGGGCACGCCTGCGCCCGAATTTGAGCTGGCGGTGCAGAGCCACTCTATTGAGGTACCGAATCTGCCGGTTGGACTGCCGTCCGAGCTGTTGCAGCGCCGGCCGGATATTGCCTCTGCAGAGCGTGCCGTTGCCCAGGCGAACGCCGCGATCGGACTGGCGAAAACCGCCTATTTTCCCTCTGTCATGTTACAGGCCGGGGGTGGCTGGGATAGCAATAAATGGTCCAATCTGGTGAGCGCGCCAAGTATCATGTGGGCGCTGGGTGTGGCAGCCACCGAGCATCTGTTTGACAATGGCAAAACCACGGCCAATGTCAATATGGCCGAATCGGCTTATGCGGGTGCGGTCGCGAATTATCGTCAGCATGTCCTGGTCGCGATGCAGGAAGTGCAGACGGGCATTGATGGTACGATATGGCTGAACAGCGCGCATGCGAATGCACGGGCGGCTGTCGCGAGTGCCGAAAAAGCATTCTCGATAGCCAATGACCGGTATGCCGGTGGTCTGGATATTTATCTGAACGTCATCACCACTCAGCAAACCCTGTTGGCGAACCAGCGTCAGGCCTCACAGATCGACGGACAACAATTGCTGAATGCGGTCTATCTGGTCAAGGCCATGGGCGGAGGCTGGCAGGGCCTGCCGCAGTAGCGGCGTCGGGTCGTGAGTTTCCGGTCTGTCAGGTTGGTCAGTTCTGTGACAGGGCCGTTGCGACATGGTCGCGAAATGCTTTTACCTTGGCTGAATGGTTTCTTGCTGCCGGACTGATCAGATTGATGGGTATCGGTTGTGTCAGCCAGTCTTTCATCAGTTCCACCACCTCACCGCTTTCCAGTAAATCGGCAATCAGCCAGTCTGGCAGATAGCCGATGCCCAGGCCATTTTTGATGCAGGAGCGAAGCACTTCCGAATTGTTGGTCTGCATCGGACCATGAACGCGTACGCTGACGGTTGATCCGTCAACCGTTTCAAATTCCCATTGATTGCCGGTGCGCAGTCCGGTGTACACCAGACACGGATGGTGCAGCAGGTCTTGAGGAATGCGTGGCTCGCCGGCTGCCGGTCCACGTTGTGTGATGTAGGTCGCCGCAGCCACCAATACGCGTCGCGAAGTGCCAATGCGTCGCGCAATCAGTGCACTGTCTTCAAGTTTGCCGATGCGCACGGCAACGTCTATTCCCTGCTCAATCAAATCAACAAATCCATCGTCGAGTTTCAGGTCTATCGTTACATCAGGATTCGCTTGCAGGAACGAACGGACATGAGGCAGCAGGACTCGGAGGCCATAACCGATTGACGTGGCGACACGCAGGGTTCCGGAAAGTGTTTTCTCGCCTTGGCGCAAATGCGATTCAGCTTCATCAATTTCCGCCACCAGGCGCCGCGCTTCTTCGAAATACCGTAATCCGTCGTCAGTTGTGGTCACTGCCCGTGTGGTACGTACCAGCAGTCGCACGCCCAGATATTTTTCAAGTGCGGCGACCTGTTTGCTGACGGCCCCTTGTGTACTTGATTGCTCTCGGGCCACTGCAGAAAAACTCCCGGTCTCCACCACTCTGACAAATGTTTGCATTGCCGATAGCCGATCCATAGTCATTCCTTTGATTTATTCCTTTGTGGAATGAATGATAGTCCAATTTTCCATCTAGTGCCATTTCCGGAACAAATCCATACTTTGCACAACATCAACCCAAAGGAGAAGAAATGAAACCAGCTACCGTATTGATCACCGGAGCCTTAACCGGCATAGGTCGTGCAACCGCATTTGCGTTTGCCGCCGAAGGCTACAACGTTGCCGTTTCCGGTCGCAAGGTCGAAGCCGGGCTGCAACTGGTCAGAGAATTGCGTGACAAAGGGATCGCCGCTGAATTTTTCAAGGCAGACGTCACCGATGAAACCCAGGTTGCCGCTTTGATAGCCGATACAACCCGTCGTTTTGGTCGTCTCGACGTTGCCGTCAACAACGCTGGCGCTGAGGGTGAACTCGGTCCGATCACCGGGCAGACTGTCAGCAACTATCGCTCGACGTTCGATACCAACGTGCTGGGCGTGCTGCTGAGTATGAAACATGAGCTGACCGTCATGCAGGCGCAAGGCAGCGGATCGATCATCAATCTGTCAAGCATCGCGGGACAGGTCGGCATGGCCGGTGCATCGGTTTATGTGGCGAGCAAGCATGCCGTCGAAGGCCTGACCAAGTCGGCCGCACTGGAAGTTGCCGCCATCGCCATTCGTGTCAATGCGGTTGCCCCGGGTCCGGTGGAGACCGCCATGCTGGACCGTTTTACCGGCAGTGATGCCGATGCCAAGGCAGGTCTGTTGTCGATGATGCCTGCCAGGCGCGGTGCACAACCTGAAGAAATTGCGCAAACCATCCTGTTTTTGGCCTCCGACAAAGCGCGCTACCTGACCGGGCAGTGCATTGCCGTCGATGGCGGCTATACCGCCCAATAACCCGACAGTTGTTCCAGCTTATATTTTGAAAGGATTACCATGAAAACAATTACCGTACCAACTTATGAACAAGCCTCACCGGCAAATCAGGCGTTGATGGACAATCTCAGGAAAGCCCTTACCTTTGTGCCGAACCTGTACGCCACTTTCACCTATTCGGAGACCGCATTAGGTACCTATTTGACGCTTCAGAATGCGAAAAGCTCGTTGTCCGGAAAAGCGCGTGAGGTCATTAATCTGGTCGTCAGCCAGGTCAACGCCTGCCGTTACTGTCTGGCGGCCCACACCATGGTTGGAAAAATGGTGGGCTTCACCGATGAGCAGGTGCTGGAAATCAGGCGCGGCACAGCCGGTTTTGATGCGCGTCTGGATGCGCTTGCGCGACTGGTCTACAGCGTCACCACTGAACGTGGTCATGCTGACAAGGCCGTGTTACAGGCATTTTTTGATGCCGGGTGGAACGAGGGAAATCTGGTTGACGTCATGCTGGTCATCGGCGACAAAACTGTCAGCAATTACCTGCACAGCACCACGGAAATCCCGGTCGATTTCCCTGCTGCACCGGAGCTTTGACCACCCTGCATGACCGGTATGGACGTCGTGACATCGCGCCGGGTCCCGACCGCGATGGGTCGTTGGGTCCGATAGTCAGACACTATCGTCAATCTCTACTGGACTTGGCGGACCATTCGTTTACCATGGATCTGATGACGGGCAATTTGAACCCCTGAGCGGTTGGACAGGGAAAGGTACTCCAGAAAGGATTTGATTATGCAACGCAGAGACTTTATTCGATCGGGTCTGGCAGCGGGCCTGTTCGTGTCGTCAGGATTATCCCTGGCGGACAGCCCGGCCACGTCCTACTCGTTACAGGGAACGGACGTGTACGGAAAGAAACTGGATCTCAGAGATTTTTCCGGCCTCACAGTGCTGGTCAGTTTTTTTACTTTCGATTGCGAGGTCTGTTCGGACGACCTGAAACTGATGCGGGAATTTTACTTCAGCAACAAGAAAAAAAAGTTCATGCTGCTTGGCGTTAATCTGGACACCAACAAAAAAGACCTGGATGACTACAACGAGCTGACCACCCAGGCCTATTCGAAAGATCAACGTTTTCCGACCGTGTGGCGCAACGCGGCAGGCCACACGGACAATTTTGGCAGTATCCGGGTCAGACCCACCCATTTCGTGCTGGACGGTAATGCAAAATTGAAGTTCCGACGGGAAGGCAAATTTCAGCCTGACGATTGGGACAATTTGTGGCTGACACTGTAGCCTTGCACTGGTGATAATGGCGGCTACGTCAGCGGTATTAGATAACACCTTCCAGTTCCAGCAGGTATTTTTTCCTGTCCAGTCCGCCGTCATATCCGGTCAATGCGCCGTTGCTGCCGATAACCCGATGGCAGGGGACGATAATCGAGACCGGATTGCGTCCGATGGCACCGCCTACGGCGCGCACAGCCCGCGGTCGGTTCATTCTGTGCGCGTGCTGACCATAGGTGCGGGTCTGGCCAAACTGGATGGTCAGTAGTGTCTCCCAGACTGTCTGCTGAAACGGCGTCCCGTAAATCGACAAATCGAGCGGGATGTCGAATTGCTGCAGGTCGCTGCTGAAATAGGCATCCAACTGCTGCCGGACTGCCTTGAAATGCCTGTGCCGGGGATTTTCCTGCCACCCGCTCGTCCCTCTGAAATTACGCTGATCCGGAAAAAAAACGCCGCAAATCCCGCTCTCGGTGCTGGCCAGTGTCAGTTGCCCCAGTGGGGATGGATGCCGGGTGTAATAAATGGATGTCATGTTGATCCGCTTTCTCTGTGTAACGATTGCCATAGTAAAAGTGCTGCGTAACCCCGCCAGGGTGAACAGGGCGCGATCCGGGTCAATAACTGCGCTTCACTGAGCCGGCCTTCAGAGGGCTTGGCCGCCGCCTTCTGCAGGCCCAGATCACCACCCGGAAATGCATCGGGAAAACGTAACGCGCGCAGCGCAATATAGTGGGCGGTCCATTCGCCGACACCGCGTACTGTTTTGAGTCGGCTTACGGCCTGGTCCAGTGGGGTGCCGGGTGCGAAATCCAGGCCGCCATCGGCAGCAAACTGCGTGACCGCCAACAGGGTCGCCGCGCGTGCCGGCGGTAAGCCGATTCGTGCAATGTCGTCAACGCTGGCCTGCAGCAGCACGGCAGGTGTCGGGAAGTGATGGGTGATACCGGTCAGCGGGTCTGGCAGGGGTGTACCATAATGTTGCACCAATCGGGCCGCCAGTGTGGTCGCCGCGGCGACGCTGATTTGCTGGCCCAATACGGCGCGAAGGGCTAATTCAAACGGTTCAAAAGTGCCTGGAACCCGTAACCCCGGTGTGCGTTTGATCTGTTTTTTTAAGACCGGGAGATGTGCCAGATGCGCTTCAATCATGCCCGGATTGGCATCCAGATCAAATTGCTGTCTGACTTTATCAACGATGGTCATCAGCACCGGTGAAAACTGATTCGACAACTGCACTTCGAGCTGTTGTTCGGCGTCCAGATGCCGGATCCGGAGCCAACCCTGCAGGTCTGCCTGATCGTGCAGTATCCGGACGCTGCGCACATAAAACCGGTGTCCGGACCTGCCTTCGACGGCTTCGACACCCGCGATTGTCCGCGACGATAAATAGTCGAGCATGGCGTCCCATGCGAAAGGCGGGCGATAGGCCAGACGCAGTGTAATCAGATTGGAACCGGCCGGTGGTGTCGTACTCCTGCGCAGCATGCCGGGTGCCATGCCATACTGGCTCAGGAACAGGGCGTTAAATCGGCGCACACTGCCAAATCCGGCAGCGTAGGCGACCTCGGTCATGGGCAGATGGGTTTCCTGCAGCAGCTTTTTGGCGAACAACAGTCGTGCTGTCTGGGCCAGTTCGATCGGTGACACACCAAAATGGAATTGCATCAGTCGTTGTAACTGGCGAGCCGACAGTCCGACCTGCTGCGCCAGGTGTTGCATGGTGGCGCCGCCGTTCAATGCGCCGGCTGAAATGCGCTGCCATATCGCACCGGCCAGGTTCTGTTGAATCGCATAGGGTGCCAATTCAGGACGGCAACGCAGACAGGGTCGAAAGCCCGCCGCCTCGGCAGCACTGGCATTGGGGAAAAAAGTACAGGACGATGAGCGCGGTGTTTTGACGCGACAGACCGGACGGCAATAGATGCCGGTGGTTTTGACACCGACAAAAAAATCACCGTCAAAACGGTTGTCTTTGGCGCACAGCGCCCGGTAACAGCGATCGTGATCAAGGCGCTTGGCGGGGCTCGTAACAGGGAGAGATAAATTTGGCATGCGTCATTAGAGCGCACGCCCATGGGCCTTGTCTAGCCATTTTCGGACATCACAGGGCGGCGTTTTGTGTCAACGAGCCGCGTATCGGTCGTCTGGTAGCCAGTCCGCTTTTTTTGCCTGGCTGGTTCAAATTTGAATGTTTCTTCGAAATTTGGGCAATTTTCTATAAAAATACTATGATGGATAAGACAAAGTACCTGCCGAGGTCAGAGGACGTTAATGCAGTGAAATAATTCGGCCAGCGCACAAAATAATAAACGATTTCATTAACATTTGATAAAGATTCGTAATGATGATATTTAAAGCCCTGAATGAAATGAATGTTGGAGATGTTAAAAATACACCATGACACAGCAAATCAAACTCTCCGATCCGTTCAATCAGACAGG
>CAITOF010000008.1 GCA_903893945.1 uncultured Oxalobacteraceae bacterium | reverse complement strand
TCAATTTTGCGATCAATATTTCATTGGAATCAAAAATATCATAATTAACTTTTATGCCGGTCTCTTTTTCAAAATTCCTGATCGTATCGTCGCCTATGTAATTGGACCAGTTATACACGTTCAGGATTTTTTCCTCATCATTTTTTGGCTGCGCCCGTGCAGGCTCTGCCGTGGAGACGCGATCCCCGTCTGCTAAACTCACGTTGCAGGTGAAGACGAGCACCGCAGTGCAAATGGATACTGCCAGAAAATGATGTTTCACGTTAAGCTCCAATTCTATTGAAACCTGTACAGACTGCGCGCTGCCCGGTTGCCAACCGCAGACCACGGTTACCATGTAAAACCCAATAAAAGGCAATAAAATTTAAAAATACAAAATTTAATTCTTAAAATCAATAAAATTCCGAGTATTTTTCATTTCTGGCACGCTTTTTGTCCCAATAATCCCCTATAATTACTGTCTTTTCTTACAACATTCAAGCACCGCGTACCCTGCATTTTCAGTGGCTCAATCCTTATGGCGATCAAACACTTCTTACAGCTGTCCGACTTTACCTTGGACGAATTCAATTATGTCATGGAACGGGCACGCATCATTAAACGCCGTTTTAAGGAATACCAGACTTACCACCCATTGCTGGATCGTACGCTGGTCATGATATTTGAAAAGAATTCGACCCGGACCCGCTTGTCATTTGAAGCCGGCATGCACCAACTGGGCGGCGCAGCCATTTATCTGAACACGCGGGACAGCCAGCTTGGTCGTGGCGAACCGGTCGAGGACGCCGGGCAGGTCATTTCCCGCATGTGCGACATCATCATGATCCGTACCTTCGGCCAGGACATTATTGAACGGTTTGCGGCAAATTCACGCGTCCCGGTCATTAATGGTCTGACGAACGAACACCATCCCTGTCAGGTGTTTGCCGATGTGTTCACCTACATTGAACACCGCGGTTCCATCAAAGGCAAAACAGTGGCCTGGGTCGGCGACGCCAACAACATGTTGTACTCCTGGGTGCAGGCTGCCCAGATTTTTGACTTTCACTTGACGATTTCAACGCCCAAAGGCTATGAAGCCGATGAAGCACGCCTGCCTGTTTCCCGGACCAACTTTACCTTCTTCGATCACCCCGGTGATGCCTGCCAGGGAGCCGATCTGATCAACACCGATGTCTGGACCAGTATGGGTTACGAAGACGAGAATGTTGCCCGTCTCAAAGCCTTTGCGGGCTGGATGGTTGACAGTGAAAAAATGGCACGAGCCCGACCGGACGCCTTATTCATGCACTGCCTGCCGGCACACCGTGGCGAAGAGGTCTCGGCCGATGTGATCGATGGTCCGCAGTCGGTTGTATGGGACGAGGCGGAAAACCGCCTGCATATCCAGAAGGCACTGCTTGAATATCTGGTTATCGGCAAAGTGACCGAACCTGGCTGACTGTCGATGAATGCAATCCGTTTTAATTAATTACCCGAGAAGACTATGAGCGATATAAAAAAAGTTGTATTAGCCTATTCCGGCGGACTGGATACGTCTGTCATCCTGAAATGGCTGCAGGACAATTATCACTGTGAAATCGTGACTTTTACCGCCGACCTGGGGCAAGGTGAGGAACTGGAACCGGCACGCCAGAAAGCCCTGAAGTTCGGCATCAAACCGGACAACATTTACATCGATGATCTGCGCGAAGAGTTTGTGCGCGATTTCGTCTTCCCCATGTTTCGTGCCAATACGGTGTATGAAGGCGAATATCTGCTCGGCACCTCCATAGCCCGGCCACTGATTGCCAAGCGTCTGGTCGAGATCGCCAGACAGACCGGAGCCGACACCATTTCCCATGGTGCGACCGGCAAAGGTAATGATCAGGTACGTTTTGAGCTGGGTGCGTATGCGCTGATGCCCAATGTGAAAGTGATCGCGCCCTGGCGCGAATGGGATTTATTATCCCGCGAAAAATTGCTGAAGTACGCCGAAGACGCCGGTATAGAAATTGACATGAAGCACAAAAATGGCGGCGCACCCTACTCCATGGACGCGAATTTATTGCATATCAGTTTCGAAGGCCGCCATCTGGAAAATCCGAGCGCGGAAGCCGAGGAATCGATGTGGCGCTGGACCGTGAGCCCGGAAGCGGCGCCCGACCAGCCGGAGTATCTGGATATTGAATTTGAGCACGGTGATATTGTCGCATTGAATGGTCAGCGCATGTCGCCCGCGACCGTGCTAACCGAATTGAATCGTCTGGGCGGCAAACACGGAATCGGCCGGCTCGATCTGGTTGAAAATCGCTATGTAGGCATGAAATCGCGCGGCTGCTATGAAACGCCCGGCGGTACCATCATGCTGCGTGCCCATCGTGCGATTGAGTCGATTACCCTGGATCGTGAAGTCGCTCACCTGAAAGACGATCTGATGCCACGTTATGCGAGCCTGATTTATAACGGTTACTGGTGGGCACCGGAACGACTCGCCCTGCAGACGTTGATCGATCATACCCAAAGTAACGTCAACGGTTGGGTCAGGCTTAAACTTTACAAAGGGAATGTCACGACCATGGCGCGGGATTCCAAAACCGACTCCCTGTTTGACATGAATATTGCCACCTTTGATGAAGATGGCGGCGCTTATAATCAGGCCGATGCGGGTGGTTTTATCAAGCTGAATGCACTGAGAATGCGGATTGCAGCCAACGCCAAGGCCAAGCGCACATAAGGACGCGCCTGACCGGCTAGCCGTCTAGCCATTAAGCCGCATGGCCGAACAACCAGGCACACCGTTGCGCTTAACAAAAATGCCACCTGCGTGGCATTTTTATTGTGTAACCGTGCTGCAAATACAGATCGATACAATTCACTGCGCTCCAGACACGCTGGCGATACAATCCCGCCCTACACTCAGCGTTGCCATGATTCACTGAGCGCACGTCCGCCTGTTGATGGCTGAAAACGATCTATACCGGAGATAACAATGACCACTATTCAACACCGTTTAATACTCTGCTGCGCGGTTTTGGGCTTCGTGTCCACCTCGCTTTGGGCCAGTGCCCAGGAACAGCCGTGGAATGCATGTAAAGATCAAGCTGACAAAGCAGCCTGCATGCACGCGCAAATGGAAAAACATGTCGCAGAGCACGAAACCCGCCTGCATGACGCACTCAAACTGACCGCCGCACAGGAGTCGGCATGGACATCATTTACCGAAAGTATGCATCAGCAACGGTCCGCGATGATGGCTGAGCACCAGGGCCCACCGCCAGCACCTTCTCGTGCTGACATGGAAAAAATCCCGGCGCCCGATCTGCTCGAACATCATGTGACCCAGATGCAGAAACATCTGGCGACCCTGCAGGCGCATCTGGCAGCCTTGAAAACGTTTTACGCCGTGTTAACGCCTGACCAGCAAACCGTGATGAATAAAGAAGTCAGGCAGTTCAGCCACCGCCAACACGAACATTGCTTCCACCATGACGAAAGGGATCACGGACAACCGCCCGGCAACTAGTCGATGATGGGTTGAAAAAGCGGAAATCGGGTGATTTCCGTTTTTTTTCGCCCGTGACGACGTTTGGCAATGTCTGCGACCCATGCAGCGCGTGGCCCTTGGCGACACGACCGGGACGCCTGACGTGGGAAAACCTGCCGACACTGTCGTTCATTGTTGCTCATTGTCGCTTCCAGCCAGAATCTTGCCAAAATCAGACCCGGGCGGATTGATCAGGCAAATATCAGACACACCATTTTTGACGGGAAAATCATGGTTGAAAATCACCTGATTGAACCGAAACAGTCGCGG
>CAITOF010000007.1 GCA_903893945.1 uncultured Oxalobacteraceae bacterium | reverse complement strand
GAAATTTGTGGTGGTGAAAGTCAACGTGGGTGAGTATGACAAGAACCTTGATCTTTCCAGTGAATTCGGAAATCCGACCAAAATTGGCATACCCGCCGCAGTTTTGCTCTCCCCCGACAGAAAGGTCATTTATGCGACCCACGGCGGGGAACTGGCCGACGCGCGCCACATGAGCGACCAGGGCATTTATGATTTTTTTAACAAAATTGCCGACAGACATCCGTAGGCCGCAAGCAGTTCTGGCCTGCCCCTTCCTGCCGTCAGCGACAGGCGAAAAAATCAGGACTACAATACTTCGTCTGAAGAAGGAGTGTTATGAATCTGATTGATCTCATTGTTAAATTTTCATCTGAAATTCAGCAAATTCGCCGTGACATCCATGCACATCCGGAACTGTGTTATGAGGAGAATCGTACCGCCGACATCGTCGCGAACAAGCTGACGGAATGGCGTATCCCTGTCATTCGCGGTTTGGGCATAACGGGGGTGGTGGGTGTGATCAGACGTGGTAACAGTGCGCGCGCGGTGGGTCTGCGCGCGGATATGGATGCGCTGCCCATGCAGGAAATCAACACATTCGAGCACACCTCGCAACATGCCGGGAAAATGCATGCCTGTGGACATGACGGGCACACCGCCATGCTGTTGGGTGCGGCGCATCACCTGGCCGTGCATGGCACGTTTGATGGCACCGTATACGTGATTTTTCAACCCGCCGAAGAAGGGGGTGCCGGCGCGCAGCGCATGATTGACGACGGTTTGTTCGTGCAATGCCCGATGGAGGCCGTTTTTGGCATGCATAACTGGCCCGGCGTTGCACTGGGTTCATTTGGCGTAAGAGAAGGTCCGATGATGGCGTCGTCCAATGAATTTGAAGTCATCATTACCGGTAAGGGAGCCCACGCGGCACAACCCCACAAAGGCATCGATCCGGTGATGGTCGCGGTGCAGATCGTCCAGAGCTGGCAGACCATCGTTACCCGCAATGTGAGTCCAACGGACAGCGCCGTCCTGTCGGTGACCCAGATTCATGCCGGCAGCGCAACCAATGTGATTCCGGACCAGGCCACGCTGATTGGTACGGTGCGCACTTTCAGGGGCGAGGTGCTCGATCTGATGGAAGCCAATATGAGGCGGATTGCCGAATGCACATCACAGGCATTGGGTGCCACAGTCAATTTTCGCTTCCGGCGAAATTATCCGGCGCTGGTCAATCACGCAAAAGAAACCGCAATGTGTGTGGACGTACTGAAAGATATCGTTGGCCTGGAACACGTTGACACACAGGTTGAACCGACGATGGGCGCCGAAGACTTTGCCTATATGCTCAGGGCAAAACCAGGCTGTTATGTGTTTATCGGTAACGGGGACGGAGAGCATCGTGAAGCCGGTCACGGACTTGGCCCCTGCAATCTGCACAATGCCAGCTATGATTTTAATGACCAGTTGCTGCCACTTGGCGCCACGTACTGGGTCCGTCTCGCGGAACATTTTCTGGCAAAGTAAGTAGCTGCCGGCCCAGGCAGGTTGGCAACGCCTGACAATAAGCAACAATCCGATACAATCCATCGCAATTAACATGGAGAAATTCATCATAATGCTGGCATCAGCAGAATGACTACTCAACATGAAGGTGTCAGGATATTAACAATGGAACCAAACCAACTATTAATCGTCGACGACGATCGGGAAATCCGTACATTATTGGCTGATTATTTGCAATCAAACGGGTACCGCTGTTTTATGGCCGCCGAGGGCAACGCCATGTGGCACATACTGGGAGAACAGGAGATTGATCTGGTGGTACTTGATTTAAACATGCCTGGCGACGATGGACTGACCTTATGCCGGAACCTGCGCGCCAAATCATCCTTGCCTGTCATCATGCTGACCGCGCGCAATGAGCCCCTGGACCGAATCCTGGGTCTCGAAATGGGCGCCGATGATTATCTGCCCAAGCCGTTCGAGCCTCGCGAGCTGCTGGCACGGATACGCAGTGTCCTGCGGCGCAGCAGCACTGCCGGGCAAACCAGCAACGAGAAAATACAGTTGCTGAAATTTGCAGGCTGGTCGCTTGACCTCACGGCCCGGCATCTGGTTGATCCGAACGGCATGGTGATTCTGCTGTCGGGTGCCGAGTATAAAATGCTGAAAATATTTCTGGAACACCCAAATCGTGTGCTCAACCGTGATCAGTTGCTGAATATGACACAGGGTCGCGATGCCGATCCCTTTGACCGGTCGATAGACATTCAGATCAGCCGGATACGCCAGAAATTGGGAGAAGATGCCCGTTCGCCGCAAATAATCAAAACGGTACGTAATGGCGGGTATGTGCTGGCCGTCACTGTGGAGACCCAGTGATCAAGTCGTTATCGGGTCGGGTATTCCTGGTCCTGATGCTGGGCGTCGTTGCTTCGGCCTGCCTTACACTGTGGTTTGCCTTGAGCGAACGTCAAAACAGCCTGATTCAGTCGCGCGAAACCCATTTTCTGGAACGTGCCGAGCAGCTGGTCATGGCGCTGGATGCCCTGCCGGCAGAAAACAGGAATGAATTCCTGAAAATGCTGCCACGACTCGGGGTTCGCATTGGACTGGATCCCGATCTGCATGATGCGTTGTCCTATAACACCCTGAATGCCAGAGCCATGGCGGACAAATTGGGCCCGGATTATCACGTGACAAGTTTGCCGTTTGTACCCTGTCCGCTGTTTGGCGGTCCCGGCCTGATGGGCTCCTGCGAAAATTTTGCCATCACGCTGCGTGATGGCTCGCACATTTCCCTGGTACTGCTGCCGCCCAGAAACCCGCTGCCTCCGGTCAGCCCCGATTTTTACCAGTATCTGTTGATCTTCCTGCTATGTATTGCTGCGCTGGCATTTTTGGTTGCGCGCATGGTAATCCGGCCGCTTCAACAGTTATCCCAGGCGGCACTCGATCTGGGCAATGACATCAATCACACGCCGCTTACCGTGTCCGGTGCAACGGAACTGCGCCAGGCAAGCAGTGCCTTTAATAAAATGCAGGCCCGTATCCGCCACCATATCGAACAGCGCACACATATGCTGGCTGCGATTACCCATGACCTGCAGACACCGCTGACACGCTTGCGGCTGCGTATTGAAAAAGTGTCGGACGCTGAATTGCGTGAAAGACTGATTGCGGATCTTCTGGCGATGCAGGATATGGTACGTGAAGGCCTGCTGCTGGCGCGCAGCATGGACAGCGCTGAGCCGCCGCAGGTGGTCAATCTCGATTCGCTGCTGGATAGCGTGGTAACCGATGCAGCCGATGCGGGCCAGCCTGTGACGCTCGACGGCAAATCCAACATGAGCGTGAAAGCACAACCGCAGGCGTTAGTCCGGTGTGTGAATAATCT
>CAITOF010000006.1 GCA_903893945.1 uncultured Oxalobacteraceae bacterium | reverse complement strand
TCGGCGATATTGTGACGGACCTTAATTTTATGCCCGTTACGGATACAGCATCAATAAGGGCAATCCTGGATAATATTAAACCAGGTACGCAAGTTATATTGGGTGTGTGGAACAAAGGAAAAACCCGGTACGTTTATGCGACGACGGTTGCTCGAGAATAAGTATGGCGGCGATAAGACCCGTTGTCGCGGGCTAAGTGCAGATTAAGTCACGCGGACAATGTACAGATTAAATAAAAGTACTAACAGCCACTGGCGTCGCATCGAACGTTCTCCCAATGATGAAATTTAATTCACCGTAAAATTCAGGGTTAACAAGCCCACCCGCCCTTTACTGTCCTGAATTTCCAATTCGATCGTATGGTTACCTTTGGGCAAATCCGCGCGCTTCGCGGATAGCGAGTTTTTACCTAATTCTGCATGTTTGAGCAAACGATCAGTGACATCAATGCCGAACATACCGTATCGTGCCTTGAATGTCGAAGGCACAATTTCTGCACCGGCCATCGCCTCGAAACTTACCAGCACATCAACTGGCGCCGTGGTATCACCGCCCAACGTTGGCGTTGCGACCCGAATTCTTGGTGCATCAGGATCAGGTGGGCGCTTTTCAGTGATCGCTGGCAATTGGGAATGCAGACTTCTTTCAAATTCTTCCGTGGTAATTAATGTAAAACGTTTATCCTGATTTTGATCTGAATTCTCAACCGGCATAAAAAAAGTCTGCCAATTGACGCATTTAATACCTGGCGCGTTCCCACACTTTGAATCGTTCGACAAAAACGGCGTTAAACCCGAAATTTCATAGCCAAACCCTGCCGACGCATCACTGCCGCCGTGAATGCCGATCAATCGCCCCTTGCCATCCAGGATCGGCGCACCTTTTTTCGCGTTCACACCGGCTGGAAGCTGATAATGCAGTTGATTTTTGTCAGTTTGGAGTTCCGTAATTTTCACATACTGGGTAACACTATCGCCGTCTCCGGACATGGCCAGCCAAGCGGTTACATCCTTTTCAGCGACTCCGACCAGTACCGCCGATTCAATTGGCGCAGCCAATTCGATCAACGCAACACCGGCATCTTTAACCACATAAATATTTTTAATTTCATGTTCATGCACCATGTCCTTGCGCGCAATGGCAAAAAATTTTTCTGAGGTCAACCCATCCCTGGGAACACAATCGACGACAGTAACGGCATGGGTTGCATCCAGCAATGCACCTACGCAGGTCGGCTGCGCCGATTGGTCAGTGGAACTCAGGTTAATCAGTATCGAATCCGCCAATTTTCCAAAAGGCGCAGCCTCGGATTTGGAATCCAATTCAGTACTTGCAAGTGCAAAACCGCCGGCAAAAAAAATCGCGGCACATGCCAGTGTAAAGAAGCCGAACGTTGCTTTTTTTATGGGGCGGGTGGGTCTCATTTGCATTGCCTTCTAATCCGAAAAAAATAGCAGATGTTATTTAACTTCAAATTCTACCGATCCCGCCAACGAGAAATCATCACCTTTTGTGACCACGACAGCCCTGTTGCTGCCCGACGCACTCAATGTCCCAAACTGGTTCGATATCCATTTACCGTTGGCATCACGTGAACCGATAGATTCTTCCAGCAAGTTCAGATTTTTGTCAGTCAAAAATGCGACGGTTAAGGTTTTGCCACGCGGTGCAGCAGCCTCGAAAGCAAACCCGCCCAAATCGACCGGGACATTTAATTTACCCGCTTTGACATAATTATTTCCCTTGTAAAATGGATTGGGAAACAGCAGCGTTGCCTGATCATTGGCATCAATCGTGACAATATTCAAATAACCTTCGCGTGGAACAGTCAGTTCATATTTCACCCTTTCACCTGCCTTATATTCCTGCCGGTCAGCACTAAACTCGAGTTTTGGCAGCGAACCTGCCAGCTGTAACATGGATTGCCAGGTTTGTCCGTCGGCTTCCGGCGCAGTAAAACTGATAGGCAAGCCTTTCAGCGCTGTATTTCCACGCAATACCGGATGGTGAACATGCGCCTCGGATATATTGTTACGAATGAAGGTGGCCACGTTCGCGGTCATTTCAACGGGTGTCACCGGCCTGGCGTCTTCGATCGCCTTGTCAAAACTGGTCGACAAACCCAGAGTAAACGCGCTTCCCTTCGTGGTTGCCATTGCAAACTCGTCTTTCTCAGCAGCCAGCATTGCCACAAAATTTAAATTACTGCTTTGGTCGGCATCTGTTTCCGGGATCACCGAAACGGCTCTATAACCTTTACTGTTGCTTGTTGGCATAGCCGGCATACCGGGATAAGCGAAGAACTTGGGCACGCCCGATTCAATTCCGGCGATATTGCGCGTACCTATTTTCAATGCCTTATCAGTGGCCAGCCCGCCGCTATGACAGGCATCAACATAGACATAAACCTTTTTACTGGCGAGTGATTTCAATGCACTGACAAATTCACTCGACAGAACAACGCCTGCCAGAGTCGGCCGTCCATCCATGTAGGCCGGATGGGCGTCGTAAGCAACCAAGGCTGATTGCGCACCATCGGGCGATTTTGCATCAGGCACCCGGGTTCCATGTCCGCTATAAAATAACACCACGCGATCGCCTGACTTTGCTTCGCCCAACCAGTCGTGTATCGCCAGTTTCACATTGTCTGCCGTTGCCTGTTCATTGGTCATGACTTTAATTTCGCTGTCCTGAAACCCCTGAAGTTTCAGCATCTTTTTTGCCATGTCCACGTCAAGATCAATACCGGGCAAATCTATACCTGGTTGCGCGTAATGGCCTACACCGACGACCAAGGCACGTTCTGTGGCTTTGACACAGTCCGTAACCAGCAAAAAGCCCAGTGCAATTAGAATAGTCCTAAGTGAGGTTGCCATTTTCCGAATCTCCAAATATTTTATTTCATCTGCAATCAGGCGCGTTGGTAAGATTTGTACTCTCTGAAATAACAGAAACGTCTTTAACCCTGTATGGCGGGATTACCGAACTGCTGTCATTCTCTCCTCAAATACTGCACCTGACAATATCAATTCCTTCGGCAATTCATTTCTGTTGTAATTCAATTATGTGCTCACGCTATCTAATTTACTTCCAATCTGACTTCACCTAACATGACCAGACCGTTTCAGCGATTCTGGACAGATTCGCTGAACGATCACAAAAAATTGCCAAAAAATTAATTTAACCGTGGATTACCGTGCACGTTAACCGCTGCTTTTTGTTAAGTTGTGTCAACTTCGGTAGGCAACCAAGGTGGTATCTGGAGACTGTATGTCAGCAAAAGTGAAGTCAACCATTGCCGTCATTGCCAGTTTAATCGCATGCGCAGCGACTGCCGACAACTGCAGTGAACTGCGTATCAATGATGTGGCCAGTGATGGTTACACCAATCATGCAGTATGCGGAATCGACCCAACTGCAGTTGGCACAGGGGAAATCACTCTTGACGAGAACGGCTATCTGGAACTGACCGGCAGTACGGAAAGAAATGGTAACCATGGAAGCCGGGTCCGATGCGAAAACAGACATGCCGCCGTGCTGCAATTGGTAATGTCGTCGGGTTCCAGCTGGCAGACAAGGCTGTCCTCCAGAAGCTGCCATTGGACAGACAATCAACTGCGGTGTGGCGCTGCTGCGGAACTCGTTTGTTTGGTCGAAACCAAGCAGTCCGTTAAACAGACGCTGACCATCTACGCGATGATACAGGTGAAAGAGCCCGTTTTTGATCATGATACTGACGAGATTGATCAACTTCGTGCGTGGCTGGTGAATCAGTACGACGGCGTTGAATTTTGCCGCCAAAGTTTGAATTTCACGGAGCCGGTCAGTATCAGTTTCATCATCACCAAAGAAGGCACCATTTCCCAGGATCCGGGTTCTGCACAAAAGAAAATGGACAGTCAGCTATTTGGATCCTGCCTGGTGCGTACCCTGGCACGGCACCGTTACCGTCGCACATTAAGCACCGATTATTCACTTGACTGGCAGATCGTTGCCCCATGAACCGCTTTTTTCGACGCCTGCAAAAAAAAATCTGCTTGCCTTTACCACTGGTAAGGCACGATTGGTGGGTAGCTTCTTTATGCGTTGGCATCCTGTCGGGTGTTGTATGCAACTGGTGCCACTTCGATTTGATTGATACCCGTTTATATGACCACATCGTCGCGCAAAATAGCCGACCTGCTTCACTTTATACCGCACGCGTTGTACTGGACGACGACCTGCCCTTATCGGTCACATTGACTCAGGCAACAACACTGGAAGCATTGGCAGCGGAACGGTTGATCAAAATTGGCGCAAAAGCCGTGCTTCTTGATGCGCAGTTTGCCCTGCGTAATTATCGCAAGGAAAATTTTTTGACCTGCCTCCCTTTGGCAGAGACACTTTGCACCCTGCACGGCGCAAAACCGTGCCTGACAGAAAATGGCAGGCCAAGACACGCACCCCTTGATCTGGACGACGATGCTGTATCGCACGTTTTCATACCTGAACCTTTGTCCGACACGGAACCACCCGCTTATGATTTGCTATTTGGCGACTCGAATCCACACATAACGCTGGCCACCATGCCGACGTCCCATGATGGCGTATTGCGTGACGCATATGCTGACGGGAATGCCGTGTTGCCTGCCATGCTGTCGAGTCAATCGTTCAACACCCACCGCTGCGATGACGGCAGCAACCGGCAATGCATGGCAATCCGCTACTCAGAATCACGCCAAAGCAATGTGATTGAGCTAAGTAAGCTGGCAAACTGTGACCCGTCTGCATGGCAGAACCTTGCAGCACAAATAAAAGGTCGTTACGTGGTTCTTCAGATGGCCAGCCTGAAAGCGCCTGACGACGTGCATGTTACGCCGCTGTTTTCCTCCGACGATCATCCGGGAGGACTGCAGAGCGGAAGCAAATTAATTGCCGACAGTATTGAAACCAGTCTGGAGAACGATGCCCCGCGCTCTGCACCGGTCACTTTACTCTGTGCAGGAATCCTCCTGAGTCTTATTCTGGTGTTGTTCAGTTTTGCCTATCTGCGAATTTTGGTCGCACTGTGCAGTATCATTATTCCATTCGCCCTGGCCTGGTATTTGTCGCCTTTGTTTGCCTACCCTTACGCAGTGTGGCCCGCAACAGCGTGTCTAACCGCGTTAATGGCGACTGCCCTGACCGTCCTGGTTGGACATATGTGGCTCAATACACGAAACAGCGGCATGCTGGCGCGCTTCATGCCCCCTCAGGTGAGGCATTTGCTGTTGCTGCAACGTTCCGGAGAATTTAATGGGCGCGAAGTACACGCCGTCGTATTGATGAGTGATCTGGCCGGGTACACCACAATCACCAGCTTACTGCCGAGCCCCAGCGACCTGTTTGCATTGATCAATCGGTACCTCGACAAAATTACGGCTGGACTGCAGGAAAAATACGGTGCGTGGCTCGATTCGTACGTAGGCGACATGATTTTTTACTATTGGCCACAACTTGACAGGGATATGGCCACACGCGATCAACTGCGTATCGAGGCATTGAGTGCGGCTATCGATATCATCAACCGACAACATCTTTTTTTTGAACAACTGCCATCTGAGTTACCCGATGCCATGTCAGCAGAAAATCGCGAACAGGTCAGAAAGTTGCTCTTCGCCGGCATGGCAATTACTGAAGGTGATGTGTTCATGGGAGAGATCGGACCCGGCGAAGGAATCAGAAAGTTTGGCATCCTGGGCGATCCGATTAATCTTGCGTCACGTCTGGAAGCACAGACGCGGCATTTCAACACCAACCTGATCGTGACCAGCGAATTAGTGTTTGCAGCAAGGGAATTGGGCCTGAACGCCAGACGGCTGGCTGTCATTCGGGTTAAGGGCCGGATAGAACCTGTCATGATGTGGGCACTACATCAAAAAACCGAACCTGTCTCACTTGACGATTTAGCGGGATGGGAAAACTGGCGCAATGCACTGGAATCGCGCGACGAAGCAAACGTCGCAGTTCCGGCCTGCTTCCAGCAGGATGCCACCACTTTATCGGAATGGTGCGCCAAAGGGTTATGGAATAGTGTCGTCGGTTGTTTTGAACTGGATACCAAACAATAAGAGGTTAGTCATGAAACTGCGCTTTCAACACAGCGACATAAATCTGGTAAAAACTGTCATGGTTGTCATTTGGCTGGTCACTGCATCTCATGCATGGGGTACTGATTTGGCGCTTCTGATAGGTATTGGACAGTACGAAAACGCCAAGGTGAACAAATTAGCCGGGCCCGTCAACGATGTCAGGTCAATGAACGATGCATTAGTGAAGCGACTTGGTTTCAGTTCTGAAAATATTGTGACGCTGCTAGACAGCCAGGCCACCAAAAAAGCGATACTCGCTGCACTGGATCAACTTGAGGCACGCAGTAAAGCAGGTGATTTTATCCTGATCTATTTCAGTGGCCATGGCACCAGCTACTATGATGCAGATTTCGGGGTTTATGCCAGCTTGCCTTATGCCAGCGGTGCCTGGCTGCCCTTCGATACAGAAACAGATCCTAAAAAGGGTATTGCAAACTCCATACTGGTCGGCCGACGCGATTTACGCCCTGTTCTGGAAAATCTGGATCACAAAGGACGTCGCGTTTTAGTGCTATCCGACAGCTGTTTTTCCGGTCAGTTGGTGCGAGGACTGGGTGGCAGCGATTCCAAATTCGTCGCCCTGCCTGGCGCCTACGATCCACTGGAAGCCTCATCTGAACTTGGCAACCGCAAAGATCCTCCCCCTTATCCTTACCAGCATGTAATGATGCTATCTGCTGCCAATGAAAACGAACCTGCCAAAGACATCAACGCCAACACGATAGGCAAATGGCCAACCATCGATGGCAAACCGCACGGTTCATTTACGGATGCATTACTGCGCGTATTAAATGGTGATCTTGGAACCACATTATCGGCCGGTGGTACAACCAGCATCGCATCGGTCCATCGCGCTGTTGATAATTTTATGAACACCCGGTCCTATGGTCATTCCGCACAAATGCTACCCGCGATCCGCGACGATGAGGCTGGCCTGCTTACCCAGCCTTGGCCGGGATTGAAAGGCGTTGCCCTCGAACAAAAAAACACATCCACGACATCCGTTGAATTGACCATCAATAATACCTCGTTGCGCGAACAACTGAATGGTCTTGGCGGCGTGAAATTAGTCAAAGCCGGCTCCGATCTGCGAATTGCAGGAGACCGCCAAACATTAAAACTGATTGATCAATCGGGCGAAACCGTAAATGAAACCGATGACCCGAAAGTGCTGTTGAAACGTCTCGAAGCGGAAGTGTGGTTACGTAATCAGATTCCTGCAGGACAGGGCGATTTCACCCTATTGGCATCTCTTGACCCTGATGTGAGAGGCGGAAACTATGTGCGATGCGAGACGTTGGCGATTAATCTGAAAGCCAACAGAGCCGTTTATTTATTTGTGATCGATCTTGCATCTGACGGCATGTTCAATGTTCTCTACCCCTCAACACCCGGTGAACTCCACGCTACCGGTGCCAATACCATGGTCGCGATTCCTGGCTCACATTACCAGGATCGCATACAAGTTGTACCTCCCTTCGGGATCGATGAAATGTATGTATTTTCATTTGCCGAAAAGCCCGATTTCTTGGAAAGTATGGTAAGCCAGCACTTTCTTGCCAATCAGCCACAGGCAAAAACACTGGCTGCCGGCTTAAAGGCTGCAGCCAATCAAATGCAATATCAAAGGTTGATTTTGCGAACCTCAGCGAACCCGTTATTGACCGAAAAAACGCCATGCCCCACATCCAATTAACTAACATTCTAAGCGCGGCAATAATTACCCTTTGCCTTGTCACGACCGCCAGTGCTGATTGCCAGAACAAGGCTGATTTGGACCGCGCTGCGCGAACCGCCCCGGACCTTTTCAGTCGCACGCGCGCATTGGAGATTGCTGCGCGCGAATGCCCTGATTTCAATTTCCAATATCGGCTTGCCCTTGCTTACCAACAGCAGGACAGGTTTGATGAAGCGATGTTTTTTTATAACAAGGCTATCGAGGCCAGCGATGGTAGTTTGCTGGCTGTAGCCAGTTCATTAGGACGCATGTCGGAAATCGGGTTGGCCAAACAGGATCCGTTTACTGCCCGGGTTATGGGTAATGGCGCGATCCAGCTATTCCTGTTACGCAAACAGCAAGAAAACCAACCCGCACCCGATTGGTTCAACGCTGTGGCAACAATGCTGGCAAAACAGGACTGGGCAGACGCCCATCCCGAAGAACTCGCCTCGTTATTGAGATCGGAGCAGACAATGGCGCACACGTCTCTCCGGGCAGTTAAAGTCGTCCCAAGCATCGACTTACGTATCCAGTTTGATACCGACAGCGCGTACTTAACCCGGGAAGGACATGACCAAGCACTACGCTTGGCAAAAGCACTGCAGCTTGTCACACCTGAAGGAAACATTACTGTTATCGGTCATACAGATATTCGCGGCACGGACACTTACAATCAAAAACTTTCTGAACAACGCGCTCAGACACTTGCGGACGAATTAAGGAAAACCTTACCCGAATATTCGACTCGGATTCGCATTGAAGGCCATGGAAGCAAAGAACCTTTGCTTGAAGGTGACGATCCAGCCACACTGGCATTAAACAGGCGCGTGGAAATACGATTAGATAATTGAATGTTTAGCTGGGTCGAATCACCCTGGGGTTCAAAATTTAGCATTTACAAACAGTCTTTACGCTTATGATCTCCTGTAAGTTGCCATTTTAGAACTGATGCCCGGACAGGCGTCATTCCCGCAAGGCGGGAAACCGACGGGGCACTACCGGCACATGGCAGTCAAATACATCCTGGTCCGGTTTTTAAAAATTTGATCGATTTCGGAGAACAATGATGGTTTATATATTTCGTGGATTTGTAACGATTTTGGTCTGCGCGACAGCTTATTTTGCAGCACTCTGGTTGTTAATAATTCCGTTCGTAATCCCCCAGGGAATGCCACATCGCACCGGCATAGTGCCATCCCTGGTGATAGCGATTGGCGTGTCGTATTGGGTCTGGCGGGTGACCGGTTTCTTGTCCACTGAATTGGTAAAAGCCATGCTGACAGGAAGTTTGGCAATTGGCGGAGTGGGTTTCGTGGGCGGCTTTTTGGGACCACTTATTGTTAGTCCAGAATCCAATCAAGGTCCGCTCCTGGGAATTTTCATTACAGGTCCTCTTGGTTTAATTTTCGGTGCAATAGCCGGGGGCCTTTACTGGTACTTTCGGCGCGGGAAATCCCCGGATTAGCATCGAGACTGCACACCTCCGCGAACGCATGCTCTGTGCCCTGAGCTGCCGGCCGAGGATACACACACCGGCCATTCAGATTCGAGCTCGCTGGCCCGTCATTCCCGCGTAGGCGGAATCCGGTGGCGCGCGAGCGCCTTTGCATTGTTATCTTTCATGATTCGAAGCAGAAATTATTGGTTTCAAATACTCCATGTCTCCATTAATTTCGGGTCACAAATCAAACCATTACGGATTTCTTTCTTCAATCAAATTCAACTTCCAGACTCTATTCCATTTGTTCAATGCTTTTTCACGCCTGATCGCTGATTCCATGGTGGCGTGCATTTCATGCCAGACTGGTGCTTTCACTGAATAGTCAATGAGAAACCTGTCGACACTACCTTACCGATGTTGCCAAATACGTTGAATGAGATTCGACGTTACACCGACTTACAACGTTCCGGCCTACTATCGCATTAGTTCGCAATTTCAGGTTCGACTAAGTTGGCAAGTTGGGCAAGAGACTCCTGCCAACCCAGGTAACACATCTCAACCGGAATTGCTTCCGGCAACCCGGCCTGCGTCACATTGATTTCGGTACCACTAAGCACCTGCCTGAATACCACAGTCACCCGAATATCGCCTGGCAAGTTTGGGTCGTCAAATTTATCCGTGTAGCTAATTCGCTCGTTTGGAAGAAGTTCGAGATACTCTCCGCCAAAAGAGTGCTCGTTTCCGTTTGTGAAATTGGTAAAGGACATCCGAAATGTGCCACCAACTTGCGCATCCATGTGGTGAACCTTGCATGTAAAACCGTATGGCGGCAGCCACTTTGCCATTGCCTGCGGATCTAAAAACGCCCTGTAGACGCGCTCCGGCGGAGCCCGAAGTACTCGATGAAATTGAACAGTACCAGTTGGCATTGGCGATTCTCCTTCCGAAAGTTGCACTCAAAAAGTTATAACAGCAATTCCTATAGATTCTATCACTGACCGCAATGTACCGAATGCTGACCCCCACTTTTCCTGACATCAGGACTTTTTCAGCCAGTATGCATTCATAATTTCATGCGACCACTTTGGCTGGCTGATTTCTTGACGCGGCAAAAATTCGGACATTACCGGCTTAATGTCAATGATTGGCGTCCCATTGATAGCATCAAGTTCGGCAACAAATAATTGATTGCCACTTACCCGATTCAGGCGACAAATAGTGCTTCCAATTCGATTGGGTCTATTTTTGCCCCTTTGAGCAAAAATTCCAACTCTTGGCCACTCCAGATTATTGCGAGGGTGACGCGCACCGAAAACAATCTTTGCAGGGTCAACTTCATGGAACAGAAAAATTACCTCAATATGGGAAAACTCGGACAATCCCAATAGTGCTTCTGGCTCGAATTGATCTGATAGCGTTATGCAAGATTCCTCGCCGCCCCAAAAATCATCTTCAGCATGTGGCCGAATTGCAGTTACGACACCAATTGATTGTATTTGTATATCCATAAAATCTCTTTTCAGCGAATTTGAAGCATAGGGGCAAAGGCAGCAATGCGCCGGATCCCACCCTACAACAATTTTCATCCAGTTGGTAGCGTCACCTTAAGGTAGCAATACGTTGTGAGTAATGCCGTCACCAGGGTCCAACCATGCAGAATCGTATGCTCGAGATTTGGAGCCGGATTGTTGCCTCTATGTGGAAGGAACATTATCGTCTCACCGTGAAGTCTCTCGTGAACTTCAGCCCATTTTTTCGATGGCTTGAAGAAATAGGGTACCCACCAGGTAAGTACCTCAATGGCGAACAGTATCCAATAATAGTACGCGCCATAAATGACCAGATCAGCAATTTTAAAAATGTATCCAATTGGAGCAAGTGACATTAATATGCAATTTGACCCAGCCTCCAGGCACTTTTCTTTAACCGTATAGTTGCGTGCGCCATTGAATGGAAAGAAATCGAACCAGGTCGTGACTTGGTGGTAAATGAGTAAAATCAACTGAACAACGACAAGGGTGACAATCATCCAATCAATCCTTCAATGTTGTGATCCATCCCAATCTGAAACGTCGCAATACGCATACCGACAGAAATCATGCAAATCGAAAGTGCATGCTTCTTGTCAGCCGTGTGTCGACTACTGGCAGTCGAGTTTGATTAATGCACTGCACAACCGCGACATCAGATTTTCCCATTCTCGATCATCCCGGTTATCCTTGCAACATCCTTGCAGAAATCAAAAAGCCCCGCAAGAGCGAGGCTTTTCGTAGTATCTGGCGGAAGGTGTGAGATTCGAACTCACGGAGGCTTTAAACCCTCGCTAGTTTTCAAGACTAGTGCCTTAAACCGCTCGGCCAACCTTCCAAGCCCGCCATTATAGCCAGATATTGACCTTGCCGCTAGTGCTAATGCGTCATCAATTAGATAACAAATGGGCAATTAGGTTAATAAATAAGTCATTTATTGAAGGTCAGCCCCTTGTCCGCCAATTCGCTCAATAACGGCGTAACTGTCCAGACCGATCCATAGTGACCCGTGGCGTAGCGCTTTATTGCCTGGACGACATAAGGCAAACCAAGGGTGTCCGCGTAAAACATCGGGCCGCCCAGATGCAGCGGGAAACCATAACCGCTCAGGTACACCATATCGATATCCGACGCACGTTGCGCAATGCCCTCGGACAAGATCGCCGCACCTTCGTTGACTAACGCAAAAATCAGCCTTTCGGTGATTTCCTGGTCCGCTATAGTGCGCCGCTCTATGCCGACCTGCGCGGAGTGGTCCTTGATCATCTGGTTGACCTGTTCGGAGGGCAGCGCCGTACGCTCGCCTTTCTGGTAATCATACCAACCAGCCGATGTCTTCTGACCAAAGCGACCGATTTCACACAATTTATCGGCCACTTTTGAATTGATCACGTCCGGTCTTTCTGCATAACGGCGTTTGCGAATCGCATAGCTGATATCGTTACCTGCCAGGTCACTCATGCGGAACGGGCCCATGGCGAAGCCCAATTTCTCAACGGCGCTGTCAACCTGTGCCGGCAGACACCCTTCTTCCAGCAGAAAACCGGCCTGTTTCAGATATTGTTCGAGCATGCGATTGCCGATGAAACCGTCACAGACGCCCGATACCACACCAATTTTTTTCATTGATTTCGATAATGCCATGACGGTGGCCAGTACGTCTTTGGAGGTGGCCTGACCGCGCACGATTTCCAGTAATTTCATCACATTGGCCGGACTGAAAAAATGGGTACCGATGACATCACCGGGACGTTTTGTAAAGGCAGCTATCCTGTCCAGATCCAGAGTCGAGGTATTCGATGCCAATATGGCCCCGGGTTTCATGATCGCGTCCAATTTCTCAAACACGGACTGCTTGACGTTCAAATCTTCAAATACCGCCTCGACCACCATATCGGCAGCGGCAATCCCGTTATAGTCCAGCGTTCCGCTGATGAGTCCGATGCGCTTTTCGCACAGTTCAGGACTTAACTTGCCCTTGTCGCGGGTATTCTGGTAATTTTTTCTGATGGTGGCCAGACCTTTTTCCAGCGCTGCGGCGCTTGTCTCCGAGATCATCACCGGAATACCGGCATTGGCAAAATTCATGGCAATGCCCGCACCCATGGTACCGGCGCCGATCACGGCGGCCGTTGTAATGCTGCGTACCGGTGTACTGGCTGGCACATCCGGAATTTTACTGGCGGCGCGTTCCGCGAAAAAAGCGTGACGCAGCGCCTTGGACTCGGTGCTCAACACCAGTTCGTAAAATGAGTTGCGCTCAAATTGCAGACCTTCATCAAACGGTAGCCGGACCGCGGCGGCAATCGTTTCCACACATTGTCGGGGCGCATTTAAAAATCCGCGTTGTGCCTGTGTCCTTGCTGCCGCCAAAATCTGTTCCGCCTGTGCAGGGTTGACCTGGCGGTTGCGCACTTTGGGCAACGGTCGGACATCGGCAATTTTGCCGGCGAACGCCACTGCTGCAGCCACGGCATCGCCGTCAACGACTTCATCAAACAGGGCGGTCTGTGATAAATTCCCGGCCAGTTCCGGGGTGCCGGTGGTAATCATTTTCAGCGCTATTTCAAGTCCCACGACCCGCGGCAGGCGTTGCGTGCCCCCTGCTCCGGGCAATAAACCGAGCTTGACTTCAGGCAGTGCCACCTGACAGCCCTGGCTGGCAACCCGGTAATGACATCCCAGCGACAACTCCAGTCCACCGCCCATGCAGACATGATGCATGGCTGCGATGACAGGCTTGCCGGCATTCTCGATCAGATCGATGACGGTATGCAGGTTGGGTTCAGCCAGTGCCTGCGGAGTATTGAATTCCTTGATGTCAGCACCACCCGAAAACGCCTTCCCTGCCCCGGTAATGACTATCGCCCTGGTGGCCGTGTCATCAAGGGCACGTTGCACGCCGTTGACCAGGGCCAGACGCGTTTCAAGATTCATACCGTTGACGGGCGGATTGTCCAGGGTGATCACGGCCACCGAACCCTGCTGCTGATATTGCGCTGTCATTGCATACCCTCCTCTACCATTAATAATACCGATTACATCCGAAACTGGGTCGCCCAGAATCAGGCAACCGCATGCTGTTATCTGCGGGCCCTGACCATTTTAAACGACTGGCAGCGACCTGAAGAATGCCTCCACCACGCTAAGTTCACGGGTTCGCGAAAAAGGCGGCAGGCTCTGCCAGACGCGCGCACCATACGGCTTTGAAAGTATGCGCGGGTCACACAACATCAATACACCGCGATCGGTTTCATCGCGGATCAGTCGCCCGGCGCCCTGCTTCAAATTGATGATCGCCTCCGGTAACTGGTGATGGACAAATCCGTTTTTGCCCGCCTTCTCCATGACATTGATGCGCGCGGACAATACCGGATCATCAGGCGGTGCAAACGGCAGTTTATCAATCACGACCAGTGACAGCGCTTCACCGCGCACATCGATCCCTTCCCAAAAACTCTGGCTGCCGATCAGAATGCCATTGCCCGATTTTCTGAACTGCTCGAGCAGCTCGGTGCGCCCCGCCTCGCCCTGTACAAAAAGCGCAAACGGTAACTGACGTTGCGCGAATGCTTCGCGCAGACGCTCGGCACTCTGTTTGACCGCCCGCAAGGTCGTGCACAGCAGGAAAGCACGCCCGCCCGATGCAATCAGTACCGGCAGGGCCGCATTGACGACGGCGTCGGTATAGCCATTAAAACGCGGCTCGGGCATGCCGGATGGAATGTACAGCAGTCCCTGTCCGGCGTAATCAAACGGACTGGGCCAGGTCACGGCTTTTTCGTCCAGCAGTCCCATTTGCGAAGTGAAATGAGAAAAATCGTTTTTGACCGCCAGCGTGGCCGAAGTAAAAATCCAGGCGCGTGCCGAATCTTCACGCTGCTTGTTAAAAATCGGTGCAATCGACAACGGCGTGCGATGCAATTGCAGTGAACTGGAAAACGCTTCGACCCAGAGAACACATTCCTGATCATCGGGTTCGCCATTCAGATTTTTTGTAGTCGTGGCAGCCGGCGCTTCCTTGCCCCACGATTTGAGTTGCCCAAGCAATTCCAGGGCGCGAAGCCGGCACAGGTCGATGGTTTCTGCGCGTTCGGCCTGCTTTTCCAGGGTGTCCAGCAAGGTCTGCAGTTTTTCAATCAAGTTCACCAGTGCCGGGAAAAATTCACTGGATGGCGCAATCTGCGGTAACGACATTTTTACCTGTTCAGGTGGAAAACAAAGGCGCAGGTCACGGGCTGCCTTTTCCACCGGCACCACCAGCTTGGCCCACTCGGCGCCATCCCGCGCATGCGACAGGCCCTCGGCAAGCACGTCGCGACACAGCTCGAGTATCTGCGAGGTGGACACCGTCTCACCAAAAAACAGGGTCGCCGTATCGGGCAACTGGTGAGCCTCATCGAAAATGACAGTATTGGCCGAGGGAAGCAGTTCGGCAATGCCCGTGTCCTTTAAGGCGACATCGGCGAAAAAAAGATGATGGTTGACCACCACCACGTCGGCCTTCTGTGCCTCCTTGCGCGCCTTCATGACAAAACAGTCCTGGTAATACTGGCATTCCGAACCGAGACAATTTTCTTTGGTGGACGTCACCAGATTCCAGATCAGTGCCGATTCGGGCACGTTGGATAATTCCGACTTGTCACCGGTGGTCGTCATTTTGATAAACCGGGAAATATCGCGCAGATAACCCACGTCTTCACGGGTCGTCAACCGGCCGTTCTGCAGCGTTCGCTCCAGATGAAAATGGCACACGTAGTTCGCGCGACCTTTTAACAGCGCCACCGAGACCGGTGCTGCGAGCGCGGTTCGAATTGCCGGTATGTCCTTAAAAAATAACTGGTCCTGCAAATTTTTTGTGCCCGTTGAAACAATCACCTTACCGCCCCACAACAACGCAGGTGCCAGGTAAGCAAAGGTTTTTCCGGTGCCGGTACCGGCCTCGGCAATTAGTGTCGTCTGGCCAACAATGGCTTGCGCAATGGCTTTTGCCATTTCAATCTGCGCGAGTCTGGGTCGGTAACCGGTTACCGCGTTACCTAATTGACCCCGCTCGCTGAATAAGTGATCAATTTCAGTGTCATGTTTATCAATCCCTGCAGGGGGCTCGTGGGCGCTTGGGATAGGTGAGTTTTCAGCCAAAATCTGCTTTAATCAATATTTACTAGGTTGTGTGTCAGGCCGGCACATCCGGGATTAACTGCATTTGTAACAGTTTGATGTGATCTTTTAATTGAAGTTTGCGTTTTTTTAATCGCTGTAATTGTAATTCATCTGTGTGACCAGCTAAAATCAAAGCTTCAATGACAACGTCCAGATCGCGATGCTCAACAGATAGTATTGTGATGCGTTTTTGTATCTCGGTATGATCACTCATAGATTTCTTTAGAGAAAGTTAATGATATGTGGGCGTTTACATGTAATAATTTACGTTGAATAATTGGTTACGTATATAAGTTTAATCTAAGCAGAGTTATGAGCCAACATTATAAAATTGAAGCCGGAACGGGCCAACACCTTGGTGACCGCAAGGAACAGCAGGATCGCGCGGGTTTATTTGCCGCCCCCAGAGCTCCCGGCTATATGATGGCGGTACTGGCTGACGGCATGGGGGGCAAAAGCGGCGGCGCTTTGGCAGCCGAACAGGTTATCCGCTCGGCCCAACAGTTATTTGAGGAATTTGGCACCGAGGACGATGTCATAAATTTAATAGAGCGAATTGTCCACGAATCACACACGGTGATTCAACTGTCAGGGATATCCGCCGAAAAAGAGCCACACAGTACATTGGTGATCCTGATCATCACACCCAACAAACGTGCTGTTTGGGCACATGTTGGCGATTCGCGCCTGTACCGCTTTCATGGCGCAAACCTGATCGAACGCACCCTGGATCATTCCTACGTTGAAAAACTGGTCGCTGAAAATAAAATTACCGCTGAAGAAGCAAAAACACACACGCTGTCCAATATTCTGGTCAATGTCCTGGGTTCGAGCACCGCAGAACCCTACATTACCATCAGCGAATATAACGACTTAAAGCCGGATGATTCGTTCCTGCTGTGCTCCGACGGCCTGTGGCACTACTTCACCGACAGGGAACTGGGCGCCGTGGTTTCCGTCAATTCACCACGGGTTGCCTCTGAAATGCTGATCAACAAGGCCCGGGAACGCGCGCACGGCCGTGGCGACAACTGCACGATGGCCATTGTAAAATTAACAAAACCACCCAAAGTGGAAAAAAATTACAAAATCGAGAAAATGCGACGCGCTGTCTGAGTGACCGGGTGCTTAGCGGTTCAATTGCCAGCATCCGGGGCGATTGTCACTCGACCGGCTCAGGTGGTTGCCGGTGAACTGCCCCCTGGCGTATCATCGAGTATCGCCGGCGGTTTGCTTAACACCGATTTTTGCCGTTTGATTTCACCGCAGATACTCAGCAAAAACAGAATATCACGGTACACAGGCAAATCAAACCCTATCCGCTCTCCTTCGCGATCGTCAATCAGCAATGATTCCAGATAACTGACGATTTCGTCGGTCTGCCAGAACGCACAGCAGTTTGCGACAAGATGGGGGAAATCTTCAAAATAACGGACGTTCTGCTGCACGACCTCTTCCTGGTAATTCGGCACTTTGGCGTTGAATTTATGCTTGAAACGCTGGCGCAAATCAGTGTAATTTTCTTCATCACCCACAAGGCGATACAGATCCAGCAGATACAGCCAGGTGACTGGCGTGGTCGGATTTTCGTCGCGGCTTTGCGGTTCCAGAATTTCGATGGCGCGATGCGGATCGTTGACCGACATCCAGAATTCCGCTTCCTGCGTGATATCCGAAATTTCTTCGATCTGTATCGACTGACCTCGATTGCTGAAGAAATTGAATGAACTGCTATTCGTGTCTTCCAGCAAAGGTAGTCCTGAACGTCTTACCTGCGTGGCGGATACGACTTTCCGGACCGGCGCATCAGCAGGCTTTTCCGGCACGATGGCTTCGGCCGCCTCGGTTGAACGAGTCGCCGTTATCGGCCCGGGATCCAGATTGCCTTTTTCCGCGCTGGTTTGCAGATAATCGACAATATCCACTACATTTTTTTTCTGCTCGGCCGTGGTATCCCACCAGGTCGAGGTATTATTTTGACGTGAACGCCGTATGGCAAGTGCCACCAGGGCAATCAACGCCAGAACCAGCGCCGTAACCGAGACGATCAAACCAGTCAACAACGGCGAGCCATGTATTTCCTTGCTTTCCCTGACCGTATTCTGTTGCTTGATACGGTCCAATTCAGTCTGCAGATTTTTAATTTTCAGCTCTTCAGCCCTGATATCATTTTGCGCTGCCGCTAACGGGTCTTCACCTCTTAACACCGCGGCGTAGCGGGCTTGTGCCAGCCGGTTTTCTTCAGTTCGCAACTGTTCCAGATTTTGCGGGGTCGGCTCGGATAATGTCGATGAAAGCCGCAGATCCGGTTCCGCAGTGCTGCTCTCATTGTCAACCTTTAACACATCGCGACCGGCCGCTTCCTTGTGCCCTGATTTTCGCGATGATTTTTTGGTTGCAGCAGCGCGGTCCACGTCGCGCGCTCTGGTGTGGATCGCGTCCGGATTTGCCGTGTATTCTGCGGCGGCCTGTGTGGCTCGCCGGTGGCTGTTGCTGACAGGTTGAGCCAGATCAGCGGCGCCAGTTTGTGGCGCGGCCGGGGTCACTTCCCTGATTAAAGGTGCAGCCAGCGGGGATTCAGCATAATCGAGCAACAGATCATACTCACGTTGAAGCGTCGTGCCGCAGACCATGGTCACGGTAACTTTAATCGCCGGTTCGGCCATTAACTTTTTCGACACCAGATTGATCAATACCGCTCGACCCGTCTGACCAGGCAGGACAAATTCAACCCGGGGAACCTCAATAAGTTCACCGTCCATCGATTCAATTCTGGATCTGATACAGCTTGGCACCAGAATGTCTTCGCTGGCACCGGTCATCGGCACCTGCAGGAACAGGGCACTACCCAGACCCGAGCGTAACGACGCCTCGCCCAGGCCTATGGCAAACGCGGTTGAATAACACAATGTCAAGCACGCCAACGCAACTACACTTATCGGAAAATGACGTTTAATCTGAATAATAATAATAATCTCCTGCCGGACGCCAATTAAACACCGTTTATAAATTGAAATTGAGCCAATTGGGGTCTCGCACCAATACTTATAAAATAGCCACTATTTTTCGAATGATGATAGCTTTCATTCGTCGTAAATAACTGAAACTTCAGGAATAAAATTTGGAGAAACAACAGCCGCAGGAATACTTAATTCCATAATCTTTTGCTAATGATTAACATTATTGACTCACAGCATTTATTTGTCCAACATTTTTTTTGCCATACCACGCAAAATATTCACTTCCTCGACTTCCAGTTGCGTTCTTGCAAATAATCGCCGCAGCCGGGACATCAATTTTTTGGGGCTGGCCGGGTCAATAAAATCAATCGCAATTAAACCTCGCTCAAGATGCTCGAACATAGCATCAACATCGGCTAAATTTGCCAAACTACCTTTAAAACCAATTTCTTGGCCATGCACGGCAGCAACCTTGCTCTGATAACGGCACACGTAGGCCAAAACCTGCGCCGCCTGTGCCAGATTCAGCGATGAATAATCGGGATTGGCCGGAATGGTCACCAGAAACGGGCATTTTTCCACCAGATGATTCGGAAGTCCGGTCCGTTCATTACCGAACACGAGCGCTGCAAACCCGGAAGCCGAACCGGCGGTCACCTGAACAAACCGCTCGGCAAATTCAGGCGGCTCAAGCACCGGGGGCGAAAACTCCCGCAATCGGGCACTGACGGCTGCAGCCAGTTCGCAGCCCGCCAGGGCCTCCTGCAGCGTATGAACAATGACGGCCGCCTCCAGAATATCGGTCGCACCACTGGCCAGTGCAATCGCTTCCGGATGATGAACCACGTCGGCGATGCGCGGATTGACCAGGTACAGATTGCTGAAACCCATGGTTTTCATGGCTCTGGCGACGGAACCCACGTTGCCGGGATGGCTGGTTTCGACCAAGACAAAGCGTAACCGGCTGAAAGGTGAATTCTGCATCTGCTTTTAATTGATTATATCGACGGGCAAAAACCCGTAAATTGAGTAAAGAAGGTATATCGGTTAAAATACGCGTTAAATTGTGCTTTTGAAGACGTCAGTTCGCGTTTTTTACAGGCACGGAGTTCTTTATTTTTACGTGCCCTTTCACTACTATGAACTATCCCCTCCAGGTAGATGGACACGTAAGCTGACATTTTAACGGAAATTCTATGCATCCTATGCTCAATACGGCGATAAAAGCCGCGCGCCGCGGCGCGACCATCATCAACCGCGCCTCGTTCGATCTGGATCGTATTGAACCCACTGAAAAACAGCATAACGATTTTGTTTCCGAAGTCGATAAAGCGGCTGAAGCTGCCATTATTGAAACCCTGACCGCGGCCTACCCGACGCATGCCGTTCTGGCGGAAGAGTCGGGCTCATCCAAAAATCTCACCGATCAGAGCGAATTTGTCTGGATTATTGATCCGCTCGACGGTACAACCAATTTTTTGCACGGCTTCCCGCAATACTGTGTGTCCATCGCCCTGCAACATAACGGCGTCATGACGCAGGCGGTCATTTTTGACCCGACCCGCAATGAATTATTTGCCGCCACCAAGGGTGCCGGTGCGTTCCTGAATGATAAACGAATTCGCGTATCAAAACGGGACAAACTCGCTGATTCATTAATCGGTACGGGCTTTCCATTTCGGAATGAAGCGGAAATCGAGAACTATATTCCCATGTTCAAAGCAATGTCAGGCAAATGCCAGGGCTTGCGTCGACCGGGCTCGGCTGCGCTGGATCTGGCGTATGTTGCCGTCGGCCGTCTGGATGGTTTTTTTGAGAAAAATCTGAAGCCGTGGGACATCGCCGCGGGCGCTCTGGTCGTCACTGAAGCAGGCGGTATTACCGGCACCTTTGAAGGTGAATCCGATTACCTGTACAAAGGCGACATCATCTCGGCGACACCCAAAGTATTTGCGCAAATGGTCAATATCCTGAAGCCTTACGCTTAATCCGTCATCTCTCTCAATCTGCTGCAAAACTTAGGCATTGCCATGACCACATTTTCCGAACTCGGTTTGGCCGACGAAATCGTTCGCGCTGTCAGCGAACACGGCTATACCACACCCACACCGATTCAATTACAGGCGATACCGGCCGTACTGACCGGCCAGGATTTATTGGGCGGAGCACAAACCGGGACCGGCAAAACAGCAGGCTTCACCCTCCCGCTGTTACATCGGTTGATGGCCGACACCCGGCAAACCGGCGCAGCGTCTGGACGTCGCCCGATCCGGGCTTTAATCCTCACCCCGACACGCGAACTGGCTGCCCAGGTCGAAGCCAGCGTGCAGACCTACGGCAAATATCTCCCCTTGACATCGGGCGTTATTTTTGGTGGTGTCGGCATAAATCCGCAAATCAAATTATTAAAGACCGGCGTTGATATTCTGGTCGCCACCCCGGGCCGCCTGCTGGACCATATCGGTCAGAAAACCATCGACCTGACCCAGATCAAAATTCTGGTGCTCGACGAAGCGGACCGTATGCTGGACATGGGCTTCATCAAGGACATCAAAAAAATCCTGGCACTTTTGCCTCCCAAACGTCAAAACCTGCTTTTCTCTGCGACTTTTTCCAATGAGATCAAAGAATTAACCGACCGTCTGCTGAATTCACCTGCCATGATTGAAGTGGCTCGACGCAACTCGACAGTTGACGTTATCACACAAAAAATTCACCCTGTCGATCGCGACAGGAAACATGTGCTGCTTTCCCATCTGGTCAAAACCCTGAAATGGACCCAGGTGCTGGTGTTTACACGTACCAAGCACGGTGCCAACAAACTGGTGGAGCAACTCGGAAAAGCCGAGATCACGTCGATGGCAATCCATGGCAACAAGAGTCAGTCGGCGCGTACCAAAGCGCTCGCCGAATTTAAAGACGGACAGCTACAGGTGCTGGTTGCCACCGATATTGCGGCGCGCGGAATCGACATCGATCAGTTGCCGCATGTCGTGAATTATGATTTGCCCAATGTCCCGGAAGACTATGTGCATCGTATCGGGCGGACCGGTCGCGCCGGCGCCGGCGGAGAAGCTGTATCGCTGGTATGTGTGGATGAACTGAAACTTCTGGCCGATATAGAGAAATTCATTAAACGTAAAATAGTCAGTGAAGTCGTTCCGGGTTTTGAGCCAGACCCGTATGCCAAGCCGCAACCGATACAGTTGCGCAGTCATCCGGCCCAGCGCAACCAGCGCCCGGGACCCGCATCGCCCCGGAAAACGGCACCGTCTGGCGCCGTTAAATCGACCGCAAGCCGGTCCGCAACACCGGCCAGGCCGGCATCGGGCCCACGCCCCGCCGCGGGCGGATTACCGAGTCTGACCGCGCGCAGAGGCAGCAGTGGTAATCGGGGACGTGGTTAGAACCGCGAGCGGCGCTTATTTGGCACCGAGCTCATACGACATTTTAAGGTGAGCGCCACTGGACTGGGCCACCATGGAAATCGGCGAACTTTCAACAAACGAGGTGGTACCGGTGATTCCGACGATCAACGCAATGCCGGCCATGACATTCCCCACTTTTCGGTAAGCCGAGCGGGGTCCGGGCGCCTGCGTGGGCACCGGCGCTTCTTCCAGTACCTGCTGGGCGCGCAGTAGCCATTCTTTACTGGTTATCTGCTGGTTCGACAGGCGCTCAAATAACTGACTTGACAATACCGATGCAGCCTGCAATTCCGATTGCAGTTTCTGGGTTTCTTCCATTTGCAACAGTTCGGACTGTCTGGAATTCTGCTCGATTTCGGCCTGCAATGAATTCAGTGCTGACTGCTGTTGCTGAACCGCCATGGCGGCCTGCTGTGCCAGTTCCTGCTCTTTCCTGGCTAATTCGGCGGCCAGTTCTGCCGCGTTCGCCACATGCATCAAACGGTGCTTTTCGGCTGCAATAAAGGCTTCCTGCTCGTTGATCTGCTGTTGCATCAACGCCGCAGCCTGTTTTTCCAGTTGTGCACGTTCCAGATTGACTTCCGTTTGATGTTTTTCGAGCGCTGCATTCGACTTGCTCAATGTTATCTGCTGCTGTAACGCACCCAGTTTCACTTTCAATTCCTGACGCAGGGCTTGTTCCAATGCGAATTTATCCTGTTCCATTTCCGACAATGCCTGGATATCAAGCAGGCGCTGCTGCTTTTCTTCAAGGCACAGACGGGCTGCTTCGGCATGATGCCGGCTTTCCAGCGTAATCTGTTCCTGAATCGCACAGTCTGCCACTATCAGTCGTTTCGCTTCAGCTTCCATCAGGCATTGTTCTGCGGCCAGTTGGGTATGCTGTTGCTGCTTCTGTTTCTGTTCGTCGCATGCCCTGGCTTTGGCTTCCTCGGCCAGACGCTGCTGTTGCAACGCCAGCAAGGTCGTCTGCTGGTCACGTACCTGCTGCGCCTCGAGCAACCGGATGGCATTCAATTCATCCAGCCGCTTTTTCTCCAGACGCTCAGAACGTTGTGCCAGACGCATATTGATGCGATGCAGCTTTTCAATATGGGCGATCCGGGTTTGCTGTTCAGCGTGCTGGGCTTCCAATTGCTGCCTGGCTTCCTGCTCAGCACGGTTGCGCTGCTGATTCAGTGCAAGCAGCTCCTTTTCGGCCTGCACGCGCTGTTCCACCAGCAGGATTGCCTGCTTTTCTTCCTCAATACGTTGATCCCTGGTTTGTTCAAGTGCTTTATTGGCTGCAATACGCTGATCAATCAACGCTTGTGCCTGGTTCATTTTAACTATTAGCGCCTGTTCCGATTCATTGCGCTTCAGTGCCTGCAGGGCCAGTTGTTTGGCCTCATCGGTCTTGCGCTGCAACAGCTCAAGTTGTTGCTGGTGTGATTTACGCAATTGCTCATTCTGGCGCAATAGCGCCAATTTCTGGTCATTCACCTGTGTGGCAACACGATTTGCGGCTTGTTCTTCCTGACAACTCTGTTGCGCCAGCTCGCTGCTTTTCTGTTCCTGTTCCAGCCGCAATGCCACCCACTTCTGGTGTTCTTTCTGTGCCGCCAGTTTTTGTTCAATCGCGTGCTTTTCCTGCTGCTCGAGTATCAGGTTTTCCTGTTCCTTGGCGAGCAGATCGACTGCGGTCTTGTGGTTTAACTGCGCAACAAATAAGGCCTTTTTGCGCAGTTCCAATTGCGCGGTGGCTGCCAGCAGCCGTTCATTGTTCAATCGTGTCGCTTCCAGAATCGCCTGGTAAGTCGCCTTTTCCTGCTCCGTCAATTGTTGCAGCTCGCCGGCCCGCTTTAACTCCGCAGCCCTTTTTAACTGAATCTGTTCGTTTAACTGTTGTTCAGCCTGGCATTTCCCGGCCAGCGCCTGTGCGGCCTGCTGTTCAGCCTGGGCCTGTTGCAATTTGATTTTGGATAATTTGACGCTCTGCCTGGTTTGCTCCAATGCAGCAGCGGCCTTCATGCGCTCGGCCTGAGTCTGCAATTGCAACTGGGCCAGCTGATATTGCTCGGATTTGGCTTGCGCCTGTCTGGCCAACACGATTTTCTGCTGTTCTTCAGTCTGTTCGCGCAACGCGTCGTGGTGTTCCTGCTCGGCCAGACAGCGTTGCTGGTTCAAATCATGCAACCGCAATTCTTCAGCAATTTTCTGTTCAGTGGCGATGGCCACAGCGTCGGCCGATTGTTGCCGTTTCTGCTCTGCCCTGGCTTTGTCCTGTAACAGTAACAGGGTATTCTGCTCTTTTTGAACCCGCTGACGCTGCAGCTCAGCCAGCAGTACCGACTTCTGGCTCTGCTCAACCAGTGCTTGCGCCTCCCGATGTTTCAATACACTGAGCGCAACGTGTTCCTGCGTGATTATTTTTGCGGCACGATATTGAACGGCATGGATGGAATGCGCTGCTATCATCGCCTGTTCCTGCATTTGCAGAACCTGGTTCTGTGCTGCCAGCGTTGCCGCCTGCTGTTCTTCTTTTTCCAGCAGGCGCTGCTTGTTCTGCCGTTGCAGTTCGGCCTGTTCCGCGGCCTTTTTCATCGCCTCGACCTGCTGACGTTCAATGGCAACCAACTGTTTGGTCTGTTCGGCCTGTTGCTCTTTGACCTGACTGTTTTCGCGTTGAAGACGTGTCTGTTCGGCCTGCGCAGCCTGTTGCACCTGTTCAGCATACACCTGTGCTTTGGCCGCCAGCGCGGCTTCCTGTGCCAGCTGCAGGCGCTGTTCGGCTAATTCTTTGGCGCGGGCTTCACTTTGTGATTGGTCGTACGCCAGTTGTGCGGCCTGTTGCTCGGCTTCTTCACGCAAGCGTGCTTTTTCTATGGTTTCTGCTTCATAGAGCTGCCTTTGTCGCGCAGCCTGTTCCGCTTTTTGTTCCTGCTCGACCTGTTGCCAGGCCTGTTCCAATAATTTTTTTTCTGTGGCAATGCGCTGTTCAGCAATCGATGTCAGTTTGTGCTCGGCCAACTTTCTGGCCTGTGCGGTGGTGGCCGCTTCCTTTTCGGCCTGCAAGCGCCGTTCTGCCGCCAATTGCATGTCATATTCTGCTTTAATCCGCTCCTCGATCAGCAGGGTCGCGGCCTGCTCGGATTCCCGGCGGGTTTTGTAAATTTCCTGTTGTTCTTTCAGGGCATTGGCGCGCGCTTTTGCCTGTTCCAGTGCCCACACTTCTGTGGATGCATTTTCCAGGCTGAGTTTCAGTGCGGCTGATTGCGACATTTCACGTTCGGCACGCAGTGCAAGCAATTTTTCCTGCGTTTCAACCAATGCTTCAACGCGATTTTTTTCAGTGCTTTCCAGCTTTTGGCCGGTTTTCGCCAATTCCAGCAATTTTGATTCCGACAAGGCGCGCGCGATCGCTTCCTGTTTGGCGGCGTGCTCGGTTTCGGACAGCAAAGCGAACTGTTCGCGAGCCAGATCAGCCTGATTCTTGAATTTTTCACCTGCCTGTCGGGCATATTCAGTCAGCGATTTTTCCAGATTAATCTGTTCTATTGCTTTTTGTTTGGCCTCTTTTTCCATTTCCTGGCGTTGTTTGGACGCCTGTGCCGCTTCCGCGTCGACTTTGACGCGTGCTTCTATGGCCTGCAATTCATTCTGGGTGGCGACCAGACGCATTTGCTGCGCAAGCCGGGCCTGCTGTTCTGCCTGCAAACGGGATTTACTGGCTAATTTGGCCTGTTCCTCCAATTCCAGTACCTGCTCTGCTTCCAGCAAGGCCTGGTTATCGAGTTCAGCCCGGTCTTCTGCGACGGCGCGCGCGCGCGCCTGAGCGAAGGCGCGACTTTCGGCGGCCACGGTGGCTCTGGCTTCGGCTTCAACGCGGGAAATGGCGGCACGAATCGATTTCAGATCCATGACGCGTTCTGCGTTATGGCTGTTTTCGTGAGATTCCTCATCGTCGTCGATCTTCGAATGCTCGGTATCCATAGTTTGCTCCCACCCTGTTTAGCAATAAAGGCAGCACCTGACTATTTTTGCCTTATAGTCTGGATTATCAACATTTCATGCAATGACCATTGCTCGAAAAGAGGGGTATTTAAGTGTTAATTAAATAGAAGCATTTTGGTCAGGCGGGGAATGGGGCGAAATGGGGCGAAAAATCCGCCCATTCACGTCGACCTGGACTATTCTTATCAGAATATTAATTATATGGATGTTTATCGGACTTTCACATCAGAAAATGGTTAAAATGGCTACCATGAATGACAATACATGGGCCCGCTTACCGCACAGCCAGGCAAGCTGGGTCAAATCCGCGACCCACAAAAAAGTGGAGTTAATTTTGCAAGGTTCTCAAATAGCTGGAAAATTCGGTACCGATTTCCTGATGTTGCATGCCCAGAACAACCGATGCTTTCAGATAACCCAGCTTGCTGCCACAATCGTAGCGGGTTGAATCAAATCGATACGCCAGATACGGATGGTCCCTCATCATCGCGGCAATTGCATCGGTCAACTGAATTTCGCCGCCGGACCCTTTACCGATTTTTTCGAGATACGAAAAAATTTTTCCATCCAGCACATACCGACCTACCACCGCCAGCGTCGACAGTGCTTCACTCGGGGATGGCTTTTCAACAATAGCCGACATGCGTTCCAGCCGTTCCTTATACGGCGTTCCACTGACAATGCCATATTGGCGGGTCTGTTCGCGCGGCACATCCTGCACCGCCACCATGCTCGCGTGTTCGGTTTCAAACAGTTTAACCATCTGTTCCGTGGTATTGGGTTGCCCTGGTGCGGCGAGCATGAAATCGTCGGCCAGTATCACCACAAACGGGCTGTCACCAACCACCGGTTTTGCGCACAGTACCGCATGACCCAATCCCAGAGCCGCCGGTTGACGTATGTAAATACAGCTTACTGATTTGGGGATGACATTACGTACCGACTCCAGCAGTGCGGTCTTGTTTGACGCAGCCAGTTCCGCTTCCAGTTCATAAGCGGTGTCAAAATGATCCTCAATAGCGCGTTTATTGCGTCCTGTAATGAAAATCAGTTCGGTAATGCCGGCGGCCACGGCTTCTTCGACAGCGTATTGAATCAAGGGTTTATCCACGACAGTCAGCATCTCTTTCGGTTGCGCTTTGGTGGCGGGCAAAAAACGGCTTCCCAAGCCGGCAACGGGAAATACAGCTTTGGTAATTTTGGCCATTCCAGGCTCCCTTTCAATGTAATTCAGGATGAATTATGTTAGCTTGCTTGCAACAGTTGCCTTAACTGCGCTTCTGTAATTACCGGTACACCTAATTCATGGGCTTTGACAAGCTTGCTTCCCGCTTCCTCACCGGCCAGCACCATACTGGTCTTTCTGGATACCGAACTTTGTACCTTGCCACCTGCTGCTTCAATCAGGGCGGCCGCGGCCTCGCGACTCAGGGTCGGTAGCGTTCCGGTCAGCACAAATGTTTTCCCGGCCAATAACCGTGCCGAACCGTCCGCCTCGTCCGCTGACGAGCAGTCGACGCCGGCAGCCAATAACTGGTCGACCACCTGCCTGTTAAGTGGATCGGCAAAAAAACCCAGTATCGATTTTGCCACTACCGGACCCACATCATTGACCTGAAGCAGTTGCTCGTCGGACGCACTGATCAGTGCCTGGATGTCGCCAAAATGGCGCGCCAGATCCTTGGCTGTCGCTTCGCCGACATGCCGGATGCCAAGTGCGTAAATGAAACGGGCCAGTGTTGCTTTTTTCGATGCCGTAACGGCTGCAATAATGTTATTGGCCGATTTTTCCGCCATTCGATCCAGTTGCGCGAGTTGCGTCGCTGTCAGACTGTAGAGATCGGCCGCAGTCGTCACCAGGTCTTTATCCACGAGTTGATCCAGCAGTTGTTCACCCAATCCGTCAATATTCATTGCTTTGCGCGAAGCAAAATGCCACAACCCGCCTTTGCGCTGCGCCGCACACTTTATCCAACCGGCACTGCACCGCGCAATGGCCTCGTCGTCCGGCTTTACAATAGGCGAGCCACACACCGGGCAATGCAGCGGCATGACAAACTGTCGTGCCGTGGCAGGACGCTGTTGCGGCACCGACGCGACGACTTCGGGGATCACATCACCGGCGCGCCGGACTATCACCCGGTCGCCTATCCAAACGTCTTTTCGACGAATCTCTTCTTCATTGTGCAATGTCGCGTTAGTGACCATGACACCGCCCACCTGCACCGGCTCCAACCGGGCCACCGGTGTGATGGCACCGGTTCGTCCCACCTGCACTTCAATATCAATCAGGGTTGTTAGCTGTTCCTGCGCCGGAAACTTGTGAGCCAGCGCAAACCGCGGAGCGCGTGAGACAAAACCGAGCTGCTGCTGCTGGGCAAACGAATTCACCTTGTAGACGACGCCGTCGATTTCGTAGGGCAACTGGTCGCGCCTGTTTTCAATATCGCGATAAAACGCCAGCAATCCCTCAGCCGAGTTGACGCACGCCTGGTACTTGCAGACCGGTATGCCGAACCGGCTCAGCCAGACCAGTAATTCACTGTGGGAGGACGGTGCAACATTGTCTGCCGTAGGGCCGGCATACTGAGCCAGACCATAGGCAAAAAACCGTAAATGGCGCTGGGCAGTTATTTTGGCATCAAGCTGGCGAAGGCTGCCTGCCGCTGCATTTCTCGGGTTAGCGAATTCTTTCAGTCCGAGCTCGCGCTGCCGTGCATTCAATCTGGCAAAATCGTCCTTAAACATCAGTACTTCTCCGCGCACTTCCAGCAAGGCGGGCGGATGGTCGCCCGCCAGACGCAAAGGAATTGCGCGGATCGTGCGTATATTTTCGGTGACGTCTTCTCCCACGCTGCCATCACCGCGGGTTGCCGCCTGTTCAAAAATACCATGCCGATAAATCAGACTGATCGCCAAACCATCAAATTTGAGATCCGCCGCAAACTGAATGTCAGGAACGGGCCCTGATCCGGATTGCAGTCCTTCTTCGGCACGACGCACGAAAGCGGTTACATCCTCATCCTCAAAACCGTTATTCAGCGACAGCATGGGAACGACATGACGTACCTGCTGAAATTCCGGCAACGCGGCACCGCCGACCCGCACGGTAGGAGAATCCGCAGTAATCAGGTGGGGATAGCGACTTTCAAGTTCCTGCAGGGATTTGAAGATCCGGTCATACTCGGTATCGGGAACACTGGGTGCATCCTGCACATAATACTCAATACTGTACTGGTTAAGCAGGCGGCGGTACTGTTCAATCAAGTGGCTCGCCTGTGCTTCATCCGAGTTCGCCTGACCCGCTGTATCACCGTTGCCAAATAAATCGTTTTGCATATGTCGGATGAATGAGGATGGGAGACGCAACCAGTCAGCTGAAAATCCGGATAGCGCGGGTTGATCCGGCTGGAATGTCGGCCGCCTGCATGGTGTGGTAAAACGCGTCAACCTGTTCCTGAATCTGCGTCAGGGTGGCATCATCCAGCAGTGTATTACTGTCATCGACCAGCAATCCGCCCAGCCGCAATGCCAATGATTTTGCGCACGAAACCATGGCGTTAAAACCACCACGTCGGGGCGCGACGCAGGGCACATCGAGCAGCAGCGTCATGCGCGAGGTAACCTGATCCGCAAGGCTTCCGTTGATCGACAGGGTGAACAACGCGCCGCCTTCGCCGTCAGGCATGGCCAGGCGTCCGTCAGGGCGGGCGGTGAATCCCTGTTTGTCCAGCGCGGCCAGCAGGGTGTTAATATCCCACGGCGCACCCTTGGTCAGCACATTCACACTTAACTGCGCATCATGGTCGCTGACAAATAACGACAGGTCGCGAGCGGCATCCATCACATGTTTCATGTCCGGAACATCAGGAAAGGCACTCAGGTTATCCGAGATCTGCCTGAGTTTCATCACCAGTTCGGAGTATTCCAGTTCATTCAACGCGCCGCTGCGATTGACCAGGCGTACGCCACAGATAATCTGCGCGTAACTGTTGCCATGTACAATAATTTCCCGGCGGTTGTCGGTGCTGACACCGATAAAATTGACCGGCTTATTGCCAACAATTCGCAGCGACTGTATTTCAGCCAGAATTTTGTCGCCGCGCACCGGATTTTCCAGATCGATGGCTATCACACAGTCAATAAAATCATCGACTGGCAGTTCTGCCGCTGCCTCCGTTGATAACGGACTGTCGGCGGGCGACCTGCCGTGATCAGCCTGTGCCGCAAAACCTGACTCGGAGTCGTGCACCGGCATCTGCATGGACAGACTGTCCAGTACCGGTTCCTGGCGTTCGCTGCCTTGGCTAACCCGCACCGACGAGGTGCGGATTTCCGCTTTCATCAGCACATCGTCTTTGTGATCACCGAAAGCGCGCTGCACATTTTTTTTGGCTTTATATTCCTGCCAGAAATTGTATACAACCACTAACAGAATCAGCGCGCCACCGGCGGCCCATAAACTCAAATTCAGATCTGTCATGCTGCCTGTGCCTCGGTTGAAAATTCGCTGGCGATCTTGTGCGCCGATTCCATGTCGACTGCAACAATTCGTGAAACGCCCTGTTCCTGCATGGTCACCCCGATCAGCTGCTGCGCCATCTCCATGGCAATCTTGTTATGCGAAATGAACAGGAACTGCGTGTTCGAGGACATTTTTTTCACCATGGTGCAGAACCGTTCGGTATTGGAGTCATCCAGCGGTGCATCGACCTCGTCGAGCAGGCAGAAAGGCGCCGGGTTCAACTGGAACATGGAAAACACCAGTGCGGTGGCGGTCAGTGCCTTTTCACCGCCAGACAGTAAATGTATGGTCGCATTCTTCTTGCCCGGCGGCTGCGCCATGACCTGAACACCGGAATCCAGTATTTCATCGCCCGTCATGACCAGTTTGGCATTTCCGCCGCCAAACAGGATGGGGAATAATTCGGCAAAATGCAGATTCACTTTGTCGAAGGTTTCCTGCAGAAGTTCACGGGTTTCAATATCGATCTTGTGTATGGCGTCCTGCAGTGTCTGGATGGCTTCAGTCAGATCGGCAAACTGTGCATCGAGGAATTGCTTGCGTTCCTTTGCCTGTTCCAGTTCATCGAGTGCGGCAAGATTGACCGCGCCCAAAGCAATCACTGCGTTGCCCAGTCGGGTCACTTCTCCCTGCAGATACGAGGGCTTCAGGTCGTCCGTAAGCTTCTGGGCCAGCTCGGCGAGCTGCTCGCCTGTCATGCCGGCATCGGCTAACGCCTGCGCATACTGTTCCTGATTCAACCGGGCCGCCTGTTCCTTGAGCTGTAGCTCCATAATTCTGTCGCGCTGTGGCTGCAGACTGCGCTCGGACTGATTTTTTGCGTCTTCGCACTGGCGCAACTGCTGGGTCAGCTGATCCAGCTCATGACGCGCATCCGACAAAGCACGTTCCTGTTCACTGCGTTTTGCCAGCAATTCCTGCAAACCGGCCTGGGCTGTCTGGTCGTCCATGCTTTCCAGTTCCAGCACGCCCTGCTGCATGGACTCGAAAACCTGCTGCGCCTGCACGCCGGCCGTGCTGATGGTGCGCTTCAGCTCTTCGACCTTCTGCTGGTGAGTACGCTCGGAAAACACAGCCTGCTGGGCCGCCAGTTCAAGATCGCGCACTCGGGCACGGGCCAGATTTAACTGCTGTTCCTGCTCCAGATAACGGGTCTGCCATTCTTCGAATTTTTCCTGCTGCTCTGCCAGCGTCACGTCCAGTTCTTCAAACTTCTGTTCGGACTCCGACTTGAGCTGCTGCTGCTGCTGCTCCTGCGCACTGATTTCGGCCAGATCAGATTCAATCTGCACGCTGCGCTGGTTAAACCGTGACTGCACTTCGGATAACTTCATCACATCGATCTGCAGACCGTGAACCTGCTGTGTCAGACTCTGGACCGTCTGGCGCAGCTCCTGCAGACGGCGGGTCGCCTCGGTATAGGCCGCCTCTGCACGAACTGCATCGTTGCGCGACTGCTCCGACAGCAACTGCTGGGCGCGCGTCTGCTTTTGCAAATGCTCAATTTCATGTGCACGTGCCAGCATCCCGTCCTGTTCCGAATCCGAGGCATAAAACCGCACGCTGGCCTTTGATATCAGATGCCCCTGCCGGGTTACAAAACTGCCGCCGGCCGGCAGCTTGTTGCGCTGGGCCAAAGCGCCTGCTGCATCCTCAGCCACATAGACATGCTGCAACCAATCCTGCAATACCGCGCGCAGGTGGGCATCGTTGAGCTGAATAAATGACAGCAAGCTCGGAAAATCAGCCGATAGTGCGCTGTCAGAGCCGGACGCCCCGGCCGCTGCCTGCGACGAATAGAAAGCCAGCTTGGCGGGTGGCGCATCACCAAAAAATGCTTTGGACCAGTCAAGACTGGACACTTCCAGCGCCTGTGTCCGCTCACGCAGCACCGCTTCCAGTGCGGTTTCCCAGCCCGCTTTAATAGTCAATTTCTGCCACAAGCGCGGCAAATTCGTCAATTCATGTTTTGCCAGCCAGGGCTGAACCTTGCCTTCGTTCTGCACATTGGCCTGCAATTGGGTCAGTGCCGCCAGACGCGCATCGAGCTGGGCGCCGGTAGCCGATTCGGTCTGCACGGCCAGCTGCGCTTTCTTACGTGCCTCATCGAGCTGCGGTTGCTGTGTCTGCACCTCATCGAGCTGCATCTGCGCCTGTTCAAGCTCCATCTTTTTCTCGTCGAGTTGCTGTGACAGATGGGTCAGGTGAGTCTGATCGGGCAATTGCAGCCCGCTCTTTTCCAGTTGCAATCGTTCACGGCGCAGTACCAGACCATTCAATACATTATTGGCGTTACGCTGGTGCGCGGACTCCAATTCAATCTGCTGCTACATCTGCATGATTTTTGCGCGTTCATCAGCGCTGGTCTGTTGCCCGGCACGCCAGGCTTCCTCGAGCGCGGGAAGCTGTTGCGCATGCAGCTCGGCGGCCTGTCTGGCTTCTTCGCTTTTTGCAGCCAGTTCTTCAATCTCGATCTCCGCTTCGGCCAATTCGTTCTGCTGCTCCTGTTCCTGACGCTGCCACTGTTCGCGTTGCGCTTTCAGAACACTGAGCTGGGTCTGCAGGCGATTGCGCGCTTCAATGACAAACCGGATCTGCGCCTCGAGGCTGCCAATTTCCGAATTGGTCTGGTACAGGTGTCCCTGAGCCTGATGCATTTTGTCACCAACGCTATAGTGCGTTTGCCGCATCTGTTCGAGCTCCAGTTCGACATGGCGCAATTTTGCCGTGCTTTCTTCGAGTGCAAGCTGCGCCTGTTCGATGTCACGAAAATATTTTTCCTGTTCTGTCGCGGCTTCCTTTTTTCTCAGCATCCAGAGCAACTTCTGTTTTTCTTCCTGATCGGCCTGTAACGAACGAAATTTGTTCGCGACGACTGCCTGCGACTCCAGCTTGTCCAGATTAATGTTCAATTCACGCAGAATGTCTTCAACGCGCACCAGATTCTCGTTTGTGCTGTGAATCCGGTTCTCGGTTTCGCGACGGCGTTCCTTGTAACGCGATACGCCGGCCGCCTCTTCGAGGAAGATGCGCAATTCTTCCGGGCGTGCTTCGATGATCCGGGAAATCATCCCCTGACCAATGATTGCATAGGCACGCGGACCCAGCCCGGTGCCCAGGAAGATATCCTGAATATCCCGACGCCGCACTGCCTGATTATTGATATAGTAAGTCGAAGTGCCATCGCGGGTTAAGGTACGCTTGACCGAAATTTCAGCGTATTGACCCCACTGTCCGGCGGCTTTTCCCAGACTGTTGTCGAATACCAGTTCAACCGAGGCGCGTCCGGCCGGCTTCCGGTTGGTCGAGCCGTTAAAAATCACGTCCTGCATCGACTCACCGCGCAATTCAGAAGCCTTCGATTCACCCAGAACCCAACGGACCGCATCGATGATGTTGGATTTTCCACAACCATTCGGACCCACGACGCCCACCAGCTGACCGGGAACATGAAAATGAGTGAGCTCTACAAAAGATTTGAACCCAGATAATTTAATGGATGTTAATCGCACAATAAATGAATTTAATGGTAGTTAGCCACAAATTGGTGGCAAATAGGGTTTTAAACAATTTTATGAAGATGACGGCACTTCAAAGCACCGCATATAATAGCACCTCAAATTGGCGTTACTGAAATTTTGGGAATTTTTGTGTCGATTTTTTGCAGTGATCCGATCAGCGGACAGGACCCCTTATTTGCCTCTTTTTTTCCGCTTTAATGCCATTTGATTATCAGTCCAACGTCTGTTCGTTAATGATTTTATTCCTGCATCAGGCAGATTTAATAGTCTGTTACCAATCAGTTGCCACTACGTCACCTTTAACTGGTGCATAAACAGGCGAGTTGGTTTATATTAGCGCACGAAAGAATTAATGAAGTATTCAGAAAAACAGTTAAGGTATTCATGAAAAAATCAGCACTTGTCGGCATTACTATTACAGCATTCCTGTTAGCTTCATGCGGTGGCTCTTCCAACACGATTCCCTCCAATATTGTACTTGCCGGCAATCTCCAGACCAGCATCGGCAATTCAACCTACGTGGTGGGTACCGAAGAATGGGCCGCTTTTAATGCAATCAATTCATTCCGGGGTAGCCTTGGGCTCGGCTATTGGCAGCAGGATGTGTTTCTGGACCAGTCGGCCCAGGCCCATATGGCTTACTCGATTGCAAACACGGCTCAGGTCAGCATGCCTTTTCAGAATGACATTGAAGTACAGGACTACAACGGTCTGCCCACCGTCGGCTTCAGCGGCATCACACCGAGTGCACGTGCGATAGCAAAAGGTTATTATTTCCTCGAGAACACCGTCACGGAAAAAAATGTGCCGTCAGCGGCCGTCGGCGAACTGTATGGCGCCGGCAGTGCCTTGTCCAATAGTGGCCAGGACTTCCTCAATTCAATCGTCAATACCATTTACCATCGCAGCGGCCTGATGGCGCAATCAACTGTGCAGGTCGGTCTGGCACGGGACACGTCCGGAGCAGCGACGGCGAACACACACTGGTGGATCAACCACGGGCGGCTGACATCAAGCCAGTCGGTGGCGTCTGATTTTATAGCCGTCTATCCGAATGACCAGAAAACAGGCATTCCGCTCAGCATGACACCGGAAAGTCCATCCGTATATTCCAACATTCCGAATTTTAATTTCGCGACCAGCACGAGCTCACCCGTGAGCTTCACGATGTCGACGCTGATTAAAATAACGCCCATCTCCTTTACAGTCACACCGGCCAACTGCAGTACGCCACCCTGTACACCGCTGACCGGCACGACCTGGACGATGGCAAATGATCCCAATCTGAATACCACGGATTATTCCTCTGCCACCATCAACCTGACGACACCACCACCGGCCGCACCGACCATCGCCGCCAATGAAGTGTACTGGGTGGGCAGCCAACCATTTCAGCCCAATACCACGTATATCGCCACTTTTACCGGCACCACCTATCTGATACCTTACGCAGTGACGAACGGTATAACCAAAACGTGGAGTTTCACGACCGGTAGCTAGCCACCAGGCCGACGGGTCAGCCAGTGACGGTCCGCGTTAGCGCGCCACACATCAGATGCCAAGTTTAAACTTGGCATTTTTTTCGGTCGCTGCACTTATTTCACTTATCGCCGTTATAATCCAGTCTCATTATTAATTTTTTAATCACACCCCTACTTACTATGTCACTTCAACAAATTATTGATCAAGCCTGGGAAGAACGCGCCAATTTCTCCCCTAAATCCGCCCCGGACGAATTAAGAATTGCGGTTGCTGACGTCCTGCAGCAGCTGGATGCCGGCACCCTGCGTGTTGCCAATAAAATCAGCACCGGTCAGTGGGAAGTCAATCAGTGGGTTAAAAAAGCCGTACTGCTGTCATTCCGGCTCGAAGAAAACCGGTTGATGCCGTCAGGGGATCATATGCAATTTTATGACAAGGTGCCCACCAAATTTGCGCAGTACAGCGCAGACGATTTTGCCCGCGGCGGGTTTCGCGTGGTCCCCCCTGCCGTGGCCCGGCGTGGCAGTTTTATCGGTAAAAATGTCGTTTTGATGCCTTCCTATGTCAATATCGGTGCTTACGTGGACGAAGGTGCCATGGTCGATACCTGGGCGACTGTGGGTTCCTGTGCTCAAATTGGCAAGAATGTGCACCTGTCGGGCGGCGTCGGTATCGGCGGTGTTCTGGAACCCATGCAGGCCAACCCGACCATTATTGAAGATAATTGTTTTATCGGGGCCCGCTCCGAAGTCGTTGAAGGTGTTATCGTTGAGGAAAATTCGGTGATTTCCATGGGTGTGTATATCGGACAATCAACAAAAATTTATGACAGAACCACAGGTGAAGTCAGTTATGGACGGATTCCTGCCGGTTCCGTTGTAGTTTCTGGTAACCTACCCAGTTCTGATGGTAAATACAGCCTGTACTGCGCCGTTATTGTAAAACGTGTCGATGCGCAGACCCGCTCAAAAACCAGCATCAATGAATTACTGCGCGGCGTATAATTTTGCGACAATCCTGAGAAAAAAGGGGAAGAAATCATGGCAATGGAACGTCTTTTTGAATTGATGAAAGAAAAACAGGCTTCAGATATGTTTTTTGCAATTAATTCACCGATTCACCTGAAAATTAACGGTAACCTGCTGCCGATTAATAACCAGAAAATGGATCAGGCAAATATCATGGCGTTGTTGTCCGAAGTTGTTTCTGCTGAAGATATGGACAAGCTGCACCGCGAAAATGAATTAAATCTCGGTATCGGCGCATCGGGCATTGGGCGGTTCCGCTTGTCTGCTTTTCGCCAGCGTGGCTCCATTTCAGCCGTATTCCGTTTTGTGCCAGGCCATATCCCTGCACTAAATGCCTTGCGCTTACCCCCGGTCCTGGGTGACCTGATCATGGAAAAGCGCGGACTGATATTACTCGTCGGCTCAACCGGTTCCGGAAAATCAACCACTATCGCCTCCATGCTGGACCACCGCAACGCACAGAGGACTGGCCACATCCTGACTATCGAAGATCCCATCGAATATTTATTCCGCAGCAAAAAATCCATTGTTAACCAGCGTGAAATCGGCACTGACTCCGTCAGCCTTGAAGTGGCGCTGAGAAATTCGTTGCGCCAGGCACCGGACTGCATTCTGATCGGTGAAATTCGCGATGAATCCACCATGGCCTCGGCCATGTCGTATGCGCAATCCGGACATCTGGTGCTGGCGACCCTGCACGCCAACAACAGTTATCAGGCACTCAATCGTATCATCAGCTTCTTCCCCAACGAACATCGTACAGCACTGCTGCTTGACCTTGCCTCGTCGATCCGCGCGGTCATTTCCCAGCGGCTCATCAAGTCCATGGATGGCGGACGTTACCCTGCCGTTGAAGTGCTGCTGAACACACGCTATGTCGCCGATCTGATCGCCGAAGGCAATATCTCTGAAATCAAGGACGCCATCGACAAGAGCCTGTCGCCCGGTTCACAGACCTTTGAACGTGCATTGGTCCAGTTGATTAATGACGGCCTGATATCGCAGGAAGAAGGTATGGCAAATGCAGATTCAGCCAATAACCTGCTGTGGTTACTTAATAATGAACAAGCGGCCAGCACGAATCAGGACACCGAACCGCCAAAAGTGGAAGAAGCGTCATTTACCGAATTTACGCTGAATGTGTAATGACGATTATCCTGTATGGCATCCCCAATTGTGATCAGGTGAAAAAAGCGAAAAACTGGCTCGATGAACACGGTATCGCGTTTCTTTTTCATGACTTTAAAAAATCAGGCCTCAACGAAAGCCTGATCAGGCTTTGGCTGACAAAACACGCCTGGACAGACCTGATCAACCGTAAAGGTACCACCTGGCGTAAATTGACCGAAAGTGAACAGTTGGCAGTCAACGATGAACAAAGTGCGATCCACTGCATGCTAACGAACACATCTGTCATCAAGCGACCGGTACTGGTTGCTCAATCCCGATTACATACGGACATCCTGGTTGGTTTTTCTGAACAGACCTACCGGCGACTGACCGGTCTTACTTCCTGAACACCATTTTTAATCGACATTATTTATGAGTAAGACACTGAAAATAATTGAACAGCTCATTGCGCTTGAATCCGTAACGCCGTCAGACCTGGGCTGCCAGGATCTCGTCAGGCAGTTTCTGCAGCCGCTGGGTTTCCAATTTGACGCCATACAGTCGGGTCAGGTGTCCAATCTGTGGGCAAAACGGGGCACATCCCAGCCGTTACTGGTATTTGCCGGACACACCGACGTTGTGCCAACCGGCCCGCTGGAAAAATGGAATTCCAACCCGTTCGTACCGACGGTGCGACATGGAAAGCTGTATGGCCGAGGTGCGGCTGACATGAAAAGCTCGATCGCGGCCATGCTGGTGGCCACCGAAGAGTTTATTCACCAGCATCCTGACCATGCCGGCTCGATTGGTTTTTTGCTGACCAGCGATGAAGAAGGTCCGGCCATTGATGGCACCGTAGTCGTCTGCCAACGGCTGAAAGAACGTGGTGAAAAACTGGATTTCTGCGTCGTCGGTGAACCGACCTCGGCGCACCGCTTTGGCGATACGATCAAAAACGGCCGGCGCGGTTCCATGAGCGGAACATTAACCGTACACGGAGTTCAGGGCCACATCGCTTATCCGCAACTGGCAAAAAATCCGATACACCTGGCTGCACCGGCGATCGCAGAACTGGCACAGACGGTCTGGGACCAGGCCAATGACTATTATCTGCCGACCTCGTTTCAGATTTCCAATCTGTATAGCGGAACCGGCGCCACGAACGTCATACCGGGGGCCCTGGTGGCCGAATTTAATTTCCGGTTTTCGACAGCGAGTACCGCAGAGAATTTGCAGCAACGCGTTCACGCCGTGTTGGACCGGCATCAACTTGAATATGACATAGACTGGACGATTGGCGGACAACCGTTCCTGACCCCGAAAGGGACACTGAGTGACGCAATCTCAAAGGCAATATTTTCTGAAACCGGAATACACACCGAATTGTCCACCACCGGCGGTACATCAGACGGTCGATTTATTGCGCAAATCTGCGCAGAGGTGATCGAGTTCGGCCCGATCAATGCCAGCATCCACAAGATCGATGAACACATTGCGCTGGACGAAATTGAACCACTCAAAAATATTTATCGGAAAACCCTGGAAAATATCCTGCTATAACCCGCTGACCCATGATAACCAACCACCCTTTCACGACCGTGCGCGACGTATTGCGTTACGCGGTCAGCCGTTTTACTGAAGCCAGACTCGTTTTTGGTCAGGGTTCTGCCAATGCCCTCGATGAAGCCGCCTATCTGGTGTTACATACCCTGCACTTGCCGCTTGATAATCTTGACACGTATCTGGACGCCCATTTATTACCGGAAGAAATTGCGGCAGTATTAAAAGTGATTGAGCAGCGCGCAGTAGACCGGATTCCTGCTGCCTACATTACCCGTGAGGCCTGGCTGGGGACCTATCAATTTTATGTGGATGAACGGGTCATCGTGCCCCGTTCATTTATTGCCGAACTGATTCCAACCGGTTTTTCGCCCTGGGTGACGGATCCGGATTCGGTGACGGATATCCTGGAACTATGTACGGGATCAGGATGTTTGCCGATCATGTTGGCCGATGCCTTTCCACAAGCACAGGTCGATACCGTTGACATTTCTTCCGATGCTCTGGACGTGGCAAGAATAAATGTTGCAACTTATGGGCTAGGCGACCGCATTTCATTAATTCAGTCCGATCTGTACACCCGCGTACCGAACAAGAAATACCAGCTCATCGTGTCCAACCCGCCCTACGTCAACAGCACCTCCATGTCGCAATTGCCCAGAGAATACCTGCACGAACCGCAGATCGCGCTGGGTGGCGGCAAAGACGGCATGGATCTGGTCCGGCAGATTTTACGGTATGCCAGAAATTACCTGACACCGGACGGAGTACTTGTCGTCGAAATTGGTCATGAACGTGCCTTTGCCGAAGCGGCATTTCCAGATCTGGACTTCACCTGGGTCTCCACCTCAGCCGGTGACGATATGGTTTTTCTGCTTTCCGCCGACCAGCTCAGTGCCTATCATGACTGACCCGATTTAATCGCCACATTAAAACAAGTTCGAATTAAGGTTACGCAACACCATGATACGCTTTCAACAATTACACCTCATGAGGGGAACCAAACCCCTGTTTGAAGGTGTCGACCTGACCTTGAATCCCCGTGAAAAAATTGGCCTGATAGGCTCAAATGGCGCGGGCAAATCGAGTCTGTTTGCAATGCTGCGCAATGAAATACATTCGGATCAGGGCAGCCTCGATTTCCCCGCCCAGTGGCAGGTTGCCTACGTCGCCCAGGAAACCCCGCCACTGGAACGATCCGCTGTCGATTACGCGATTGACGGGGATACCCGGCTCAGAAAGCTGGAAGCCCGATTAGCCGAACTGGAACGTCAGGAAGCCACCGACGCAAACGGTAACGAGATTGCCGAGGTGTACATCGCTCTGGCCGACGCGGATGCCTATACCGTGCAGTCGCGCGCAGAACAGTTGCTGTCCGGACTGGGTTTTACGATGGCGCAGATGACACAATCGGTGGCCAGTTTCTCGGGTGGATGGCGAATGCGTTTAAATCTGGCGCAGGCGCTGATGTGTCAATCGGATCTGCTGCTGCTCGACGAGCCGACCAACCATCTTGACCTCGACGCGATTATCTGGCTTGAGGACTGGTTAAAGCGCTATGCCGGCACGCTGATTATCATTTCACATGACCGCGACTTTCTGGATGGTGTCGTCAATGTCATTGTGCACATCGATGAGCGCAAATTGAAGCGCTACGGTGGCAATTATTCGGCCTTTGAACGACAGCGACTGGCCCAGCTGGAACTGGCACAGGGAATGATCGAAAAGCAGAATCGCCAACGTGCGCACCTGCAATCCTTCATAGACCGGTTCAAAGCCAAGGCGAGCAAGGCAAAACAGGCGCAAAGCCGTATCAAAGCGCTGGCACGCATGGATGAACTGGCTCCGTTACGTGCCGCTGCCGAGTTTTCTTTTGACTTCAGGGAACCGGTTAACGCGCCGAACCCACTGCTGGTACTGGAGGCGGTGGATGCGGGCTATTTTCTGGACGAATTTGACCACAGCAAAACCAGAACGATCGTCAGCAATATCAATTTCTCACTCCAGATCGGTCAGCGCATCGGCTTACTCGGGGTGAATGGCGCAGGCAAATCAACCCTGATCAAAACCATTGCCGGCGAATTAAGCCCGATAAAAGGTGATGCGCATCTGGGTAAGGGACTCACGATAGGTTATTTTGCCCAGCATCAGGTTGAAATGCTGCGTCACGACGAATCGCCGCTTTGGCATCTGGTGAAATTGGCGCCCAACGTGCGCGAGCAGGAATTGCGGAATTTTTTGGGCAGCTTCAACTTTCCGGGCACGATGGTCACGGCGCCGATCAAACCGTTCTCCGGCGGAGAAAAAGCGCGTCTGGCCCTGGCGTTAATTGTCTGGCAGCGCCCCAATCTGCTGCTGCTGGATGAGCCGACCAACCACCTCGATCTGGAAACACGCGAAGCCCTGACCGACGCACTTGCCCAATTTGAGGGCACCGTGGTACTGGTGTCTCACGACCGGCATTTATTACGTGCCACAACCGACCAGTTCATCATCGTGTCCGACGGACAGTTAAAACCATTTGACGGTGACCTGGACGATTATAAAGACTGGTTATTGCAGAACAAGACAGCAAACCTGGATGCTGCAAAAAAACAGGCTGCCGCTGAAAAACAGGCGTCTGCTACGGTCGCACCGGAAAAAAATCCGGAAAAAATGACTCAGCTTAATCCGGCCCAGAAAAAGGCACTGGAAACAAAAATTAAACGCCTGGACGACGACATAAATCAGTTCAACAAAGAACTGACTCAACTCGCCAGCAAGCTGGAAGAAGCGACGATTTATCAGGAACAGCGCAAGGCGGAACTGGGCGAATTATTGCGGTTGCAAACACGGACACAGAACAACCTTGAACAGGCTGAAAGTGAATGGCTGACCTTGAGCGAACAGCTCCAACAGTAATAACACGATCACATCCGGCACGCTATTTATTCGGCGGATATCTGGATTCTGTTTCGTTGATCTGACGACGTAATGCGCGTCGTTCTTCTCTGGATAAAAGACTTTTTTCGTGAGCCGAAGCCCCCCAGGCTGAATTCTGATTGGCTGAATTACGGGCCTGCCTGTCATTATTATTTACAAGATTGGCTCGTCCGGCAAGTCTTTCTTGTTTATGATGGACATTGCGCCCATCATTTTTATTTTCATTAAATTGATTACCGCCTGCCCACGCAGAATAGGACAGCAAAGCAAACAGGCTGCACAGCATTAGTCGAATTTGACGCATATTGTTTTCATTAGACTATCGTGAAAATTGCTGGTTTATATAATAATAGTAAGAATTTACACGCATACCGGAGCGCTATTACCTACAGTGCTGTTATTGCCCCCGATCCAGCGTCCGATCCAGCGCCAGATTCAGTGCCAGATTCAGCGCCTTTTTGAGTACCGGATTCGGTTACATGGGGCCTTTATTTAATGCGATTGTATGTTCGAAGGCCGACCTGCGTGCTCAGTTTTGCCGTAAAGTATGTAACAATTTGTGAAATTTTAGCGTATCAACAACCTGCCAAGGCAAGTCCAACTGATGAGAACCCACCACTACCATGAATACTGAAAACACATCTGCCACGAATTCCGCACCGTCCAATCACCAGATACGAATACTGGTTGTCGATGATGATATTCGGTTAAGAGAGTTGTTAAGACGCTATCTAAGTGAGCAAAATTTCAATGTGTACACGGCCGAGAATGCGACCGCGATGAATAAATTATGGCAGCGTGAAAGGTACGACCTGCTCGTTCTCGACCTGATGCTTCCCGGTGAAGACGGCCTGTCGATCTGTCGGCGTCTGCGTGGCATTGGTGATGTCACCCCGATCATCATGCTGACGGCCAAAGGTGAGGATATCGATCGCATTATAGGTCTGGAAATGGGGGCGGATGATTACCTGCCCAAACCGTTTAATCCGCGTGAACTGGTTGCCCGGATTAACGCCGTGTTGCGGCGCAAAGGTAGCGACGAGGCACCCGGTGCGCCCTCAGAAATACCGCAATCCTTTGAATTTGGTGGTTTCACCCTGGATCTGGGAACCCGGACCCTCAAAAGAGGCGATGAAAGCATCCCCATTACGACGGGTGAGTTTTCAGTCCTGAAAGTGTTTGCACGCCACGCCCGCCAGCCCTTATCAAGAGAAAAATTGATGGAACTGGCGCGCGGCCGCGAATACGAAGTGTATGACCGCAGCCTGGATGTGCAGATTTCGCGACTCAGAAAACTGATCGAACCTGACCCCTCGAACCCGCTTTATATACAGACTGTGTGGGGACTGGGGTACGTGTTCATTCCTGAAGGTCAGCCCCGTTAATGCTGTCAATCAAAAAACAGTTTCGCTGGTTAAATAGCGGCTTGTTCTGGCGCACTTTTTTCTTTTTGACGTTTGCGATTTTTATCAGTTTGGTCACCTGGTTTTTAACGTTTCAGATCAGTGAAGAAAAACCACGTGCTCAACAGGTGGCATCACAATTGCTGTCCGTGATTACCATTACCCGTGCAGCCCTGGTGCATTCCGCCCCCGAAAAACGCCAGGAACTGCTGTTTGATCTGGCCAGTGACGATGGCGTCCGGGTTTATTCACTGGAAGACAACGATGTCATCGAACCGCCTCCCGAAGGCATCTACATGCCCGAATTGCAGCGTATCGTGCGCTCAAAACTAGGCGCCGGCACCCTGTTTTCGCGCCGGGTTAACGGCATCGACGGCTTCTGGGTCAGTTTTCAGATTGAAGATGACGACTACTGGATCGTCTTTGACCGTGAACGTTTCAGCACGGCGTCCAATCTGCGCTGGATCAGCTGGTCAGCGCTGATTTTACTGATGTCAATTCTGGCTGCGATGGTCATTACGCGTTTAATCAACCAGCCGCTGGCCCGGTTAAGCCAGGCGGCGATTGCCATTATGGAAGGCAAAAACCTGAAGCCCCTCCCCGAAACCGGGATTGCCGAAATTCGGGAAACCAACCGGAGCTTCAATCAGATGGCCCAGGAGCTGGCAAGGATAGAATCGGATCGGACCATCATTCTGGCCGGAATTTCGCACGACCTGCGCACGCCACTGGCGCGATTGCAACTGGAAGTCGAACTGGCGCATCTGCCCGAAAGTGCACAGGCCGGCATGCAGGCTGATATTGCGCAGATGGATGCCATTATTGGACAGTTTCTTGACTTTGCAAAACCGATGGACGCGACACGCATTTCGACACTCAACCTGTCGGAATTGCTGGAATCGATCGTACAGTCCGTTCAGCGGCTTCCTGACCTCAAAATAAAGCATTTCATCGCACCCAACATCATCATTTCCGGTAACGTCATCGAAATCAGCCGGTTAATCAATAACCTGATTGAAAACGCGCGGCGCTATGGCAAGACACCCGGCAAAAATTATGCCGACGTTACGCTGGTCTGCAAGCCCCAGGAGCGCAACAAGGTCATGCGTATCGTCCTGCAATTCTCGGACAATGGCCCCGGGATTCCCGAGGAAGATACGGAACGTCTGTTGCGCCCCTTTACCCGCGTTGACAGCTCACGCAGTCAGGCCAACGGTGCAGGCCTCGGGTTGGCGATTGTGCATCGCATTGTGCAGCAGCATCGCGCTGCCATGCGTCTGATCAACCGCAACGGTCTGCTGGTGGAAATAGTGTTCAAGGACCCGACTGCCAGCAGTAGCGCAACCTGATCATCTGCCACCCCGCCCACAGCCGCACGGGACACCATGGTGGCGACTGCATTGACTTTCTTTCAATGCCGGGCCCATTGCGCCGCGTCAAACGTGATTTCTGCAAGTGCTGTACAATTTTCCAGCCCAAACCCCTTTTACCCAACCCTCTTTAACCAAGGAAACACCATGCTTTTTGATTCGTATACCGCCCGCAAACTGACCCTGACCAATCGGGCCGTCATGTCGCCCATGACACGTTCCCGCGCCGTGGAGTCCAATGTTCCTAACGCGTTAATGGCCGAATACTATGCGCAACGTGCCAGTGCCGGACTGATCATCACGGAAGGCACCTCACCGTCCCCGAACGGACTGGGCTACGCACGTATTCCGGGACTGTACAACGCCGATCAGGTACGGGGCTGGAAACTTGTTACCGATGCCGTGCACGCCAAAGGCGGAAAAATCGTGGTGCAGTTGATGCACACGGGTCGCGTGTCACACACGGCCAACCTGCCGGCCGGCGCAGAGGTGGTGGGTCCGGGCAGTGCAATCTGTCCGGGTGAAATGTACAGCGACGCCCACGGCATGCAGCCGCACAGCGCGCCACGGGCGATGACTACGCAGGATATCGCAGCGACGGTCAGGGAATATGCCCATGCGGCGACGTTAGCGATTGAGGCCGGATTCGATGGCATTGAGTTACATGCAGCAAACGGTTACCTGATCGAACAGTTCCTGAACCCGAACGTGAATGACCGAAGCGACGCCTATGGTGGCAGTATCGCCGCTCGCAACCTGTTTGTCATTGAAATCGCCAATGCGGTGTCTGCGGCCATCGGCGCTCATCGCGTTGGTATTCGCCTCTCGCCTTTTGGCGTGTTTAACGCGACCGGCGCCTATCCCGGTGTCGAACAGCAATATATCGCTCTGGTCGAAACCCTGTCGGATATGGGTCTGCTGTATGTGCATGTTCTGGATCATTCCGCCATGGGCACACCGCCGGTACCCGCAGAACTCAAGAAAAGTCTGCGTGACAAGTTCAAAGGCCCGTTCATACTGGCCGGTGGATTCGATGCCGCCAATGCAGAAAAGGCACTGGCTGACAATCAGGCAGACCTGATCGGCTTTGGCCGTGCATTTCTTGCCAATCCGGATCTGGTTGAACGTATGCGCACGAACGCAGCAATCACTGCACCGGACATGTCAACGTTTTACACGCCGGGGTCAAAAGGCTACACGGACTACCCGACACTGGCGGCTTAAACCGCACCAGAAAATTGTGTGGCTAATGGCTGCGCACGACGACACGTAATTTCCGCATAAAGGTCAGCCGCGGTTGGGGTTGTGGATGGAGGGCTGACCCATCGGTCGGGTGCCGTGATGGGAACTGAAATCAGTCGTCATTGTCGCTACCATCAAAGTCAATGACGGCACGGCGGGATGCTGAAATACCGATCCGATACGTGCCGCTTACCGACGCCAGAAATAGAGATTCGGTTTGCTGCGTGCCCCTTCCCATTTGTTTTCGTCGGCTGCTGTGGAACAAAAATCGGCATACAATGTGGGTATGCCGTGCTGCATCAAGCCAGCACCGAGAAGCATGTCCTGATTATGGTCCCTGGAGACACCGACTGTGTTTCGGATCACATAATTCGCTTCATAACCGGCAATAATCACGTAATCGGCATATTCCAGGTCAGCAAGGAGCGTGCCATTGCTTAACTTGTTCAGTCTCCCGTTGCCCTGATAGACTCGTGTTTTTGCGCCACAATTGTCGACAGTGTCCTGCAAGTCGCGTTTTAGCGAGTACCGATAAACTTCAGTACAGATGAAAATATTACCGCCTGACTGCGTGACCTTTATGATTAATTTCTTCTGGTTTTGGATAGTTTTCGTGTCGGGTGCGCCAGAACCTGCGCCGAAGTCGTCAATCAGCAACAAAGTTGGCTTGAGTCCCTTCGCAGAAAGCAGGTCGATAGCAGCAAAAAATTCTATTGTCGGGTATCCATCGTGTTTCTCCAGCGCCGCCTGAATAATTTTTTGTGTGTGTTCACGATTGACGGGATTCAGGCACGGTTCAGTTGACGTCAACCCGACATTGTTGTTCAGACTGGCCATACACACATATTCAGGGTTATCGTCCAGATCTGCACGGACCTGTTCACTTAGCGGCGGTTCGTTGGCATCGTTAGCGGAACTTAGCGGGAAGCAAACAAAGTACTCGCTCCTCAGCGCCGCCAGCCTTACCTGACCGGCAACCATGGTTATGTTCTCGAAATAAGATTTTTTAAGCTCTTTGCTGATGTCTGACAGTCCATTGAAATTCAGATACACAACGAACTTGTCAAAGTCAAATTTGCCATCGCGAAATGCGTCGATGCCGCATTGCCGAATATAGCCGGCGGCCAGCAGTTTCTGTGCACTTTTGGGAATGTTGGGTCCCCAGAAATGGCTGTCTGAAATGAACAACGGATCAACGTCTGAAGCATCGTTCGCATGCCCCCTGATCTGCCCGACAATACTCTCAAATGTGTCATAGCGCGTCAAGCCTTCGAGCAGCATTTGCTGGCGTCGTTCATGATTTCTTGGTTTGAGTTGGCTGTACGTTGAACCAGCGGGCGCATAAATGCGTTGTATTGTATTACCCATAGCAGAATTCCTTTTGCAGGCAGATCACTAAACGAGGTCGGACACTGCTCGGGCAGCGGCTGACACGGTTGTTAAACTCGACTTTTTGACTTGCGTGATTGTGCCGGGAAGCAGAACGATGGGCTATACGTAGTTTCCACAGATGCCTTGCGGTTTTTTGGGGTACGTTGAACCGGGGGCACGGGTCAGTGCCCAGAGGGAACATCGCAGGGTGGGCAAATTTCAGGGACGCCAGTGGGATCCGGCAATGGGACGAGCTTAAGCGGGTGCGCGGGCAAACCTGTGCGGATTACCTGCCATTAATCTTCTTCAACGATCGGGCCTGCTTTGAATAACGCGGTACGAAGCGCCGAATCAAATTTGGGATCGTGTCGCCGGATCCATTCCAGCACCATGGCAATATTTTTTTTCTCGGTTTCCCTGGCAAAACTTAAAATGGTGATTAAAGACGAGTCGGTGCACGCGTCAATGCGCTGATTGCTGCTGTCCAATTCGGCCAGCTTTTCTGACAGGGTGACGATGGCCCTGTGCATGTCCATGGTCGGGGCGGTGAGATTTTCCGATTGTTCAATATAATCATTCGACTTCATTTATGCTCCTTATCGGGTGGATTGGAGGGGCTTGCGACCCACCGGGACCGGTCCCTGCCCCGCTTCAAGTGTAAATTTTGCCCCACTGTCGGTACCCAGCTGGCGCACCAGATAGGGCATCACTTCTTTCAGCATTGCTTCCAGAACCCAGGGCGGGTTGATGATAAACATGCCGCTGCTGTGCAGACCGAAACCGTCCGGCATGGGTTGACTGATGGAAAGCGTCACGTTCAGCCAGCTTTCCATTGGCAACTGCGACAATTTTCTGGACAATTCACGCGACTCCTGACGTTGCAGGACCGGATACCAGATCGCATAGGTGCCAGCCGGAAATCGCTGTAGCGCATCAAGCAATGTATCTTTGACGCGTTTGTAATCCCGCTTGTCTTCGTACGGTGGATCAATCAGCACCAGAGCACGGCGCTGCTGCGGCGGGAGCAATGCCTTCAGGCCCTCAAAACCGTCACCGGCCATGATGAGAGTGCGTTTGCCGCGCGGCTTTATGCCCTGTTCGGCCTGGTGCATTTCGCGTTTGCGGACATTTTCCCCCAGTATCTTGAGGTCGCTCGGATGTATCTCAAACAGGCGCAACCGGTCTTCGCTGCGCAACAGGGTTTCCGCGCAAAAGGGTGAGCCGGGGTAATAGCGCAGCTTGCCGCTCGGATTCAGCGCTTTTACCAGGCGCACGTAGTCTGACAATGCCTTGGGCAGATCTTTTTTTTCCCAGAGTTTGGCAATACCCGTTTCGTATTCGGCGTTTTTCGCCGCGTAGCCGGTATCAAGTGAATACAGACCCGCGCCTGCATGGGTGTCGATATACATGAACGGCGCTTCTTTTTGCCCCATGTATTCAAGCAATTGAATCGTCACGAAATGCTTCAGTACATCGGCGTGATTGCCCGCATGAAAGGCGTGACGGTAACTTAACATAAGTGTGTTTTTTCTAAAATGAAGCGACGGTGGATACCGAATGACTTTATGGCGAATTTGCCTTTAAGCGTTTTCCAACAATGATCAGGTCACGTTCAATTCCATCGAGGATCGCAATACCGGGCATTCTGGCCCATTGCTGAAATTGGAATTTGTCAAATAATCGCAGACTCGGTGTGTTATGGCCAAATATATACCCCAACAAGGTATGCACGCCTATCTGCGGTGCATACGATTCAGCCAGTTTTAAACAATACGACCCCCAGCCCTTACCACGAGCACCGGGATCAAGATAAATCGACACTTCAACAGTTCCGTCGTACGCGGCACGTTTTTTAAAATCGGAAAATGACATCCATCCGACGATCTGCCTGCCCTGTTCCTGATCGATTTCAATGACCCATAATGGGCGCCGGGCCGGGCTATGTTCCAGGAACCAGGACTGCCGGGATTCAACACTGATTTCTTCAAGATCAGCCGTCACCTGACGTGAGGCTATCGTTGAATTGTAAATACCGACAATGGCGGCCAGATCCTTCTGGTTTGCAAAACGATGAAGTGACATGGGTTGGTCGGTTTTATAAGGTATGAGTAATGCGGGTAGAACGCAGCGCCGAACCAAGCAGTTCTTCAATTCGCTGTCGAATCCGGATACCGCTGTCATCATTGGGAAAGTGGACGCCAATGCCTTGTGATTTGTTGTTGCCGGCTGTTGAGGGTGTTACCCAGGCGACTTTTCCGGCAATGGGGTACTTGTTGGAGTCATCCAGCAATGTCAGGATCAGATAAATCTCGTCACCGAGGTTATAGGTTTTATTGGTCGGAACAAAAATGCCACCCTGCTTCAAAAAGGGCATATAGGCCGAATACAGTGCCGCTTTTTCTTTAATCACTAACGACAGCACTGACGGTCGAACCGCAGAGGCAACCGAAGCCGGGACATCAGGTGGAGTTTCAGCCATTTTATTATCTTTCCTGAATTCAGGTGAACATCACATTTTACAATATCGTTCGGGTCCGGTTACCCGCCTGGTCTGCATCCCGGTCGCCGTGCAGCCACTAGTTATGTGGCTGACTCAGGCCGGCATAGTCCAGCAGTATTTCCTCGATCAATAACCGCGGTGCGAGCGGATGATCGGCGACTGCTTTTCGTTCCGCATTATTTTCCAGCAAAGTCAGCAGAGCGGGCAATGACATCGCCTGGGCCACCTGGTCAATTTCTTTCTGGTACCTCGGATAATAACGGATTTTGCCCGTTAATTTAAAGGAAAATACATCATATAACCACCTCTGCATCCACGAAATAAGCAACGGAATGGGGGTTTTCTGTAATTTTTCGGCGATTTTCAGGGCAGTTTCGCTGTCGGGACGACGTAAATGCATCAAAAACTCCTCCTGTTGCTGAAAAGTTTCAGATTGGAAGGCCTCCAATGCGGCCAAAGGTGCTCCGCCCTGTTCGGCCAGTAACTGGTCCGGCTTGTGACAATCCTGCTGCGCCAACCACGCCAGCGCGATTTCCCGCGACGGCATGGACAGCGGAAATTGACGGCAGCGTGACACCAGTGTCGGCAGTAATGCATCGATGCCACTCGATACCAGTATGAACACCGTATTGGGGCCGGGTTCTTCCAGGGATTTCAGCAACGCATTCGAGGCGGCGACATTCATTGCTTCCGCGGGATAAATAACGATGACCCGAGCCCCTTGCCGGTGGGTGGAAATGCTCATGAAATCGCTCAGCGCACGCACTTGATTGATGACAATTTCCCTGGACGGTGCCTTGCTGGCTTTGACCGCACTTTTTGGCGTCGCTGCCTCGTCCGGATCGGCTTGCGCATCGTCCGATTCGAGTATTTCCGGTCGCAACCGGCGATAATCGGGATGACTGTATTGGCTAACCCATCCGCAGGATACACAACCGCCACAGGCGTGACCATCGACCAGCGGCGTCTCGCACAGCAAGGACTGCGCCAGCCACTCTGCGAACACCGTTTTACCTATGCCACGCGGACCATGTAATAAAATGGCATGCGGCCAGCGTCCGTTCATTTTCTGGATCTGCTGCCAGGCTGACTGTTGCCAGGGATAAAGTGGAGAGCTCATTAACGGACGAATTTCCTGAAAAAATTCATTTTACCTTACGCAACTTGTTATTAGACTATCTTAATTTGCAGTTACCTGAAAAAGGTCGGCATGGAAAACACAGTGCATCAGCATCAACTCCTGGTAGTTCTCGATACCAACGTCTGTCTGGATTTATTCGTATTTCACGATCCGAGATGGCAGACACTGGCTACTGCACTGGGTAACGGGATTTTAAAAGCCGTCACCAATCAGGGCTGCCGCGATGAGTGGCTGGCGGTATTGCAATATAAACATCTGCCGATCACCGACAGCAATCGACCCAGCATAATTCATGCTTTTGACAATCTAATTCATTTTACGAACCTGCAATCCTCGTCTAATATAAGATTACCTGTGTGCAGCGATCCGGATGATCAGCAATTTATGGAATTAGCCCGTGACAGTAAAGCCAATTATCTGATTACCAAGGATAAAGCCCTGTTAAAATGTGCTAAAAAGGTAATGAATCTGCGTTTGTTTGAGATCCTCACGCCCGAGAATTTCATAAAACATGTCAAGTTTTAATCTTTTTTTGTTTCTTGAATGAATTTGACGGTTGTTTTTATCTATCGATGACATATGCTGATAAGTGTAAATTATTTACCTGAAGAAATCTGCTGCACGTTTTAATTGTCGAATCAGACGTATCTAGAATACCCATATAAATCAATTAGTTATATATGGGATTGGCTAAAAAATGGAGATCAAGGGACTATGAGCGACTCAGAAGAAGATCTGGAAGCACTATTTGAAGAAATGGCCGCTAATCCTCCCGCTGCAAGTCAGGCGGCACCGGTTGCACCTGTAAAAAAAGAGGAGCCACCCGCCAGCAGCGCCGCCGAAAAACCTGCCATTGACCATGAGCTGATCGACCCGAACACCAACAAACCGATTTTTGAGCGGCTGGGCGGCGTGGTTCGGGTCCTGCACGACTCGATGCGTGAACTGGGCTACGACCGCTCGCTGGCGGACGTGACCACACAGATTACCGATGCCCATGGACGACTCGAACACATCGCGACCTTAACCGAGCAGGCGGCAAACAAGGTGTTGAATGCTACCGATGAAGGCATGCCTGCACAGGATGAACTGGCCAAAAAAGCGAAAAATATTGAAGATCGCTGGACCAGCCTGTTTGCCGGACAGATGAGCGTTGATTCCTTCAAGGATCTGGCCAAAGATTCGCTGACTTTCGCCAAGGACACGACAGCCTCGACCGAGGAAGAAAAAGCGCGCCTGTTAAGCATTATGATGTCGCAGGACTTTCAGGATCTGACCGGACAGCTGATCAAGAAAGTCGTCGCGATCACCAGCGCGGTCGAACGCGAACTGGCACAGATCCTGATCGATAATGCGCCCGCCGCCACACGAGAAAAAGCAGTTGAATTGATGTCGGGTCCGTCGGCTCCTACTTCAGCGCTTGAGCAGGACGATGTCGATAATCTCCTTGATAGTCTGGGTTTCTAATGGATGATGATATGCTCAAAGAATTCGTTGTTGAGGCCTTGGACCTCGCAACGAATGTCGAAGAACACCTGCTCTCGCTAGAGCGCAATCCGGATGACATGCAAACACTGAACGCTGTCTTCAGGTCCTTTCACACCATCAAAGGTGGCGCGGGGTTCATGAATCTGACGGCGATGGTATCGGCATGCCACCTGACTGAAAACCTGTTTGATGCACTGAGAACCGGCAAGGCACCGGTGACGTTGACGGCCATCGAAGCCGCTCTGGAAGCCAGCGGCTTTGTCGCGGATCAGCTCAAGGCCCTGCACAATGGCGTCACGCCCGACCAGTTATCGACCATGCCGGCAGCCCTGGAAGTGGTGCTGACGAACGCCATTGAAGGCAAGACACCCCAGCTGGTCGTGTCCGCTGCAGAACCTGCGGCAGCGGCAGCACCTGCGCCGGTTGCTGTCAGCGCACCTGAAGCATCGAAAACCGCTCCGGCCAGCACCGATGGTATCGACTGGGTTGCCTACTATAACGCCGTTGTACCAGCCGCCTCGGCCATTGCGTCCGGCAGTGCAACGGCTTCTGCAGCGGGTTCCGCACCTGCTGCAGCAAAAGTGGCACCGCCCAGCGCTGCACCGATCGTTAAGGTGAGCTCCGCTGAAGTCAAGCAGAATGTCGCCCCGCCTAAAGAGGAAAGCATTCGTATTGACGCCATCAAGCTGGATGTATTGCTGGAAGTGGCCGGCGAATCCGTTCAGGCGGCTAACCAGGCAGGTGTCCTGCTGGAAAAACTGTCCCAGTTCAAATTTGATGACAACGCGACTGTGTTGATGACGGCGTTAACCGAGACCCTGTCCAGGGCCTCCCGTTACTCCACCGAGTTACAACGCGCGTCGCTGGCAACACGGATGCAGCCGGTGGGACGACTGTTTCAGAAATTTCCGCGGTTGGTCAGGGAACTGGCAAAAGATCTGGAAAAAGACGTTGATCTGCAGATTTCCGGTGCAGAGACTGAAGTCGACCGGGTGGTGGTTGACAGCCTGTATGACCCGCTGGTGCATATGCTGCGTAACTCGCTCGACCATGGCATTGAAACACGCGACGAACGCGCCCAGACCAAAAAGCCCGCCAAATCGGTGATCTCGTTAAAAGCGTGGCAGGAAGCCAGCAGCGTCATGATTGAGGTCACTGATGACGGTAAAGGCATGGATGCCAATAAACTGCGTACGATCGCCATTTCCAAGGGCCTGATCGGCGAAAATGATGCCAGATCGCACGAAGAAGCCTATCAACTGGTTTTTTTACCCGGCTTCTCCACCAAGGAAGTGGCCTCGAGCGTATCGGGACGCGGTGTAGGCATGGATGTGGTCAAGACGGCGGTGGAAAAGCATCGTGGTGACATCAAGATTTCGTCGCAGCTCGGCAAGGGGACCACGTTTTTAATCCGGTTGCCTATCGAACTTTCTATTGTTCCGACGATGCTGGTCAGAACGTCGAACGCATCACTTGCCCTGCCCATGGCAGTGGTCCAGCGCGTGGTTGAGTTACCGGAAGTGTACGAAACGGTGGGGGGATCTGCGGTCATGCGCGATCAGGGCATTCCGCTGCCGGTACGCTCGCTGGCCAGCATTTTGGGGTATGAGCCGTGCGCTGAACGTGTCGGTATCGTGATCGCCGCAGACAGTCCGTATATTCTGGCGCTGGAATCGGTCGATGGCACCTCCGATCTGGTCATCAAGCCCCTGACGTGCATCAGTACACCGGGAATCACCGGTACTGCGCGCTCGGCCGAAGGTGAACTGGTGCTGGTGATCGGTCTGAGTTTCCTGCTGCAGGGCTGTGAAGCCTTGGGGGCCGTGGTGGCTTAGAATGTAACGAATCAATTATTATTTGGTTAACTCGACAGGGAAGGTTTCAGTGGCTGAACCTTCCTTTTTTCATTTGTGTTTATAATTGGAGCTTGAAAACCATTGCGCAGCCGCCAGGCGCCCTTTATGCCGTCCATTATCGACACACTGTCATTTTCTGATTCCTACGGGTCGCTGGGCCCCGGATTTTCAACATTACAAGCGCCCACGCCATTGCCGGAGCCGTATCTGGTTGCGACCAATCCGTATCTGGCGGCCGAGTGCGGCATCGATCCGGACCAGATGCAGACCGACGACTTCGTTGCGCTCTTTACCGGCAACCGGCTAGCCAGCTCCTGCCAGCCGCGTGCCACGGTGTATTCCGGGCATCAGTTCGGACAATGGGCAGGGCAATTGGGCGACGGCCGGGCGATTCTGCTGGGTGAATATGCCGGTCAGGAAATTCAGCTGAAAGGATCCGGACTGACGCCCTATTCGCGCATGGGCGACGGTCGTGCCGTGCTGCGATCGTCAATCCGCGAATTTCTCTGCTCGGAAGCCATGCACGGTTTAGGGATTCCAACCACCCGTGCTTTATGCATTACCGGCTCGCCGTTCATGATTATGCGTGAACAGCCTGAAAGCTGCGCAGTGGTGACGCGCGTGGCGCCCAGTTTCATCCGCTTTGGGTCATTTGAACATTGGTACTATCGGCGTGATGTACCCTCGCTGCAAAAGCTGGCTGATTACGTTATTCGCACTTATTATCCGGAATTGACCGGTGCAGAAAATCCCTACCTGGCCCTGCTGACCGAGGTCACGAAACGAACCGCTGACCTGATCGCACAGTGGCAATCGGTCGGCTTCATGCACGGCGTCATGAATACCGACAACATGTCGATCCTCGGCTTAACGCTGGATTATGGCCCGTTCGGCTTCATGGAAGCATTTAATTCCCGTCATATCTGCAATCACAGTGATGACATGGGCCGCTATGCCTATTCGATGCAGCCCGGTATTGGGCATTGGAATTGCCAGGCACTGGCTCAGGCATTGGTTCCGCTCACCGGGTCCGTCGAAGAAACCCGATTGGCGGTCGATAACTACCCGAACCAGTATCATGCGAAAATGTCCGAACTCTGGCATGCCAAACTGGGTTTGCGCAGCAGCCTTGAGCACGACAGTGAGCTGATACAGTCCATGCTGACAATGATGGAATCAAACCGCCTTGATTTCACCATTTTTTTCCGGCGTCTGTCGCAGATCAAGATGAAGGACCCTGACGTGGACGTTACCCTGCGTGATTCATGTATCGATCGCCCGATGTTTGACGCCTGGATCAACCAGTACCGTTCCCGGTTGTTGCAGGAGAGCTGCGATGAGCCGTTACGCCACAGTGCCATGAAATTGTCGAATCCCAAATTTGTGTTACGCAATTACCTGGCGCAAAATGCGATTGAAGCAGCCCAGCGTCATGATTTTACCGAAATAGAAAAACTGCGAAAAATTCTGTCTCAACCGTACGATGAACAGACTGACCATGAATCGTATGCATCGCACCCGCCGGACTGGGGGCGCGACCTTGCTGTCAGTTGTTCATCCTGAACCAGGAATAACCCAACATGAAAAAAATCATTAAAACCGACCAGCAATGGCGCGCAGAACTGAGCCCGATTGAATACCAGGTCACGCGACAGGCCGATACCGAACGCGCGTTTACCGGAAAATTCTGGGACCATCACCAGCCTGGCATCTACACCTGCGTGTGCTGTAACACGCCGCTGTTTGCGTCGGACGCCAAGTTTGATTCGGGCTGCGGCTGGCCGAGTTATTTCAAAGCGCTGAACCCGGATCATGTCAGGGAGAATGTCGACCGTTCACACGGAATGACACGAACTGAAATAGTGTGTAATATCTGCGACGCACATCTGGGACACGTTTTTCCCGACGGTCCGCCACCGACCGGACTGCGCTATTGCATCAACTCGGCAGCATTGCGCTTTGACCCCAACACTTAACCTGGTTATTGATTCTCAATGAAAATTCTATTTGACCTGTTCCCTGTCATTCTGTTTTTTATCATGTTCAAATGGGGTGAAGGTCACACCAATGCAGCGCAGTCTTTTTTGCAGGATTACCTGGGTACGCTGATTTCTGGCGGAACACTGACACCGCAGCAGGCCCCGATCATGCTGGCCACGGTCATCACCATCACCGCCACAGTGCTGCAGATCGCCTGGCTGGTTATCAGAAGAAAAAAAATTGACGGGATGTTATGGATTTCCTTTTTCATCGTCAGTATTTTTGGTGGCATGACAATTTATTTTCACAATGAAACGTTTATCAAATGGAAACCCACCATGCTGTATTGGAGTTACGGTCTGGCGCTGGTGGCCAGTCAGCTGGTCGCACACAAAAATCTGACACGCACATTTCTGATCAAACTTGAAGAAGATCTGGCCATCCCGGAGATCGTCTGGGTCAGACTCAATTACATCTGGATGGCATTTTTTATGGGTATGGGTGCATTAAATCTGCTGATTGCCTACAATTTTTCCACGTCAGTCTGGGTCAACTTCAAATTATTTGGCAGCATGGCCTTTATGTTTGCATTTTTGTTAATACAAATTGTTTATTTATCACGTTTCAATAAACCTGCGGAAGACCTGTCATGACCGGCAAAAACGAGCTGTCTGCGGCAAGAATCGCCACTATTCAACAGCGACTTGCCGTTTTAACCCCGATTTCCTGCCAGATCATTGACGATTCTGCACTGCACGCCGGTCATGCCGGCGCGTCAAGCGGTGCCGGGCACTTTCGGGTCACCCTGGCATCAGAAAAATTTAATGGACTAAAACTTATCGAACGGCACCGACTAGTGTATGATGCCGTTGGCGATTTGATGCAAACCGATATACACGCCCTGGCTATTACAGCGCTTTTGCCTGCGGATTTACCCTAAGCTGTAAATTAACGGCACAGCAGGTGGTCAGGCGTTGACCCACATGTCAACCCAGGGGTTGATCCATTCGTTGAATCATTCGTTGTTCGATTTTTTGCTTTTTTTTGAAAACCTATTTTAGGATTGCATAATGACTTTTAAACCTGCTCATTTGTTGCGCGCACAATTTATTCTTTTACTTACCGTTGCAACCGTTCCAGCCTTCGCACAGAATGCAGCTGTCGTCAACAATGTTGCCATTCCCACTTCTCGCGTTGAAGAAATGGTCAAACAGATTACATCACGACCTAACGCCCCAAAAGATTCGCCTGAATTGCGCGCCAGAGTCAAAGACGAACTGATTACCGAAGAAATATTATTTCAGGCAGCAGAAAAAGCCGGTCTGGCGAAATCCGCCGAGGTCAAAGCACAGTTGGAAAACGCACGCAAGTCGATTCTGAGCAATAATTTGGTCAACAATTTCATTAAATCGAATCCGGTATCGGATGCAGAGATTGCTGCCAAATACGATGAATTCAAACGTCAGTCCGGTGACAAGGAATATCATGTTCGCCATATTCTGGTTGCAACTGAAGATGAAGCAAAAGCCATCATCGCCAAATTAAAAGCCGGAGCAAGCTTTGAAGAGCTGGCCAAACAGTCCAAAGATACCGGTTCTGCAAATAACGGTGGCGACCTGGATTGGGCAACCCCTGCCGGATTCGTCAAACCGTTTGCTGATGCCATGGTCGCATTGCAAAAAGGTCAAATGACTGAAACGCCTGTTCAGTCACAATATGGTTTTCACATTATTAAAGTTGACGATGTGCGTCCGCTCAAAGTGCCGACACTGGATGAAGTCAAACCACAGATCAATGAAAATCTGATGCGTTTGAAAATTCAGGCTTACATCGAAGATTTGCGTAAAAAGGCAACTATTAAATAATTATCAAGAAATTGCCGGATGCTTAACAAACCGTTTTGCGTCCATTCAAAAAAAGGCATCGATGATGCCTTTTTTTTATCCTTGCCCGCTTAGGGCAAACAGGCACCTGAATCCCTTTCTGATCGACGATTTGAATTTTTGTCCTGGGATTAGACTCCTCTCATGCCTTATTCCGATTTTTTTTTGCATCTGAGCGAAAAAAAGCTCAAGAAAAATTTTTTCAGGTCGTAAAAAGTACAGATAGCGGTCATTGCGTTCTCTGAAATGACCCACTCGCGTCAATGACGGTTTATGGAGGTTTATCATGTCAGTTCAAGCACTCGGCGGCAACCAGTCGGTCGCCTACTCGCAATTTTTCTCGGGACAATCTGTCAACAATCAGGGACAATCGGACAGTGGGACATCCACGCCTGCCGTCAGCGGTGGCGGCAGCAATTTCTTTCAGGCGATCGAAAGTGCCCTGTCGCAACTGAGTGCGAGTTCCACCAACTCAACCGGAAGCACTGCTGCAACCACCGCATCGACTGCGAATACCACCGGCACCTCGTCAACCGGATCAACTGAAACCCCGCAACAGGCGCTGCAAGCGTTTATCCAGAGTCTGTTTGCAGCACTGCAAGCGCAACAGGACGGACAGTCGTCGTCATCGGCCAGTGGCACATCCCCGATCGCAGGGGCCTCAGGTCATCACCATCATCATGGTGGTGGCGCCGGTCTGAGCAGTCTGGAAAGCGGGATTCAGAATATTATCAACCAGCTGACCGGATCCAGCGCGACCGCTAGCAATTCAACAACAGCCTCAACCGGTGTGACCGCTGCAACCGGTGTGACCGGAACCACAGCAACCAGCTCGACGTCGCCCCTGACTGCACTGCAGTCCAGCTTTAATAATCTGTTGTCGACAGACGGCATCTCCAGTAACAGCACCTCATTAACGAGCTTCTTGCAATCGTTAGAAGCCAGCTTACAGGGTTCGACTAGCTCAGGGAACGTAGTGAAGACCCAAGCCTAAGCAATAACCAAGAATTGCCGGCACAAAAAAACGCATCATCGGATGCGTTTTTTTGTGCCGGTTACCCGAGCCACTTGCGCGCATTCCTGAACATGCGCATCCATGGCGAATAATCGCCCCACCCCTCCGGGCTCCATGAATGGATAGCGGTTCGAAATACACGTTCCGGATGAGGCATCAGGGCAGTGAATCGCCCGTCCACTGTGGTTACTGCGGTAATGCCCTGCGGTGAACCATTTGGATTATACGGATACACCTCCGTGGGTTTTCCGAGATGATCAACAAAACGCAAACCGACCTGCACGTCGGCCAGACTGCCGGTTGTCGAGAAATCCGCATAACCTTCGCCATGCGACACGACGATGGGTGCCTGGGTACCCGTCATGCCCTGCATGAATAGGGAGGGACTGTCGACCACTTCGGCCATGACAAAGCGGCCTTCAAACTGCTCGGACCTGTTGCGGGTAAATTTGGGCCAGGCCTTTGCACCCGGGATGATTGATTTCAGATTGGACAGCATTTGGCAACCATTGCAAATACCCAGTCCAAACGTATCGTTGCGTTGAAAAAAAGCAGAAAATTGATCGGCCAGCCGGGTATTGAATAAAATCGTTTTAGCCCACCCTTCTCCGGCTCCCAGCACATCGCCATAGGAAAATCCACCCACCGCAATAATTCCGGCGAAATCACTCAAATGGGTGCGGCCAGCTATCAGGTCACTCATGTGTACATCGACCGCCGTAAAACCTGATTTATGCATGACATAGGCGGTTTCAACATGCGAGTTGACGCCCTGTTCGCGCAAAATGGCGACGCGGGGACGAACGCCAGTTGCAATATAAGGCGCAGCAATATCGTCTTCAGGGTCAAACGGAACCCTCGGTTGCATGCCTGGATCGGAGACATCCGCTATGCGCGCATACTCGGCATCAGCACAGGCAGGATTATCGCGCAATCGCGCCATTTGCCAGCTGGTCCTGCTCCACGCCTGATGCAGTGAGATCCGGCTCTGCTTGAAAATTTCTTTTGCATCACGGGTAATGACAATGTCGCTACCCGAAGTTGGTTTGCCTATGATATGGCTGCAGGCTCCCAGGTTAAACTCGCGCAACACATCCATAACCCGGGATTTCTGTTCCTCGCGCACCTGAATGACCGCACCCAATTCTTCATTGAACAAAGCACGTATCGTCTGTTCATTGCGTCGTTCAGGAATCTGAGCAGCCCAGTTTTTAGCCTCACCGCTGTCCGCCGCATGCCCCTGATCCATGGTCAGGATGTCGATATTGATGTCTAACCCCCTGCGACTTGCAAACGCCATTTCACACAATGTTGCAAACAGTCCGCCATCGGAGCGATCGTGGTAGGCCAGGATCATCCGTTCACGATTCAACCGCTGGATGGCATTAAACAGGGCTTTCAGATCGTCGGGACTGTCCACGTCGGGCACATCGTTACCCAGCTGCTGCAAGACCTGCGCACAGGCGGAGGCGGCCAAACGATTTTTCCCCCGGCCCAGATCGATCAGTATCAGGACAGATCGGGCATCTGACGACAACAGCGGCGTCAGATTGGCGCGGATGTCGGTGACGGGCGCAAATCCGGACACAATCAGCGACACCGGTGCCGTTACCGATTTACCCGCACCCTGCTCATTCCAGGTCGTACGCATGGATAACGAATCCTTTCCGACGGGAATTGACAGACCCAGTGCCGGACAGAGTTCCATACCCACCGCTTTCACGGTCGCATAAAGTGCGGCGTCCTGACCCGGTTGCCCGCAGGCAGCCATCCAGTTTGCTGATAACTTGATATCCGACAGGTCAAGAATGGCTGCCGCGGCCATGTTGGTGATCGTTTCACCTATCGCCATGCGACCGGAGGCCGCCGCATTGACAACCGCAACCGGCGTGCGCTCACCCATTGCCATCGCTTCACCCAATACACCTTCAAAGCTCATTGCGGTGACGGCGCAATCAGCCACGGGTACCTGCCACGGCCCCACCATTTGATCCCGGACCGACAAGGCGCCGACACTGCGATCGCCAATGGTAATCAGAAACGACTTATCCCCGACAGTTGGCAAACTCAGGACTTTATGGGCGACCTCCGACAGGACGATCCCGGTTAGATCAAGTGGCGGAAAATCCGTGCTAACCGTTTGGACATCGCGCAGCATTTTTGGTGGTTTGCCCAGCAGCACGTCCATAGGCATATCCACGGGCGCATTGTCATGCAGCGGATCAATGACTTTCAACTGTCGCTGCTCGGTGGCTGTACCGACCACCGCAAAAAGGCAGCGTTCACGTTCGCAATAATACTGAAACAACGGCAGATGTTCCGGCGCAATGGCCAAAACATAGCGTTCCTGCGATTCGTTGCTCCAGATTTCTTTCGGCGCCATGCCGGATTCTTCCAGGGGAATCTGGCGCAAATCAAACAACGCGCCGCGTTTGGCATCATTGGTTATTTCAGGAAAGGCGTTAGACAGTCCGCCTGCTCCGACATCATGAATCGACAGAATGATATTATCATTTCCCATCGCCCAGCAGGCATTGATCACTTCCTGTGCCCGTCGTTCCATCTCGGGATTACCGCGCTGCACGGAATCAAAATCCAGATCTGCCGTATTGGACCCGGTCGCCATCGACGAGGCGGCACTACCGCCCATGCCGATGCGCATACCCGGGCCGCCAAGCTGGATGAGCAGGCTTCCGACTGGCAGCGGCTGTTTCAGGGTGTGGAGATCTGATATGTTGCCCAACCCGCCGGCAATCATGATCGGTTTATGGTAACCGAACACCTGTCCACCGACATTCTGTTCATAGGTGCGGAAATAGCCACCGAGTACCGGACGGCCAAATTCATTGTTAAACGACGCACCCCCAATCGGTCCTTCGAGCATGATCTGCAGTGAACTCGCGATACGATCCGGCTTGCCATAGACCGACAGCGGCGGTGTATTTCTGCGCAGTACGTCCGCATCATTTTCCCACGATTGCACCTGACCCGGCACACACAGATTTGACACGCTGAACCCGGTCAGGCCTGCTTTGGGTTTGGCGCCGCGTCCGGTGGCCCCCTCGTCCCGAATTTCACCACCGGCACCGGTTGAGGCGCCCGGAAAAGGAGAAATTGCCGTGGGATGGTTATGTGTTTCGACCTTCATCAGGGTATGGGTCAGTTCGTCACTGGCCTCGTAAGTATTGCCCTGTTCCTTACCCCTGGCATAAAAGCGCGAGACCACCGCGCCCTCGATAATCGACGAATTGTCGCTGTAGGCGACGATCGTGCCGCGCGGGGCGAGCTGATGGGTATTTTTTATCATGGCAAACAGCGACTGTTCCTGTCGCGTGCCATCAATGATCCAGTCGGCATTAAAAATCTTGTGACGACAATGTTCACTGTTCGCCTGGGCAAACATCATCAGTTCCACATCCGTGGGATTTCGCTTTGCTTCGGAAAATGCCTTGTGCAGGTACGAAATTTCATCGTCCGACAAGGCCAGTCCCAACTCGGTATTCGCCTTGATCAGCGCGGATGCACCGTTGGACAGGACGTCAATAAATGCCAGAGGCTGTGCAGTTAATTCCGTAAACAGGCCGTGCGCATCGGCTTCGCTTTTCAGGACCATGTCGGTCATGCGATCATGCAGCAGAGCCGCAATCTGCTGATGGACCGTATCTGCAGAGGGCTGATTTTTCCCGGTGATATGGGCCACCAGATCCGATACCGGATGCGACTTTATCGACACCCGGTAACTGATGCCGCGTTCAATACGTTTAATTGATGCCATCCCACAGTTATGGGCAATATCGGTTGCTTTGCTGGACCACGGTGAAATGGTGCCAAATCGTGGGATGACCACAAACAGCTCACCGGGCTGATCCGATTTCTCCTGGTCCGTACAGGCTTCGCCGTACGTGAGCAACGCACCAAGCCGACTCATTTCGTCTGCATCCAGCGACCTGGTGGCGTCAATAAAGTGAGTATATCGTCCAGTGACAGCGACAACCGACGGTACCCGTTCTTGCAATCGATTTAAAAGACCTTGTGTACGAAACGATGACAGTGCGTTGGAGCCAGGAAGAATCAGCATAGTGAGAAAGAGTGGCGCAGATTTGAATGAACAGATCGGCTGGGTTACACGAAGTGCGTAATTATACCGTCATGGCGTAGGGACATAAACTACTTCAACAGACCATCGGTTGTTTTCCGGACAAATAGCAATATTTCATGTTTTTGAGCGGTTTTTGACCGTCCGGCGCTACTGGCGGCTCAAAATGCCCGTTATTCAGGCACATCAACTTGCTTGACGACAAAAAGATTCTATAGTGAAAATATCACCCTAACCGAAGCGGAAAACCGTACCACATGCGCCTTCCTGACCTGGATTTGAAATCAGACAGACTAACGCTGTTTGCTATGTATGCAGGAGCGTTACTGTATTTTTTTGCACTGGTCCCGGCTTTAATTGACTATGCGACAAATACCAGCGCAATCGACGACCGTTCGGTCGCGTCACTCGGACTCCTGTCGGTGCTGCTGTTTTCCATGGCTTATTTATATCGTACCGGACACAATTACACGATTAATATTGCCATTATTGCCATGGCATCATCGATCCCGTTCATTTTTGATTCCCTCGCATTTCAGAATTCATCCGTACCACAGGGAATATGGCTACCCTTTATCTTTGCTCTGGCCGTCAGCAGTTTCCGTACCGCTTTAATTACACTGGGGGTGTCCTTCTCACTGGCATTTGTCACGTACGCCGGGGCGTTCCGAACACCCCGTGCCATCGTGGAAACACTGGTCATTTTTCTGATGCTTCTGCTCGGCCGCCTGATCATTCGGCAATTGGTGAACGAGGCCATCACGTCTGAAAAATTGAGCCACGACCGGACTGACAACCATCCCGTTTCAGATCAGTCCCTGGCGTTTGTCAGGTATGCGCCGGTCAGTATCGCCATGCTCGACGCAAATATGAATTATCTGATGTGCAGCCAGAAATGGATAGATGAAAACAGTCGCGGCTATACGAATCTCATCGGCCGGAATCATTTCAGGGTTAACCCGGACCTGCCGGTTGAATGGAAAGAACTGCATGAGCAGGCACTTCAGGGCGACGTGACTAACAACGGGGAATTTTTATGGGAACAGAATGATGGCGTACAACGCTGGTTGCGCTGTTCACTGCAACCCTGGAAAGACGACCAAGGTGAAATCGGCGGGTTGCTCGTTTCCATAGAAGACATCACCCAGCGGAAAATCGCCGAAACCGACCTGAATTCGGTACTGGAAGAATCGGGTGACGCTATCTGGATAAGTGATTCGAACGGTAATTTCATCTACGCAAATCCTGTGACGACCAGGCTGACCGGTTACTCGATGGAAGAAATATATAATCTGAAATTCACCGATTTGATCCACGAAGAACGTGAAGACGAATTGCAGGAATATCTGGCTCTGACGCAATACGCGAAATTTACGCGTCGCGAATGGCTGCTGAACAGCAAAAATGGTTCAACGGTCTGTGTGGAGTTAACAACCGGGCACTTGCCTGGCGGCAGGATGATCGCACTGGGTCGTGACCTGACCGAGAAGATGAAAACCGAGTCCGAACGCCTAAAACTGTTTCAGGCCGTTGAACAAAGCCCAGGCTGCGTCATGATCACCAACATGAACGCGGAAATCGAATATGTTAATGCCGCATTCCTGAACAAATCCGGCTACACGCGCACCGAGATCATGGGGAAAAATCCACGAATCATCAAATCGGGAAAAACAGCGCCTGATATCTATATCGACTTATGGAAAACCATCAAGAACGGAAAAACATGGCAGGGCGAGATCTGCAATGTCAGTAAAAGCGGTCAGGAATTTATTCTGTTCACAACCATCTCGCCGATACGTCAGGCCAATGGCGATATCTGCAATTATATTGCGATCGGTGAAGATATTACCGGCAGAAAAAAAGGCGAAGAGCGCATATTTGAGCTGGCCTATTTTGACCAGTTGACCGGGTTGCCGAATCGTACACTGTTACTGGACAGATTGAATCAGGTCATCGCCATTTCGTCGCGCGGTGGTGAGTACGGTGCCTTACTGTTCATCGACCTGGATCACTTTAAGAATATCAACGATACACTGGGCCACCAGAAAGGTGATCTGGTCCTGAAGCAGGTGGCGGCAAATTTGATGACGCGGATTCGGGAGGGCGATACTGTCGCCCGGTTCGGCGGCGATGAATTTGTTGTCCTGCTGACCGGATTGGGCTTTGATGATGACAGTGCCGCGATCAATGCAAGAACTGCCGCCATGAAGTTGCTGGAATCGCTGAACCAGACATTTCAACTAGGTGACGTTGTCCACCACAGCACCGCCAGTATTGGCGTTTCCATTTTCAATGGCAAGTTCACCAATACCGATGACCTGCTCAAACAGGCCGATCTGGCCATGTACAAGTCGAAAAAAGCGGGCAGAAATACCATACGGTTTTTTGATCCAAGCCTGGAGTCTGCGATGAAACTGCAGGCCTCGCTCGAAGAGGACTTGCGCATTGCGCTTCGCGACAAACAGTTTATTCTGCACTATCAGGGCCAGTTTACCAATGAGTCCAGATTGACCGGTGCCGAAGTGCTGGTGCGCTGGGAACATCCGGAAAAAGGGATGATGTCACCTGCCCTGTTCATTCCATTTGCCGAAGAGTCGGGCCAGATTCTGGCCATTGGCAACTGGGTACTGGAAACTGCCTGCGCCAAATTGGCACAATGGGAAAAGACCAGTAGCCTGTGCGATTTGATGTTGGCCGTGAATGTCAGTGCACTTCAGTTCCGGCAGGCCGATTTTATGGATACGGTTCTCTCGATAATCGAACGTACAGGTGCCAATCCGCGACGCCTGAAACTGGAATTGACAGAAAGCATGCTGGTGGAAAATGTGGAGGATATCATACAGAAAATGCTGGCACTGAAAGTACACGGTATCGGATTTTCACTGGATGATTTCGGGACCGGTTATTCGTCGTTGTCCTTCCTGAAACGGCTGCCGCTTGATCAGTTAAAAATAGATCAATCATTTATTCGTGATGTGCACAGCGATCCTAATGGTGCCTCGATTGCAAAAACCATCGTTTCGCTTGGAAAAAGTCTGGGATTAAATGTGATTGCCGAAGGCGTTGAAACGGCCGAACAGCGCGAGTTTCTGACCAATGCAGGATGCTATGCCTATCAGGGCTATTTATTCAGCCGGCCTTTGGCGATACACGATTTCGAGAAGCTGGCAATCGGCGCCCCAGCGGGTCAGTGAGGCCGGTTTCATGCGCTCCGGCATCAACCAACATTCATCAGGATTAATCGCCAGATTGCCCCTTTTCAGACTAAAATACCCAGATTTTATGAGAATTCGAACTTGCAAAATGAATCATTTCAATAAATTGTGTCTGATCCTGGCCCTGAGCGTTCAGCTTGGCGACGTATTTGCTCAAGTTGCGGTCGTCGTCGGGGCAAAAAGTGACATTGCAGCACTCACTGTTGATCAGGTCACGTCCATTTATCTTGGAAAAACCGATAAACTGCCTAACGGAAATACCGCCTTGCCGCTCGATCAGGTGTCGGGCAGCGCAGTTCGAAGTAATTTTTACGAAAAGGTGACCGGAAAAAGTGAGGCGCAGGTAAAGGCGGCGTGGTCCCGACTGGTTTTTTCCGGAAAAGGTACACCACCCAAAGAAATTGGCTCGTCGGCAGAAATAAAGAAGCTGGTTGCGACAACGCCCAACATGATGGGTTATATCGAAAAGAGCGCCGTCGACTCGTCTGTCAAGGTGATACTGACGGCGGACTGAGAACAACGCGGAACTGTTTAGCCGATTGCCGGTAGAATTTTCCCACGGCAAAATCCAAAGCCAACCCGATAGTTTGCGCCCTGCGCCCAGCCGCGCAGCGTCAGCTCGTCGCCGTCCTGAAGGAACTGTCGAGTACTTCCATCTGACAGTGTCAGGGGACGGGCGCCATTCCAGGTCAACTCCAGCAAACTCCCGAATGTATCCTTTTCCGACCCGCTGATGGTACCGGAGCCCATCAGGTCGCCCACCCGTGTATTGCAACCGGACGAGGTGTGATGCGCAAGCTGTTGTGCCATACTCCAGTACATGGTTTTAAAATTGGTCCTGCATATCGTGCTTGGCAAGCCACTCTGCTCCGGCGTCAGCACAACTTCAAGGTGTATGTCGACCCCATGATGGATGCCGGGTTTGTGCTGAAGATACGCCAGCGGTTCCGGCACCTGTACGGGGGTGGAGACCCGGAAAGGCTGCAGCGCTTCCATGGTAACGACCCAGGGCGATATGGTCGTCGCAAATGTTTTCGAATTAAAGGGACCCAGCGGCACGTATTCCCAGGTCTGAATATCACGCGCACTCCAGTCATTCAGCAGCACCATGCCGAATATATGTTGTTCCGCCGCCTCGCAGGCGATGGGCTCGCCCAGCGCATTACCGGAACCAATAATGAATCCTGTCTCGAGTTCAATATCCAATTTTTTACAGGGCCCAAATTCGGGGCGGTTCTGCGACGCTGCTTTGGTTTGCCCCGCCGGTCTGCGGATTGGCGTATCACTCACAATGACCGAGGACGCCCTGCCGTTGTAGCCAATTGGAATTTCCAGCCAATTGGGTAGCAGCGCATTGCCCGGGTCACGAAACATCGATCCAACATTGGTCGCGTGTTCTTTCGACGAATAAAAATCCGTGTATCCGCCGATCTCGACCGGCAACAGCATCGTGGCTTCGGACTGCGGAACCAGTGCTTTGGCGCGCAATGGGGCATTATCCCGCAAGACGGGGTTATCGGCGCGCAGCAGGTTACTGATTTGCAGCCGCACGTCACTCCAGACTGCACTGCCCAGCGCAATAAAGGCATTCAGGCTCGATGAACGAAACACGCTGCCATTCCTGATTTTAATCAGGCCAGCCTGCTCGACCTGGGCCAGGTCCAGAATCACCACACCAATGGCCACGCCAACATGAGGTTCTGACTGGTCGGCGGTCACGAAAACGCCAAAGGGCAGATTCTGTATCGGGAAATCCTGGCCAACCAGATTCGCAGAGGTTATCCAGCTGGTCAGGTCCGGGTTATGGGTGACATTGAGTTGCATGCTCATTATGGTTGTTCCGGATTAAAATGTTTAACAAGTCCCTGCCAGCAATCGGTATAGTTGGTTTGCCGGGCCGGCGATTCCATAGCATAACGCGTCGGACGTAACAGGGTGCGTGTTTCAAACATGAATGCCATGGTGTTGGCAATCTTCTGCGGGTTGGACGTATCAATGGAGGATGCTTTGTCAAAGGTTTGTACATCGGGTCCATGGCCCGTCATGCAATTATGCAGACTGGCACCACCCGGCAAAAAGCCCTCCGCTTTGGCATCGTAGGCACCGTGGATCAGTCCCATAAACTCGGCGGCAATATTGCGATGGAACCAGGGAGGTCGAAAGGTATGTTCTGCCGCCAGCCAGCGCGGCGGGAAAATCACAAAATCGATCGTATCAACACCTGGCGTGTCACTTTGCGACTGCAGGACCAGAAAAATGGATGGATCCGGATGATCATAACTGATCGATCCTATCGTATTAAAACGCCGCAAATCATATTTGCACGGCGCATAATTTCCATGCCAGGCCACCACATCGCAGGGCGAGTGACCGATCCTGGCCTGCCAGAGATTGCCACTGAATTTGGCAATCAGTTCAAAATCGCCCTGTTTATCTTCGTAGCGGGCGACCGGTATCTGAAAGTCGCGCGGATTGGCCAGGCCATTCGATCCAATCACGCCGAGGTCCGGTAGGCGCAGCGGAGCGCCATAATTTTCGCAGATATAACCGCGTGCCATTCCATCCGGAAGCAGAACCTGAAAGCGGATTCCCCGCGGGATAAGCGCAATTTCCTGCGGCGCGATGTACAGGTTTCCCAATTCCGTTTTGATCAGCAAGCTGCCCTGCTGTGGAACGATAAGCAGTTCTCCGTCAGCCGAGTAAAAATACCGGTGGTCCATGTCGGCGTTGGCGACATACAGGTGTATCGCACAGCCGGATTGGGCATCCGGTGAGCCCGTCCCTGCCATGGTCGACCAGCCGGAAATAAAATCGGTTTTTATTGACGGTGCAGGCAGTGGATTCCAGCGTAGCTGGTTTGGAGTGGCCGCCACCTGGGTAAAGTCGCTGACTATGTTGCCATTATCGATCTGCCTGAATTCCTGATGTTTGGCCGCCGGGTGAATCCGGTATGTCCAGGTGCGCCGGTTGTGACTGCGTGGTGCCGTAAACGCTGTCCCTGAAATCTGTTCGGTGTATAAGCCGTAGGCCGCGCGCTGCGGCGAGTTCTGTCCAACGGGTAAAGCACCGGGCAATGCCTCTGTGGCAAATTCATTGCCAAAGCCGGTTTGATAGCTCAGATCCATTGATTTCTCCGTCCGAAATGAATTAATCCGCTAACTTTAGTGCAATTTATGTTGTTTTACGATATAAATGTAAAAATACAGTCCATTTACAAAATGAATAATCATGATAGACCCGCGCCACATTGATTTGAACCTGCTGGTTGTTTTTAACGAGTTATTTCAGGAACAACAAGTGTCCACGGTCGCCAAACGGCTCAATCTGTCGCAGTCGGCAATCAGCAATGCACTAGCCCGCCTGCGTCGGACTTTCGACGACCTGCTGTTTGTTCGAACCAAAGAAGGGATGCAACCCACGCCGTTTGCCGAACGACTGGCCGAACCCGTTCGTCTGGCGCTGGCCGGACTGACGGAGGCAATGAATGTTCAGGAAAAATTTGATGCCTCAACCAGTGCGCGACATTTCACGATTGCCCTGACCGACGTGGCTGAATTGTTTTTCATGCCAAAACTGATCAGGCACTGCGCCCAGACGGCGCCGAGCGTAAGGATCAGTACAGAGAGAACCGGGCAACTCGACCTGATGTCCGATATGGGCGCAGGTCGTATCGATGTTGCCATCGGCGCATTCAATGACGTTCCGGACGCGTTGTTTCAGCGTCGCCTGTTCAGGCAGAAATATGTCGTGATGATGCGTTCCGGTCATCCGCTGGCGGGCGAAAGCATCAGCTTAAAGCGCTATCTGGCCGCTGAACACATCATCGTCAAGTCGAGTGAAAGTCCTTATGATCGTATCAATCACGATCTGGAAAAAGCCGGTTTGATGAGAACAGTAAAATTCAGCGTCCCGCATTTCACTGCGGTACCCTATATCATTTCCAATAGCGACCTGCTGGTGACGGTACCCCAGAAACTGGCCGAAAGCGCGGCACTTCCCTTTCAGCTCGCGTACCAGCCCTCACCGCTCAGGTTGCCTATCCTGCAAACCCATATTTTCTGGCACAGGCGCTACAATCAGGACCAGGGAAATCAATGGTTACGAAGCCTGCTCGTTGATTTATTCAGTGAATAACCATTAACCCCTGAATATGTCAAAGGGTTCGATTTTCAATACCTTGCGAACACCCACATAGCTTGATATTCCGGCGATGATGATCACCATAAAAAAAGCGACTTCCAGATTCCAGAACGTGATCATCGCGGCATAATTGGGCAATCGGTATCGCGCTATCGAAATCACCAGGGTAACCAGTCCAATGCCCAGGCCGTAGCCGGTCAGGGAAGTAAATGCGGCCATGAATAAAATCATGTATACCAGGTCACGACCCTTGGTACCGATCGCTTTTAGCGCACCAAATTTGTCGAGGTTCTCAATCACAAACGTGTAAAAAGTCTGGCCTGAAATGGACAATCCCACAATAAAGCTGATAATTGTCATCAGCAGAATGTTGGTGCCTATCCCGGTCTGATACGTGTAGTAGTCCGACACGTACTGATTGAATTCGTCATAAGTGCGCGTTACATACCCAAATCGGGCCACTTTCTGTTTGATGCTGGCGATATCCGCCCTGCTTTTTGCTTCCGCCAATATGTAAGACATGGTAAATCGCGTCGAAGGAATATATTGAATCGCACGATTGTACGTTGTATACATGGTGGGGATGCCATTGAGGCCATTCGAATTCACTTTGGCTATGCCAATGATGACACCGCGATTGTCATTTAACTCAAAGGCCGTGCCGATTTTCGGATTTTCCAGCTTGGAAAATTCAACATCGTCGACCACAATAAATGAATTGTCCGCAAAAATATCCTTGATGTTCCCCTGTTCGAGTTCCGGGCGACCGAACAGACTGCTGTCATCCAGACCGATAACGTTAACCGACTGAATGGTGCCACTGTTCAGCTTCAGCTGGGCTCCGCCGACAAATAAAGGCACTGCATACCTGACACCGTCCATACTGCGTACGGCATCCAGTAAATAATCGGGCAAAGGTACGGAACTGGTGGGCGTCGTGACCGCCGGGTCCATGATCCATATCTGGGCGCCGATATTGGTAACCGTCGAATGGGCGCGATTAAGAATACCCGAGAACATCGCCATCATCTGCACCATTAAAAAAACGGCAAAAGTGATACCGATGAGCAGCGCACTGAATTTGGCCTTGTCGTTCACCAGCAGCTTGAAGCCTATCCGGAAAATGCCGGTGTATTTCATGGCGCTGCTCCGCCAGTCGCATCCGGGATATTCCACCATCCCCCGCCTGACGCGACAAACAGTGCCACGGTATCCTGATAACGTTGGGCGCTTGCCTGTATGCAGGCTATCGTCGCCTGGTGGAATTGCACGTCAGCCGCCACGACATCCAGGTAGGATGCCATGCCGGCGCGGTAATTCGCCTGCGTTAATTGGTACGCTTCCCTGGCGTCCTGCAGCGACACACGCTGCGCCTGAAATGCCATGGCATCATTTTCCAGGGCATGTAATTCAGTGGCGACTTCGGCGAAGGCGGTCAGCACGGTTTGCCGGTAAGCCGCCTGCGCTGACTGATAAGCATCCAGAGCAGCCTGGCGCCCGTACCATAAAGTACCCCCGCGGAAAACAGGAATTGAAACGGCGGGACCGACACTCCAGAAACGACCGTTTTCACCGGAAAGGTTGCCCAGACTGGTTCCCGCCTGACCTATCGTACCTGTCAGACTGATACTCGGAAACAGAGCCGCTGTCGTGACGCCGATGCTGGCACTGGCTGCGTGCAGTTGAGCTTCCGATTGCAGAATATCGGGACGCCGATGCACCAATTCCGATGGCAGGCTTAACGGCAGTTCCTGCGGCAGGGTGAGGCTGTCGAGATCAATAACGGGTAATGTAAGGTCACCAGGAAATTTGCCCTCCAGCGTGGCCAGAAGATTGTCCGCCTGATTCAGTTGCTGTTTCAAGGGCGCAAGAAGTGCCGTGTTCGCGGCTACCAGGCTAAGAGTAGCGAGTTCAGCCGAATACGGCGCTGTGCCTGCCTTTACCTGCGCGCGGGTCGCTTCCAGCTGCTCCCGCTCCAGAGCAATCAGTTGTTCGGTGGCGTGAATCTGGGCCACATAGGCCGCTCTTGCGATGGAGGTATTCACCACATTGGCTGTTAATGTGACATACGCCGCCTTGCTGGCGTATTGCTGATAATCCGTTTGGGCTGACAACTGTTCTATCGCCCGCCGTTCACCGCCGAACAGATCCAGTGAGTAACCGATACTGCCACTCAGGGTTACCACATTAAAAATCGACGAGGGTGATTGCAGGCCCTGAACAATCGGCGCTGTGCGTTCTCTGGTGCCGCCAAAACCGATTTCAAGCTGCGGGAAAAACACGCCATAACCGGCTTGCAGGTTATGCTGGCTTTGACGCAGGGTTGCCAGGGATGCCTCGAGTGTCGCGTTATGCTGAACTGCGTCATTGACCAGGTTATTTAGCTGTTCGGACTGAAACAGGGACCACCAGCTGGCAGGGATATCAGCGCCAGCAACGATTTTCTGGGATCCCGCCCCGGCTGGTGATTCAGTTTGAGAGTCCGTTGTATACCGTTCGGTGCCAGGCGCTTCAGGTCGGACAAAATCAGGACCCACTGCGCATGAACACAACAGGCAGGCGAACAGGATGGACAGGCTGCAGGCGCCAGCCCGGGTGACCTGACCGGTGCGCTGCCTCACTGACTGCAAGCTGCTGTTTGCCATGATTATTTCTTCCCGATATATACGTCCACCTGTTGCCCGGGATAAGCAGCCGCCGCCAGATTTTTCCGGGAAAAGCGAAATATCACCGGTAATACACGCAGATCAACTTTCTCCTGGCGCTGGTTTGACAGTTCCAGCTTGGGTGTCACATAGGGCTGCACGCGCACGAATTCCAGCGGCACTTTCAGATCGGTTCCACGTAACGACATTTCGGCGCGAATCTGGTCAGGTCCGGGCAGTTTGGCCAACAGAATTTCATCGACAAAACAGCGTACCGACAAATAATCCTGTGGTGCGCTCATTACTATAATGGGATCCGAACCCTGCTCATAGGTATTGTAGGCACCCAGCGACGATACGTAGCTGCCCTTGGTCGTGTTAACCGCCAGCACCACGCCGTCCACCGGCGCTTTAATGTCAAATTTTTCCAGTACGGCTTTGGCAGAATTATAGGCCTGCAGGTTGGCCTGGTATTGCTTATCCTGTGTGGCGATGTCATAACTCCATGCACCGGCCCTGATTAAGTCATACTGTTTCTGGGCGACAGCCAGACCGGTCGCCGCCTGCTCAAGCGCATCCCTGGCAGTATCCAGTGCATCTTTACTGATCGAGCGGGCATCCATCTCAAATGATGTGCGGCGCTTGTCATACTGGTCGCGTGCCGTGACCCAATTGGCGTGCGCCTGATCCACCTGCGCCTTGGCGACATCCAGTGTTTCCTTGCGGGGTTGGGCCTTCAATTCGTTTAACAGATCCAGCGAGGCCAGCGCCTGCTTGTGCAATTGTTCGGTGGTGGCCTTCTGCACGGTGTCATCGATACGCAACATGGGCGAACCCGCCTTAACTGCCTGCCCTTCCCGCACGAGAATCTGGGTAACCTGTCCGGAAACCTCAGGAAACAGGGTTATGTTTTCGCCCGACGACTGTTCACTTTCAATCATGCCATTAGCATAGATTGCAGTTTCAAACGGACTGCTAACCGGCTTGAAAACAGGCGGCTGAGCAGGCTTTTCAATACCCAGTATGAAGGCGCTGAACAATCCGCCCAGCACGCCGATCAATGCGGTGACAATAATGATTCTATTTCTCATTCGGTACCCTCTTCAGAATCCACAATGCGGCCGTCTTCCATATGAATGATCCGATCAGCATACTCATTGATGCGTGCGTCATGAGTCACAATGACGATGCACCTGTTGTCGTTCAAAATGTTATCCTTAACGAAGGAAATAATCATTTTTCCCGTATCGCCGTCGAGTGAAGCGGTAGGTTCATCCAAAATCAGAATTTCAGGACCGCCGACAATGGCACGTGCAATGGCAACGCGCTGTTGCTCGCCGCCCGACAATTTGACCGGCAGTAACTCCCCACTGCCTTTCAGTCCGACGATTTCCAGATATTTTTTTGCCTGAACAATCGAGTTATCCCAGTTTTCGCGCTTGATAATAAGTGGAATGGCGACATTTTCCGCACTGGTCAGACGAGGAAACAAGTGGTAATCCTGGAATACGAATCCAATCGAATTCAGGCGAAAATCGGCCAGCTGGTCATTGGTCATCGTCCAGATGTCATTACCTTTGACCGTCACCTGGCCTTCATCGGGACGCAAAATACCGGAAATCATGCTGAGTAGCGTTGTCTTGCCACTCCCGGAGGGTCCGACGATAAACAGCATTTCACCAAAATCGGCGACAAAATCAACATGGTTGACCGCAATTTTTTTGCTGTCACCGTCGCCGAACCATTTCGTCAGATGGCTCGCGACGATGGCATGACGTTCAGCTTTACATTCGCTCTCTTTGGGCATGAAATTAATTTAACCTGGCAAGACTGCTCCGGCGGGGAACAAGACAACAGTGGCGGCCTGTTCAGCAAAGGTAAGCAGTAAAGTCAGGCCAGTCATGACTCTGTTCCAGACGGGTGCATGGCATTCATCGACTGTTTTAATCAGTGGTAATTCATCGTATAACGGTTGCGAATTCTGTGTTTGCGCTGCATCAAGAATCTGGCCGACTTGCAGGGTTCAACCCGGTAAGGATAATTTTATGTTGTTTAAATACTATGATGGGTAGGTCACCTGAATGACGGTAATTTCATCAATACCTGACGGCGTCTGCAATTTCACGGAATCCCCCTCGAACGCTTTATTCAGTGCTCTTGCAACCGGAGAAACCCAGCTTATTTTTCCGCGCAATGGGTCAAATTCATCGACACCAACTATCGTCACTTCGTGTTCAACGCCTGCTGACGTCACATAACGGACTGTTGCGCCAAAAAACACCTGATCGGATCCGTGATGCACCTGCGGGTCGACCACTTCGGCCAGGTCCAGCCGTTTTGTCAGAAACCGGATCCGCCGGTCAATTTCGCGCAGGCGACGTTTGCCATAAATATAATCGCCGTTTTCAGACCGGTCTCCATTTGACGCGGCCCACGAGACGATCCTGACAACGTCCGGTCTTGCCACATCAATTAATTCCAGCAGTTCCTCTTTCATTGACAGATAGCCGGCCCGGGTAATGTAGTTTTTGGCACCCGGGGAAATCTGCAACAGGGCATTCTGTAGCTCATCGTCATCATCACTCTGATTTGCCGGGTTCGTCGTCATGACTGTTTTTCCTTTACCAATGTCTGTTTAAATCCAACGTTTAAGGGACAACCCAACTACTATATGCCAGATTACCGGCTACTCAGGCATCTCCCTTCTGTATTAATTAGATTAATTATGTTAATTTATGCGTTATCTTCATTACTAATTTGCCACGAGAACCACAGCCATGGGCCAACCCAGTTTGTTGAACAAAATTATCGAGGGTAGTTTCAATGAAATTTACCTCATCGATGCGTTGGATTCAAGTTACCTGGAAGTCAATCCCGTGGCGCTGGACCGGCTGGGTTACAACCTGTCCGAAATTCAGCAGATGCAGCACGGGCAGGTAGCGCGCGAATTTACATCGGCAGAATGGCAGATTCAACTCAGCCCGCTGCTGTTGGGCCACCAGGAAAAGATGACCATCAGCACCAGGCACACCTGCAAGAATGGTACCGAATATCCGGTCCGGTTGCATGTCATGCTCGAATCGGTTGAAAACAAGCAGGTCCTGATTGTGATTGGCAACGCGCTCGGCGAACAGGACCAGGCGGGCGAATCGGCTGCGCAGAACGCAGAGCGCTACGCCGCCATTGTCAGCAATATGCCCGGTGTTGTGATGCAGTTCTCGCTGCACCGCGACGGTACAGGTCGCTATCTTTTTTTAAGTGCCAACTGCGAAAGCACGCTCGGTGTGATGCCAGAGGTACTTTATTTCAACCCGGAAAAATTCGTCGAACTCATCTTGCCGGAAGACCGCGCCTCCTATTTTGCCAGCATGCAGGAATCGGCCTCGCAGCAGAGCCATTGGCAGTGGGAGGGTCGCATCTGGGTCGAGGAATGGGGTGACGTCAAGTGGATACAGATACGCGCAGTTCCCCGTCATTTGGTCCATGGCGCCAATGAAGACATCATATGGGAAGGCATCATCACCAACGTGACCCGGCGAAAACTGGTGGATGTCGAATTGCATCATTATCGCCAGCGATTGGCCGAACTGTCTGCCCACATTGAACGCATCAAGGAACAGGAGCGCACACGGATCGCCCGGGAAATTCATGATGAAATGGGTGGCAATCTGGTGGCGATAAAAATGATCATGCACACGCTTGAAAACCGTTTGCCCAAAGATCAGCCCTGGATCACCGAAAAAACACAATATGTTGATACGCTGATTGATCGCACCATTGAAGCCGGACATCGAATTGCACGCGATCTGCGACCCAGCGTACTGGATCTCGGAATTATCCCGGCCCTCGACTGGCAAATTAAAGAGTTTGAAAAACAGACCGGTATCCGGTGTTCATTTTCAAGCAACAATGCCGACATCTCGCTGGAACCCGACTATGCCACGGCCATCTTCAGAATGGTGCAGGAAGCATTGACGAACATCGCCAAACATGCCAGCGCCTCTTACGTAAGCCTTGCCATCGTCCATACACGTAACAGTATCAGCCTGACGATTGCCGATAATGGCTGCGGGCTAAAACCCGACCACAGCTCCAAACCCAACTCATTCGGTCTGCTGGGTATGGCAGAACGCTGCAAGGAAATCGGTGGTACTTTGGAGATTGATTCCCAACCGGACAATGGCTGCACCATCTCCATCAGGATACCTCTCGCAACCCAACCTGATTCATCGTCCGGTGATCAAATAGAACCGATTTATGATCAACTTTCGCTTTTGTGACCGATCGCGACCCAACAAGAGATAAAAGATGAAAGATCACTCCATCATTGAAGTCGTCATTGCCGATGATCACGCTATTGTACGAGAGGGCTTAAAACAGATTCTGGCCGACACCAAAGATATTATCGTTCGCGGCGAAGCGGAAACCGGGCTGGGCACCATTAAGTTGTGTCGTGATCACGAATTTGATGTACTGCTTCTTGATATTTCATTGCCGGACAAAAGCGGACTTGAAATCCTGAAACAGATCAAGAAGGAGCAGCCCGCCATTTCCGTCGTCATGCTGACCATGCATCCTGAAGACCAGTACGCCATACGTGCTCTCAAGGCAGGGGCTTCAGGCTATCTCAACAAGCAGAGTGCCCCGAAAGAATTGGTGACGGCCATTCGTCAGGTCGCGTCCGGTTTAAAGTACATTAATGCGTCGGTGGCCCAGGAACTGGCAAATCACATTGATGATGAACACCAGATTAACCTGCACGAAACCCTGTCGGACCGCGAATACCAGACCATGACGATGATCGCCTCAGGAAAGGCAGTGAGCGACATTGCGAAAGAATTGTCGCTGTCAGTAAAAACCATCAGCGAGTATCGCTCACGCGTTTTACTGAAAATGAAACTGAAAAACAATGCTGAATTAACGCACTACGCCATCAAGAATCAGCTGATTGAATAACTGTGTTCCATATCAATGTGAACGATACCTGCTTCCAGATATTCCTCCCCGAACGCCTTAAAACCATATCGCTGGTAAAACCCTTCAGCCTGACGCTGCGCACTTAATACCGCTCGCTTGTCGCCGCGCTGCTGTGCGGCCTGCATCAACTCCTGCAACAGCAGACCACCAACGCCCCGACCGCGGGCACTTGCCAGGACAGCCATGCGTCCAATATGACCGTCAGGCAGCAAACGCCCGGTACCAACCGCGTTACCGCTTTCATCTGTCGCGACCGCATGGATGCAATACTCATCCATGTCATCCCACTCCAGTTCAATCGGCACCTGCTGCTCTATCACGAAAACGGCCATGCGTATGCTGCGCGCCTGTTCTTTCTGAACCTGCCACTTATCCAAACTTATCTTGATCGCCATAATTGATCCAGCCGTTATCGGTAGTTAAACTTCATAATCCATGCATTGACGCTCTGAACGAACAGCACCAATAAAGGGCTTGATGGCCTGATGGGTGGGGTGATCCTGGTAAGCATCCAATGCCGCCTTATCGGTAAATTCCATATACAGAACCACGTCATACGTGGCTTCCAGCCCCGGGGTCGCCAGCGACGCTTCCAGTTTCAACAGGCCCGGCACAAGATTGTTACAGGTTTCCAGCAAGGCTTTCAATTTCCCGGCGTTCGTGGCTTTATCGGCGCCTTCGGCCTGCTCCTTCAATTTCCACATGACGATATGCTTTAACATTTTCACCCCTCAGTGCGTAAAACAGCCATTCTAACTCACTCGATAAAACGTCACCAGCGGCGCGTTAACCACTGGCCGTGCTAGAATCATTCACACGAACATTCATTTCACCCAAATCCCATGACGACGACAGCGCTTGCAATAACGTTTGCAGACATTCTGGAGGCGGCAGACTGCCTTCATGCTGTGGCAACCAGAACTCCCGTGCTAACATCACGTCAGGCCAATCGCCACACCCGTGCCGAACTTTACTTCAAATGTGAAAATTTCCAGCGCGCCGGTGCCTTCAAATTCCGGGGTGCCTACAATGCCATCAGCCGCCTGAGTGCCGCGCAGAAAAAGAAAGGTGTCATTGCGTACTCATCTGGCAATCATGCCCAGGCCATTGCGCTGGCCGGACAATTGTGCGGGGTACAGACCTGTATCGTCATGCCGCATGACGCGCCCGCCATGAAGATCGCCGCAACGCGCGGTTACGGCGCGGAAGTCGTTCTTTACCAGCGCGGCGTCGAAGAACGCGAAGTCGTGTCCGCACGCATCACCGAGGCACGCGGACTGTCATTGATTCCTCCTTTTGATCATCCGGATGTGATAGCCGGTCAGGGTACGGCCGCCAAAGAATTGTTCGACGAAGCCGGCCAACTCGATTATTTGTTCGTCTGCACTGGCGGTGGCGGATTACTGGCCGGCTGTGCCGTCGCGGCAGCGACCCTGTCACCGGACTGCATCGTGATCGGTGTTGAACCACTGGCCGGCAATGACGTTCAACAATCGATGCGGAGCAGAACACGGATCCATATTCCGCTGCCCGCCACCATCGCCGACGGTGCACAGACCCAGCAGGTCGGTCAGCTGACGTTCCCTGTTATACAGCAATACGTCAGAGAGATTGTGACTGTGACTGACGAGCAGTTAGGCATACAGATGCGCTTTTTTGCCGAACGCATGAAAATGGTGGTCGAACCCACGGGGTGCCTTGCGGCAGCTGCCGTCATGCAGAAAGTGGTCGATGTCTCGGGTGCGCGTGTGGGTATCATTGTCAGCGGTGGCAACGTGGATATTCAAAAGTTCGCCACCTGCCTGTCCGGTGCACCCGATCTTATCGCCTGTTGACAGATTTTCCATTATCTGTTGCCCCCATTGATGTTGCGGTACACCCTCCAAACGCGATCCAGCACGGAACGACGCCCAGTTCTGCAGACCCGGGCGCCAGACGTCATACTTTTTCCCCGGCAAATTAAACTGCCTTGACAATATCTGCCTAAGCAGCTATATTGCACCACTTCCTATCCAACCCATCAAATCATGACAAAAGAGAAACAATCCGGTCCATCAGTGGATCCCGAAATAATGGAATTCTATAAACCGGATAACTATATTCCGCAGGAAGCTGTCGGCTACAAAATGAGCCGGGTACATATCTCCATCACGAAGATGATAGATATCGAAATGCAGAAACATGATTTAACCGCGATGCAATGGCGCCCGCTCTTATATATTTATTTCGGCAAAGCGGAAACTGCAGCGGCGCTTGCCAAAGACACTTTCATGGATACCGGCGCCACAACACGCATGCTGGACCGCTTGCAGAATAAAGGACTGATTGAACGTACCCGTTCCAGCGAGGACAGACGCGTCGTGCATCTGGCGCTAACCGAAGAAGGAAAACGTGTCTGCCAAAAAATACCGGCCGATCTTTGCAAAGTGATGAACCATCATTTGAAGGGATTTAACCAGGACGAGCTGGACACCCTGAAAAGTCTTCTGGATCGCATGCTGGTCAACGGACAAGCGGCTTAAGCAAACACATCGAACAGGAAACTCAACATGATGAAATCTCCCCTATTAAAACGTGCGGCATCCCTGCTGGGCGTGCTGCTGGCAGGATGTGTTAATTATTCGGGCATCGCGCCCCATTCCACGCTGACCACATCAGCCGATTTGGCCTTGCAAGCCCAGACCCTGCAATGGCCCAACGACCACTCATGGGAAGTACTGAACGATCCTGTCCTGAACGATCTGATGCGACAGGCACTGGACAACAACCCCGATATCAGGATTGCCCAGGCACGATTGGCCAAAGTTGCGGCCATGACCAAGGTGGCAGAAGCAGGCCGATGGCCGGAGGCAGCGATCGATGCCAGCATGATGCCGGAACGCATCACGGAAAATGGCCTCTACCCTCCCCCGTTTGCCGGCTCGATCTATTCGACCAACACCCTGATGGTCGACGCCAACTACGAATTTGATTTCTGGGGCAAGAATCGCTCGGCACTGAATGCAGCAATCAGTAATGAGAAAGCGGCGCAGGCAGAAATACATTCTGCGCGCCTCATCATTGAAACCAGTGTTGCAAAAAGTTATTTCACGCTGGGCCATCATCTCGAACAGAAAAAGATACTTGAAAAGACCCTGGCGCAACGTGATGAACTGTTTAATCTGACGCACCGGCGCCTGGAAGCCGGCCTCGATACCCGACAGGACATGAAAATTTCCAAACAGGGCATCCCTGCGATCAAGTCTGACATCATCAGACTTGATGAACAGATCAGTCTGGCAAGAAACGCACTGGCAGCCCTGATTGGTAAAGGGCCGGACGCGACAAAAGATCTGGTTGCAGTCTTGCCTGGCACCCTCAACAACAGCATCCCTGATTCCGTGCCGGCTGATCTGGTTGGACGGCGTGCCGACATCACAGCAGCGCGTTTGCGGGCAGAAGCCGCAAGCAGCCAGATTGACATGACAAAAGCGGAATTTTACCCGAACGTCAATCTGTCGGCGTTTGCCGGCTTTTCCAGCCTGGGGTTCGGTCACTGGCTCGAGTGGTCCAGCCGCGACTATGGGGTTGGCCCGGCTATCAGTTTGCCGATCTTTGATGCAGGCCGTTTGCGCGCCAAACTCGGCGACCGGACGGCCGACTATGACATAGCAGTTGAAAGCTACAACCAGACCTTGATTGAAGCGATTCATGATGTTGCCGACCAGTTGACTTCATTACGTTCGGTTGTGCAGATGCAAAAGCAACAGGATGAACTTCAACGGAGCGCGGAAAATGTGCTCGAGATTGCCCAGCAGCGGGAAAAAGCAGGATTGGTCAATCGGGCCACGGTGTTAAATGCCGAATCGGCCGTGCTCGCGCAACTTAGCGCCGCCAATGATCTGAAGACCCGTTCGATCGAACTCAACATAAATCTGATTCGAGCCTTGGGAGGCGGTTTTAACGGATCCATGTCTGCCAAAGAAGTGGCCGCCACAAAGTAAACAGCATCATTTTTGAATTTAACTAACGCTTGAGTCACTTGAGCGGAAAATAATCAGGAAAAATATGGATAACTCAGCTGAAAAAATCATCCCGGGTCAGGCAAAACGGAAAACCGCCTTATTGACAATTGCCGGAGTCATCGCCGTGGTGGCGATTGTTTACGGTGTCTACTGGATCATCAACAATGGCAAACACGAAGACACCGACAATGCCTACGTGCAGGGCAATATTGTCCAGATCACGCCGCAAATTGCTGGCACGGTCAACGCCATTCAGGTTCAGGATACGGACTACGTCCATGCGGGACAGACTCTGGTGAAACTGGACAATGCCGATGCGCAGGTCGCATTGGATCAGGCGCGCGGGCAATTGGCAGAAACCGTGCGTGAATCGCGCTATTTATATGCCAACAATGACACATTGAAGGCCAACGTAAGCGTGCGCCAGGCAGAAATTTCACGGACCAGAAATGAATTGGCAAAAGCCAGGGACGATCTGGCACGTCGTCAGGCCGTGGCCAGCATCGGCGGCGTTTCGAATGAAGAATTGGATCATGCCAGGGCCGGTCTGGCCACGGCCGAAAGCGCCTACGACTCGGCTGTCGCAGGCGAATTGTCCGCCAGGGAACAATTAGCCTCGAATAAAACACTGACCTCGGGCGTACGCATCGAACATCATCCCCGTGTGTTAAGTGCTGCGGCAAAATTTCGTGAGGCCTATATCAACTTCCAGCGGACACAATTGCTTGCCCCGGTGTCGGGCTATGTTGCACGTCGCAGTGTCCAGCTGGGCCAACGGATACAGGCGGGCACCCCCCTGATGGCCGTGATTCCACTGGATCAGTTATGGGTGGATGCCAATTTTAAAGAAGTGCAACTGCGCAAGATGCGTATCGGCCAGCCGGTGACATTGATCGCTGACATGTACGGCAAAAATGTTCCGTTTCACGGTACAGTAGAGGGACTGGGCGTCGGCACCGGGTCTGCTTTTGCATTGTTACCGGCACAAAATGCGACCGGTAACTGGATCAAGGTGGTACAGCGCGTCCCTGTGCGAATTAAACTGGATCCGAAGGAACTGGCAGAACATCCGCTGCGGATTGGACTGTCTATGGAAGTTGACGTGGAAATTGCCGACCAGTCCGGTAAAGCATTGGCCAACACATCCGGCAACGCGCCGCAAACAGAAATACTGGCCACAGAATCGACTGATGTCGACGCTGAAATTCAGAAGATCATTGCAGCCAATCTGGGCGAAAAGTCCCCGAAGAAATAGATCAGGTTTATGTCCAATCAAACTAATCCGGACGCTGGCAGGCCAGCCTATATAGAATATCCGCCGCTCAAGGGCGCAGCGCTGCTCTGGGGAACGTTTGCCCTGGCATTGGCCACCTTCATGATTGTGCTCGACACATCGATTGCCAATGTGTCGATTCCGGCCATTTCAGGCGATTTGGGCGTGAGCCCTTCGCAGGGAACCTGGGTAATTACATCCTTTGCGGTAGCCAATGCGATTTCAATACCCCTGACCGGCTGGCTGACTCAGCGATTTGGTCAGGTACGTTTATTTATTGTCAGTGTCCTGTTATTCGTGCTCGCGTCATGGCTATGCGGCTTTGCACCCAATATCGAATCGCTCATCGCCTTTCGGGTGCTGCAGGGGGCCGTCACAGGACCGATCATTCCGCTTTCACAGTCATTGCTGTTATCCAGCTATCCGAAAGCCAAAGCGGGAACCGCGCTGGCGTTATGGGCGATGACAACTCTGGTTGCCCCTGTCATGGGACCGCTGCTCGGCGGCTGGATCACGGATCACATTTCATGGTCATGGATTTTCTACATCAATATACCGGTTGGCTTTCTGGCCGCAGGCATTTCCTGGAGTATTTACAAAACCAGAGAATCGGTGGTTCATAAATTGCCGGTTGATAAAGTGGGACTGTTCCTGCTGGTCGTCTGGGTCGGCGCCATGCAGATCATGATGGATAAAGGCAAAGAGCTTGACTGGTTCGAGTCCACCCAGATCATTACCCTGGCGATTGTTGCCGTGGTCGGTTTTGTTTTCTTTATCGCGTGGGAGCTGACCGACGACCATCCAGTCGTGGACCTGCACCTGTTTAACAGCCGCAATTTCTGGACGGGTACAGTTGCCCTGTCACTGGGCTATGGCGTGTTTTTCGGCAATGTCGTCCTGCTGCCGCTATGGCTGCAGCAATATATGGGATATACCGCCACACAGGCGGGCATGGTGCTGGCGCCAGTGGGCATTATGGCAATCATACTGTCGCCCCTGGTTGGAAAAAATGTGAACAAGGTCGATCCAAGGATCTTATCAACCATATCATTCATCGTCTTTGGAATCGTTTTGTGGATGCGCTCGCGCTTTAATACCGATGCCGATATCATGACCATATTGATTCCGACTTTCGTGCAAGGAGTGGCAATGGCATTCTTCTTCATTCCTCTGGTAACGCTGACATTGTCAGGTTTGCCGCAACAGAAAATACCCAGTGCGTCCGGCCTGTCCAATTTTGCGCGCATTACTGCCGGCGCTTTCGGCACCTCGATTTCCACCACCATCTGGGAAGATCGCGCTGCCATGCACCATGCGCATTTAACCGAAGGAATCAATCTGGCGAATCTGCCTGCCACCCACGCACTGGCTAGCCTGCAAAGTGCAGGTTTGACCATGGACCAGTCTCTGGCAGTGATTAATCGCACGATTGACCAGCAGGCGTATATGATGGCAGCGAATGACATTTTCTATGTCTCAGCGATAATTTTCATCGGATTACTCGGGATTATCTGGCTGGCACGACCTGCGAAGATGGGCGCACCTTCCGGTGCCGATGCCGGTGCAGCGCACTAGACCCTATTTTCCTGACTGATACCGGGCTCTGAAAAACTGCCCAAATTCTTCCGGGGCTAACGGCCTGCTGCATAAATAGCCCTGGAAACCATTACAGCCAGCCTGGACAAGATAATCCTGTTGTGCCTGGGTTTCGACACCAACGGCGACGGTATTTAATCCCAGGCTGGCAGCGATTGCCAGAATCATTTTTGGCGTCGCCAGGCAACTGGTGTCGTTAAAAATCTTCTGGACGAACGACGGGCAGATTTTAACTTCCTGAATCGGCAGTTCAGACAGGAATGACAGGGGCGCATACCCCATGCCAAAGTCATGGATGGAAAAACTGACGCCCAATTTCCGCAATGCCGCCATTTTTTCAATCACCACCGGCACATTGTTGGCCAGTACATGCTCAGATATTTCAAGCACCAGCCGTGCCGGGTTGACGCGTGTGCGCTGAACTATCGTCAGGAAATTATCAATAAACTCGGCCCGCCGAAAATCGACCATGTCGACATTGACCGAAATTTTCAGATCCGCTAATTCAATGCTCCTGCTCCACTCAGCCAGTTGCAGGCACGCCTGTTCCAGCACAATTTTGCCGATCGCGGCAGAAAAGCCTTTCTTTTCTGCTATTGGAAGAAATTCTTCAGGATCGACAATGCCCCGGGTCGGATGCTGCCAGCGAACCAGTGCCTCGCATCCGAGCAGTTGACCGTCCAGGGTGACCTGCGGCTGATAATGGAGAACAAATTGATGTTGGGACAATGCGGTCCGCATTTCCTTCTCGAAGTTGATCTGCCCCTGTTTATCAAACTCATTATCGTCTTCAAAGAACTGACAGCAGTCGCTGCCCGATATTTTCGACTTGTACATCGCAATATCGGCCTGCTTTAACAAATCATCGGCCGGCACAGTCTTGCCCATAAACAGGGTCACTCCGATACTCGCCGTGCAGTGATGGACAATATGGCCCAAAAAATAGTCCTGGTTCAGCGACGCCAAAATTTTTTCAGCTATTTTTGCAGCGATATCTTTTGCCTTCTCATGTTCTGTCGACAGATCAACCAGCAGTACCACAAATTCATCGCCGCCCAGTCGGGCCACAGTATCACTTTCGCGCACCGATCGGCTCAGCCGGTTGGCGACTTCCTTTAACAACTTGTCGCCGGCATCATGGCCGTGTGTATCATTGAGGGGCTTGAATTTGTCCAGGTCCAGTAACAACAAGGCGTTTGTCATTCCATTTCGCGCACTGCGCACCTTGGCCTGTCTGATCCTGTCCACCAGAAGTTTGCGGGTTGGAAGGCCTGTTAAATGATCCAGCTTCAGTTCTGATACTTCTTTGCTGGTATCGCGCAATACCAGCAATGCCTTGGCCATAACACCCACTTCATCGTGTCGTCCGGTATCCGGAATTTCACTGACCATTTCACCGTTGGTCAACTTGTTAATGCTGAGCGACAGACGCCGCATCGACAACACAAGGTCATGGACAACAAAATAGGTGACCAGGCTGGCGACGACCATCAGGAGAAGAAAAATCCAGAACAATTGCAGGGCGCGCAACTTGAAGGCAATATCAATGTCATCGATATAGGCGCCCGTTCCAACAGACCATCGCCAGGGTTCAAACAGGCGGTTATAGGCGATTTTTTCAAGTGGGACAGTTTGACCCGCTTTGGGAATGCGATACGTTGTCAGACCCTCTTTGGCATCGCTATTCGCGACATTGACAAGTTGACGCACCATGTAGGAGACCACGGGATTATTTTCCGCATCCGGACCCGTCAGATAATTCCTGCCTTCGTACTTGCTGTTTCCACCGTGCGCAATACCATTGCCGTCCAGATCCCAGATGAAAAAATAATTATGGGCATCGTAATGCATGGCACGCACCGCATCGCTCGCGGCTTTGCGAGCCTGCTCATCGGTCATCTCGCCTTTCAGGGCCTGTTCATGATAAAAAACCACTGTGCTATACGCCGTTTCAAGCAGATGTTTTACCTCGGAGGTTCGGTCCCTGCGCATCGACTCCTTAAGATCGAGAAGTGAAATGACCGAGATTCCTGCCTGAAAAAGCAGTCCGATAAACAATACGAGTACGAACCGGGAAGCGACGTTTAACCGAAGGATAGACATAATTTAATGAAATAGCGTAAATTGAATTGGACGTTGCGGTACAGGCTCATCGTGAAATTATAAAAAGCGGATTATCCACCGTTTTCAGTACAGGTAAGTCAATTTATTCCTGTGCGGTCTCCTGCTTTTACCAAATATCCTTCGATGCCCGGATCTTTCAGTCGATAGGAAACGATCAATGCAATCGCACACATTATCGTCACATACCAATAAAAACTTGACTCGACCCCCAGCGACTTCAGTCGCAATGCGACAAATTCGGCTGAACCACCGAACAGGGCATTTCCCACCGCATAGGATAATCCGACCCCCAATGCCCGCACCTCCGGCGGAAACAATTCCGCCTTGATCAGGCCGCTGATGGATGTGTAAAAACTGACAATGGCAAGCGCCACCAGAATTAGTCCAAAGGCGATATACGGGTTGGTCACCCCATTAAGACTATGCAGAATCGGCAGGGTAAACAACGTCGCAAATGTACCAAAACACAACATATTGGTGCGACGACCGATTTTATCGGACAGGGCCCCAAATAAAGGTTGCAGCAACATGTAGCAGAACAGCGCGCATGTCATCACAACGCTGGCCAGTTTGGGGTCCATATGCGCCGAGTTCACAAGATATTTCTGCATATAGGTTGTGAAGGTGTAGAAGATCAGCGAACCGCCGGCCGTAAAACCGATCACGGTAAAAAAGGCACCTTTGTGCTTCATCAACCCTGCCAATGTTCCGGCATCCTGATTTTTTCTGCTTTCATCGGAGGCCGTTTCATTGAGCGATTTGCGTAAATACAGGGCAACCAGGGCGGCAACCGCTCCCATCACAAACGGGATGCGCCATCCCCAGTCTTTCAGCTGACTGGTTGACAGAGTCTGCTGCAGCACGACCAGCAGCACAACAGCCAGTAACTGGCCACCGATCAGCGTGACGTATTGAAATGACGCATAGAAACCGCGATGTCTGTTCAGTGCCACTTCACTCATATAAGTGGCACTGGTACCGTATTCACCGCCGACGGAAAGTCCCTGCAACAACCGCGCCAGCAGCAATAGTACCGGGGCCGCGGTACCAATACTCTGATAAGTCGGCAACACCGCAATCATGAGCGAACCAAAGCACATCATCAAAACCGAAATCATCATCGAAAGGCGCCGCCCATACTTATCGGCCACGCGTCCAAATAACCATCCGCCGATCGGGCGCATCAGAAAACCAACGGCAAATACACCTGCCGTATTTAACAATTGCGTGGTTGGATTGTCACTCGGGAAAAAAGCAGGGGCAAAATAAATGGCGCAGAACGAGTACACATAAAAGTCAAACCATTCGACCAGATTGCCCGACGATGCGCCAATAATGGCAAAAATACGCTGTCTGTTATTGATTGCATGATTTTCCATCATTTTTTTTCAATCATCTTCGAGAAAGGATTCGTGTATGTTACCGTATTTCAGCAAAAGCCTGCTCAATATCGGCGATCAGGTCAGCCACATCTTCCAGACCGATATTGAAACGGACAAGCTGGCCCGGTTCATTCCATCGACTGCGCAATCCCTGCATGCGATAAGGCACACATAAGCTGTGCGCCCCGCCCCAGCTATAACCGATTTTGAACAGCTTCAGGGCATCCACAAACTGGTCGGTCTGGCGTTCAGTGTAACGCGGATCGAAAATGACTGAAAATAAGCCGCCAGCGCCTGTAAAATCACGCTGCCAGTGCGCATGGCCCGGGCAGTCCGGAAAAGCGGGGTGCAACACCCTGCTTATTTCAGGACGGCTTGCTAACCAGGTCGCGATTTGTCTGGCATGTAAATCATGTGCGGCAAAACGCAGAGGCATACTGGGCAAGCTTCGCAAAATCAGATAAACGTCGTCCATCCCGACGCCCATACCAAGCACCTTTCGCACACCTTCAATTCGTTCGTGCAGGGCGATATCGCGCGTCACCACCGCACCCATCAGCACATCCGAACCGCCGCTCTGATATTTGGTCAATGCCTGCATGCTGATATCGACGCCGTGGGCAAATGGCTTGAAAGCAATGCCCGCTGACCAGGTATTATCCATCGCCACAACCACGCCATGTTCGTGCGCCACCCTGCAGATCGCCGCCATATCCGGCACTTCCATACTGACCGAGCCGGGCGCTTCGGTCCAGATCAGGCGTGTATTTTCCTGGATCATCGAACCGATGCCTGCACCGATCAGGGGATCATAATGACGTGATGAAATCCCGTAATGCTGACCGAGCCATTTTCCCAGTTCACGGTTTGGGCTGTAGGCATTATCGGCAATCAGGACATCATCGCCGGCTTTTAAAAATGCCAGGCTGACCAGTGCAATGGCCGCCAAGCCACTGGGTGCCAAAGCACAATGCGAGCCCTCTTCAATGGCCGCCAGCTGCGCTTCCAGCATTCTTGACGTCGGTGTCCCGTGCAACCCGTAGGTGTACGTCGATTTGTCCATCCACAGACTGCTACGCATGGTCGCAACATTATCAAACAGCACGGTTGAAGCGTGGTGTATCGCTGCAGGAAACGCGGCAAAGCCGGATGGGGCGATGTATTCCGGGTGGACGATTTTTGTGGACGGATGTGGTTTCATTTTTTTAAAGTGGAAAATCAGACAGGTTCTGCCCATAAATCATGCGCATCGGAGGTCGTCACTTTCACATCGACGAATTCACCGACCAGCAATTTTTTATGCGGTTCGAAATATGGTTTGACATAGACTACGCCATCAATTTCGGGCGCATCAGCCGATGAACGACCTGTACCGCCCTGCCGGTTCACGTCATCCAGTAACACACGCAGCGTGCGACCGACTTTTGCTTTCAGGCGTTTTTTTGAAATCTGCTCCTGTAATTCCATGACACGGCCGCGCCGGTCCTCACGTATTTCGTCCGGTACCGGGTTATCAAGTGCATTTGCCGTGGCACCTTCAACGGGTGAATACGCAAAGCACCCCAACCGGTCAATTTCCGCTTCTTTCAAGAATTCCAGCAGATAATTAAACTGCTCTTCCGTCTCGCCCGGAAATCCGGCGATTAACGTCGAACGTATGGTGATATCAGGGCACATGGTGCGCCAGGCCAGAATTCGGTCCAGGTTCTTTTCGCCGCTGGCAGGCCGTTTCATGCGCTTTAACACCTCGGGATGCGCGTGTTGCAGGGGCACATCAAGGTAAGGCAGAATGATGCCTTCCTGCATTAACGGGATAATCTGGTCAACGTGCGGATACGGATACACATAATGCAGCCTTACCCATGCTCCGTAATTCCTGGCCAGCTCGCCTAGCGCTTCAACCAATTGGGTCATATGCGTTTTAACGGGCTTGCCGTTCCAGAAACCAACGCGGAATTTCACATCCACGCCATAGGCGCTGGTGTCTTGCGAAATGACCAGTAATTCTTTCACCCCTGCCTTGAACAGGTTTTCTGCTTCCAGCATCAGATCAGCAATCGGTCGCGATACCAGGTCACCGCGCATGGAAGGAATAATGCAAAAACTGCAACGATGGTTGCACCCTTCGGAAATTTTCAGGTAGGCAAAATGTTTCGGGGTCAGCTTCACACCCTGCGCCGGCACCAGATCCAGAAACGGATCATGCGGTTTCGGCAGATGCCGGTGGACCGCTGTCATGACTTCCGTCAGTGCATGCGGTCCAGTGACCTCGAGTACTTTGGGATGAATCGACCGGATCATGTCATGACCCTGTGCATCCTTCTTGGCACCCAGACAACCGGTCACGATGACCTTGCCGTTTTCATGCAGCGCCTCGCCTATCGCATCGAGTGACTCCTGGACGGCGGCGTCGATAAAACCGCAGGTGTTGACGATGACCAGGTCGGCCCCCTCATAGGACTTGGCCGTTTCGTACCCTTCTGCGCGCAACTGGGTAAGTATCTGTTCGGAATCGACCAGCGCTTTCGGGCATCCCAGGGACACAAACCCGACTTTGGGAGTATTGGAACTATCTGACATAATGTATGGGTTCAGGGTATAAAACGAAGAGGCTATTGTACCCCATAGAATAGTGATTATTTACATATCAAAATAACATGAATATAACCGTGCGATACGCTGTCGACAACAACCGAAATTCGATACTATTGCCACTTCAGCGAACCGACATGGCACTCCAATGAAAAAAAGCACTCCAAAAAAATCAACCCAGAAAGTCGAAATAGAAGGCCGGCAGTTTATCGCGCATGGCGTTAATTCGGCATTCCTGCACGACTCCTACCACTATGCCATGACCTCAAGCTGGCGGGTGTTTTTTGCATCCTTTGCGGCTTTTTTCATCGCGCTCAACTTCCTGTTTGCTTTTTTCTATTCCCTCGACAACCATGCCGTTGCCAACCTGTATCCCGCCGGATTCTGGGGCGCATTTTTTTTCAGTGTCGAAACGTTGGCGACGGTCGGTTATGGTGACATGCATCCCCAGACGGTCTACGGGCATATCATTTCAACCATAGAGATTTTTACCGGCATGTCAGGCATTGCCATGGTCACCGGCGTCATGTTTGCGCGTTTTTCCCGTCCCAGGGCAAAAATATTATTCACCCGCCATCCTGTCACCTACCGGCATAATGGTGAGCACGTCTTGTCGATCCGGATTGCCAATACCCGGCTTAACATTATTTCCGAGGCCTCGGCCAAATTAAGGCTGCTGCGATTGGAGGAGACACTGGAAAAGTCGAAATTCCTGACCATCATCGATCTGCCACTGAAACGTGATCAACACCCGATATTTTCGCTGGGCTGGAATTTATTTCACGTTATTGACGACAATAGTCCATTTTATCGTCAAACTGCACGCGATTTTGAACGCATACAGGCACGACTGATTTTGAGTATCGAAGGTGTCGATGAGACCACCAGTCAGACGATACGCGCACGCCATGTTTATCCCTGGAACACCTTCCGGTTTAATCATCGCTATGTAGACATTGGACGGAATGACGAGGCGATGAACAGTCACCTGGATTACAGCAAATTTGATGACATTGAGGTCGAAGTCCAGAATTCTGATGAGAACTGATATGAACAGGATACCCCCTGGCGCCACACTGACCATCACGGCGGCACGCAACCTGCATTTGGCGGCACAGGGATTGCTGACTGCGCCACCCAAAACAGCGTCCAAACAGCAGGTGCTAGACGCCATACGCCAGATGGCCGTACTGCAGATTGACACGATTAACGTTGTCGAACGAAGTCCCTATTTTGTTTTGTGGAGCCGCTTGGGGAGTTACCGCACAGAATGGCTCGACGAATTGCTCGAAGAAGGAAAACTGTTTGAATATTGGGCCCATGAGGCCAGCTTTTTGCCCATCGAAGATTTTCACCTGTATCGCCATCAAATGATATCACCGCACGGATTGGGCTGGAAATTCAACCAGGGGTGGTTGCGGGACCATAAAAAAGACGTCAATCTGATCAAGAAACACATTCAGCAGAACGGACCGACCCGCTCGCTTGATTTTGCGCGCCGCAACGGCAAAGCCGGCGGCTGGTGGGAATGGAAACCGGAGAAACGCTCGCTGGAAGTCCTGTTCACCATGGGCGAATTGATGGTCGCACGGCGCCATCATTTCCAGCGTGTCTACGATCTGCGTGAACGCGTGCATCCTGCCTGGAATGACCAGCGTGATCTGGTCGATCCGCTACTGGCGCAGCGCCAGCAGGTGTTATTGGCGGTCAAGGCACTGGGTTTGGCAAAAGCCAGCTGGATAACCGACTATTTTCGTATGAGCCGGCCCGATTCAACGAACCAGCCCGACGTGCTGGCGAAACAGGGCTTACTGCTCACAACAACCGTGGCCGGCTGGAACGAGCCGGCTTATGTCCATCCGGACCATCACGCATTACTGCAACTCGCACATGACGGAAAACTGAGAGCGAGCGTGACTCGCCTGCTCTCACCGTTTGACCCCGTGGTTTGGGACAGAAAGCGCGCCATCGAACTTTTTGATTTTGATTACAAGCTGGAATGCTATACACCCGAATCAAAGCGTCGTTACGGCTATTTCTCCTTGCCGATTTTACGCAAAGGTGCACTAATCGGCCGACTCGATGCCAAAGCACACCGCAAGGAAGGCCGTTTTGAAGTGAAGCAGTTCCATTTGGACGACAAAACAACCGTTACACCCACGCTGATGAAAGATGTGGTCGCCTGCCTGAATTCATGCGCAAAGTGGCATGGAACGCCGCGTCTGGACTTTTCCAGCCTCAGTGCAGCGCAACAAAAGAAATTTGCAGTCTGAGTCAGGCGCTTACACACTCCACATACATGCCAAAATGATCACATGATGTGAAATTGGCCATGGGTAGCATCGTTACCTTGAACATATTGGCGGGTCGAATAAACTTAAACTGACCATTTACATCCAACTATCGACAGGCCATGTATAAAAAATTAACATTATCTCCCTGCTGTCGCCGTCACCATTGCGGCGACACTGATTTCAGTCGTTCATTTTGAAAGTGGCAAGCGGGTGGCAGAACATCCCAGACATCATGACAGCATCGCTCAAAATTCCCCTGCTCCTGGTTGACGACACACCGGAGAGTCTCGCTTCTTTAGAGAGAATTCTGAAGGAAATGGATATTGATTTCGAATTAGTTAAAGCATCATCGGGCAGTGAAGCTGTTAAACAGACGCTCAAGCACGAATTTGCCCTGATTATTCTTGATGTGCAAATGCCCGATCTGAATGGCATTGAAACGGCCGAATTATTGCGCACCAATCCGAAGACACGACACATCCCGATCATTTTTATTTCCGCAGCAATCGGCAATAACGTCGACCTGTTCAAGGGCTATGAGCTGGGGGCGGTTGATTACATCGTAAAACCGATAGAAAGTGTGGTCCTGAAAAGCAAGGTCAATGTCTTCAGCGAGCTGTATTCCATGCGCAAGAAACTGGAAGAACAGAATTCGTTATTGGCCTGCCGCATTGATGAACAGACCAGAGAAGTTTCATCGCTGTCTCTTATCCTGTCCGAAACTGCCATCGAACACAGCAGAACACAGGAGGAACTCTATCAAAGTGACTTGAGAATGCGCAGTGTTATTGAAAGCGCTTATGAAGCATTTATCTGCATGGACGACAAAGGCACCATTTTTGACTGGAATCAGCAGGCCACTGCGCTATTTGGCTGGGAGCGGATAGAGGTCATCAGCCACCAGTTTGTTGATATCTTTGTTCCTGTGCGAAACCGCGAAGCACACTTGCAGGAACAGAACAATTTTGTCGCCAACAGCAAAAACAAGGCCGTCAACAAGCGCTATGAATTCAAGGCACAGCACCGGGACGGTCACGAATTCCCTGTTGAAATGAGTATCTGGCGCATCTCAGGGACCTCAGAAGAACTGTTTGGTGCATTTTTCCGTGATATCACCGAACAGAAAAACGCCGAAACGGCGATGCTGAAACTCAACGAACAACTTGAAGAACGCGTTGCCACCAGGACCCGCGAACTGCAACAGTCACGGGAAAAAGTGGTCGACTCAGAACGACTCGCCTCACTCGGCAGCCTGGTTGCCGGTGTTGCCCATGAAATGAATACGCCAATTGGCAACTGCGTCAGCCTGGCCAGTACATTGCAGGAGCAGGCCAGATCGTTTGCCGCGAATATGGGATTGAATAAAGTTCGTCGGTCCGATATGGAGAAATTTTTGACCGATATTGAAAATGGCAATGAAATACTGGTAAGGAATCTGGCGCGTGCCGCCATGCTGGTTCAGAGCTTCAAGCAGGTCGCCGTCGATCAGACCAGCAATCAGCGACGCAGGTTCGATTTGCAGCGCGTGCTCGAGCAGGACGTGGTTACGATAGGTCCGATGTATAAAAAAACACCGTTCAAAATGAATCTCGTCTTAACACCCGGGATTGTCATGGACAGTTTTCCTGGCCCTCTTGGCCAGATAATCACCAACTTTGTTTCCAATTCGTTAATGCACGGGTTTCACGGCAGGGATCAGGGAATGATGTTTCTTGGAACGCGCCTCATCAGTGAGGACGTCGTCGAAATCAATTATGCCGACGATGGAAATGGCATCGATGAAAAAAATATCCATCATGTATTCGACCCTTTCTTCACTACCCGGCTGGGTCAGGGAGGCTCGGGACTGGGATTGAGCATAGTGCATAACCTGGTGGTCAGTGTGCTCGGCGGAAGCATATCCATACAAAGCACGAAAGGCGCCGGGACCAAATTTAGTATCAAGCTGCCGGTCATTGCACCGGAGCTCAGCAAATGACATGAACAGATCCGGTCTGACATGCCGGTTTTGCAAATATTTCTTGAATAATTAACAAAAATTACTACAGTTCATACTTGGTCTCTGTCACCACCTGGTCCACCCCGCTGAAGGAGGAGAAAGTGAATGTCTATAATTTAAGAATCGGAACGCGATTGTTGATTGAGTCGTCGCTGTTGCTGCTCTTGCTGGTCATCATCACGCTGATTGGCATTAGTAATTTGTCATCCTTAAATGACACGACCCAGGTGCTGACAAAAGTGGATTATATAAAAATCCAGCTGGCCAACAAGACTCTGGACAATCTGCGCGGCAGCAGCGCACGCATTTTTCAGGCTGTTTTATTAACTGATGCCGCCGAATCGACCAAAGCCCGCGAAAGTTTCCAGAAAAATATGGATGCCATGGGTGACGCGCTTGGCAAACTTGAACCGATGCTGCACCGGTCCGAAGCCAAGGAATTCATCGCCAAGATCAAAGAAAGTCGCACCCGTTACGAAAATTCCGCCAACAAGGTCTACTCCCTGTTGGCCGAAAATAAGCGGGATGAGGCAATGGCTCTGGCATTGGGCGAATCGTATGTCAACCTGCATGCATTTGCCGATAACCTTCGCGAGCTGATTGATTTCCAAACCAGGGTTTTTGATGAAAACGCCATCCGGTCCGAACAGAATTACAGCAGTTCGCGCAATATCATACTGATTCTGAGCCTGATAACAATCGCCATCGGTGCCGCAGCCGCCCTGTGGATCACCAAATCGATCACCGGCCCCATTAATCAGGCCGTCACCATTGCGCAGACCATTGCCTCGGGTGATTTAACAACGCATATTGTCAGTGACTACCAGGATGAAACCGGTCAGTTGATGGGCGCGTTAAGAAATATGAATGACAGTCTGGTCGGCATCGTCTCCGAAGTGAGAAAAGGGACCGAAACCATCATGACCGCTTCAGCCGAAATTTCGTCGGGCAATATGGATCTTTCCTCACGCACCGAAGCCCAGGCAGGCGCCCTGGAAGAAACCGCCTCATCCATGGAAGAGCTGACCAGCACCGTCAAACAGAATGCGGACAATGCGCGGCAGGCGAATAAACTGGCACAACAGGCCTCAGATATTGCCAGTCGCGGGGGCGACGTCGTGTCACGGGTGGTGACAACCATGTCGGCCATCAACGATTCATCAAAGAAAATCGTCGATATTATCAGCGTCATTGACGGTATCGCTTTCCAGACCAATATTCTGGCATTAAATGCCGCCGTCGAAGCGGCACGCGCTGGCGAACAGGGACGAGGTTTTGCCGTGGTTGCCTCGGAAGTTCGTAATCTGGCGCAACGTTCCGCCGCTGCAGCAAAAGAAATCAAGGAATTGATCAATGATTCGGTGGACAAAGTCGAGATAGGCAGTAAGCAGGTCAACGAAGCCGGGGCAACCATGGATAACGTGGTCACCAGTATCAAGCAGGTCACCGACATTATGGGCGAAATTACCTCCGCCAGTCAGGAACAGTCACAAGGAATAGACCAGATTAACACGGCCATCGTTGAGATGGATAATGTGACACAGCAGAATGCAGCACTGGTTGAACAGGCGGCCGCAGCAGCATCGTCCATGCAGGATCAATCGCAAAACCTGATGCACGTGGTGGATGTGTTTAAAATTAACAGCGGATCGGGTGCAATCCTGAAAAAACCGCGCAGCAATGTCGCACCCCTTCGCGCCGCCCCCAAAGTGGTAAAGACCGTGCCCAAATCAGCACAGATCACTGAAAAAAAACCGGCTGCACCGATGCTGAAACAACAATCCGGGGACAATACCAGTGATCAGGGTTGGGAGGAGTTCTGACAGCGCAACGCCGCCGATTACTTCTGCGACTTCACAACCTGTAAGGCTGTCGCAATCAAACCGCCTATATCGCCCATATTCGCCGGAATGATGATCGAATTATTGGTTTTTGCCAATTGCGCAAACGCATTCACATATTGCTCAGCCACCTTCAGATTCACCGCATCGGACCCGCCGGGTGACTGAATTGCGGCGGCTGTTTTTCGTATTGCTTCCGAACTTGCTTCGGCTATCGACAGAATCGCCGCAGCCTGTCCCTCCGCACGATTGATCGACGCCTGTTTTTCGCCCTCGGATTTTGCAATCGACGCTTCGCGTTCACCGGTAGCGATATTAATCTGCTCCTGCTTACGGCCCTCGGACGCCGCGATCAGCGCACGTTTTTCCCGTTCAGCGGTAATCTGCGCCTGCATGGCATGCAGGATTTCCTTGGGCGGAGTCAGATCCTTAATTTCGTAACGCAGCACTTTCACGCCCCAGTTGGCCGCTGATTCATCAATCGCATTGACAATACTGGTATTGATATGGTCACGCTCTTCAAAGGTTTTATCAAGTTCCATCTTGCCGATGACCGAACGCAGCGTGGTTTGCGCCAGCTGGGTAATAGCAGCCACATAATTGGACGAGCCATACGAAGCGCGCATCGCGTCAGTGACCTGAAAATACAAAATGCCATCCACGGAAAGTTGCGTGTTGTCGCGTGTAATGCAAACCTGCGGGGGCACATCGAGCGGAATTTCCTTGAGTATATGTTTGTAGGCGATGCGATCAATAAAAGGTAGCACAATATTCAATCCGGGCGCCAGTGTTGCATGATACTTACCGAGACGCTCAACAATCCAGGCATGCTGTTGCGGTACGACGTTAATCGTTTTAAATACAAAAACCAGAGCAATAACAAAAACAATGAATGCGAATCCGCCGAAATCCAATTCCATTTTATTTCCTTTCCAATGACCCATTCAGGCCCTGATTAACTGCCTGCACGATTAACTGACTGCCGCGAATTTCAATGATTTTATAAGCACCGGGGGGCGGAACACCGTTCGTTGAACATTCAACATCCCACTGTGCGCCACGATGCATGGCACGTGCCGCGTACAGGTCGTTTGAGGCCGCTTTCCACTCATCAATCTGTATTGTCTGGCCGATATCCAGATTAACGTTCGGATCACGGGTCGCATCGACCCTGTTTCGGCTGCCAAACCTGCTTTTGCGTAACGCCACTGTCGCAACGGAACCCACCGCGGCAGCGGCAATCAGCTGCAATTCGATGGAACAACCCAAAAACGCAGCTAATGATCCGGCCCCCAGGCCCAGCGCAATCATTAACAGGTAAAAGGTGCCGCTGAACAGCTCGAGCACAACCACAACCCCCGCAAAAACCAGCCAATTTATCCAGTCACCCATTCGCATCTCCAACAAAAATGCCCCAGATGGCACGGCCATGTGGGGCAAACTAACTACATCCGTGAACGTTTTGTGAGCATACGCCTTCACGAAACAATTACAAGCGGTTTTTACTGATTTTCCGCATTGCCCTGCATTTTTCCGAGCAGTTGCCAGGTATCGACGACGCTATCCGGATTTAACGAAATGGAGGCTATCCCCTCTTCCATCAGCCATTTGGCCAAATCAGGGTGGTCAGACGGACCCTGACCACATATGCCTACATACTTGCCCAATTTGCGGCATGACGAAATTGCCCGTGACAACAAGGCCAGTACTGCGGGATCACGCTCATCAAAATCAGCGGCCAGCAGGGGCATGCCCGAGTCGCGATCCAGGCCAAGTGTTAACTGCGTCAGGTCATTTGAACCAATTGAAAAGCCATCAAAGTGTTCAAGAAACTGATCGGCCAAAATCGCATTGGATGGCACTTCGCACATCATGATCAGCCGCAGACCGTTTTCGCCACGACGCAATCCATTTTTCGCCAACAGGTTCACCACCTTTTCCGCCTGACCCAGCGTACGCACAAATGGAACCATGATTTCCACATTGGTTAAGCCCATGTCATTGCGCACACGTTTCATGGCTGAACATTCCATTTCAAACGATTCGGCAAAATCCGCAGACAGGTAACGCGCTGCGCCCCTGAAGCCCAGCATCGGATTTTCTTCTTCAGGCTCGTAACGTGAACCGCCGATCAATTTTATGTACTCATTGGATTTGAAATCAGACAGTCGCACTATGACCGACTTTGGCCAGAATGCAGCGGCTATCGTCGCAATTCCTTCGGCCAATTTATCGACGTAAAATGCCTTGGGCGACGCATGTCCGCGTGCCACCGATTCAACCGCCTTTTTCAGCGCCGGATCAATATTCGGGTATTCCAGAATCGCTTTTGGATGCACGCCGATATTGTTATTGATAATGAATTCCAGACGGGCCAGACCAACGCCCGAATTCGGGATCGACTGAAACTCGAAGGCCATCTGCGGATTACCCACATTCATCATGATTTTAAGCGGAATATCGGGTAACGCCCTGTTTGCAACCTCGGAAATTTCAGTTTCCAGCAAGCCATCGTAAATCTTGCCTTCATCACCTTCTGCGCACGATACCGTCACCAGGGTATCGTTTTTAAGCACGTCGGTCGCCGTACCGCAACCCACCACCGCGGGAACACCCAATTCACGGGCAATAATGGCGGCATGACAGGTGCGGCCGCCCCGATTCGTGACAATGGCAGAAGCACGCTTCATCACGGGTTCCCAATTGGGATCGGTCATGTCGGCGACCAGAATATCGCCGGGCTGAACCAGTTCCATCTCGGACGCGTTATGCACAACGCGCACCCGCCCCGCGCCAATTTTCTGGCCGATAGCCCGACCGGATACCAGGACCGTACCACTGCCCTTGAGCTTGTAGCGATGCTGTATGTCGTTCCGGTTCTGCGACTTGACCGTTTCAGGACGTGCCTGCAAAATATATAAACGGCCATCGCGGCCATCTTTACCCCATTCAATATCCATCGGACGGCCATAATGCTGTTCGATAATGACGGCATATTTGGCCAGTTCAACCACTTCCGTATCCGTCAGTGAATAGCGATTGCGCTGTTCAACAGACACATCCACTGTGCGAACGGAACGACCGGCCTTTGCTTCGTCGGTAAATTCCATCTTGATTAATTTGGAACCGATATTCCGGCGGATCACCGGCAGTTTTCCGGATGCCAACATCGGTTTGTGAACGTAGAATTCGTCGGGATTTACCGCGCCCTGAACCACCGTTTCGCCGAGGCCGTAGCTTGAGGTAATAAACACCACATCTTCAAATCCTGATTCAGTATCGATCGTGAACATGACACCGGCGGCGCCCAAATCCGAGCGCACCATGCGCTGCACACCGGCCGATAATGCGACCTCTGCATGTGTAAAGCCTTTATGCACCCGGTATGAAATGGCACGATCATTATATAGCGATGCAAAAACATGCTTCATGGCTTCCAGAATATTGTCAATGCCAACCACATTCAGGAAGGTTTCCTGCTGTCCGGCAAACGACGCATCCGGCAAATCTTCGGCGGTAGCCGACGAACGCACGGCGAATGACACTTCACCGACCGAGTCATTGACCAACTGCTGATAGAACTGCCGAATCTCTTCCAGCAAACGGGCCTGAAATGGGGTATCCAGTATCCATTGCCGGATGTCTGCACCTGCCTTGGCCAGCGCACGCACATCATTCGTGTCAAGACTTTCAAGTCTTGCGGCAATCCGCTGGGCCAGGGAGGTATCGTTGCCCTCGCTGTGTGACAAAAAATCGCGAAAGGCCTTTGCCGTCGTTGCAAACCCGCCGGGTACACGAACACCTGCGCCGGCTAACTGGCTGATCATTTCACCCAGTGATGCGTTCTTGCCGCCCACAATATCAACATCGCTCATTCTTAACTGTTCGAATGAAACAACGTAGCTGCCATCGTCTATCTGATTCTCTTCGTTTCGTCGTGTTTCCGCATTCCCATAAGTACTGTTAGACATAACAACCTCTTTGATGATAAAAAAACCGGTGCCATTACCGCGCCTATTTTTAATATTTTTATCGCGCCGGTAACCAGGTTGCCCGTGAGTGGACAATGAGTTATCAATTAGAACATATATGTCCCATGCAAGGCAAACCTGAAGCACGATCTATTTTACATGCTGCGAAATAATTTAAGTGATATATTGCGTTTCTGTCCATCACTATTCCAGATAAAAATCATGTCAGATTTACCTCATGCCCCGTTGCCACTCGATAGTCATACCGTGTTTTTTGTCTCGGACGGAACGGGTATTACGGCGGAAACATTTGGCCACTCGGTGCTGACCCAGTTTGACCTGCGTTTCAAACAGATCCGTCTGCCCTTTATCGACAATAAAGAAAAGGCCTATGAAGCCTATAAGAGAATCAATGACGCTTACGCAGAACAGGGTTTGCGTCCCATCGTTTTTTCTACTCTGGTCAAGGCGGAACTCGCAGACATCATCCGGCAATCGCAAGCGTTGCATATGGATTTGATTCAGACCTTCGTCGAGCCGCTGGAAAAAGAACTGGGCGTGAAATCCACCCATACCGTCGGGCGCAGCCACAACATGTCTGACACCAAGGCGTATCAGAACCGGATTGAAGCAATCAATTTTTCCATGGCGCATGACGATGGCCAGTCGCATAAAAACCTGGTTGGTGCCGATGTCATCCTGGTGGGTGTATCTCGCTCCGGCAAAACACCGACCAGTTTGTATCTGGCCATGCAGTTCGGGATCAAGGCCGCCAATTATCCTTTAATTCCCGACGATTTTGAACGCGGTAAATTACCCTCCGCGCTTTACTCCTACAAAGGCAAAATTTTTGGTCTGACCATTGCGCCGGAACGGCTCTCTGAAATCCGCAACGAGCGTCGCCCTGGCAGCAAATATGCAGCAATCGAAAACTGCCGTTATGAGGTCAACGAGGCAGAAGCCATGATGAAGCGCGAAGGCATACGATGGTTATCATCAACGGCCAAATCAATTGAAGAAATCGCAACCACCATATTGCAGGATCTGAACCGCACCGATGTGGAAATCAACTGGTAACAGCCTGTCACCCGTCCAATATTGCCATTTTGAATAATCAATAAATAAACTGCGACCGGGTCTGATCGCACCTGCAGGGTCCCATCGGGTAAAATAACCACTATGCACACTTCAAAACCGCCTGCAGCCCCGACTAACCTGCTGACCGATGCGCGACGCCGCTCGTTCATGGTCCGTTCGTTGGCACTCGGGTTGTCGGCGAGTACTACACTGCTTGCAGCACCGGCACAGGCCGGCAATCTGGTGCTGGGTCAGCCTGCTCCACCATTAACACTGAATACGCTGGATGGACGTCACATTACCACCACCGATCTGACAGGAAAAATCGTGGTAGTCACCTTTTGGGCCAGCTATTGCGATCCGTGCCGGGAAGAACTGCCCGCACTTTCTGAATATGCTGGTAGCCATAAACATTCCGGACTTGAAGTGCTTGGCTTCTGTATCGACCCGCCTGATAACATCGACGAGGTGACCAGAATCGCCAGGACATTAAGCTTTCCCGTGGGATTTCTGGGTTCACCCTATGCAGGCGACTATGGTCGTATCTGGCGTATGCCGGTCAGTTTTGTAATTGATCGCCGTGGACGGCTCGTTGACAACGGCTGGAAAGATGACCAACCCGTCTGGAACCAGGAGCGGTTTCATCGCGTGCTGGATCCGCTGTTGTCATAAGGCGACGACCTGATTTCGCCCCTGTGACTTGGCCGCATATAACGATTTATCGACGCGGATCAGTATGCTTGACTCTGTATCCCCCTGTATGAATTCAGCGACGCCAAAACTGGCTGTGCATGAACCGACACCAGGAAATGCATACAGTTCAATCAATCTTCTCAGAATTTCGGCAAACATTTTTGCCCCGTCCAGATTACAGTTGGGACATATGATCATGAATTCCTCGCCGCCCCAGCGCCCTGGAATGTCACTTTCACGCGAGCGTTTATTAATAATGTCGGCAACATGGCACAGCACCACATCGCCGCTCTGGTGGCCAAATGTGTCATTGACCAGTTTGAAAAGATCGATGTCGAGCAAAATCACTGAAAACGGCGTTCGATATCTCTGCCCTATGGCAATCTGCTGTTTCATGCTCCAATCAATATAACGCCGATTGAACAGGCCTGTCAGTCCATCGACCATGGCCAGCTTTTCAAACTCCAGATTCTTCTGTATTAATTCGGTTTGCGCCTGATGCAACGCCGACAGCGCGCTGCAATTGGACAGGGCAATGGCGCTATAGGCACACAGAGTGCGAAAAATCAATTGCTCGCGCTTGCCATAGGCATACGGTTTCAGCGACTGTATCGACAGCACACCCAGCAACATCTCACCAACCATTAACGGCGAATACATCCTGCTTAACGGCATCACGGTTCTGGGTAGCACGTGCACCACCGGATCCTTGATACTCAGCATTAACATCTGGCGCTCGCGGGCACAGAAGGCAATTTTACTTTCCGCGTCATCGACAGCGATACGATGAAAAGGTATCGAGCGATTCTCTTCGACGCCAAACGCCAGCTGCAATTCGGTCTGCGCGGGATTCATCTGATAGATAACGATGGAAAATGCATCCAGTAATGAATGAAGATGCTGATCCAGGGCGTTAAAAACCGCGTCCGAACTCAGGCTTGCCGTTATTTCCTGGCCTATTGTTCCAAGCAACTCCAGGATTGAATTGGCGGACGATAATTCATCGGCACGTTTCGCTTCACTTTCCATCAAAAGCTTATGGTGCTTCGAATCTATCATTAATTTTTCGGTTTCCTTTTGCATGTTGAGGGAAATGGCACGCAAACTCTTGTCCAGCCTGTGCAGGCGCATTCTGGCTTTCCCGGCTTCCAGGGCAAAATGATAAGCCTTAAAATAATCCTCGTTACTGGCATACTCGCCAGCAATATCTTCCAGCAGGGAGTCCGGCACCATAAAATTGTCGATCGATTTTGCCTTCGCCAGCGCTTTCAGCAAATAATTCAGCCGGTCCTTGCTCTGGTCATCCGGATGGCCGGTAAAGCGCGACAGATTGGCCAGCAGGCGCAAAATCTCAACACTGACATCACTCATTTCGTACCGGTCGGCTTCGGCCTGAACGATACCTATCATTTGATACGCCTTGTCAAAATAGCCGAGCTGCAGCAAGGCCTGCGCCTGCCCAAGATGGGACCGTATCCGACCTTCGAAGGAAAGTATCTGGTCAAAGCAGTGTTCCGCTTCGATAAAGCGTTGCAATGCCAGTTCACAGTCGCTCATTTCCATCGCCACTTTACCAAGGTTAAGCAGTCCGTTGGCACTGGCTTGCGAACCGGTCGAAAATTTGGGCAATGCCTCTTCAATAAATTCCTGGGCATCCTGAAAGCGCCCCAGACTCCGGAATACGTCACCCATCTGCAACAGGCAAATTCCCACCACCGATGGCCAGTTGGCGCGACGTGCCAGATCGAGCCCGCGTCCGGCAATATCAAGCGCCGAATTCGCATCGTGTATGTCGACGAACTGTTCTGCCATATTCATCGTGGCAAGAATGGCCTGTCGCAACTGACCGCTTTTTAACGCCAGTTCATACACAAACTGCCAGTGCAATATCACCTCACTGCCGCGCGGAGCCAGACAGGCCCGCAGTGACTCTATCCATGTGGCCAGGGCCGGATGAGATTCCGATGCAGGCTGGAACAGTTCATTGTTCTGTACGTAGTCACGCGCCATTTCCGGTTCGCTCGAAGCCGCGTAATATAATTTTCTGACCGACGCCATGTGCGCACGCAGACTGTCACCCCCCTGTGTGTAGTAATGCACCGCACGCAACAGGTCGGCATCGAGTTTCGGGTAATCACCGCAATCCAGGGACAGCGACGCATCCAGCCAGCAGCAGTCCCCTGATCCAAGGTTATCCTGGGTCGACTCGAACAGCTGGCGGGCACTATTGACAAGTTCCTGGGCAGTCAGGCGATCGCCGTACAGCAGCATTGCTTCGCCGCGAATCAGGTACAGCCGCGCCTTCATTGCAGAAGTATCACCACCAAACTGCAGAACGTCATTGATTAACTGTTCGGCTTCGTTTGACAGTTCAATTGCATTTTCGGTATCACTCTGCCGCAGTTGCCAGGCCAGCGCGATCAATATTGGCAAACGAGCATGCCCCCTTGACTCCGCCAGTTGCTGTTCAAGTTTTTCCGATTCATAGATATTGGCAAATAATTCCACAATTCCTCGTTAAGAACGGAGCGCAGGGCAGATTCAGGGAAAATTGAAACGGGTCGTGGGTGACGCCTGACTACATAGTAGTTGGCAACGCGGCACTTTACCAGCACTCAACAGGGCAAGCGGCGCAATTTGGAGCGCCGCTTAAATGACACGTTTTGTGCGGATTAGTTGTTTTATCGACGTTAATTAACGATAGAATAGTCTTTTCATGTTAAGTTTAAATTAATATAATAAATGCCATAAATTTTTATTCAGAGAAAACTATGCCGCAACCCCAGCAAGAATTTCTAGTCGAAGCCATGGAATATCTTGGCTTAACAAAAAATGCATTGGCAATCAAATTAAATACCAGCGAATACACCGTCAATGCCTGGTTATTGCCGGAAGACCGGCAAGGCTATGTTGAACTTTCAGAATTCATACACGAGAAGATAAACAATCTGATCCAGGAAAAAAAATCGGCGAATTTTTTCCATATCCATACCGGCACTTTTTCCGAAGCCGTACCCGGAAAATACTGTGAAAAATATCAATTCCGCTTTCCCACCCTGTACCGGTCAAGCTCGCTCAGGAAGCAGGACAACGAACCAGGCCGCACGGGCTTACCCGGCATTGCCGGTTATACCCTGTCAAACCTGGTCGATCCGGAAGATATTGCCGGTCCGCTGAAATTTGAACCGATTCATCACCTTGACGCTGCCAGAGATAATGCCTGGGTCTTCATCAATGAACATTCCAGCATGAATGCCGTCCTGGGTTACTGGCGCGCGATATCACATTCCAATCCGAATTCAATCAGTTCACGCTTTAAACTTTATTTATTTGAAGACCATCTGTTCAGTATTTACCACATACAGAAACCGGAAGAAGCATCGGTGAATAACATCGTTTTTTACCAGATTGACGATAACGAATTTCAGATTGCCATGCCAGGAATACGACGCAAACAATTTGAGGACTGGAGCGTCATCATAGACAGCGATGGCAATGAACGGTTGAAGGATGATATCTGGAAGGATAAAGATTAGCCGGCCCTGCCAAAAAAAACGCGCTAACAGCGCGTTTTTTTTGGGTTAAATCAGATTTCTTCGTACAATGGCAACGTCAGAAATTCTTCAAAATGAGATGCGGTCGACATATCCGAAAAAATCTGGGCGGCTCTGTCATAAGTGGCACCGTTTCCGACCAGAGCTTTGACTTTCGCCAATTCTTCCGGAATCATCAATTTCACCATCGTCTCGGTGACTTTTCGTCCGTCATCCAGCACACCTTTGGTTGATCGTATCCATTGCCAGACCTGGGAACGACTGATTTCGGCCGTCGCTGCATCTTCCATGAGATTATGGATCGGCACACAACCATTGCCCGCCAACCACGCGCCCAGATAATGAATGCCCACGTTAATGTTATAACGCAATCCGGCTTCAGTGATCGGCGTTTCCGGCTGGAAGTCAAGCAGATCCGCAGCAACCACGTGCACATCCGGGCGCTGTTTTTCAATCTGATTCGGTTTATCGCCCAGCACCTTCGTGAATTCAGTCATGGCCAAATCCACCAATCCCGGATGAGCGACCCAGCCACCGTCATAGCCATCGGTGGCATCACGCGCTTTATCAACGCGCACACCGTCCATTGCTATCTCGTTTCTGGCGGGGTCATTCTTGATCGGAATCAACGCTGCCATACCGCCCATGGCCGGCGCATTCCGGTGGTGGCAGGTTTTTAGGAGCAGCAACGCATAAGCACGCATGAACGGAGCCGTCATGGTCACCTTGGGGCGATCCGCCAGGCAGAAGTTTTTGTCGTTTTTGAATTTCTTGATGCAGGAGAAGATATAGTCCCAGCGACCGGCATTTAATCCGGAACTATGCTCACGCAGCTCATATAAAATTTCATCCATTTCGAATGCCGCAATAATCGTTTCGATCAGGACGGTCGCTTTAATGGTACCTTGTGGAATACCCAGTTCGTCCTGGGCCATGATAAAAATATCATTCCACAATCGTGCTTCCAGATGCGATTCGATTTTGGGCAAATAAAAATAAGGTCCCTGACCGCGTGCCAACTGTTCTTTGGCATTATGAAAGAAAAATAAGGCGAAATCGACGATCCCGCCCGAAATCCGCTTGCCGTCGACCCGTATGTGCTTCTCTTCCAGATGCCAGCCACGAGGCCGAACAATCAATGTCGCGATCTTGTCATTCAATTGATAAGTCTTACCGTTCTGTTCCAAGCGTATGGTACGACGAACGGCTTCAAAGAGATTGATCTGACCGGTGATCTGATTATCCCAATTCGGCGTATTCGAATCCTCAAAATCGGTCATGTACGCATCCGCCCCTGAGTTGAACGCATTGATCACCATCTTGCGTTCGACCGGCCCGGTAATTTCAACGCGACGACATTCCAGTGCCTTGGGCAACGGCCCGATTTTCCAGTTCCCTGCGCGGATGTGCGCCGTTTCCGGTAAAAAATCAGGGCGCTCACCCGCATCCAGCCGCGCTGCCCGGGTAACACGATCGGCCAGCAGTTCCTGGCGGCGTGACTCGAACGTACGGCTCAATTTTGCAACCAGGGCCAAGGCGTCCGGTGTCAGAATAGAATCAAATCCGGGCTTGATCTCGCCGAGTATTTCCATACCGGCTGGTAGGTGTATCTGCGTCATGTGGATTCTCCAAAATTAACTTATGTGGCATTATATTCGATACAAAATGCGATAAATAGCTACTTTTATCACATCATCTGTGCAATATAGTGATAAATTAGCTCTTTAACGTCGCTACTCTGCCCTATGGACCAGTTTAAACAAATATCCACCTTTACTGAAGTGGCCAGCAAAGGCAGTCTGTCTGCGGCCGCCCGCGCCGAAGGTGTGGCGGCATCGATGATCGGACGCCGGATCGACGCCCTGGAACAGCGCCTCGGGGTCAAGCTGCTGCAGCGCACGACCCGAAAAATTGTACTGACCAATGAGGGTGTTGCCTTTCTGGACCACTGTCAACGCATTTTGGCCGAATTGGACGAAGCGGAGGCCGCTGTGTCTGAACGCAATGCCAGTCCAACCGGCCAATTAATCATTTCCGCACCCGCTGGCTTTGGCCGCCAGCATGTGGCACCGCTGATCCCGTCGTTTCTGGCCGAACACCAGCAGGTGCAAATAAAACTGAGCCTCAATGACCGCTTCGTCGACCTGATCAGCGACAACATCGACGTTGCCATACGAATCGCCACGTTAAATGATTCCAGCCTGGTGGGTGTCAAACTGGCCGATAATCAGCGCGTGGTAGTCGCATCGCCATCCTACCTGAAACGGTACGGCACACCGAAAAAAATTGCCGACCTGACGCACCATAACTGTCTGGCCTTCAACAATGATGGCAGTCAACGAGGCTGGACCTTTCTCGAAAATGGAAAAAAAATCACGGTGAAAGTGTCCGGTAACATGGTGTGCAATGACGGCGAAGTATTGCACGACTGGGCGTTGGCAGGCAAAGGGATCGCGTGGCGTTCCATGTGGGAAGTCGGGTCGGAAATTGCCTCTGGCAAACTGGTCTCACTGCTCGACGATTATACGGCACCGGACCACGATATTTACGCCATCTTCCCGCAACGCCGCCATTTACCTCTGCGTACCCGTTTATTTATTGACTTTTTGAAACACGTCTACAATTCAGCCAATTATTGGCAGAAAAATGACGCCGACAAATAATACGCCGGCACTCGCACGGGTCCGGGCGGGTCACTCTGAATGCCGTTTGACGATTACTGCACCCGCACTGACTCGAGGAAAAATCAGGACAAAAAAAACCCCGCGAATGCGGGGATTTTTCAACAAACTTGCTACCAGAGTAAATTAAATACCTTGGATATTCGAAGCTTGTTTGCCTTTAGGGCCAGTTGTAACTTCGAAAGAAACGCGTTGGTTTTCTTTCAGAGTTTTAAAACCAGCTGACTGGATAGCTGAGAAGTGAGCGAACAAGTCCTCACCACCTTCGTCTGGAGTAATGAAACCAAAACCTTTTGAATCATTGAACCATTTTACAATACCTGTTGCCATTACAATTTCCTATTTCAGTTAAGTGAGCGAATGCTCGTTAGATCGTTTCAACCAAGTAAGAAATGACAGACTGATACTGCACTACTACCTAGAATTTCAACGATAAATTTAATTATACTGCATAAACGTTAATGACCAGCTAGCTATTTCTCACAAATAATTTTTATTTCGCGACTTTATTGGTAAAAACACCCATTTCACTATCATAAACGCAACAATTGCTGTATTTCCATCAACTCTTTTCTGAGCAGCTGAATTTTATTTGTGGATGCCTCGGAGACTGGCGCCGGTTTTGGCACCTTGACCTCGACACTGGATTGCCCGCCCAATTGATTACGCGCCCCATTGATCGTAAAGCCTTTGTCATAGAGCAGCTCGCGGATACGTCGAATTAAAAGCACTTCATGATGCTGATAATAACGACGATTGCCACGTCGCTTGACCGGCTTCAACTGTGAAAACTCCTGTTCCCAATAACGCAGGACATGGGCCTTCACGCCACACAATTCGCTGACTTCACCAATCGTGAAATAACGTTTTGCAGGGATAGCCGGTAATGCAGCTGGTTCGTCTTTATTCAACGTAACGTTCATTGCCTGTATCCGTTACCTAACTAGGAAGCAGTATCATGTAAATTGGATTGACCTGACATTTCATCGACCATGACTTTCATTTTCTGGCTGGCATGGAAGGTCACGACACGTCGTGCCGAGATCGGAATTTCCTCACCCGTTTTGGGATTTCTTCCCGGACGCTGAGGCTTGTCGCGCAATTGAAAATTGCCGAACCCGGACAGTTTGACGGATTCACCCCGCTCCAATGCATTCCGGATTTCATCGAAAAACGTTTCAACCATATCTTTTGCTTCACGCTTGTTCAGTCCGACCTGCTCGAATAAAAGCTCGGCCAACTCTGCTTTGGTCAGCGTCGATAACTGTTTTTCGGCCAATAGACGGGCACGCGCCTGCTGCATCGCGCGGCTCAGATTGACATCCAGTTCATTTTGCGGCGCAACTGACATTGCGTTTCCGATTTGATTTCTTACCTGTTCCACATCTGATTCCATTTATTCTGATAATTTCACTTCATTTACCTGAGAGCCATGCCTGCCGTCATGTCAACCGCGTAATCGGGCACTGCATTTTTTCGTTGCAGCGGCTACCAGGGCAGCCATCACGGCTTCAATTTCGTCATCTTGCAAAGTAGAATGAGTATCTTGTAAGGTGCATCGGAAAGCAAGACTTTTTTCATCATTTTGCAACCCTTTACCACGATATTCATCAAATAAAACAATGGCTTGCACACTTTGACAAACCGGGTTCGCGTATCGTTCTTGCATAAGGACGTCCAGAATATCCTGTACGGGCAAGGCGTGATTGACTAACAATGCCAAATCGCGGGTTACCGATTGATACTTGGGAATTTCTTGATAAACCGGAACATTTATTGATTGGAGAGCAATAGCATCAATTTCAAAAACAACAGGCGCAAGAGGCAAGTCGTATTTTTGCTGTAACGCGGGGTGCAGTTCGCCAATAATACCAACGACTTTTCCCTCATAGTCTATCTGCGCCGATCGTCCGGGGTGCAATGCCGGATGGACTACCTTGCTGAATCGCAATGACTTTGGCGCAAACAATGCTTCCACATCCGCTTTTGCATCAAAAAAATCCACTTGTCGATGCGCCTGTCCCCATTGCTCGTCCACATTCGGACCATAAACCAGACCCGCCAGTTTTTTGGGTTCATTGAAACCGGCTACGGTCAGACTGCCGTCGACCACCGAGTCGTCCCGTAAATAAATGGATGCAATTTCAAACAGCCTGATACGGCTTACTTTGCGATTCAGGTTGTAGCGCAGATTAGACACCAGACTGGCGATCAGGTTCGAGCGCATTACGCTCATATGACTGGCAATCGGATTCTGTATTCTGATCGGATGCTCATTTTTGGCGAAATCGGTTTCCCATGCTGCATCGACGAAGCTGTAATTCAGGACTTCCTGATAATCCAGATCCGCCATCTGTCGACGCACCTTAAACAGCGATCGCGTATTTTCCGGGGGTACGCGCATTGCCGACGCTGCCACCGGAGGCAGCGCAGGTATATTTTCAAAGCCATAGACCCGGGCTATTTCCTCGATTAAATCTTCTTCAATTTCGATGTCAAATCGGTACGACGGCGGTGTGACAAGGAAGCCGTCATCAGTCCGGGTAAAGGGCAAATTCAGGCGACTGAATATGTCGGCGATCTGCGCTTCCGGTATGTCGACACCGATGACCTTCACTGCACGCGCAGTACGCAGCTTCACAGCGGTTCGGGCAGGCAAATTCACTATATGGTCATCGACCGGTCCTGCTGCACCACCGCAGATTGAAACAATCAAACCGGTGATGCGTTCGAGATGCTGCACGGTCATTGCAAAATCGACGCCACGCTCAAATCGATGCGCCGCGTCGGTTGAAAAATTATAGCGACGCGCACGACCCTGAATCGCGCCCGGCCACCAGAAAGCCGCTTCCAGATAAATATGCTCTGTTTCGAGGGAGACCGCTGTCGCATTTCCACCCATAATTCCCGCCAGTGACTCTAAAATGGGCGGTTCATCCGTCGTCGAAATAACACCTACCCAGGGATCGACCGACACCGTATTGCCATTCAATAATTGGATGGTTTCACCCGACCTGCCCCATCGAACCTCGATACCACCGCTGAGTTTGTCGAGATCAAACACATGACTGGGCTGGCCCATTTCAAGCATGACGTAATTTGAAATATCCACCAGCGCAGAAATGGGACGTTGACCGGCGCGTTCCAGGCGCTGCTTCATCCATTCGGGTGTGGCTGCTTTCGCATTGACGCCACGAATCACACGACCAGTAAATCGGCCGCATAAATCAGGCGCCGAGATTGTGACAGGAAGGATGTCCGTCAGCGTTACCGGCACCGTCGTGACTGGTGGCAGATTCAATGGTGCCTGGGTCAATGCCGCCACTTCGCGTGCGACGCCAACTACCGACAGGCAGTCGGCCTTATTCGGGGTCAATTTGATGGTGAATTTAAGGTCATCCAGATCCAGGTACTCACGAAGTGAACGTCCGACAGGTGCATCGGCAGGCAAATCAAGCAAACCGCCGTGATCTTCCGACAGTTTCAATTCTCGCGCAGAACATAGCATGCCCTGTGATGACACGCCGCGTAATTCACCCACTCTAATTTCAAACGGCTTACCGTCTGCGCCGGGTGGCAATACCGCACCCGCCCTGGCGCAAGCCACCTTCATACCGGCGCGCACGTTGGGGGCACCACAGACGATGGTTAAGATGTCTCCGCTGCCTGCATCAACTTTGCACACATTCAAACGATCCGCGTTGGGATGTTTTTCAAGTGCAATCACTTCGGCAACAACGACGTGACTGAAAGGCGGCGCCACTGTTTCGGTTTCTTCAACCTCCAACCCTGACATGGTCAGTAAATGTGCCAATGCCTTGGAATCCATTGCCGGATTCACCAGAGTACGTAACCAGTTTTCTGAAAATTGCATAATTTTGTCGTCTGAATTTAGCTTAGTTGAATTGTTTTAGAAAACGCAGGTCGCCTTCATAAAACAATCGCAGATCATTGATGCCGTAGCGCAGCATGGTGAGCCGCTCCAGTCCGGAGCCGAAGGCGAAACCGATATGTTTTTCCGGATCCAGACCCATATTCCGGATAACGGCAGGATGGACCTGGCCCGAACCGGACACTTCCAGCCAGCGCCCTTTCAACGGGCCACTGCCAAAGGCAATATCAATTTCGGCCGAAGGCTCGGTGAATGGAAAATAGGAAGGCCGAAAGCGAACTTGCAGATCATCCGTTTCAAAGAACGCTCTGACAAAATTCAGATACACGCCTTTCAGGTCGGCGAAACTGATGTCTTTGTCGATCCACAATCCTTCAACCTGGTGAAACATCGGCGAGTGAGTGGCGTCGCTGTCAACCCGATAGGTTCGTCCCGGCGCAATGACCTTGACCGGTGCTGAATTCATGCGCGCATAGCGCACCTGCATCGGGCTTGTGTGTGTTCGCAACAATAGCGGTTTGCCGCTTGTGTCATTGCCATCAATATAAAAGGTATCCTGCATCGAGCGTGCGGGATGATTTTCCGGGCTGTTGAGCGCCGTGAAATTTGTCCAGTCAGTTTCAATTTCAGGGCCATCGGCCACATCAAAACCAATCGACCGGAAAATTTCTTCGATTCGTTCCCAGGTCCGCATGACAGGATGGATTCCCCCTTTGCCTCGTCCGCGTCCCGGCAGGGTAATATCGATCGCCTCGGCGTTCAGGCGCGCCTGCATTTGTGCGTTCGCGAGCTGCGCGCGTCGCGCCCCAAGCAGATCTTCGATCTGCACTTTAATTGAATTGATGAGCGCACCCTGCGTTTTACGCTCCTCGGGTGACAATTTACCCATGCCTTTCATCAATTCGGTAATCTGACCGGTTTTGCCTAAATATCTGGCTTTGGCATTTTCTAATGCCGCACCTTCTTCCGCTGCAGCGAAGTCGGATTTGGCCTCGGCGACCAGTTGCTCTAATGAATTCATGCCGTTTTTCCTGCGCTTATTGTTATTACCTGAAATTACTGCCTGCTGTCTGGGCGCGCGCCCCGATATCCGCATGACTGAAAACAAAACAGGGCAAAGTATGACCTTTGCCCTGTCTCTAATACAATGATCAGAACTACGCGAACATTGCGGATAACGTTACACAGCCAGGGTAGCCTTGACCTGATTGACAATTGCGGCGAACGCCGGCTTGTCCATCACAGCCATATCAGCGAGGACCTTGCGATCCAGACCGATAGCAGCCTTTTTAAGACCATTCATGAAGACACTGTACGTCATGCCGTGCGAGCGGGATGCGGCATTGATACGGGTGATCCACAGTGCGCGGAACACGCGCTTCTTGTTACGGCGATCGCGGTAGGCGTACTGACCCGCGCGCATAACTGCTTGCTTGGCGATACGATACACTTTGCTGCGACGACCACGGTAACCCTTGGCTAAATCGAGAACTTTCTTATGGCGGGCACGAGCTGTAACCCCACGTTTCACTCTAGGCATGATAACTCCTTAATAATTGAGTATGAGGTTAAGCGCTTGGCATCATGCGCAGCACGGATACGACGTCTGCAGCATGAACGTTAGTAATACCACGCAACTGGCGTTTATTTTTGGTGGTTTTCTTAGTCAGAATGTGGCGCTTGAAAGCGTGACCACATTTTACTGTTCCACCTGGGCGAACGCGAAAGCGTTTCTTGGCAGAGCTTTTGGTTTTCATCTTTGGCATAACAAACCTGTCGGTTTAGGACAGTTCCATTTTTAACGTAATTGCAGGTGGCAACGAACTCGTTACTCTTGGATGCCTGCTCTTACTTATATAAAGCAATAGAATCGAGTCTATCGCTATTTAATCTGGTGCAGAGCCAACTCACTGCGCATCAGACAAATTCTGTACTATTTTTTCTTCTTGGGCGCCAGTACCATCACCATCTGGCGGCCTTCCATTTTCGGAAACTGCTCTACCTGTCCGTAAGGATCAAGATCAACTTTCAATCGTTCCAGCATACGCATACCGATGTCCTGATGCGCCATTTCACGTCCACGAAACCGCAAGGTGATTTTCGTTTTATCGCCGTCATCCAGAAATTTGATGAGATTACGCAACTTGATGCTGTAATCACCATCATCGGTGCCCGGGCGGAACTTCACTTCTTTTACCAGAACAACTTTCTGTTTCAGTTTGGCTTCATGCGCTTTCTTTTGCTCCTGGTACTTGAACTTGCCATAATCCATTAAGCGGCATACGGGTGGTACCGCATTGGGGGCTATTTCAACCAGGTCCACGTTCGCTTCTTCTGATAACCGGATTGCTTCAGCTATTTTCACGATTCCCAGTGGCTCATTTTCAACGCCGGACAGACGCACCTCGGGTGCTGTAATTTCGCCGTTGATACGATGTGTTGACTTGTCAGTAGCTATTGTAGTTTCCTTTTAAAATTCAAATAAACAGGCCGTGCTCTGTCGCACTTGGCATCCGTCACACTTTAGTTGCGATTTCCTGGTTCAGTCGCTCAACTAAAGCCGAAATGGGCATCACGCCCAGATCAAGGTTGCCTCGCGTACGCACGGCCACTGTATTCGCATCCCGCTCTTTATCACCGATGACAATTATATAAGGGATTTTCTGAACAGAATGATCCCGTATTTTATAGGTTATTTTCTCATTACGCAAATCGAGGTTAACTCTAAACCCTTGTTTTTTTAGGTTTTCGGCCACGGATTGGGCATAATCAGCCTGAGCGGCGGAAATATTAGTAACGGCAATTTGTACAGGTGACAACCATAACGGCAAGGTCCCGGCATAATTTTCTATCAAAATACCAATAAATCTTTCCATTGAGCCAACAATGGCCCGATGCAGCATCATTGGAACTTTCCGCGAATTATCTTCCGCGACATATTCGGCTCCCAGGCGGCTGGGCATGGAGGGGTCGATCTGAAACGTGCCGACCTGCCAGGAACGTCCCAGACTGTCTTTCAGGTGGTATTCTATTTTAGGGCCATAAAACGCCCCTTCACCCGGCAATTCGTGCCAGGTCAGCCCGCAGGCTCGCAGCGCCGAGCGCAACGCTTCCTCGGCACGATCCCAGGCTTCTTCGGTGCCGATACGATTTTCAGGGCGGGTTGCTATTTTAATATCGATATTTTTGAAGCCGAAGTCCGAATAGACTTTCATCGCCTGCGGATGAAACACCATCACTTCCTGGGCGATCTGTTCTTCCGTGCAGAATATGTGGCCGTCGTCCTGCGTAAAGCCGCGCACCCGCATAATGCCGTGCAATGCACCGGAGGTTTCATTGCGGTGACACTGACCGAACTCACCGAAGCGCAGCGGCAATTCACGATAGCTGCGCAGGCCGGTATTGAATATCTGGATATGGCCCGGACAATTCATGGGTTTCAGCGCGTAATTGCGGCTTTCCGACTCGGTGACAAACATGTTGTCACGATAGTTCTCCCAATGACCGGTTTTTTCCCACAGACTGCGATCCAGAATCTGCGGCGTTTTTACTTCCTGATAACCGCAATCCCGATAGACCTGACGCATGTACTGTTCAACTTCCTGCCAGATGGTCCACCCTTTGGCATGCCAGAAAATCAGGCCGGGCGCCTCTTCCTGCATATGAAACAGGTCCAGCGCCTTGCCCAATTTACGATGGTCGCGTTTTTCCGCTTCTTCCAGCATGAACAGGTAGGCCTCCTGATCTTCTTTTTTAACCCAGGCGGTACCATAAATACGCTGCAGCATTTCATTGCTGGAATCGCCGCGCCAATAAGCGCCGGCCAACTTCATGAGTTTGAATACCTTCAGCTTGCCGGTGGATGGCACGTGGGGTCCGCGACACAGGTCCGTAAAGTTGCCCTCGCTGTACAGCGAAACCTCCTGATCGGCCGGAATCGATTCAATGATTTCCGCTTTATAGGCTTCACCTATCGATCTGAAATAGCTCACTGCTTCATTGCGTGGCAGGACGCTGCGCGTCACCGGCTCGTCATTTCTGGCCAGCTCGACCATTTTCTTTTCGATCAGCACCAGATCATCCGGCGTAAACGGGCGTTTATAGGAAAAATCATAATAAAAACCGTTGTCGATGACCGGACCTATGGTTACCTGTGCGTCAGGGTAAAGCTGCTTCACGGCATAGGCCAGCAAATGCGCTGTCGAATGGCGGATCACGTCGAGGCCCTCGGGATCTTTATCCGTGATGATCGACAGTTCCACGTCCGTGCTGATCAGGTGCGAGGTATCCACCAGTTGACCATTTACCTTGCCGGCCAATGCGGCCTTGGCAAGACCTGCCCCGATACTGGCGGCGATCTGTGCGACAGTCAGGGGCGCATCAAACTGACGCTCTGAACCATCGGGTAATCGGACTGAAATCATCATGTTCTCCAAAAATGATAAAGGCTGCAAAAAAGGAAACAATATAAAAAAGGTAAAAAAAAACGCGGACCAGCCGCGCTTTTTCAGATTGACAAACGAAAAAGATCCCCGACTAGCGTCGCATACCAGGTAAGGTGGTAGTTCGCGGTGTCATAACCAGGATGCCTTTCTCGCTCTTAAAAAGAAGTGTGTCAATAATAATGATTGGTGGGCGGTGAGGAATTCGAATCCCCGACCCCTTGGATGTCGACCAAGTATTCTAACCAGCTGAACTAACCGCCCCGAAAGACGGGAGACTATAGCAAAATTCATGTTTAGCGTAAAGCATTTTCAAGAAAAATCGCCAATTTCATGTTGAATTTTTAATAGCAGGCCTGGCGCGGGTTTCGTTTCTGTCGACGCCAGGGACAACAAACGTCATTTTAACGACTGCGCCAGTATCTGCAGATTCTGCGCCTGAACCAGAATGATGCCATTTCTCGGGCTATCAATGTCGGCAATGGCAAACAGTGCCAAACCGAGTATCAAAGGCAGAATGGTCAGGCGTAAAACACTGACCTTTTTGCTATGGATCCCGTAAGCAACCAGAGCATTGCCCAAAGCGGCAATCAGCAGCATCAACGCCCAAGCAGCCGTCGGAATGCAGTTGAGCCACGCTGCCAGGGTATAGCCCTGCGTGTTAAGCACATCGTTCATGCCCGAGGCAATTAACACGCTGACAGGATTACCCTGCGCTCTGGCGTTATCACTGACAATTTTCCACATCGCGTCCTGTAATTCCGCCGTTTCCCTACCTGTCGCAACCAATTTCTCCCTGTCGGTGGTTTCATAGAATGCAATGCGCTGCCTGAGATACTGCTTTAGCAGGCTATGCAGCTGCACCGTATCAGCCGCATTGGCCAACAGGCTCGCGCGAGCATATTCGGTACCGATGGCATTGGCTTCTTCTTCCTCATAGTTCTTGCGCTGGTCATAACGGCTGATCGCCATTGAAAAGCTGAAACCGATAATCAGAGCCAGTAACGTCAGGGTCGCGCCGATAATCAGATCGACATCCTGATGGGCATCGTCTTCCATACCGGCAGACAGCGTGCGCAGGCGCAGGCCGAGCACGGCGGCCGCGCTGATCAGCACGACAGCGAACACAAACAGGGCAAAAGGATGTTGAACTATCAAGGTCATACGCATCGTTCTCCAAAAAACGAACTACTCGGGAAGCGGTACTGCTTGCGGTAATGCACTCTTGCCGCCGCCAACAATTGTCCGCCATCCCTGATTTATTATTTCGCTGAAACAATTCTATTGGCGCCGTACATCCTGTACACCGCTCACGTCGCGCAGCACCGTCAAGGCTTTCTGCAGTTGTGCAGTAGAACCAATTTCTGCCGTGAACGACATCCGCGCCTGACCCTTCGCACTTTGCGTACTGACGCCAATGACATTGATTTTTTCCCTTGAAAACACTTCTGAAATGTCGCGCAACAGCCCCTGACGATCCTGCGCCAGCACGTAAATGTCGACCGGGTACACGGTTTCACGCCCTGATTCCCCCCACGTCGTCAGAATGACACGCTCCGGCGATTTCTTGCGCATTTCGGCGAAGTTCTTGCAGTTGGCCCTGTGTATCGAAACACCTTTACCGCGCGTGACAAATCCGACGATCAAATCGGGCGGCGCGGGTTTGCAGCACTTTGCCAGCAAGGTGAGCAATCCCTCTGTGCCGACCACCAGGACACCGGACTTGGCCCCCTGAATGACGCTGGATGCACGGCTTTTGTTGACCAGCACTTCATCGGATACTGTTTCGATGGCTTCATCATGCAAGGCATGCTCAATCTGGCGCAGACTGAATTCGTCTTTACCGACCGACAGAAACAGGTCATCGACCTTATCGAATCCGCATTTACGCGCCAGTTCATCGAGATTCGTGGCGGTTTTTCCTTCGCGCTGCAACGTTTTTTCAACATGTGCGCGCCCCTTATTCAGGGTTTCCTGCTGATCCAGCGCGTTAAACCAGGCGCGAATTTTTGAACGGGTACGGGTCCCCACCGCATATTCCGGGTTCAGCCAGTCCCGCGAAGGGCCCGTTTCCAGTCCCGCCTTGGCAGTGATAATTTCAACGGTCTGTCCGTTTTTGAGCGCTGTGCTCAAAGGAACCATCAGTCCATCGACACGCGCACCACGACAATTATGTCCGATCGTGGTGTGCAAATTGTAGGCAAAATCAATCGGGGTCGCATTGTTCGGCAGTTCAATCACGCGCGCCTGCGGTGTCAGCACGTAAATACGATCGTCAAGTGCGGTTGATTTAAGTTTCTCCACCCATTCGCGTTGCGAATTTTCATCGTTGACCACCGCTTCGGTGATATCCGATTTCCAGGCCAGCAACTGGCGCAACCAGGAAATTTTTTCATCATATTCCTGTCCGGCGAAATTCGAGCTACCGACTTCTTTATAGCGCCAATGTGCCGCAACCCCGTATTCGGCAAAATGATGCATGGCTTTCGTGCGAATCTGCACTTCGAAACCGCGATGATCTTCGGCAATCACGACCGTGTGCAGCGATTGGTAGCCGTTGGGTTTAGGACGGGCTATATAGTCATCAAATTCGCTGGGATCGGGCGTCCAGATATTATGGACTATGCCCAGCACGGTATAACAGGCCTTGACATCGTCGACTATGATGCGGAAAGCGCGCACGTCATTGAGCTCGTCAAAACTGATGGACTTGCCGCGCATTTTATTCCAGATGCTGTAAATATGCTTAGGGCGCCCGAAGACTTCCGCTTTTATGCCAACCGCATCCATTTCCTGCTGCAGGCGCTTGATCGATCTGGCGATGAATTCTTCCCGTTCCGTGCGCTTTTCTTCCAGCATTTTTGCAATCTTGGTGTATGACTCAGTCTCCAGAAACCGGAATGACAGATCTTCCAGTTCCCATTTCATCTGCCAGATACCCAACCGGTTTGCCAGCGGCGCATACAGATCAAAGGTTTCGCGCGCGTACTGCTGACTGGTTTCATCAAACTTTTTCTGATCCGCAAAATAACGCAGGGTCGTCAGACGCGATGCCAGCCGCACCATCACAACGCGCATGTCGGAGGCCATCGCCAGCAGCATTTTGCGCAGGGTCTCAAGCTGGGTTGACGCTTGCTGTGCGGCGTTCTTGTTGCGCCCGGTGTCCGGTTGGGCGGCCTGCTGCATCAGGTGCAGGGCACTTAATCGCATCAGACTGCGCACCCCACCGACCAGATCAACAATTTCCTTGCCAAACCGTGGCTCAATACCCTCGGCAACGTGCGGGTCAATTTGCGGCAGTTCAAACAGGATGCTGGCTATCCGGGTATCCACATCGCTGCGCAAGCCGCTTAACGTTACAACGACACCACGAGCAAATTGCAGTGCATTCTGGCCGGTGATTAATACCGCATTTTCGTAGTGGGGCGCAACGAATTCCAGCGCGCTGAGTACCCGTTGCGCATCTTCCTGCGTAAGACCTGCGACTAAAATGTCCAGATTTTCGATGTTCGAGGCAGCGACGGATACCATAAGATCAAGGCGTGATTGATGATTAAACTTCTTTTAACGCTGCTGTGACAACGATTTCGATCAGCCACTCCGGTCGGGCCAGCAACGCCTGAACAGTCGCGCGAGGTGGCGTATTGCCAGCTGCTACCCATGCATCCCATACCTGATTCATCGCGGCAAAATTGGCAAGATCAGACAAATAAATCTGACACATCAGTATGTGTGATTTGTCCGTGCCAGCTTCTGCCAGCAGCTTATCAATCTGGTTCAGTACATCCCGCGTTTGCCCGGCAATATCCAGTTTGTCATCGGACGTTACCTGACCGGCCAGATAAACGGTGCGGTTATAGACGGCCATTTCGGACATGCGTGCACCAACATGGTACCGTTTGATGGCGTGTTTTTCGTGCGTTTGCGGATTCTGCATCATCGTCCTTAAAAAATTGGTCTGTCCACTTTCCTGATGAACAGAGGGCGTTTATTCCAGCAAAAAACCGGTAATCGCGGCAATTTGGTCGGGATGCACCAAGGTGGGGGCATGTCCGACTTTTTCAAATTCGATCAATCTGGCCCGCGGACCCCGACCGGTCATTTCAATCGCTGTCTCCTGCGACAACAGGTCCGATTCTTTCCCACGCAGCAGCAACACCGGACAGGTGATCGCGTCGTACGCAGCCCATAACATTAACTGGGACGCCTGGGCCAGCTCCGGCGTTATTGCCTGCATCGGCACCGCCAGACTTATATCATAATGTTTAACCCACCTGCCATCTTTGTCCTGCTTTAAAACATCACTGCATAATTTGTGCCACTGTTCATCGGTATGTTCACCGAAGGTGGCTGAAATGGACCGGATGTAACCGGCTGCTTCAGCATACGACGAAAACGTCACGGGTTGACCGATATACTGTCCGATCCGGCCGAGTGCAGAAACATTCAAAACCGGTCCGATATCATTAAGCACCATTTTCCGGATAGGACTCTCTTTCAGGGCGGCCAGCCCCATGCCTATCATCCCGCCCATGGAGGTACCCACGTAAGAAATACTGTCCGCATCGGATCGGGCGATCAGCGTTACCAGATCACTGGCATACTGTTGCACCTGATAATGCTGCGGGTTGCGGAACCAGTCCGACCGTCCACGCCCGACTATATCAGGGCAGATTACACGATAGCGGCCGGACAATGCACTTGCAAGCGCATCAAAATCATCAGAGACACGAGTTACACCGTGCACACAAATCAGCACATTACGGTTATCACTGGCGCCCCACTCCTTATACGCCATGTGATGCAAGCCTTCTGGCGAAATGCATTGCACCGATTTGATCCGAATCTGGCTTGATAGCCTTGCCATAGTAGTCCTCAGGTGAGCGTGGTTAATCAGCAGACCGATAATTTGTCATCAGTGGGCACAAAAAATTGATAATCACATAAATAATAATAAATTGCAATTAATGAAATAAAGCAAAGACGAAATGCCGCCAACCTGACTTCGTCCAACCTATTATTGCTGAAATTGACCGGTTGTTTTGGAAATCCGGCGGACCACGGTGAATAAAATCGCCCCTGGACTTACGTTTTGCCTTCATGCGATTTTACCCTGTCATCAATTTTGCGATGCATCCAGTCGCGCGCCTCCTCGAGGGTATCAAAAATGGCAGACTGAACCAGACCTTCATAGAGTTCCCTGTAAAGGTGAATCAGAAACGCGTAACCTTCCAGTCTGGGCGAGATGACCCACGCCACCCCCACCATATTGGATACCTCCGGACTGAGGACCCAGTTACGCCCCACTTTAAAAACATCCGGATGGTTCAGCATCGTCGTATCCAGAACAATCAGTGTTCCCCAGTAGCCTGTCGCATTCAATTCCCGGATCAAGGGCAGCGCGGTGCGTGCTGCTTTCTGATACATTTCAACATTCCAGGCACCGCCGTGCGTGCTGATCAACAGTCGCCCGTCTATTGTTCCTTCGTAGCTTCCATGGGGGTGAAATTTTGAATCCATATCGAGAACTTTCATTGCACACTACCTGGCATTAACAGGAAGTCATATCCTGCTACCTGGGTCCGGTTTGACTCAACCGTCCCGGTCGGGCAAGCTGTCCATGTCATGCGACCGCGATTGCATTACGTCCTGATGCCTTGACACGATACAATGCAATATCCGCACGATCAAGCGCCGATTCGATGGCAATTTCGTCTTCGTGCCAGGCCGATAATCCGATACTGGCCGTCACGCGAATTATTTGCCCTTCAAATTCAATGTCGAGCGCTTCGAGCGAACGACGAAACCGTTCTGCCACTTCACGGGCGTCGGAAATATCGGTTTCTGGCAGAAATACCGCAAATTCCTCGCCGCCAAATCGCGCAGTCACATCGATTTCGCGAACACATGACACCAGGCAACGTGCCGATGCCACCAGGGTTACATCACCGGCACCATGACCGAATCGGTCATTAATCTGTTTGAAGTGATCAAGATCCACCATCAGCACACAGCACGGCCGGTGGTGGCGGCGGGCGCTGGCCAGATGATCACCGACTATTTTGAAGAAACAGCGTCGATTGCCCAGTCCGGTGAGCGGATCATTATGCGCCAGCCGCTCCAGTTCCATATTGGCGATGGCCAGTGCCTTGGTCCGCTCCAGAACGATGGCCTCCAGCTGGTGCTTTTGTCTGCGCAGCCGCTTGGTCCGATACCAGATCAGACCATAAATGAATACCAGCCCGAACAGAAATTCCAGCGACCGGAACCAGTAGGTCTGGTACCAGGACGGAAGCACACGAATGGGCACGCTCAATTCCTGGTCCGCCCATCTGCCTGCGCGATTTGTCCCCTTCAATTTTAATTGGTAATCGCCCGGCGGCAGATTGGTATAGGCAGCAATCCGGCGATTGGAATCGGTGTAAGTCCAGTCACGCTCAAAGCCGACAAGCCGGTACGCGTACCGGTTCTGTTCAGGCTCGGAAAAGTCCAGCGCCGAAAACTCCACCGAGATACTGTTCAGGTCAGGCGCAATAGTCAGTGGCGTTTTGACATCACCACCCTCTTTAAAGCGGCTGGCCGGCACCGGACTGCCGCCGATCCTGACATCGGTTATCACGACAGGCGGTGAGTAGTCCCAGGTTTGCAGCCGCTGGGGCCGGACCACGGTAATTCCGCCCAGACCGCCAAACACCAGATCACCTTTGCGGGTCATCGCTCCGGCATTGGACCAGTAATCGCTGATCGGAACACCGTCGGCGCGCTGCAACGCGCGCACCTTGTACGTTTCCGGTTCAATCACGGCCAGCCCGCTGTCGGTACTGACCCAGATCCGGCCGGCACGGTCTTCAAGCATCTGATCGATATTGGCGCTGGGCAGACCGTCAGCAGTACTGATATGCCGAAATGCCTTACCACCCTGCTGCTCCGGATTTTCAATCACATTAATACCCCCGCCGAAGGTACCGATCCAGAGGTGCCCGTTACGGGAAATCATCAGCGATGAGATTTCACCCGAGGTCAGCGTATCAGTGATACCGATCACGGGCAAGAATTGCAGGACGGTTCCTTCATCGGGACGCACATAATTCAGGCCATAATCGGTCCCTATCCACAAGCCACCCGATTTCCCCGAAATAATATCGTTAATCCGCTGGTCAGATAATTTCGACACCCAGGCGGGACGCACGGCACTTACCTTTGCACTGACATCGAGCTGCCATAATCCATCCACCACGCTGCCTAACCAGAGCCGCTTACCGTCGGCCAGCAAGGTGTCAACGCGCAGGTCCCGGTCACGTCCGCCGAACTCCAGGCGTGACATCGTCGTGGCGCCTGAATTTGCCTCATACAGACCGTCATTGGTACCTATCAGAACATGGCCGTCCTCAATTTGCGCCAGCGCGTTGATCGTCGATTGCGGCAACGCAGCACCAGGCCGGGCGGGGTCCGGGCGAATGGTCTGGACCTGACGTCCGGCAATGTCAAGAATATCGATCCCATTTTTTCGCAGCCCCAGCCACAGGCGTCCATCCTTGGCAGACAGCACGGATTCGACATCGGCATCCGAAATAACCTGTGATTTTCCGCTACCACCCGTCACTGTTCGTATCATGTCGTGCGACGCATCAAAGCGGGAAACGCCGCGCTGTGTGCCAACCAGCACAAGTCCGGCACGGTCCAGTTTGATATCCCACACGGTGTTGTCCGCAAGACTTGCCGCCACATTCGGATCGTGACGCAGATTTCGAAAGGTTGCCGAGCCAACATCGAATTCGACGATGCCATGACCATCCGTGCCCAGCCAGATGAGCCCCGGGCGTATTTCGGCAATGGAGCGGACCCATTCCCCGACAGTCCCGTGCGCGGCACCGTCTTTTTGCCGGATCGACCGGATGCTGTTTTTGACCGGGTCTATCACAAACGCACCGAATTTCGCCGTACCGACCCAAATCCGTCCATCGCTGGCGATATGCAGGCTTGCGATGCTGGGTGCACTTTCGTCGGGAGTTGGCACACCGACTTCCTCGACTGACATGGCTTCCGGATCGACTTTCACCAGCCCTTTTGCGGTACCGACCCATAAAGTGCCGTCCACGGCGTATTCCAGTGCCTGAATCACGTTATCGGGCAGCGAATGCCGGTTGTGCGGTTCGCTGCGCAAATGGGTTACAGCACCGGATTGCGGGTCAAAGTGGTCAAGGCCGTTGTCGGTACCAACCCAGATACCGCCTTTTCCGTCATCGGCAATTGCGGATACATGGACGTGACTGATTGAATTGGGGCCAACCGGTATTCTGATAAAGCGTTCCTGAGCGGCGTCGTAGCGCACCAGTCCACCGGACTGGGTACCTATCCAGAGTCGCCCGGCACGATCTTTAAACAGCGTTTGAATCCGGCTGACCGGCAAACTGCCCGGGTCATTCAGGTTCGAATAATAATTGCGGAAATGGTAACCGTCCCAACGTGCCAGTCCACCTTCGGTGCCGAACCACAGAAAGCCATCGCCGTCTTCGGCAATGGCAATAATGACCCGACTGGCAAGTCCGTGTTCGTGGTCAAACTGTTCAAAAATTGTGTCCGACAGCGGAAACCAGTCTTCGCTTACCGATGCCTTGGCCGACATACTGGCGGGGACGCTGTCCTGCACCACGTCAGCTCGACTGCCCGACGTAAAAGCGAGCAAGAGGGCAACCCAGAGCCCGTTTCGAAGCGCCCTTATCGCATTTGCTGACATTGAAATCATCAGTTACCTGTTATTGTTGTCAAAAACTTACCGGTTCTGTCCCGGGTCCGCCAATTTTTACATCATATACATCGGGATAGTTTTTACAATAGGATGCGACCCGGGCAACCTGCCTAGCGCTTGTAGGCGACAGTGCCGTGGTCCCGAATCCAGTATTCCCTGGCAAGCGGACTATTAATAACCTGACTCAATGCCTTATTAAATTTCGGCAGCAATCGGGACGCCGGGCTGTTTTTTCGGGTGATCAGGTAACGGGAAGGTGCACTCGCGCCCGGAACATCCATGTGAACAATATCGTGATTTTCAAGCACGGTTCGCCCCTCCTCGCCCATTTCATAAAACACTTCGAGTTCCTCGACAAAATAATCACATCGTCCGGCCATCAGTTTGTTCACCATCGATGCGTAACCCGGCCCCAGATCCAGATCCTTCTGGGTCAATCCGTAATGAGCATAACTTGAACCGTAGATGCCGCAGCCCCGATATTTTCTGAGGTCGCCGAGTTGCTTCACTTTGATGGGAGTGTCGATGCGATAGAATACCTGTGGGGTCAGCGTATGGTAATGATTTGAGTAATCAAAAATTTTGGCCCGGTCCTCATCGTAATAGGCTCCCTGCACAAAATCAATCCGGCCATTCTGCACCAGCTCCATGCAGCCTTTAAAGGTATGCTGGAGATCAAAATTGACCTTGACCCCTATCTGGGCAAACGCTTCGGATACGACGTAATTGAAAAATGTGACCGTCGACAGATCGGAACTATTTCTAGTGTCTTCGGTTGGCGGATCGTAACAGACCGAGACCGAATGCAATTCCTGCCCCATAGCGGCAGGGCTGCAGAAAGCGCATACGCAACATAACAGTCCCACACCGCTGCTCCATCCGGTCTGTCTGAAGGTTGGCATAGTCAGGCTGCTGATGGACGATGACGGTTCAGTGACTGTTTCACGAACCTGAACCGTCAAACAAAACCCGTCACATCGAGCACCGGTTCGGTTTTTCTCCTGATTTCGTCAACTGTCACATCCGGCGCCAGCTCAACCAGTTTCAGGCCTTCGGGCGTAATGTCGATCACACCCAAATCTGTAATGATCCGGTTTATGACAGCCACGCCGGTGAGCGGCAGGTTGCACGTCTTCAGAATTTTATGTGCATCACCTTTGGCAACATGCTCCATTAACACGACAACACGACCAACGCCGGCCACCAGATCCATGGCACCACCCATACCCTTCACCATTTTTCCCGGAATCATCCAGTTCGCCAGATCGCCATTCTGGCTGACCTGCATGGCACCCAGGATCGCCAGATTAATTTTGCCGCCGCGTATCATGGCAAATGAATCTGCTGAACTGAAAATGGATGAACCTGCCAGCGTGGTGACTGTTTGCTTGCCGGCATTAATCAAATCCGGATCAATTTCATCCTCGGTCGGAAATGGTCCGATACCCAATAACCCGTTTTCCGATTGCAGCCAGACTTCCATGCCGGCAGGCACGTGATTAGCAACCATGGTGGGCAATCCAATGCCCAAATTGACATAAAAGCCATCCTGCAGTTCCTGCGCTGCCCGTGCAGCCATTTGATCACGATTCCATGCCATGGTTATACTCCTGCCTTGGTTGCATCTGCCGCTTTTGACGGAACGGTTAATGTGCGCTGTTCAATGCGTTTTTCCGGACTGGCATTGACGACGATCCGCTGTACGTAAATACCCGGGGTGTGAATCTCGTCCGGATCCAGCTCGCCGATCTCCACGATCTGTTCGACTTCCGCCACGGTAATTTTACCGGCCATCGCAACGTTGGGATTAAAGTTGCGCGCGGTCTTCCGGTACACCAGATTACCTGCCTTGTCGGCCTTAAATGCCTTAACCAGGGACACATCGGCCACCAGCGACCGTTCCATCACATAGTGGTGACCGTCGAACTCGCGAATCTCCTTGCCGTCAGCGACCATCGTACCGACACCGGTCTTGGTAAAAAATGCCGGAATACCGGCACCGCCGGCGCGCAATTTTTCGGCCAGGGTTCCTTGCGGAGTAAATTCAAGTTGCAATTCGCCAGCCAGGTACTGGCGTTCAAATTCCTTGTTTTCCCCGACGTAAGAGGCAATCATTTTTCTGATCTGACGGGTCGTCAATAACTGACCCAGTCCAAATCCATCCACACCGGCATTATTGGAAATGGCGGTCAGATTCTGCACACCGGAATCGCGCAATGCGGCTATCAGCGCTTCCGGAATACCGCACAAACCGAAACCGCCCACGGCAATGGTCTGCCCATCTTTGACAATATCGCGCAAAGCCGTTTCGGCGTTGGGGTAAAGCTTATTCATAGTTACTCCTGACAAGGTAATCCGATATTATAAAAAGTATTTCAACCCACTGCACGCCAAGCCACTTCAAATCCGCTGCCCTGGTTGCTGTCAGGCGGTGCATCATTCGGCATCCGGCTGGGCACCCGGCGCCGCCAACCGGAACGCGTCCAGTGCCATTGCATTCTCATAGACGCGCTGCAACGTCGGGTAGGTTTCCATGGGACAGGCAAAGCGTACCGCATTCATCACCTGCGGAATCACAAATATATCCGCCATGGTAATGGAATCGCCCCAGCAATGGCGACCGGCTTTTTTTGCCAGCATTTTTTCCAGTCCGTCAAAACCCTCGGCAATCCAGTGACGATACCAGGTCATTTTCTGTGCTTCGTCATGCCCCAGCGTTCTGGTCAGGTAGTTCAATACCCGTAAATTATTAACCGGATGAATGTCACATGCAACGATATTGCAGATTGACCGCACCCATGCCCGTTCCGCCATATCGGCAGGCAGAAGCGGCGGGTCGGGCTGCAGTTCATTCAGATAGTCGCAGATGGCCCCGGATTGGGTCAGCAGGCCGGCTTCGGATTCCAGACTCGGCACCAGTCCCATCGGATTTACTGCCCTGTATGCCGCTGAATTCTGCCCACCCCCATCTTTGGTCAGATGAACCGGCACCATTTCGTAACTGAGTTGCTTTAAATTCAACGCAATTCGAACCCGAAATGCGGCAGATGAACGAAAATAAGAATAAAGTTTCATCGATTTAGGATAAAAAAGATAACGTTAACCGCAAGCACAGCACGACATTGTTCCTGACCAGATCCGATAACAGGATCATACAGCAAGCCAATACTTTAAATGGTTAAAGAAGTTAATAAAATAGAAAAACGCTGCTGAATCCTTTTCCTGTTTTTCAACAATACCAATCAATTCAAAGAGTTATTCAACTTGAACAATTATTATTTGTCCTTAATGCTTGAAATTTCAGGGTCTCGCCCCTATAATTAGCACTCAACACGAGAGAGTGCTAACAACGCTTAATGGGTACGGGTTAATGAAAGCAACAATAAATTACCCTGTTTCATTAACAACAACCGGCTTTCTCATTCGTCTCTGTAACAACCATTGAATTTTATATAAGGAGTTTGTATGAATCTTCGTCCCTTGCACGATCGCATCATCGTTAAACGTCTGGAATCAGAAACAAAAACAGCCTCCGGCATTTTACTGCCCGATGCAGCAGCTGAAAAACCAGACCAAGGTGAAGTTCTGGCCATTGGTAACGGCAAAATTCTGGAAGATGGCAAAGTACGTCCCCTTGACGTAAAAGTCGGTGACCGCGTGCTGTTTGGCAAATACTCGGGCCAGGCGTTTAAAGACAATGGCGTTGAACTGCTGATGATGCGTGAAGAAGACGTCATGGCAATTGTTCTGAAATAATCACGCCCCCGATACACGAACAATAATTAATTCAAAAAAAATGCATTTGCATTTTTCAACATAATTCAGGAGTCTCAAATGGCAGCTAAAGAAGTAATATTCGGCGACGCAGCGCGCGCCAAAATGGTTGAAGGTGTCAATATTCTGGCCAATGCAGTTAAAGTGACATTAGGCCCAAAAGGTCGTAACGTCGTACTGGAGCGTTCATTCGGTTCACCGACCGTCACCAAAGACGGTGTGTCGGTTGCCAAAGAAATTGAACTTAAAGACAAGCTCATGAACATGGGCGCACAGATGGTAAAAGAAGTTGCGTCACGCACCAGTGACAATGCCGGTGACGGTACAACCACTGCCACCGTATTAACCCAGGCCATCGTGCGCGAAGGCATGAAATTCGTTGCCGCCGGCATGAATCCTATGGACTTGAAACGCGGTATCGATAAAGCGGTTGCGGCAACCGTCGAAGAACTGAAAAAGATCGCAAAACCATGCACCACGAACAAGGAAATCGCCCAGGTCGGTTCCATTTCAGCCAACAGTGATTCGTCCATTGGCGACCGCATTGCCGAAGCCATGGACAAAGTCGGCAAAGAAGGCGTGATTACGGTTGAAGATGGTAAATCACTAAACGACGAACTGGACATCGTTGAAGGTATGCAGTTTGACCGCGGTTACCTGTCCCCGTACTTCATCAACACACCCGACAAACAGGTTGCCATTCTGGATAATCCGTTCGTTCTGTTATACGACAAAAAAATCTCCAACATCCGCGATCTGCTCCCAACACTGGAACAGGTTGCCAAAGCAGGCCGTCCATTATTGATCGTTGCAGAAGATATCGATGGCGAAGCACTGGCGACCCTGGTTGTCAATAACATACGCGGCATCCTGAAAACCTGCGCAGTAAAAGCCCCCGGTTTTGGTGATCGCCGTAAAGCAATGCTGGAAGATATCGCCGTATTGACTGGCGGTCAGGTTATCGCTGAAGAAGTTGGTTTGACTCTGGAAAAAGTCACGCTGGCTGATTTGGGCCAGGCTAAACGTATTGAAGTCAGCAAAGAAAATACCATCGTTATTGATGGTGCTGGCCAAACCACCGCAATCGAAGCACGCGTTAAGCAGATTCGTGTACAGATCGAAGAAGCGACCTCCGATTACGATCGTGAAAAACTGCAGGAACGCGTTGCCAAACTGGCAGGCGGTGTTGCTGTGATTAAAGTCGGTGCTGCCACTGAAGTCGAAATGAAAGAGAAAAAAGCCCGTGTCGAAGATGCCTTGCATGCTACACGCGCAGCGGTCGAAGAAGGTATTGTTCCTGGCGGTGGTGTTGCATTGTTGCGCGCTCGTGCAGCAGTCAATGTCAAGGGCGACAATCCTGATCAGGAAGCCGGTATCAAGATCGTGATGCGCGCCATGGAAGAACCATTGCGCATGATCGTGCAAAACGCCGGTGAAGAAGCGTCGGTTGTGGTAGCCGCCGTGTTGGCCGGCAAAGGCAACTTCGGCTACAACGCTGCCAACGGCACCTACGGTGACCTGGTTGAGATGGGCGTGCTGGATCCAGCCAAAGTGACCCGTTCAGCGTTACAGAACGCCGCTTCTATCGCGTCACTGATGTTGACAACCGACTGCATGGTGTGCGAGGTCGCAGAAGACAAACCAGCCGCTGGTGGTATGGGCGGTATGGGTGGCATGGGCGGCATGGGTGGCATGGACGGCATGATGTAATACCGACCAGCTGGCGATTCAGCCACGAATCAGCCACGAGTCAACAGGCCCCATAAGAAATTATGGGGCTTTTTTGTTGCAATCACGTCCAATCACTGTAGCGGCCGCCTTTCTGTCATAATCACCTGATAAATCAGTGCCGGAGCCGGTCTGGTCGGTTACGGTCCAGTCACGGGTGGGACGTCAATGGGAACAATAATGAAAAAATATCTTTGCGCGGTAACCTTGGTTGCACTTTTTTCAACCGCCCATGCGGCCGAGGTGCAACCCATCACGCCAGACGAAATCGACACACTGGTGCAAAAATCGATAAAGGCCTTTAAAGTCCCGGGCATTGCCGTTGCCGTGGTTAAAGACGACAAGGTAATTTATGCAAAAGGATTTGGAGTACGTTCACTCAATACCCATCAGAAAGTGGACGACCACACCCTGTTTGGCATCGCCTCCAATTCCAAGGCATTTACCACGGCGGCGCTCGCGATTCTGGTCGACGAAAAAAAAATCAGCTGGGATGACAGGGTTACCGACATTATCCCTGAATTCAAAATGTATAACCCGTACGTGACCGGCGAATTTACGATTCGCGACCTGCTCACGCATCGCAGCGGTCTCGGTCTGGGGGCCGGGGATTTGATGCTATGGCCGGAAGACAATGACATGACGCGCAGCGAAATCATCCACAATCTGCGCTTCCTGAAACCCACATCCAGCTTTCGTTCCAGATTCGATTACGACAATAATCTGTATATCGTTGCAGGTGAAGTAATCGCCCGCGTGTCGGGCATGTCATGGGAAGAATTCATACAAAAACGCATTTTTGAACCGCTCGGCATGAATGAAAGTTACCCGTCGGTGCGGCGCGTAAAAGATCGCTCTGACATGGCAGATCCGCATGTTGAAATCGACGGGAAAGTGCAGGTCGTCGATGCGCAGATTGGCGAGGTTTCCAATGCGGCCGGTGGTATCAGCAGCAACCTCAATGACATGACCAAATGGGTACGCCTGCAACTGAACGGTGGCAGCTATGGCACGAACCAGCATTTATTTACACCCGCATCGCAGCACGAAATGTGGTCACCACAGACCATATTACCTGTTGGAAGCGATAATAATCCGTACAACACGCATTTTGCATCGTATGGACTGGGCTGGGGTTTATCTGACGTGAAGGGATACAAGCAGGTCAGCCACACCGGGGGACTGACAGGCATGGTTACCCAGGTGACGTTAATTCCGGAATTAAGACTGGGCATCGTGGTACTGACCAATCAGCAGGTGGGTGCCGCATTTACATCGATTACAAACACGATCAAGGACAGCTATCTTGGCATGCCCAACGTTGATCGGGTGGATGAATACAGCAAGAGCCTGAACGACAGAATCGACGACGATGACAAAGCGGTGAAAGCAGTATGGGCAACGGTCGAAGCCAACCAGAAGGATGCGACCTCCTATAAACCCGATCCCGCCCTGTTTACCGGCCGCTATCACGACGCCTGGTTTGGTGACGTGGACATCAGTTATAAAGATGGCCGGCTGAATTTTCGGTCCAGACATTCTCCCCGGCTAAACGGTGATCTGTATTTCTACAAAGGCACTACTTATGCCTTGAAATGGCATGACCGTTATATGCAGGCCGATGCCTATGCGATTTTTTCGCTTGGCACCGATGGCAGGCCAACCGGATTTACGATGCAGAAAATCTCTGACCTGACTGATTTCAGTTATGATTTTCAGGACCTGGACCTGAAACGGATCGATTGACTGTGGCCGTCATCACGCGAAAGCGCCGGCATTGTCGCGCGCCGGCGCCGGCATCGCTTGGCGTCGCACAATTTACCGGCAAGCTCGAGGGCAGGTGCACGATGCCGGGTGCTGGCATCCGGCGCGTGTCCGCCCAGCGGCAGTTCGGCTGATGGAAGTTTGACGCTGATCAAGCTTCCCGGTATTCACCCTGTATGCCCTGTCCAGAGTAAGCTATATTAAATTCGGGTTGACCTCTATCCGGCGTTTATGATTAAAAGACAACCTGCCAGGAATTCATCAAGCCTGCCCATTGGCCCTTTGAAAATGGGTACAAACCAGCGCTGACCCCGGCTATCGGGGGTGAGCCAGACCTTTACCGGAGCAACGCCATGTTCGAATCGGCAGAAATTGGTCATGTCATCAGTAAAAGTGCCTACCGTGAGGCCGTCCCGCTGCTGCGGGCGGCCCTTCTCGAAGCCCAGGTGCGCTTGCATGAAAACAAGAAAATACCGGTTGTCGTCCTCATCAGCGGCCAGGACGGTGCCGGTAAAGGTGAAACCATCAATGTCCTGTATGAATGGATGGATCCGCGCTTTCTTGCCACGGTGGCATTTACTGAACCGTCAGACGAAGAACGCGAACGACCCAACATGTGGCGTTACTGGCAATCGCTGCCGCCCAAGGGACGTATCGGCATTTTTGCCGGATCGTGGTATTCCGACCCGATACGCCAGCGCATACAGGGCGAGCTGTCGTTAAAGGAACTCGATGCGCGCGCCGACCAGATCAACCGGTTTGAGCTTATGCTTGTCAACGAAGGCGCACTGGTCCTGAAGTTCTGGTTTCACCTGACCAAGGAGGGCCAGAAAAAGCGTCTGAAAGAACTGGAAGCCAATCCGGCCACTGCCTGGCGCGTGACCAAATGGAATTGGGACCGGCTCAAGACTTACGACAAATTGCAGGACACGGCCGGCCATTTTCTGCGCATGACCAACACGTCGTGGGCACCGTGGGTCGTGGTCGAAGGCACCGATGATCGTTACCGGTCATTAACAGTAGGAAAAATACTTCTGGAAGCACTGCAGAAAAAGCTGGACGCCGGCATCAGACCGGATACCACCGTCACGCCCATGATACGCGTCGACACCGATGGCCGGAATGTGCTGACCGAAATTAACCTTAAACTTAAACTGGATGACAAGCCTTATAAAACTGAACTGGCTCGCTGGCAGGGACGGTTGTCGGAACTGGTTCGCGATGAACGTTTTAAAAATCGCGCACTGGTTTGCGCATTTGAAGGTGCCGATGCAGCTGGAAAGGGAGGCGCCATCCGGCGCATCAGCGCGGCACTGGATGCCCGTCAGTTCCAGATCATACCCGTCGCTGCGCCGACCGAGGAAGAACGCAATCAGCCCTATCTCTGGCGTTTCTGGCGCCATATTCCCCGACGCGGTCGGGTCGCGATTTTCGATCGCACCTGGTACGGACGTGTCCTGGTTGAACGGGTAGAAGGTTTCTGTAGCGACAATGACTGGTTGCGCGCCTATGCAGAAATCAATGATTTCGAACATGAACTGGCTGACGCGGGGATCATCGTTGTCAAATTCTGGCTGCAGATAAGTCAGGAAGAACAGCTCAAGCGGTTTAAGGAACGCGAAAAAATCGAATTCAAACGTTTCAAAATCACCCAGGAAGATTGGCGTAACCGGGAAAAATGGGCCACCTACCAGCACGCCATCTGTGACATGGTTGAGCGCACCAGCACGGGCAACGCGCCCTGGACACTCCTGGAAGCCAATGATAAAAATTATGCGCGGATTAAAATTCTGCGCAACCTTTGTCAACGCCTTGAGGCTGAACTGAATGGCAAGCCGAACGGGAAATTGGCTGGCTCCAAAAAATTGCTGTCGAAGTGACTGCGACATCGGCCCTGTCGCGGTATCGGTCAACGCCGATGCCGGCGTAATTCACGGGGCCCGGAATTATCCGCAGAGAGCCTGAAACTGCCCTCTGCGACCCGACGAAAATTACAGCGCGGTACCACCCGTCAGCCCTGCAAGCTGATCTTCCTTGCTGCGCAGCGCTTCTTCAAGCTCGTCGCCGGGGGTGTGGGCATCATGTTCATTAATCAAATAACGGGTACGCCAGCCACTTTGTACGCCCCAGTAATAAAAGCCGAGCGAGACCACGGCGACCACGCCCATATCGGTGCCATACGGCAGCAATCCGGTGCCACCAAACTCTCTGCTGCCACAATAGGAAAGCACAGCGATAACAAACAGGTAAATCATCATCCAGAGCGCACCTTTGATTTCACGCCGAAAATCGGGCCAGCCTTCTTTTGCCTGATACCAGAAATAGACGGGTAGCGCGGCGATGATCAACAGGATGATTTTGCCGGTTAATGGCCAGCGCGCCCAATATAAAACCAGCGAAGAAAACACAAAGGCGAACGGCGCCAGACCATCAAGGTACGGCAATTTCAATGGCCGCTCAAGATCTGCCGCTGTGCGACGCAATGACGCCACGCACACCGGACCGGTCAAGTACGAAATCACGGTCGCCACTGAAATTACCGCAGCCAGCCCGTTCCAGCTGCGGAAGAAGAACAGGAAAACATAGGCAACGGCCAGATTGAACCACATGGCCTGACGCGGAATGTGGTACAGAGGATGAACCTGTCCAAAAATTTTGGGCATCGTGCCATTACGTTCCATGCCGTAAATCATGCGCGTGGTTGTCGCCATATACGTCGCCCCGGTGCCACTCGGGCTGATGAACGCGTCTGCATACAACAGAAACACCAACCAGTTCAAACCCAGTGCCATGGCTAGTTGCGCAAACGGCGAACTGAAATTCAGGCCGTGCCAGCCGTTGACCAGATCGGACGGGCTGAGCGCGCCGATAAAAGCCACCTGCAGCGCGATATAAACAGCAGCGGCCAGCAATATTGAGCCGATCACGCCCAGCGGCACATTACGCCCGGGATGAATGGCTTCGCCCGCCATATTGATCGGACTTTGAAAACCGTTATAGCTGAACACGATGCCACTGGTCGCTATGGCCGTCATGACAGCAGACCAGCCATACGGCGCAAAGCCGCCCGGTACCGCGGTTGAAAAATTTTCAGCGTGAAAGCCGCTGTAAAACAGGGCGCCAGCAGCCAGCGCAGGAACGACCAGTTTGAAGCTGGTTATATAGGTATTGGCCCTGGTGTAAAGCTTAACACCCCAGTAATTGATCAGAAAATACAGAACCACCAGCACCGCCGCAAGCAACAGGCCCAGCGTACTTAACTCGCCATCCACATATAAACCGTGGGCCCAGGGATAGGGCCAGGTACTCATGTACTGGATGGAGGCTTCGGCTTCAACCGGAATAACAGAGACTATCGCTATCCAGTTTGACCACGCTGCGATAAAACCCAGCATGGAACCGTGCGAATATCTTGCATACCGGACCATGCCACCGGCTTCCGGAAACATGGCGCCCAGTTCAGCATAGCTTAAGGCAATACTCAAAATAATGAGCATTCCACCGATCCACGCCACGACAGCGGCCGGTCCGGCAATATTTGCAGCTCGTGCCGCACCAAATAACCAGCCTGATCCGATGATGGAACCCAGACCGGTCAGCATCAATGCGAACGGCCCGATATGACGAACGTGTTTATTTTTCAACCAAGTCTCCTGAATTAATTAGGCTTCTTAGGGCAGCGCAAACCATCGTTGACGCTTGCCTGTTTCAGACAGCACGCAGAAGTCGTTCCGGCACTCAAAAAAGGAACGAGAGTCGGCGCAACTCTGTGACGCAGCCAGCAAAAGCAGAGCTATTTTATATGATTTGCCTTCATAAATTCGACGAAATTGGATCGCAATTCAGGTCGACTGCATCTATTAGAAAAGAACGCGCGGTAACACGTCTGCTGCCATCTAAAATAGTTCTTTAATTTATTATATTTTCCTGAACGAACTGACATTGTTGCACACACCAGGGATCCCGCAGCGCTTCCAAACGAGCCGTCATGTTCACTGAATCTTTCATGGCATCGGCGAGGGCTTGTTTCAACGCTGCGGGTTGGTCCGCCATGTCGTTTCCCCTCTGAACAACCACGTTTTTTCTGAAGTCAGGCAACGAGCGTCAACGGCGTAGTGGTTAATTCACCTCAGAGTGAGTTGTTTTGAAATCAGCCATTATATTGTCTTTTTATATTATAAATAGACTAATATCAAAATATTATCAAACAATTTGATGAAAAAGTGAAGAATTTTGTAATTTTTTTTACGTTTCGTCCAACACTGATCCACTTTACCAACGACAAGGCATCGCCTGGATACTGTATGTCGTTTGCTGCGTTGTGTGGTCTGATAGCAACCTGGATGCTGTATCGAAAAGGCGCAGTCAAGTCGGTCCCGTAGGTAACAGAAACGTTGCCAGACGCGTTATCCGCCACAACTCATTTCAATTTCAACACTATGTGTGCCAGAATACAGACGGCGCATTCAGCAAGTCCATACTGCAGGTTCAACTCAACTGAAACTGCATTCGCCTCAGGCGATTAATGGGACTTCGTATGAAAAACACGTTGTATAAAACGGTCATCGCAGCAGCAATATCAACTACGATGGCCACACTGGCGCAAGTGGTGCAAGCACAAATTTCTGTGGCAATCGATCTCGCACCGCCTCCCCTTCCCGTCTATGCCCAACCGGCCATTCCTTCGGATGGTTATTTATGGACTCCGGGCTACTGGGGATGGAATGCCAACGACAATGACTATTACTGGACACCAGGCACCTGGGTTCTTGCACCCTATGAGGGAGCACTCTGGACTCCGGGGTATTGGGGATTTGAAGGTAACCGTTATACATGGAACAACGGCTATTGGGGTCAGCATATCGGCTACTACGGCGGGATTAATTATGGATTTGGCTATACCGGTGTCGGGTACCAGGGCGGCTACTGGGATCATGGTAATTTTAACTATAATCGCAACGTGAATAACGTGAGCAACACGCGCATCACCCATATTTATACGTCCAACGTTATTGTAAACGAAAGAAGTCACGTCAGCTTTAACGGCGGTAAAGGCGGCGTCCAGATGACCGCGTCAAAAAACGATCAACTGATTAACAGCATGCCGCACAATCACGCAACGCCCGCGCAGGCACAGCATGAAGCCGAGGCAAGTGCCAAGCCGGATCTGCGTCTGTCTGCTAACCACGGGGCACCCAAAATAGCAGCCACACCCGAACCGAGTTCGTTCAATTCACCTAAAGTGGAACCGACCCGGGCCGACGCCAATAAAAATTCTCGCCCTGCTGCGCCAGCCAGAAGCCAGCCAGCGCCATCCCATCAGAAACAGCAGGATAGTCCCCGACCGGTCCAGCAGCAACACCCGCAGCCAAGTCAGCATCCAGCCCATGAACCGCCACGCCCGGCACAGAATAACCACGCACCGGCTTCCGAAGAACAACGTAAAGAAAAGTAATCTACCCAAAGGAAAATATCATGTCAGCACAAGATCAATACATAGAAAATATGAAGGCGCTTCTGGACGAAATGAATAAATCCATACACGAGATGGAGGCCTCAACCGAAAAGAAAGTCGGCATTTCACAGATGGTTTATCGCGACGAGATGAACAAATTGATCACCCAATCCAATAAGGTAGCAGAAAAATTTTCTGAACTCAAAACGGTGGGTGCTAATGCCTGGACCGAAACGGTCAACGAGTATGAAAAAATCTATCATGCTCTGATCACATCCTACAATTTCTTTAAGTCACAGGTTTAATCAATATCATGCTAAATCACATCTTACTTGCCTTAACAATCAGTTTGTTACTGACCGGCTTTTTCATCTTCGTTATCCGGCCTGCCTGGCATGATTGGGATGACAACTGGGGCGATTAAAAGTAACAGTACAACACAACAGCGCATTACTGCTTTCCCTGCTTCTCTTTGAACCTTACAGTGAATCTGTCAGTGAATATCCCATTGAGCCAGCGGGGTTTTACCTTGTCGCCCTACCCTTACTAGACCCTGCTATCCTGACGTTTCAAATGGCGGGGCATTCCCGGTTATCTATTCAACTTATTCGGCATCAAGCTGTCGTTCAGAAGCAAAAAAAACAGGTCAGCAACCGAAGATTGACCTGACCTGCCTAACTACACGAACCGCCTCTGCATCTTAACTGTTGATTGACCTAGTGTTTAATGCGAGATATTTTGGTGCCTTCAATACTTAAACTGACCATCAATCCTTTTTGGTCAAAGATAAACGCATAAGCATCATCTTTTAACGTTGTTGATGACAGGTTTTTAGCCACGCCTTCATTCACAACAACGACTGTCGGGCCGACACCAATTTCCCAGCCTTGCGATTTGTCCAGATACTTGATCGCTTTGTCATTCATCAAAAAGACGACATAGCCGTAGGATTCAGCACCGATCTGCCAACCCCACGAGGCAGACACCGAATTGTAATACCCAGCAAATTGCGAGCCCTTATTCAGCACACCTTCACCATAAGCACCACCAAATACAAAGCCTGCTTTCACAATACTGGGAAAAATCAGAATTGCGCGGGCGCTTTTTCCAATAACTTCGGCTGTGGGATTAGTCTTATACAGTTGTTGCAACGCAATCGCTGAAGTCTTCTGCAATTCCTCTTCGCTGGTAGCACTGGCCTGACTACTGAACATAGTCAGTGACAACGTCGTCACAGCCAATAATAAAATTTTACTGATGGTTGATTTAATGTGATTCATTTTATTTTCCTAAAGTTAGGGTGGGTTGATACAAATGGTAACTAAAAAAGTAAGTACAAAAGTAAGTGCAGAACAAATTAATTTCGATTCAAAAAGGGTTCAACTTTTTTTGAGCTTCAGGCTCATTTTCAGGTTGATTTTTATCGATTTCACTTTGTTCAATTTCGCTGCTGAATAATTTTAAAAATTCGGATTGTAATTTATGGCCAATCCCGGAAGCCATCACGGACATCTGATCAATATTCATCGTTTCCTCACTGATTTATTAAAAATTCAATTTCACCGCCAACATTAATCGAATTTGATACTCTGTTCTGTGCGCGAAACCACATAAGCATATCGCTCACAACCCGACAAAGTTCGTTAGCGCACTTACTTGGAGGTCCTTATCAGCCACACTGACAATCTTAATAAAACAAACCAGCTGGAACTGTATTCAGTGACCCGGCCATCTGACAAGGAACTGATCATGAATAATAAACTGATGGGAATATGGATTCTGCTAACACCCGTGCTGGTGCTCAGCACCATTTATCTACTGAGCCGCTAAGCACTGACATTGGTAAGCAGTCCCATGTGCACTTGTTGTTCAACTGGTCATTAATCGACATTGGAAGAAACAATACTTGAATACGCACATAGCAACTATTGTCAAAAAAATACAAAGCGTCAGCAATCGATTTTTTTGGAATAGAAGAAAAACGATCCATTCATTGAATGAAATAATTCCGATACGCTCGGAATTGTTCAGTGCAGTCCAAATGCAACAACATGGGGCTGTGCTGGCGCAAACACATCTGCTTTGCACGGGACATAAATCAGATCAATTGCTGGCGCGCCTTGCTGACAATGAGCATGTTATCACCGACGCTTGTAACCAGCTGACCGCATCAATAAAAGCGGGTCAACAAATCACGCCCGCCGCCATCTGGTTACTCGACAATTTCTATCTGATCGATGAACAGATACGAACCGCCAAACATCATTTACCCAAAAACTACAGCAGAGAATTGCCGCGCCTTATGCAAGGGCAAACTGCGGGCCGGCCACGGGTATACGACATTGCTTTGGAAGCGATTGCACATGGTGACGGTCGGGTTGATCCGGAGAATTTAAGTCATTTTGTGGAAGCATATCAACGGGTAACCACCTTGAAACTTGGCGAACTATGGGCCATTCCCATCATGTTGCGTCTGGCATTAATTGAAAATCTGCGGCGCGTGTCCGAACGGTTGAATCGGGATCGTTATAACCGACAACTGGCCGATTCATGGGCACAGCAGATGATTGAAACGGCTCTGACCAATCCGAACCAGTTAATTTTGCTGGTGGCGGATATGGCGCGGTCCAATCCGCCGATGGAAAGCTCGTTCGTTGCTGAATTGGTGCGGCGACTGCAGGGTGAATCACCGACCCTGTCTCTGCCATTAACGTGGCTCGCTCAACGATTGAATGAGTCGGGTGAACATATTGACAATATTATTCAGTTAGAAACCCAGAAACAGGCTGCCGATCAGGTGTCGATAAGCAATAGTATCAGTAGCTTGCGCTTCTTAAGCAAGATGGATTGGCAGGATTTTGTCGAGAAGATGAGTGTCGTGAATCAGATACTGATAAAAGATCCGGCAATGATTTATGAAAAAATGGACTTTGCAACCCGAGATCAATACCGGCACTCGGTTGAAAAAATAGCCCGGGATAATAATCAATCTGAGGTGAACGTCGCCCTTTTTTCCGTCGAGCTTGCCAATGACAAGGTGGAAACAAAAGGAAATGCGGATCGTTCAGCACACGTCGGGTTTTATCTGATTGATCAAGGATTGCCCCAATTGGAACAGAAAATTGGTGTCAAACGAAACTGGTGCTTGGCCCACTTGCACAGAATTCACCTTGCCATTAAAGCTAACCCGTTGTCACTCTACCTGGGTACTATTTTTTGTATAACAGGATTGGTGACAGCGAAGGTAATGATTCGATCACAAAGTCTGAATTTAGAATTGCTCTTAATCAGTGCCCTATTATGTTTTCTCGCGACCAGTCAATTTTCTGTGACCATCGTTAATTGGCTAAGTACTTTTTTCACCCATCCAAAACTGTTGCCACGCATGGATTTCTCCGAGCAGATTCCCGATGCGTTCCGAACACTGGTGGCGGTCCCGTCCATGTTGACTTCCCGGGAAAACACAGATCATTTAATCGAATCGCTGGAAGTACGGTTTCTTGCCAACCATGACAATAATTTGCGATTTTGCCTGCTGACGGACTATGGCGACGCACAGACAGAACATCTGCCAACCGATAATGAATTACTAGATTACATAAAGAATGCCATCAATAACCTGAATCTGCGTTATCGTCACTTCGGAGTTGATTATTTTATGTTGTTCCACCGTCCGCGTAGCTGGAACAGTCACGACAATATATGGATGGGTCACGAAAGAAAGCGCGGCAAACTCACTGAGCTGAATGCCTTATTGTGTCACGGAATAACCGCTGCCTTCTCTCTCATTATCGGCAATCTTACCGAATTCAAGGTGAAATATGTCATCACTCTGGATACGGACACTGATTTGCCACGTGATGCAGCCAAAAAATTTGTCGCGACGATGGCGCATCCGCTCAATCAGGCGCAGTATAGTCCGGATAGAAAATCGATCTGCGCCGGATACGGGATATTGCAGCCCCGTGTTGTCGTGTGTCTGCCCGGCACCGACGCATCACTCTATGAATTGCTGTGTGGTGGTCAGGCAGGTATTGATCCCTATACACGTACAGTATCTGACGTGTACCAGGATTTATTTCGTGAAGGATCGTATATAGGTAAAGGCATTTACGACGTGGACGTATTTGACCAGCTACTGTATAACCGTATGCCGGACAATCGCATACTCAGTCACGATTTACTCGAAGGCTGTTATATCCGCGCCGGGTTACTCAGTGACATTCACCTGTACGAACAGTATCCTTCCAACTACAGCGCGGACACAAGTCGCCGCTATCGGTGGATAAGGGGTGATTGGCAGATCGCCTCATGGATCTCTCGTACCGTCCCCGATTATGACGGAACCCGCTCCAAAAACCCGCTTTCGATGTTATCGCGCTGGAAGATAGCAGACAACCTGCGCCGCAGTCTGGTTTCATTTTCACTGGCGGGTTTATTGATCATCAGTTGGGCCACGTCCGGCAATGCCGGATTATGGACCTGTTTAGCCTTCGGCATTTACTTCGTCCCGATTCTCTGTGTTCTAATTTTCAAACTCATTCATCAACCGGACAACGTTTTTTTCCGCCAGCATTTGATGAGTGTCCTGAAATCGGCTGCCACTCATCTTGCCCATGTCGCGTTAACGTTGAGTTTTTTGCCGTTTGAAGCGTGGGTGAACATGGATGCAATAATCCGCACCCATTGGCGTTTGCTGGTCTCACACAAGCATCTGCTTCAGTGGAGCCCCTCCGATAGCCGGTACCCGTCGCACCAGCAAAGCTGTTTTTATTATTATCAACTGATGTTTTCTGCGCCGTTAATCGCACTGCTGACCGCCAGTTACCTGGTCGTGTATCGAATTCAGGTCCTGATTATTGCCTCTCCCCTGCTTATTTTGTGGTGGGCATCGCCCTTAATTGCTTATCTGGTCAGCAAACCGGTATTGCATCATGTTGCTCACCTGTCAGAAATACAGGTAACCTATTTAAAAAAAATCGCCCGAAAAATCTGGCTGTTTTTTGAGACGTACGTAGGTCCTGAGGACCATTGGCTTCCTCCCGACAATATGCAGGAAAAACCGATAGGCGCAACAGCACACCGAACTTCGCCGACCAATATTGGTCTTCTGTTGACCGCCAATTTTGCTGCCTGGGATTTCGGCTATTTATCCATGGGAAAAATGCTGGAACGCACCGAATCGACTCTCACCACCCTGTCGTTGCTGGAGCGCTATGAGGGGCATTTTTTTAATTGGTACAACACGCTGGATTTAATACCACTGGAACCACGCTACGTGTCCGCCGTTGACAGCGGCAACCTTGCTGCGCATCTGTTGACTGTGCGCTCCGGGTTGCACGACTTAGCGCGCAACTCAATCTGTTCAGATCAACTGTTTGCCGGCATCAAAGATACCTATGCTATTTTTATCAGTTTGCCGGAAGCACGCTTACTCTTGTGTCTACAACAATTTGAAGATGCCCTGCATGCGGCCTGCCAGCTGCCCGCCCTCAATATCAATTCTTCCTATGGCTATATCGAACAACTGGCACGGTGCTCACACTACTTTCTGGATCAGACCACGGCGACGTCCACAGAGGCGACCCAGTTGCGAATCTGGGCCACCAGTCTGGCTAAGCAGTGTCAGGATGTGCTAAACGAACTTAATTTTATTTTCCCGTGGCTTGAACTGCTTAAAAATAATGAATGGAAGGCCGAGTTTGTCCGGCATATTGATACGTCGTCCCTGCAGAAGCTGTCAGAAACCTCGCTCGATTCAGATCATTTTCTCTCGTTCAAGAATCAACATCCACAAGATGAATATGATGCCCTGCTCAACGCGGTCAGTTTGGGCATCGATCATGTTAAGGCACGTCTGTCGCAAATTGGAAAACTAATCTCCATGACGACCGATTTTTCCCAGATGGATTACGGCTTTCTGTACAACCCGATAACCCACCTGTTATCGATCGGCTATAACGTCACCGACCGACGTCGAGATTCAGGCTGTTATGACCTGTTAGCGTCCGAGGCACGCTTGACCACCTTTGTCGCTATTGCTCAGGGGCAGTTACCGCAGGAAAGCTGGTTTGCCTTGGGTCGTCAACTGACGATTGCCAGCGGCAATCCGATTTTATTGTCTTGGAGTGGCTCCATGTTCGAGTATCTGATGCCACTCCTGATCATGCCGACCTTTAATAATACGCTACTTGACCAGACGTACCACTCAGCGGTAGAACGACAAATGGAATACGGCCTGCAACGCGGAAAAGTCTGGGGAATTTCGGAATCCGGATACCAGAATTTTGACGGTCATTTAAACTATCAATACCGTGCTTTCGGCGTCCCGGGTCTGGGCTTTAAGCGCGGTCTCGGAGACGATCTGGTGATTGCACCGTATGCCAGCGTTATGGCCCTGATGGTCATGCCGGACTTTGCCTGCCAGAATCTGATGGTGCTATCCGCACAGGGCTATGAGGGACAATACGGTCTGTACGAGGCGATTGATTTTACGTCAGCACGCCTGTCGCGCGGCCAGGACCACACTGTCATTTACTCGTTTATGGCGCATCATCAGGCCATGAGTTTTCTGGCGATCGCTTACATCCTGCTGGATCGGCCGATGCAAAAGCGCTTTGAGTCCGACTCCCACTTTCAGGCTACGCTACCGCTTTTACTGGAACGTGTGCCCAAGGCGACTTCGACGTATTCCAATACGACTGAACTGGCGGACATCCGAACCCTGTCCTCCACAGAAAATTTGCATACCCGTATCTTAACCACGCCTGATTCGGCTGTTCCGGATGTCCAGTTATTGTCCAATGGTCGTTACCACGTGATGGTGACCAATGGTGGTGGCAGCTATAGTCAGTGGAATAATCTGGCCATCACGCGCTGGCGCGAAGATACCACGCGCGACAACTGGGGCACGTTCGGCTTTATCCGTAATCTTGATGATGGTCATTTCTTTTCAACCGCGTTCCAACCGGCATTGGTTCCTTCCAAAACATACGAAGTCATATTCTCTGAAGGACGCGTCGAATTTCGGCGTACCGACTACAACTTTGACGTCCATACCGAAATTGTAGTTTCTCCTGAAGACGATGTGGAGCTGCGCAGAACCACGATTACGAATCGCGGTCGTAACGTAAAAATAATTGATTTCACGAGCTATGCAGAGGTCGTGTTAGCACCGGCCAATGCGGATGCATTGCACCCTGCGTTCAGCAATTTGTTTATTCAGACGGAAATTATTTCTGACAGTAACGCCATCTTGTGCACACGACGTCCCAGCGCTTCCGACCAGAAGAACCCATGGTTGTTTCACCTTGTCTCAACACACGGTGCCAAGGTAAATGAGGTTTCTTACGAAACGGATCGAAATCAATTTATCGGACGAGGTAATACCATCGCCATGCCAGATGCTATGTTACATAGTGGACCATTATCCGGAAACCACGGTTCCGTGTTAGACCCGATCGTAGCGATACGGTATCAGATTACGCTGGAAGCGGAACAGATCGTTACTGTCGACATGATTACGGGAATTGCGGAGTCTCGTGCTACCTGCCTGGAACTGGTCAATAAATTTCAGGATATCCATACCGCTTACCGGGTGATTGAACTGGCATGGACACATAGTCAGGTCGTCTTACGGCAACTCAATGCGACCGAAGCCGATGCCCAACTTTACAACCGGTTAGCCAGTTCAATTATTTTTGTTAACCCTGCGTTGCGTGCTGATGCGCATATTCTGAAACGTAATTTACGGGGTCAGTCGGGTTTATGGAGCTACACCATTTCTGGTGATTTGCCGATTATTCTGGTGCAGATTAAAAACATAGAAAATATGGTGCTGATACAGCAACTTGTTCAGGCGCATTCCTATTGGAGTTCGCGCGGTCTTGCCGTTGATCTGGTGATATGGAATGAAGACCATGCCATTTACCGGCAGGTTATGCAGGACCAGATCCTGGGTCTGGTTTCTTCAACAATTAACCGCCAACCTTCAGAACGACGAGGAAGCATCTTTGTACGGATTGCTGATCAGATTACGCACGAAGACCGGGTACTCTTTCAGTCTGTCGCACGTATCATCCTAGACGATGGTGCAGGTACACTGGCAGAACAGATTAACCGGCGTGAAGGTGCCAAAAACATACCGCCTCGCTTAATCACATCGACTCATCCCGCCAAATCTGCTGGCAGACCCTTTCCGTCAGCTAAATCGGAGGCCGGCTTTGCAAACCATTTTGGCGGTTTCAGTGCCGATGGTCGGGAGTATGTAATCAATCTGGACGCCAACCAGACCACACCGGCGCCTTGGTCCAATGTCATCGCCAATGCACAATTCGGCACCGTCATTTCTGAAAGCGGGCAAGCCTATACCTGGGGTGAAAACGCGCACGAATATCGGCTCACCCCCTGGGCCAACGATCCTGTCAGCGACTTGAGCGGCGAAGCATTTTACGTACGAGATGAAGAATCCGGCAAATACTGGTCGCCCACACCATTACCATGCCGCGGTACCGGACCTTATACGACACGACACGGTTTTGGCTACAGCATTTTTGAACACGACGAGGATGGAATAACGTCAACGCTGACCATTTTTGTCGCTCTCAATACGTCGGTGAAATACGCAATCCTTAAAATCCAGAACAACACCGAACAGGTCAGGAAATTATCGGTCACGGGATATACGGAGTGGGTGTTGGGTGACCTGCGCTCTAAGTCAGCTATGCATATTGTCACCGAATGTGAGTCAATGAGCGGCAGCATCTTTGCCCGAAATGCCTTCAACACCGACTTTGCAGACCGGGTCGCGTTTTTTCAGGTGAATGCTACGTCCCCCAGTTTTACCTGTGACCGCGGTGAATTCATTGGACGAAATCGCTCATTACAACACCCTGCGGCATTGGAGCGGGTGCGACTCTCCGGCAAAGTGGGCGCCGGCCTGGATCCCTGCGCTGCACTACTGGTTCCCTTTGATTTATCACCGGGGGATCAGCGTCAGCTTACCTTTACCTTGGGTATGGCAAACACGCGCCAGACCAATCTGACTGAATTGATACAACAGAATTACGGCACATTGCACGCGGACATCGCGTTAGCAAAAGTAAAAGACTATTGGGAATCGACGTTAGGGGCTGTGCAGGTTAAAACGCCAGATATTGGACTTAACCTGCTGGCCAATGGCTGGCTCATGTATCAAACTATTGCCTGCAGGCTGTGGGCACGCAGCGGCTATTACCAGTCTGGTGGCGCATTCGGATTCCGCGATCAATTGCAGGATGGCATGGCCATGGTGCATACCGAGCCGCAACTGTTACGAGGTCATCTGCTACGCTGCGCCTCGCATCAGTTTGTTGAAGGTGACGTGCAACATTGGTGGCACCCTCCCGGTAATCGCGGCGTTCGCACCAAATGCAGTGACGACTTTCTGTGGCTACCTATGGCCACACTGCGCTATGTCACCTGCACGGATGACCAGACCGTGCTGGATGAAATTGTTCCGTTCCTGGAAGGCAGAATGCTCAGCGAGCAGGAAAGTTCGTACTACGACACACCCACGGTATCCACCAGAACAGCAAGCCTGTATGACCATTGCAAGCTCGCTATCGAACGCGGCTTGCGTTTCGGCAGCCATGGATTATCTCTCATTGGGTCGTGCGACTGGAATGATGGCATGGACAAAGTGGGCGACCAGGGCAAGGGCGAAAGTGTCTGGTTGAGTTTTTTCCTGGTTGACATATTAACTCGCTTTTCCTTAACAGCGAGCCAACGTAATGACAACACATTTGCTGAACATTGCAAGACGGAAGCGGCGAAACTGACGGTCAATATCAACACCAATGGTTGGGATGGCGCATGGTACCGACGTGCGTATTTTGATGATGGCACGCTGTTGGGCTCCATTTCCAATCTGGAATGCCAGATCGATTCATTACCGCAGAGTTGGTCGGTATTATCTGGCGCCGGTGAATTGAAAAAGTCGGAAAGTGCCATGCAATCGGTTAAACAACGCCTGGTCAGCCAAAAGGATCAAGTGGTGAAATTGCTCGACCCACCCTTTGATATCTCGACACAGAATCCCGGTTACATCCGCGGCTACGTACCTGGCGTCAGAGAAAATGGCGGTCAGTATAATCATGCGGCAATCTGGGTTGCCATGGCGTTTGCAAAATTGGGAGACCGTGACAACGCGTGGGCACTGATGAATATCATCAACCCGATCAACCACACAGTAACGCAGTCAGACTGTGAAATCTATAAGGTAGAACCCTATGTGGTGGCTGCCGATGTTTATGCAATGGCACCGCACATTGGACGCGGTGGATGGACCTGGTATACCGGGTCGGCGGGCTGGATGTTCCGGTTTATTCTGGAATCACTTCTGGGATTGACCCGAACCGGTAACCAGCTCACTCTCAAACCGTGCATTCCTTTGATCTGGGATAAATACGAACTGCGCTATCGCTATTTCAGCACCGTCTATACCATCACTGTCCTACAACAGGACAAGAATGACAACGCACCATCGGCTAACACCCTGGTGCTGGTCGATGACAAGGTCGAACATCATGTTGAAATGATTGTCTATCGTTAATGCAATACTCCCTGTAAAGAGTTCGTTACCGAACAGACCTGCAGGTTCCCTTTCCCTAGAATACAAATTTACCATCAACAGATAGGGAGAATGGAATGAAACGATTACACCATATTTTAGGCATTGCCTGCTGTGCTCTGGCACTTGTTCTGACAGGATGCACCAGCATGAAAGCACCGGCCACCACCAATATCGCTGTTTCAAAAAATGCCATTGACAATGCTGACAGTGCCGAGGCCGGGAAATATGCGCCCGCTGAAATCAGTTCTGCCCGCGACAATTTAGGTAAAGCCAACAAGGCCATGTCCGACGAGAAATATCAGGAAGCCAATGATTTCGCCATCAAAGCACAATCTGACGCCAAAGTCGCTACAAGTAAAGCCAATGCCACCAAAGCCCAGGCCGCTGCAGACGCACTGAATTCCGGTAATCGCGTGTTGCAGGACGAATTGAATCGAAAAAGCAGTCAGTAAAATTTCGTTATTAAACTTGATCAAGGAAGATATATCATGCGCATCCCATTTAAGTTGGCTATCATTTCAGCGGCAATTGCCCTGGCCGCCTGCAGTACCACACCCACCTCAACCACATTATTAGACCAGACTCGTCTTGACTATCAGGCCGCTAAAAACAATCCTGATGTCAGCAAGTATGCCTCCACTGAATTAACCCAATCGGCTGAGGCGATTGATAAAGCCAATGCAGCGGCCGCAGCGCACGACAAATCTGAAAAAATTGACGAATTGGCCTATGCGGCCAAGCAGAAAATCAGCATAACTGTAGATGTTGCCAAACAAAAAGCGGCTGAAGCGGTGGTCGCCAGTTCAGAAAAACGGCGCACCCAGATTCAGTTGAATCAGCGCACCAACGAAGTCAATATAGCCAATAGCAATACTGAAAAAGCAAACAACAATGCCGAGGTGGCCAGTGAAATGGCGACCATTGCCCAAAGTGATGCCCAACTGGCTCAAGCGCGAGCAGACAAGTTTGAACAGGAACTGAAAGACCTGCATGCACAAAAAACCGACCATGGTATCGTTATTTCGTTTGGTGACATCCTTTTTAACACGGACAAGTTTAATCTCACGCCTTCCGGTGTGGCACTGGCGCAAAAAGTGGCCGTCATTTTAAATGAGAATCCCCAGCGTACAGTATCAATAGATGGATTTACCGACAGTACAGGAACAGCTGCCTATAATTTGGGGTTATCAGAACGTCGAGCCAATTCGGTTTCCGACATCCTGCTCTCAGCTGGCGTCGCCCATCAGCGTGTGACGGTGCAAGGCTTCGGCGAAACACGTCCTGTTGCGGATAATAATACGGCAGAAAATCGCCAGATGAACCGTCGCGTAGAAATTACCTTGTCGGATGCAAACGGAAATATGGTCAGTGCAAAATAACCGGTCTCGGACATTACAATTACCAGAAAGAAAAATATGCCAGTAGCTCATAAAGAAATGCACGATGGTATCGGTAAAGCGATCAATAAAAAACTGTTAAAATCTGAAACCAAACATTTTATTAATGGTGCTGTTACGCCAGGATACAAGGCTGATGTGAAGCAGGTTGTGGCCTTGTTGAATGGTGCTTTGGCGACTGAATTAGTATGCTATTTACGATACATGCGTCACTATTACACCGCCGGCGGCATGGCGAATATTCCGGTCCGAAATGAATTTTTAAAACACGCCGGAGAAGAACAGTTACATGCCAATCAGATAGCAGAGCGTATTGTGCAGCTTAATGGCAAACCTGATCTTAATCCAGCCACACTACACGAACGCAGCCATGCACAATACGACGACTCTAAAACTTTGCATGACATGATCAAAGCCAACCTGGTTGCTGAACGAGTCGCTATTGATTCTTATCGTACCATGATAGCAGAGATTGGCGAATCCGATTTGACCACACGGCATATGCTTATTGCGATCATGGCCAAGGAAGAAGAACACGCTGAGGATATGCGTGACTTATTGTCGTAACTTATTGTCGTAACTTACTTTCGTGACTTACTTTCGTAAGTCACTTTAGTGATTCAGTGGATTGAGAAGCTTGCAACCGCGATCCAGGATTCATCGTCATTGAAACCATGAAAATCGATAGTTACCTGGCGGGTGGAACCATCAGCGCACTTTAAATCTGTGCTCAGTTGCTGTCCACCCTGCTCTATACGCACTCTATCAAACACGACGGAAATTTGCTCTGAACCTGTCGTAATCAAATCAGCTAATAATAACTTAACCAGGTCTGTGCGGCTGTGTCCTGTGAATTCACACATTCTTTCATTCACATCAACAACGGCCATCGTGCCGCAATTGATCAGGCACACACCTGCTCCAATCACATCGATGGCCTTACGAAAATTGGATTCTCTTCGATACGTGTAATGTTGGTCGGTAATCTCAACGCCAACACCTCTGTAACCGATGAAGCGACAATTACCGTCAAACATGGGTTCGCCACTCACCTGCAAACGTTGTTGCTTGCCGTTGGCTTTTTGCAGAGTATAGACAAAATCAATAAACGGACGGCGATTGGCAATATTGTATTTCAGATTGGCCAGCTCAAGCTCGTTGCGTTCAATGGGGAGGAAATCACTGTCCTCCCCGCTTGCTATACCGAGCATTTCAAATACCGGCCCGGACACCGTGGTAAATTGTCCTTTATCGTCCTGTTCCCAGTACCAGTCTGACGTAAGTTCAGTGAAGTTTTTGAAGCGCGCTTCGCTGGCTGTCAATTGAGCCGTGCGTTCGCGCACCTTATCTTCTAGAACGACATTCATTTCTTCCAGCTTTTTATACAACAGACGCACTTCCAGCATATTTTTAACACGGGTCTGAAACTCAACGGCTTCAATGGGCTTACTGATAAAATCTTTTGCACCGGATTTCAACGCGCGCAATTTATGGTTTGGCTGCGCCGTGATCACCAATACGGGCGAATAGCTTTTTTGCTCAATCTCCTTTATACCCTCCATGACCTGAAAGCCATCCATTTCCGGCATTTCCAGGTCAAGTAAGATCAAATCAAAATGGTGCTCAAGATGCAATGAACAAACCTCCATCGGATTCATGGTAGACATGAAATACCGGTAACCTTCCTGCTTAAGCAATTCTTCCAGCAGAACCACGTTCGATTGCTGATCATCCACAATCAATATTTTCGCATCCAATACTTCAGAGAGTTCAATCATATTTATTTCCAAAAATTGGCTTTAGTTTTCTTTACTTCAACATACTGGGGAATAAATTCGTTCGCAACAACAGACGCAGAGTCTGGTTGAGTTGCATTGCCTTTAGATACGGATCTTAACGTTTCATCCAGCTTTTCCATCAACTCAATAACTTTGACAGGTTTGGTTAAATAGTGACGACACCCTGACTGCAAACCACGTTCGATGTCCGAACGCATTGCATTGGCAGACAGCGCGATGACGGGAATATGCATCGTCGAAGGATATTGCTTTAGCGACCGAATGAGGTCAAAGCCATTCATGTCCGGCAAGTTAATATCCAACAAAATAGCGTCCGGAAGTTCGGTCAACGCCATCTGTATTCCCTGTGCACCCGTGACGGCACTGTGCAATTCAATATCACCGCGCGGCAGAATAAGTTGTTCAATCAGCGACAGGTTGACTGGATTGTCCTCAACATACAACAGTTTATATTTACCGGGTTTAGCGTAAATAATCGAGGGAATATCAGTCATGACGTCGGGCGTGACTTCACTGATCTGTGGCGAGTTTTGCGACGCTGGTAGTTCAAACCAGAACGTGCTGCCGACACCGATGTGACTTTCCACCCCTATTCGGCCGTTCATTAATTGAATTAACTGCCTGGTAACGACCAGTCCAATGCCCGTACCGTCCTCAATGCTGCTTTCCCTACCCAGGCGGTTAAATGGTTCAAACAAATGGCTTAACTGATCTGCCGTCATGCCAAAGCCGGTATCTTTTACACTGACCCAAACCACATTGGCATTTCGCATTTCACATTGGATCAACACTTCACCACCACTGCGATTGTATTTAACTGCGTTGGATAATAAATTGATCAGCACCTGTTTGAGCCGCGTCTGATCTGCGTTGACATACATTGTAGAATGATCTGCCTGCGGAAAAAAGAGCTTCACATTTTTTTTACGTGCCTGCTGCGCAATCAAGGTGTGACACTCCGTCATGACCTCAAATAATGAAATGGTTTCTTTTGTTAAATTCACTTTTCCTGACTCTATTGAGGCCAGATCAAGAATTTCGTTGATCAGGTCAAGCAGATACCAACCGCCCTGCAGGATGTGTTTAACGGACAGCTTTTGCGTGGTTCTGGAAATTTGCTCTTCTGTGTCGATCAGTTGAGCAAAACCGAGAATCGCGTTCAAGGGCGTACGCAGTTCATGGCTCATATTGGACAGAAAGGTCGATTTCGCCAAATTGGCACGTTCGGCAATGTCCATCGCCTTGTGCAATTCCAGGTTATTTTCTTCCAGCAGCGATTCGAATTTTTTCTGTTTTGTGACATCGCGCATCGAAATATTAATCCCGATTATTTTTTCATGGCTGTCATATAAAATGGCCGAATTACATTCAAAAGGAATAATGACGCCAAATTTATTACAGAAGTAAAGTTCAACATCGTTAATTTTTTCTTCTTTAACAATACTGAGCAAGGAAACAAACGCATTTTCCTCATCGGTGCAATATTGTCTGAAGGACGTGCCGATCAATTCATTGCGTTGGAATCCGAGGGCCCGTTCCGCTTCACGATTGACATCAAAAATAATGCCCATGTTATCAATAACCATGGTTGATTCAATATTGGAATCAATCAACGACCGGGTATAAAACTGCAATTCGGTCAGGCATGCGACGGTGAGAGCATTAATTTCTGCAGCAATGTTGCGCTCCTGGCGCTCTTTTTTGACTGTCTTGCGTAGTGTTCTGATGTTCCATGTGACCAGACAGATACCAGCGACCAGAAACAAAAAGATGGAAAACGCCGATCCGGTCGACAGCGTGATTGTCTTTTGATATCCCACTCCATTCATGCTGTAATTGACATAAATAGAAATAAAAAGCAGGCCCAGACCAATCAGAACAGCATGCGCCATCGTCAGGCGAGTTTTATTGTTTTTCATAGATTCTCGATCCCACTTTTATCGTTGCCGGACATCTGATAACAATCGAATGAACTCTTTTTTAACAACGGCGTAACATTCACAACACTGCTTTTCGAGGCCAAGGCGATCAAGCACAGTAATGTGCCCTCGTCGGTAGCTGATATAACCGGCAGCCTGCAGTTTTCCTGCGGCTTCCGTTACGCCTTCCCTGCGCACACCGAGCATGCTGGCGATTAATTCCTGTGTCATGGTGAATTCATTGGTCGGTAATCGGTCAAGCGTCAGCAATAGCCAGCGACATAACTGCTGTTCCACCGAGTGATGCCGGTTACAAACCGCGGTTTGCGACATCTGCGTGATCAATGCCTGAATATAGCGCAACAATAACTGCTGAAATTGCCCACCCAACTGAAACTCGGCCATCAATACCGATGTTCTGATGCGATAGCCGAACCCGCCCGTCTGTACAATGGCACGGCTGGGTGTGGTATTGCCACCCATGAGCAACGACACGCCGAACACGCCCTCATTACCCACACCAGCAAATTCAGAGGACCCGCCATTTTCCAGCAAATAGTGCAGGGAGATGATGGAACTGGTCGGGAAATAGCCGTAGTTTAATTTTTCGCCGGAATCGCATATCACATCACCCAACAACATCGGCACTAGCTCCAGGTGCGGTTCAAGCTTACGGAAAACCGATTCCTGGAGTGCCGCCAACAGATGATTCTGATTCGGGTTTGGAATTTTATTTTGATTGTTTTCAGCCACCATGAGTCGGTACGATTCCATCACTAAGTTAAATACCATTATCAAATTGGTCAGCGTCTTCCTGACCAACATCAGGTGCAATGTAATTTTTTAACCAGAATTCCTCTGTGTGTTACCGCACACTGACATACCTTTTCAGGCTTTTTTATGGTTTAACAGGCAATTAGTCGGTTAACTCCCTCGGCATTATCAGAGAAAAACACGGATTAATTACTCGTCGGCAAGAGCAAGCTGACCGGACAGGATGCCTTTATAGGCAGTTAAGGGAACACCGATGCGAATCTGGTCATCCCCGATTTCGTAAAATCGGATCTCTTTACTGTGTACGCTGGCACGTACTTTAACGACCGACATGACACGTCTTAATTGGCCGCTCATTTCAACGTAGCGCTGCATTAAAATGGCATCGGCTAAAAATGCATTACCGTACGAGCTGAAACGCAGTTCAGTGTATTGATCTTCCAGCTCTGCTGTCATCAGCACGGTCACCCCCATGCCGGTAAGTATGGCGACCATGCGGTACAGTGCTTCACGAAAGTCCTCACGGTAGACAGGCGCCAATGCCAGTTCAAAGCCGGATAACGAATCAATAACAACACGTTTAGCCTGCATACTGTTAATTAAAGCAATCAAGTCATGTAAAATTTCATCGATGGACAGATCCAGTGTACGGGTATTGATCAAACCTATTTGCCCATGTTTAACCATGGCATTCATCTGATGGCTTAACAACTGATTGGGGCTTTTTTCAAACGCGGCAATGACACCCTTCTCGCCAACGCGTGCTCCCTCGGCTAAAAACTGGGTGGCCAGAACGGATTTACCTGACCCCGAGGGGCCCACCACCAATAGAGAGTAGCCCGCCGGCAATCCGCCACCCATCATGTCGTCCAGCAGCGGTACGCCCATCGATAAGCGTTGATCACCACTGAATTGAACCGGTGCATTGGTCGACGACTGGATAACGGCCCGTGGAAAAATCTCTACGCCGCTATTATTAATCCGAAAGGTGTGAATACCGGCGCTTTGTGCCTGACCACGCATTTTTACGACCTGAATTTTTCGAACCATGGCGTCACGGTGCACCATTTGCGACATCCAGATGATGCCATCCGCGACCGTAAATACCGGGCTGGATTCCTCTTCCGGTACCAGATATTCACCAATCAAAAACGACGTCGCCTGCCAGCTGGTCATCTGCATGCCCAACTGCTGTATAAACTGCGCCAAACTGGTTCCAATGGCATCTTTGGCCCTGATGGATTCAACAACAGAACGAAATGAATCGACAAACACCAGACTGGGAGAGAAATTCTGCACTTCGCTGATAATTCTTGCCAGCACACCTTCAAAATCACCGTCTTGCATATCCGACGCCAGATTGACGAATTTAATGGAGTTATTGATTTTGCTGATATCAAAAAAGGGGAATTGCTGCTGGTAACGCAACATTTTCAACGGCGGCTCACCCAGCACGGTAAAAAACAGGGCACGTCGATCCGGGTTTGCCAGCGAAAACATGATCTGATGGGCCAGCGTGGTCTTTCCACTACCGGGCGTGCCAGCAATCAGGTTAAATGAAAACTCCGGAAGTCCACCGCCCAGCAAATCATCTAACCCTGTAACGCCTGTTGCCAAGCGTGTGATGGTAACTTTATCGTTCATTATTTTGCTCCGGTACGGATAAATCAAAAGCGTCATCACCCCAGGCAGAACATAAAATTCTGGTTGTTAATGAGAGACCAATTAAGGTAGCTAAAATGTCAGTGAAAACAATCAACAGTGTGATGATGGCTTCCGTGACTTCGTTTGCTTCACGATCTTTAAAGAGCGACATCAGATCTTTAAATGAAACAGGATCCGGCTGCCTTAATTCTTTTACCGACATCCATGCGTAAGTGGACGCGGTCAGGTTAACGCTGCGTACAAACAAAGAATGGAAACCACCCTCGCCTATGATCGGCATCAGTTCAACTTCAAAACGCGCCCACAGTAGGGCCGCGTCATCCAGCAGGTCATCAGGTCGTTTGGTCACCGCTCTTCGAATGACCAAGTGCAGTTCGAGGTTGGGAATGGTCATAATAAATCACCTATCCGTTCCTGATTTGCTTTCATCAG
>CAITOF010000005.1 GCA_903893945.1 uncultured Oxalobacteraceae bacterium | reverse complement strand
AAACAGTATGACGTCAGTAATCCCAATAGTTCCCATGTGGTCGATGCACTGGTTAACGGCCTGGACCGGCCACCCACACAGAAACTGGACGCCATTGTGACTTACGTCGTGGAACAGTCCAAGAAAATCATGGCCGAACGCGCCGAAAAATCTGCCCATAGTTATTCCGTTGGGGTACAGCTGCAGATTGTCGTGATTCTGATTGCCGGCATTATCGGCAGTTCACTGACCTTTCTGCTCATCAGGAACATTATTGTTCCGCTCAGTTTTGCCGTTGAAGTGGCCGAGAAAGTGGCCAATGGCGATCTGACCAGTGACATTGCAGAGAACACCAATGACGATGAAACCGGCCACCTGATGCAAGCCATCAAAAGGATGAACGACACCCTGAATCAGATGGTGAGCGAAGTCCGGTTCAGCGCCGAAACAGTTTCAACCGCGTCCAAGGAAATTGCGACATCCAATCTGGACCTGTCGGCGCGAACCGAAACACAGGCCAGCTCCCTGGAAGAAACGGCGTCATCGATGGAAGAATTTACCAGCACGATACAGCAGAATTCATCCAACTCCCAGCACGCCAACCTGTTGGCGCATAAAGCATCAGAAGTGGCCGCACGCGGCGGCGTCAGGATGGCCGAGGTTGTCGACACCATTAATTCCATCAATGAATCGTCGCGAAAGATTGTTGAAATCATCAGCGTAATCGACGGCATTGCCTTTCAGACCAACATACTGGCACTGAATGCCGCCGTGGAGGCCGCCCGCGCCGGCGAACAGGGCCGGGGTTTCGCGGTCGTGGCAGCGGAAGTCCGCAATCTGGCCCAACGCTCGGCCAGTGCCGCCAAAGAGATCAAGGAACTGATTAACGAATCGGTTTCCAAGGTCGAAGCGGGCAGCCGGCTGGTTAACGAAGCAGGTACCACCATGAATGAGGTGGTGCAGAGTATCAAGGATGTTGCCGCTACGGTGAGTGACATCAGCACCTCGAGCAACGAGCAGGCCAGCGCCGTGAACCAGATCCAGCAGGCGGTACAGTCCATGGACGACGTGACGCAGCAGAATGCGGCACTGGTTGAACAAGCGGCAGCGGCAGCCGCATCGTTGAGCGAGCAGGCGGAAAAATTGACCGATATAGTCAGCGTGTTCAAATTAGGACGTCAAAGCACCGATACCCGGCTTGTGGTCAGCCGCAACTACTGAGACGGGATGTCACCGGGTCTGAGCCCGTTCAATGCAAAGGAAAAGGCGCGATTTTCGGAATTGAAACTCTGAAAGACGCGCCACTGCCAAACACGGAACTGACAGTGATGCTTCCGCCCAGCACCGAGGTCGCCAGCCGGTGCGATATGGACAGTCCCAGACCTGAACCACCCTTGCCGAATTTGGTGGTAAAGAACGGATCGAAAATATGCGCAATGATCTGCGGTGTCATGCCGACACCATTGTCAGTGACTTCAACGAACAACTGCTGCTCAGTTTCATTGACGGCCAGCGTGATCGTGCCATGTTCGTTATTCGGAAATCCATGCAGCATTGAATTTTGAAGCAGATTGGTAATGATTTGACCCAGCGGGCCTGGGAAGCTGTCGACACGAACTCCTGGCGGTATGGCATTTTCAATTTTAATATGGCGTTTTCTGATCGACGGCTGCAATGCCGCGATATTATCTTCAATGACTTCTCTCAGATCGAACACACGACGCTGTTCAGACGTATGGTCGATGGCCACCTGCTTGAAACTGACGATCAGATCGGCAGCACGTTTGGTCGCCCTCGATACCAGATCGGACATCTCGTTGGTGGTTTCCAGAAACGAATCGAAGGTTGATTTTTTCAGGTTGCCCGCACGTGAACTCAGGATCATGTCTTCAAACAGCTGTTTCATGCTGGTTGACGCCAACAACGCGTTACTGATAGGCGTGTTTAATTCGTGCGATATTCCCGCCACCATCGACCCGAGTGACGCCAATTTTTCCAGATGCATTAACTCGCCCTGCGCATTTTCCAGCTTGGCGATCGATTCCTGGAGTTCCCTGTTGGATTCTTCGTAGAGCTCGGTGCGCTGCTTGACCCGCAGTTCAAGCTGACCGTTCAGTTTCTGCAACTCACTCTTGGAATTATTCAGTTCTTCAAGGGCTTTGCGCAGGTCGTTGGCCAGTACGTACGAAAAAAAACCGGTCGCCATCAGTATGACCAGAACATTCACCATCGAGCTCAGCGTGGTGTCAACCCGGTCCGGTATAGTGTGCCATCCGAAATGGTGGCCCACAAAAATGAAAATGATGAAACAGATTAGCGTTGCAAACAGGATTCTGAACTGGTTGCGTGATCCGAACATGCAGGAAAACAGCAGTAATCCGGGGAAAATTGAAATGGCCTCATCGTGCAGACCATCGGCCGTATACACCAGTGCACAGGCAACCAGCGTCATCGTCAGCAAAAACAGGCCGGCCGCGAAACGCTCTCTCTGCGTGTGAACCAGCCACATGCAGAACGACAGGATGGCAAGCGCTATGATAAGTGCCTTTTCAGGCGCGTTCCATCCCCATCCAATCACAATGAAAAACACAATACCAAAGACAATCGCCACGGTCGAGACCAACAGGATCTGCATCAGCCGATTCGACTGGAGCACAGACCCCGGTTTCAGGTGGTGGTTTGCTTCTTTTGGCCGAATTTGCATTACATCCTGCCTGAACGGATAAATTCATCTGCCCGACAGTTCAGCAGGCATCCTGACCGGCTTTTCGTATTCCCTAGCAACGCATATCTCCCATTACTGTGCACAGTTTGTCAATTCCAGCTGATTTTCTACCCAGACCTTGGCAATGCTGAATTTCTTGAACACACCGAGGTTGATACCCGCGTCGGCATAGGCCTTAACAAAATGGGGAATCATGATATGAAAACCTTCCACGCTTTCGTCGATCACCAGAGCTGAAATCGACGACCGTATACCCATGTTTCCCAGCAGCTTGAAAAAATCATTAAAGGCCTGGAATGATTCCGGCGATGCCAGTGCACTTTTTCTGATGATGGTGATATCTGCCCATTTTCCATCAGCGTTAATGGCCTCGATCAGATCCATTGACACATTTATAATTGCGTCGATCAATTCTCGGTTGAACGGACCCTCCGCATCGCAGATTAATATCTGTTTCTCGCGGGTATAGTTAACCCGGCCATGCTGTTTAAACAGACTGGGGTCATAATCGTCAGTGGAAGCACTTTTCTTGGAGGGCATGGAAACACCGGTTTTGGATGATTTAATGGCTTTATCGCCATCTTGTCCATCCATAAAATATAAAATCCACGTATTGCATAATAAGCCATACTGTGGCAACAATCGCCCTTTGACAACTTTATTATATATAACATCGCGCGACTTACAATTTTTTGGCAACAATATTATAATTTAGCATTCTGATAATTCATTAAAGGACCGCTCCTGGTCCCTTTGGATTGAAAAGTGCGCCATTGTAAAGACCCGGGTTCAATTTTGCCTGTTGAACTGCTGTGACGGGCAATCGCCTGCCAATGGTACCCGCCGAATGTTATTTTCCTGGTCGAAGTCAATCATGTCTAAACCCTTCCATTTCAAAGCCGGCCATACACCCCTGTTAATTTCCATGCCACATGTGGGCACAGCCATACCGGACGCCATCGCCGCGGACATGAACCCGGTCGCGCGCCAGAAAGCCGACACAGACTGGCACCTGCCGCTGCTTTACAACATGGCTGAGCAGCTCGGCGCATCAGTCCTCAGTGCAGAATATTCACGTTACGTGATTGATCTGAACCGACCGCGCGAAGACAGCAATTTATATCCCGGTCAGGACACCACGGGTCTGTGTCCTGTCGACACGTTTGCCAAGGAAGCGCTCTACCGGGAGAATCGCTTACCGGATGCCACCCAGGTGAGCGAACGTATCCGGCACTACTGGCAACCCTACCACACGCAGCTTCAGGCTGAACTGGACCGGATCAGACAACAGCACGGAATGGCCCTGCTATGGGACGCCCACTCCATTGCATCGGTCGTACCGCGGTTTTTCAGCGGCCGGCTGCCCGACTTCAATTTTGGCACGGCTGACCAGAAATCGTGCGATATCAGCCTGCAGGAAGGTTTGCATAAAGTTGTGCAACAGGCCGCCGGTAACTACAGCTTTGTTTTCAATGGGCGCTTTAAAGGCGGTTATATCACACGCCATTATGGACAACCTGACCGGCAGGTGCATGCCGTGCAACTCGAGATGGCCCAATGTGTGTATATGGACGAGGCAGCACCGTTTTCCTATCGGCCTGACCTGGCGTGCAAGGTGCAACCGCTACTGACTGAACTGCTGGCAACGGCGCTGGGTTGGGTCACAGAGCAGGCAAAAAAACAGCCCGACGCACGGAGTCTGCCATGACCGAAACGATAAAACCGGCAACACTGTTTGCCCGCAATGCATGGCTCGACGACGGTTGGCACCAGAACGTGCGCTTGCACTGGAATAACGACGGAAACCTGACACGGATTCACACCGGGGCGACGATGAGCAAGGGCGATCAGGTTGAACAGTTTGTGTTGCCCGGCATGGTCAACCTGCATTCACACGCCTTCCAGCGCGCCATGGCAGGCATGACTGAAGTCGCCGGGGAAGGACCGGACAGCTTCTGGACCTGGCGCGGCCTGATGTACCGGTTTGCGCTTGCCATCAATCCGGACCAGCTTCAGGCGATTGCTGCACAACTGTATTCTGAATGTTTGCGACATGGCTATACGTCGGTATGTGAATTCCATTACCTGCATCGTGCACCGAACGGCGAATTCTATGCCAATATGGCCGAGACGGCCTTGCAGGTCATGGCTGCCGCGCAGGAAACAGGCATCGGCATTACCATGTTACCGGTTTTGTACAGTTACGCTGATTTTGACGTACAGCCATTAAGTTATGACCAGCGTCGATTTGCGACCCGTCCGGAACAGTTATTGAAGTTGGTGGGGCTGCTTGATAAATCCCGAAACGGCCAAACAGAGATCGGTGCCGCGCCACATTCGCTGCGGGCGGTAACGACCCGGCAAATCAGGGAACTGGTCGGCGCACTGCCACCCGACCGACCCATTCATATCCATATTGCTGAGCAGCAAAAAGAAGTGGACAGCTGTCTGGCATTTTCTGGCAGACGTCCGGTTGAGTTGCTGTTTGACACCGAGGACATCAATACACGCTGGTGTCTGGTCCATGCAACCCATCTGACCGACCATGAAGTAACACTGATAGCGCAAAGTAAATCCGTTGCCGGCATCTGCACCAGTACCGAGGGCAATCTGGGCGACGGCTTTTTCCCGCTGCCCGATTTCATCCGGCAACACGGCCGCTTTGGCATAGGCAGCGACAGTCATGTATCGCAAAGCCCGGTTGAAGAATTACGCTGGCTCGAATACGGTCAGCGCTTGCGTGCACAACAACGCAACGTGTCCAGCGTACCCGAACAGCGCCGAATCGGTGACTTTTTGTGGAAAGCCAGCCTGCAGGGCGGCGCGCAGGCCAGTGGACGAAAAGTGGGAAAATTGGCCGTCGGCTATCGGGCCGACTTGCTGGTATTAAATGCCGACCATCCGAATCTGAGTGGCATTTCCAGTACTGAACTGATCAACAACTGGTTATTTTCCGGGAACGACAATCTGGTACGCGATGTCCTGGTTGGTGGAAAATGGCAGGTAAAAGAAGGTCGTCATCTGCACCAGGCCGACATCGAGCAGCGCTTCAAAAAAGCGATGGGTGAATTACGCGCGTTGTAGCGTGTTGTCATAACCTTCCCCGCGAGCGGGGAAGGCGCAGGCTGTTTAATAAATGCTTCGGGCCAGGCGAATGCCAGTGAACAAATGGCGTGATGTGGCAGGAGAAAAATTACGGTAAGTGATGCGACTGTGTCCTGCCGGAGTAATTGCGCTGGCACCGCGCAATACATATTGATTGACCATCTGGCGATCTGGTATGTCGATACTGAACTCATTTCTGACTTTCACACCCGGATAGGCGGCGTAACTGGACGAGGTCCATTCCCAGGTGTCGGCAAAAAACTGCTTCAATCCAGAGGTCGAACCGGCGCCGGATGGATGCAGAAACACGTCATCCACCTTGTTCTTGGCGTCAGGATCTTTCAGTTCGGGCATGCCGGGTAATTCCGGTATGATTGAATTGGCGGCAAACTCCCATTCAAATTCTGTCGGCAAACGCGCACCGGAAAAACGGGCAAACGCATCTGCTTCATAGTAAGACACGTGACAGACCGGGCGATTCGGATCGAGTGGAATCAGGCCATGCAGCGTATACTCGTACCAGGTGTCTTCAATCTTGCGCCAGTATAGCGGCGCTTTAACATGCTCTGTCTTTCGCCACGCTGCGCCCTCTTCCAGCCAGTATTTCGGATCCGCATAACCATTCGAATTCACGAACGCCAGATATTCAGCGTTGGTGACTTTTCGATCTGCAATGGCGTAAGGATTCAGGAATACGCGGTGCTTGGGCATTTCATTATCAAAACAGAACGAGAGACCGGGGTGGCCGATATCGGCCATGCCACCGCGCAATTCCAGCATTTTCAGATTTGCGACCTTTTCAGCCGGCTCGATCGTTTTACTGATGTAGGCCGGATGGAACGGATTCGAGCCTAACAGATTCTTAATGTCGATTAACATCTGTTCCTGGCTCTGCTGTTCGCGCTGCAATCCGAGTTCAAGCACAGGGAACGCCTCTTCAGGCATGTTCTTGAGCAACGCAATGACGGCATTATCCACGTGGGTGCAGTAATTCCGGATCACCGACAAACTGGGTCGGGTTATCACGCTGCGCTGTTCTTTCGGAAAATGGGCGCCGGCACCGGTGCTGAAAAGCAGATTAAACGCCGGGTGGAACGGTAAATAATCTTTGACAAATCGTCCTAGCAGATATTTCTCAAAAAACCATGTTGAATGCGCCAAATGCCATTTCACCGGACTTGACCCCGGCATGGATTGCACCGCCATGTCTTCGACCGACAAGGTCACCGTCAGATTAATGCTTTGCTGGCGTATCGACTGAAACAATTCTGTGAACTGCCGCGATGCCACACCCCCATCGACGCGGCGTTCCGAGAAAAATTGCTGGCTCTGCGTGTATGAAACTTTCATTAAAATCACCTGCCTTATAGTTTTGGAAACAGTCGAAGGTATGCGCACTCCACTTGCTGTTGAGTATAGTAAATAATCCGTCAATCAACTATCCCAAGTCATCATAAAGCGGCACTTTAGCGACAACCATAGATAGTTTCCGGCATTTTAAATTTCATTTTTATATTTTATTTCTATTGAGAAACTTTGTGCGCTGGAATTTACGCGCCGCGTGAATGCCGCTAGAATAAGCCCATGCCCCTCTTTGCTGCCGTTTTGCGGCACGTTCAACCCTGATGTTTATTCATGCTTACCCAAGAACAGATCGCTGATTTTCACTCAAACGGATTTCTGGTCCTACCGCAACTTGGTTCAAGCGCCTATTGTCACCGGGTATTGCAATTCGCCGAGCAGCAATTGGCGCAGGCCGTCTTACCGTTTGAGCTGGAAACAGAAACCGGGTATCCGGGCGCGCCGGCCAGCAGGGGTGACCAGGGTGGCGATACGGTGCGGCGGATTTTGCATGTCACGCTACGCGACCGACTCATTTCAGACTGGGCGACTGGCGCGGCACTGGCCACACCCCTGAAACAGCTGCTGGGCGAAAACATCCTGTTGTCGCAGGTTCACCATAATTGCATCATGACCAAGCAACCTCGTTATTCAAGTCTGACGGGTTGGCATCGCGACAGCCGTTACTGGCATTTTCAGCGTCCGGAACTGGTTTCTGCCTGGCTGGCGTTGCGCAATGAAACGGTGGAAAACGGTTGTTTGCTGGTTATTCCCGGCTCACACCGTGTTCAGGTCGACGTGGACGCCCTGGACGAGGCCCAGTTTCTGAAAACCGGTTTTCCGCCGAACCAGTCGTTACTGGCACAGGCGGTGCCGGTACCCTTAAATGCCGGCGATGTATTACTTTTCTCCAGTAATCTGTTTCACGCCGCAGGCAAGAATCACACCAGCCAGACCAAATTTTCCATGGTATTCACCTATCGGGCCGAGGATAACCCGCCGATCGAAGGGACGCGATCAACCCGCCTGCCTGAAGTGCGTATCGGATAACATCAAACCCGCTCCAGCGCGATTAATTCCTGTATAGTCTGGCGCCGCCTTATCAGCTGGATAGTATCGCCATCCACAAGCACTTCCGGTATCAGTGGACGGGAATTGTAATTGGACGACATCGACGCGCCGTAAGCACCGGTATCGTGAAACAGGATCAGGTCGCCGGGGTCACTCGGGGGCAATGGCTGGCTGACCACTTCGCCGCCTTCAATCTGGGTAAACACATCACCCGATTCACACAGCGGGCCGGCAACCACGGTTGGCCGCAACTCACCTGTCCGCTGGGTACCATCACGATGATGCGCGGTAATGCGATGAAAACTGCCATACATCGCCGGGCGCGCCAGATCGTTAAAGCCCGCATCGACCAGCGCAAAAAAGTTGTTGCCAACCTGTTTTTGCGCACGCAGTTCCGACACCAACAGGCCCGACTCCGCCACCAGAAACCGGCCGGGCTCAATTTCCATGGAAATGGCGTGTCCGAAGAGCGTTTCCAGCTTGGTTCGGACGTTGTCCCACAGGTTGAAGTAATGCGCCGTATCGACTTCCTCGTCGCCTGCATGGTAAGGGACAGACAAGCCGCCACCCACTGAAATGGCCGCCATATCCAGGCCCGCTTCGTGAACCCGCCTGACCTGCTGCAACATCGCTTCGCAGACCGATTGCAAATGGGCGTAGTCCACGCCGGATCCAATGTGCATATGCAGGCCTGCCAGCTTCAGCCCGGTGTCCTGTATGACCGACAGACTGTCCTGCAACTGTTCGTGCCAGATGCCGTGCTTGCTCTGCTCGCCCCCCGTATTGGTTTTGCGGCTGTGTCCGTGACCAAAACCGGGGTTAATGCGCAGCCATACCGGATGACCACTTTGGGCCGCACCCAACTGCCGTAGCATGTCCGGTGAACCGCAATTGACAGGAATGTTCAGTTCCACTACCCGCGCGATCGTTGCCCTGTCGAGCAGATCTGCGGTAAAGACTATGGGGGCATGCCCGCTCTGCTGTGGTGCATAACCAGCGGCCAGCGCGCGTTCGATTTCACCGAGCGACACCGAATCCACCAGCACACCCTGTTGGCGCATCAGTTGCAATATGTGCGTGTTTGAACACGCTTTCTGTGCAAAGCGAATGACATCAAACTGGCGCAGGCGAGCAATCTGACGGCGTATCAACTGGGCGTCGTAGATCCAGCACGGCGTGTCAAATTGACCTGCTATTTGGGCGATTTGTTGTGAATTGATCATAAAAACTCATTCTGGTGGCATGGCTAGCCTATACTATACATAGTTAAATTGCCTGTTTGAAGACGAATTCAATTACTTATCGGTCAATATTATGAGTATCAATAAGAAAATACGAGGTTTTAGCTATGGAATATAATCTGGATGCCTACGACCGGAAAATACTTGCATTAGTCCAGCAGGATGCGCGCATGAGCCATGCAGAAATGGGTCGGCAGATTCACCTAAGCCAACCCAGCGTATCCGAGCGCATCAAACGGCTGGAAAGTACCGGGGCAATCCGCGGCTATCACGCAACCATCAATCCTGCCGTTTTCGGTTACCAGATAACGGCCATGATACGACTCTCGACGCAACAGGGTCGCCCCTACGCCGATTTCGTGTCGGAACTACCCGAAATCATCGATTGTTATACTGTAACGGGGGAAGATGGCGCGGTGATGCGCGTACTGGCGACCGACGTGGCGCATTTGCAGCGAATTATTGACAGGCTGAACCGTTTCGGGTCCACCTCCACTGCCATCGTGTTAACCACCCACGTGGCAGGGAAAGCAGTCAGTACACCGACAGCCTGAAAGACCGAAGGTGTTATTTCGGTGCCGGTGGCAACGTTTCAAGATACGCCGCGACACTCATGATATTTTCCGATGAAATATTATGGGTCACGGCTTTCATCGCTACCCCTGTCGGGCGTTGCTCGGTCAATTTGAACACGTTGATCTGTTTCACCAGATAATCGGCGTGTTGCCCGGCTAAACGGGGAAATTGATCGCTTCCCTGTGCATAGACGCCGTGACAGGCCGAACAGGCAGGAACCCCTTCTGCTTCAATTCCTTTTTCAAATATCGCACGACCTGCCGACAGCATCTCCGGTGTACCATAGTTGTCGACATTGCCTCTGGTTGGTGGTAGTTGCGAGAAATAGGTTGCCAGCGCCTTGATCTGACCATCGGTCAAATGGGAACTTAAGCCCCACATATATTCAAATCCTTCCGGATCTGAGCGGCCATGGCTGCGGAAATCGGTCAATTGTTTTTCCAGATACGCTTGCGACTGGCCGGCCAGATTGGGGAAATTGGGCGAGGTAGACACACCTTTCACGCCGTGACAGTTGGAACAGACCTGAAGTGCCGTGGTACTGGCCGATACTTCCGGGTTATTCAGGTCACGTGAGCGTTCGGTGTTGGAACAGGCACTCAACGCCAGGAGAGCGGACACGGTCAGCAGCCGGGCCCATGCATGTGGGTGGGTGGTTTTCATTTAATAAGCTCCCCAAACGTATAAGAACGCATTGTTATTGTCTTTGGCATTGTTGGTGCCGTTATAGTTTGTCGCCGCACCATCAAACTTCTGGTAAGCATAATATTGCAGTCCGATCCGGATATTCTGGACCGGGATATAAAATAATTCCGGTGTCCAGCCTATCGTATCGGGTGAAAAATTGACACTGCCAGTGGTCGCTGGGCCGTACAGTGTGGTGTCATTGGTGCCAGTCGTGTTGAAGTAACTCAGACTTGCACCGTACTTGGCCCCATAGATATAAGTGCCTTTGATACGCAGTGAATTCAGCGTGGTTGAATCGTTTGTCGAATAACCGGTGGCAATGCCATTATTAACCGTTTCACGTACATAACTGAATTGCGCTGATATCGTGGTTGGATCGAGCAGATACTGATACTGTGCATCGATACCGCGGTCCCGGTACTGTATGGTCGGGCCGCTTAAAACGGTGTTGTTGCCTGAAACAGGGTCCGGCGGATACATGTTGATGTTCAATCCGAATAGCCCGACCATCATGTTGTGTGGTCCCCATTCATGGCTGAGCGCCACTCGAACGTAGGGATTTGCGCCGGCCAGCTTAGGTTGCGCTGAATCACTGGTACCCTGACTCAAAAATGAGAAAACGCCGTTGGCGGTTTTATAGAGCCCCGCTTCGACATAGAGAAACTGATCCCACATCGCATAGGCTGTCAGTCCCGCTACCTGTGCACCCAAGCCACCGACGATAGGACCGCTGTCCGGACCGGAGGCGCCAAACCCGGTTGGCGCATAGATGATCCATGCCGGCGATGAGTTCCAGACATCGGTGACGGTTGGATTATTATTGAGCGAAACACCAAATATCAGATCAGAATTGGCGTCGATAATGCGATCTGCGTAACGCAAATCAAAATTATCGGAGCCCCAGCTGCCCTGATAAGCACCGGTATCAAAATTGTAATTGTTGTAGGTGGTTTGCCCAAACAAACCGATATTGTCAGTGATCTTTCCGGCTAAAAATACGCTGCCGGTTTCAAACATCGGCAACCCGTCTTTCGGGCCGGCAAGGCTTGCATTCGTGTTCTTCGTATCGCTCAACACGCCCATCACCGACAGGGGTATCGATCGGGTACCTATGGTATAGCCGGTCAGTTTAAACAAACGGCCGTAGGGCGTCAGTTCCGGAAACTGTCCGCCTGCATGACAGGCCACACAGTTTTGACCTGTTTGCCGCGCATACGCCGGTACTGCATTCGCGTTGAAAAACACAAGCAAGTTTAAAACTAGCACCAAGAGCAAACTCACTCTCCATCGAAAAACCGTCGTCGAGTTCATTTTCTGTTCCCCTTTTTTTAGTATGATTAACATGTAGACATTTGAATAATTAAACAGCATTACCTTTTTCAAGCACTTATTTCCGAACCTGTCCTGATTGATTTATACGCCCTGCATACCCATCAGCATTTGCGGAAAATCAACGCCGCAACAAATAACGTGGCAGTTACTGAACAAACCAACAATAAAGCAACAAATCAAACCGATGAAGGTTTTAACGTTAACCGGTTGAGGCGTTTATAATGAAGGCTTCGTCCACTCAGATTTGTAACGATGAAATTCAACCCGATTCGCCCTGCTGTCCAAAAGCTGCTCCCGGCATGGATGGCTGTCCTGCTGACCATCCTGTTAGCCGCGTGCGGTAATCAGACCGCGCCCAACGTCACTTTTACCGATATCAAAGGTCAAAAAATCAGCCTTGAGCAGTTAAAGGGAAAAGTGGTCATGGTTAACTTTTGGGCAACATCGTGCACCACCTGTGTCGGCGAAATGCCCGAGATGATCAAAACGTATGAACAGTATCATGGTCAGGGTCTGGAATATGTCGCCGTAGCGATGTCCTATGACCCGCCGAACTATGTGCTCAATTTTACGGAAACGCGACACCTGCCATTTAACGTGGCACTCGACGTGGATGGCCAGTTAGCCCGCTCGTTTGGAGAGGTGAAACTGACGCCGACCACGTACGTGATCGATAAACAGGGCAAGATCATCAAAAAATATGTCGGTGCCCCCGAGTTTTCCCAGTTACATCGGCTGCTCGAAGAACAGATTGCACTTTAAGCAATAAATCCATGAAATGGTGCACGTCGATGGCGTGCGCTGCTGCCCCCCAGCAACGCCTCGGCGAAAGATTGTTTCAATTTGTGTTCGTTGACACGGAACCAATTTGCCTCCTCCAGAAACCCCCTTATTGTGCGCTTCCCCCGTCGAACAGTCATTCAACAGGATCCATTCCGCGACCGGTTGCGCCATTCATCAACACGCATAAAACATAATAAAACGATACAACTCCTTACATCTATGACAATTTGGGTGTCATACATTTCGTGCTGAGCACCGTTGAGAGCAGGTGTTGTAAATCTGATTTCATGAACGATTTATACCATTTGCACATGATTACAAGAGCGCTTGCCACCCGAATACCTGTTGCCGCTTTCAACTAACAGACTGACCGGTGCGGTCCTCTTTGAATCCTCTGCCAACATTGACGTTATCTGATTTTTTAAAACTTAAGGGAGAACAACATGCAACAAAAAAAACTTATTCAGGCATTGGTGTGTATCGGATTCACTGCGCTGTTGGGCGCATGCAGTGGTGGTGGCGGAAGCGGTGGTACAGGCAGCAATAGCGGCGCAGGTACACCAGCGGGTGCGACCGGAACGGTAAATATGGCCGTGACGGATGGGCCCTCAGAGAATTTCAGCCATGTCTGGGTAACCATTACCGGGATGGCCATGCACACCGAATCCAATGCGGTCTGGAGTTCATCCGACGCAACCTGGACACCCATGATGCTGGCTGCACCTGTCACTATCGATTTGGCGCAACTGGATAACGGTGCCCTGAACAATCTGTTTAACGGTATCACTTTACCCGTCGGCACCTACAAGCAGATTCGCTTCTTTTTACTCGGCGATGAAGATCCGCTGGCTGCCTCAGCGTCAGCCACTGCGTCGAGTCTGGCCAGCAGTCTGACCTGGAATGATCAGGTTGAATACACGAATTCATCAGGTCAAACTGTCGAAGCGCCGCTGGAAATCGCCCAGGCAACCCAGGGGTTGCGCCTCGATGGCAGCTTTGTTGTGACAGCCGGTTCGACCCTGAATCTGGCGACCGACTTTGACCTGGACAAAATCGTCGTACCTTTCCACCATGCCAACGTAGCCAATCCGCTCAGCACCGCATCATTTACGATGAAGCCGGATCTGGCCTATTTCAACATGAATAGCTCTGGTGCCGTCACGGGTCAGGTAAACGCAACCGCCCTTTGCCCTGCCACCAACGGAATTATTACCGCACAACCTGCAACGACCTGCGCCTTCAACCTGATTGCACACGCTGAAAGGCTCAGCGCCGATGGCACACGTTATGAAGCGGTTCGTTCAACACGCGTTGACCCGACCACCGGTGCCTTCACTCTGGCGCCACTGCCTGTCACCGACGAATTAACCGGCCAACCAATCACGTACGATATCGTGGTGCGTGGGCGTCAGATGCAGACACTGGTCATTACCGGTGTCCAGCCCTCTGGCACTTACACGTATGCAAACAGCGCCGAATCGTTCACCGGTGGTACGTCGCTCAGCGCCAGTGCATTGCCCGTCACGCTGACCAATGAGTACCCCACCAATTTTGCGCTGCCGCTACAACCATTGACCAGCGGTCATGCCGTCTTCGAACAGACCTTCCCCAACGGTACCAGTACCTTGCCACATGAAATTCGCTGGGCAGCGACCAATCCCTATACCGGCAATATCGATCGCACCTTCATGGCCCCCTGGAATCAGGCGTTTTACGTCGCCAACGCCGGCTTGAATGTGGCTCCATACAGCGCCGGTGGTTTGTCATTCGCTGCGGTGACACCGTCAGAGGGCAATGGCAACTACAACGTGCAGGTTAATGAGCATGTTTATTATGATTTTGGCGCCAATTATTTACCCACGGCCAATCTGTTGACCAATCTGTCCGGTGGCTACCCCGTAGCGAATGGGACAACGACCGTCGGGTTCAGTTATAACGCACCGGTGCTGGATACCGGCGTGGTCAGTGGCACCGTCAGTGGCACGATAAGCGGCACCCTGAGCCCCAAAACCTCCAACAGTGCCACAGTCCTTGGTGCGGATGTCGTTCTGGCACGAAATGCAGCGGTGATTTCGACCGTTCCGGTGAATTCATTGTCGCCGTCCTGCAGCAGCGGCGGCAATACACTGAATAACAGTGTGTTAACCAACTGCAGTTACCAGTTCAGCGGCGTTGGTGCCGGCAGTATGACGGCCCCGTTACCGGGCGCTTATTACTACGTTTATTTGCGCGTATTCTATTCGGATGGTTCGCACAAATCGTTCCCTGTGAGTGGTTATGCCGATTTACGTACGACCAACTCGGCATCCATGAGCGCGGTGACGACACTGTAAGCGGCAAGTCCATCGAAAAACTGCGTCAAGTCGGACTTGACGCAGTTTTTTTACGGTCCGGCAGAACGACCGTTTTCACAAAACCGTTTTCTCTGTTAAGGTAACGCCATTCCAATAATCATTCATGGTCAGGCAATGTATCAGGGAGAAAAATTAAACAGTATCAGCCACCTTGTCGGTGCGTCGCTGGTGGTGATCGGCGCGACGGTGCTGATCACGCTTTCCATCCTTACCGGAAATGGCTGGAAAATCGCCAGCAGTTGTGTCTACAGTCTTACCCTGCTTTTACTTTATTTATTTTCAACGCTGTATCACAGCCTGCGCGGCAGAGCCAAAGATATCCTGCAAAAATTTGATCACTGCATGATTTATCTGCTGATCGCCGGCAGTTATACGCCGTTCACGCTGGTGACATTGCACGGCACCGCCGGCTGGACTTTATTCGGCATAGTCTGGTGCCTGGCGGTGATCGGCATCATACAGGAGTTATTGTTCTCCAATCAGGCACGCATTGCTTCTCTGGTGATTTACCTGCTGATGGGCTGGTCTGTGCTGTTTTTCATCAGGACATTAATTGCGGCGCTGGGATGGCACGGATTTTACTGGCTTGCGGCGGGTGGCATCGTGTACTCGTTGGGCGTTATTTTTTATGTGATCGATGAACGCATGAAACATGCCCATGGCATCTGGCATTTGTTTGTGCTGGGTGGCAGCATCTGCCACTTTGTGGCAATTTTATTTTACGTCATCTGAATGGACAACACGCCCAACATACCTGAAAACCACGATCGCCCCTGGGAATTATTCAGCGGCGTTGACGATGCCGAAGTCTGGGTCGCCAACAGCAATCTGGAGTTGCAGTTTTTTTGCGAACAGGACAAGAAAGCCGGAATGCCCATTGGTCAGGGAATCTGCTTTACGCTGGCACTGGGAGGGGAACTGTTTGTCCATACAACCAGTGAAGGTATGATATTGCTGGATGTCACCGGCGAAGCGGAATGGGTCACGCCCATTGTGTCGTCATGCACCGGTGCAAAACCGGCAAGGGGACAGATCTGGATACTGCCGGAAGGCACCCTGATTCAGCTGCTGCTGGGTCTGAACAGCCTGATTGCAACATCGCGCATCGTATTACAGCATAATTTCGGCATGCATTTCCAGACCAGGTAAGCTGGACCATAGCTGGACCATAGCTGGACCATAGCTGGACCATAGCTGGACCATAGCTGGACCATAGCTGGACCATGGCTGGACCATGGCTGGACCATGGCGCTGGGTCCGGATTACTTATTCAGATCCAGATGCGCCAGATCATAGACCGTGACGCCGTCGTCTTCGGTTGCCATTCTCAACCAGTCAGGATGATCCAGCGTGCGTTGCATGTCACGTCGCCCGGCTTCCCAATGGGCCTCCATCGTGGCGCGGGAGAATTCATAATCCTTTGATTCAAGTTCGTAGCGGTCCTGCCGGTAAATCAGGTGCACGATATCCAGATGGGCAGTACGCGTTGCATTCATCAGGTATCTGACTTCCTCTTCATTGCGCATGGAGTCGGGAAGTTTGGCGATAAGCCGCTGTACGTTCTGTTTGGCGCGATGCAACTGGGCGGCCTGATCGGTTCCCAGTCGTGTGCGACTGGAATATTGAATATCTTTCTGGCGCGACGACACGCTGGGCATATTCAGTGGCATGGCGCCGCGCGCACTGAATAAATCAACCTGCACGGCCATGGTTTTTTTCAGATCGCGATTATCCAGTACGTACTGCAGGGGTGTATTCGACACGATGCCGCCATCCCAGTAAGGTTCGCCATCGATCATAACGGGCGCAAACGCAGGAGGCAGCGCGCCACTGGCCATGACATGTTCCGGCCCGATGCGCTGTTGGGTATTGTCAAAATAAATCGAATTTCCCGTGCGCACATTGACCGCGCCCACCGACAGTCGCGTCCTGCAGGTATTGATCAGATCAAAATCAACCAGTTGTTCCAGCGTTTCGCGTAATGGCGTCGTATCGTAATAACTGATTGCCGCATCGGTACCTTCAGGTTGAAACAACGGCGGCGGGAAGCGTGGTTTATAGAATCCGGGCACCCCTAACGAGGCCGCCATAGACGCGCCCACCTGATGCAGGGCGGCCCATTGCTGGTCGAACACCGGCTGGAACAGGGCGCTGCGCGACGTGACCCGATTCCAGAATTCCTGGAGCCGTTCCAGCCGGCGATGGGGTTCATTGCCTGCAATGATGGCCGAATTGATGGCACCAATCGAGACACCGGCAATCCAGTGCGGTTCCGTGGGAATTCTGGACAGCGCTTCATAAACGCCAGCCTGATAAGCGCCCAGTGCCCCGCCGCCCTGCAGCACCAGAGCGATATGTTCATGGTCAAGTTTCGGTGGATGGTCATGGCGTGCAACACTGCCTTGCGCGGCTTTTGCCCGCTTTGCAGTTGCAGCGGTGGCCGTGCGCATCGCGGCAGGTTTTGAGGGTATTGTCATTGGATGGCCATGGTTACTAAAACTTATGTCCTAATTTGGCTGCTTTGGTAAGCAGGTACCGCTCATTATGCGGATTTTTTTTGATAATCAACGGAATCTGTTCAACCACCGCAATACCGCACTCGACCAGTGCGGCGGCCTTTCTTGGATTGTTACTCATCAGTCTGACCGACTTGATCTGCAGATGATCCAGCATAGGCTGACAAAACTGGTAGTTACGCTGGTCAGGCGCAAAGCCCAATGCCTGATTGGCTTCCACCGTATCGGCACCGGCATCTTGCAGGCGGTAGGCCAGCACCTTGTTCAACAAACCGATGCCACGTCCTTCCTGGCGCAAATAAAGCAGCGCGCCACGGCCTTCCTGCGCTATTTTTTTCAGTGCAGATTCAAGCTGGGCTCCGCAATCACAACGCTGGCTGAACAACGCATCTCCGGTCAGGCATTCCGAATGTAATCGCGCCAATACCGGTTCACCGTCGGACACATTGCCCAGGGTCAGGGCAAGGTGCTCCTTGCGGGTGGCAGGCTCAAAAAAGGCATGCAACTGAAAAATAGCCCACGGCGTCGGTAACGAACACGATGAAATATACTCGATGGTGGCAGGGATTGCGTCATTGTTGTTATTGCGGGTCATACTGGTTCACTAACGTTAATAAATGGAAGGTGAAGAATAACGCAGCGAATCGCCAACCCGCGGGATGCCTGCTAGGCAGGCGCCTGCGTCAATGTGCCATTTTGATAATCCATTACGGCTTGCTCTACTTCAGCACGTGTATTCATCACGAAAGGTCCATATTGTACTACTGGTTCACCGATTGGTTTCCCTGCCAGCAGTAAAAATCGCGTTTCCTGATCCAGACTGCTTAATTCAACCCGGTCACCGTCGGACAGGACACCGGCACTGTGATTGTTGACAACCCGGTCACCAATCTGCACTTTGCCCTCATACGTGTACACAAAGGCATGATGATTCAGGGTCAGATCAACGCTGAGCTGGCTGTGCGGCGGCAACATGACGTCAAGATAGACGGGTTCGGTACTGACACCATGTATCGGGCCCTGCACTGATTTGCCTTCCACGGTGAGATCGCCAGCAATCACCTTGACAAAGCCACCGCTGGCCAACGTAATAACGGGAATCTGGTCGGGCTGTATATCCCGGTAGCAGGCCGGTTTCATTTTTTCGCGTGCCGGTAAATTGATCCAGAGCTGAAAACCGCGCATGCGCCCTTCCACCTGTTCGGGCATTTCAGAATGAATCACACCGCGCCCGGCTGTCATCCACTGGACGCCGCCACTCTGTATATGACCCACATTACCCATGTGGTCTTCATGACGCATATGGCCATCGAGCAGGTACGTGACCGTATCAAATCCACGATGCGGATGAGGCGGAAAACCGGCAATGTAGTCGCCGGGGTTAACCGATGAAAATTCATCGAGCATTAAAAACGGATCCAGCCGTGCATGAGGACCGCTACCCAGACTACGTAACAACTTCACCCCGGCGCCGTCGGAGGTCGATAAACCGGTAATTTCTCTTTGCAGGTTGCGTAGTTGGGAATGCATGATTCACGGCTCCTTTTACTGTTGAACGAACACCCGGCTCCATCAGGCAGCCAGTGCCAGATTCAGTTTGTCAATTTGTTGATGTGCATCGGCGATGGCCGCTTTTTTGCCCTCGTCACCCATGGCCAGGCCCTCCGCATAGACAAATTCAACATCCGTAATGCCAATAAAAGCCAGAAATCCGCGGATATAGTCCGACTGGGTATCGGCCGGTGTACCGGCATATTTTCCGCCGCGAGCTGCAAATATAACGGCTTTCTTGCCGGTCAACAATCCAACCGGTCCCTGATCGGTGTATTTGAAGGTACTGCCTGCACGGGCTATATGATCAATATAGGCTTTTAAAACCGACGGAACACCAAAGTTATACAGCGGCAAACCCAGCACGATGATATCCGCGATTTTCAGTTCGTTGATCAACTGATCAGAGAAATCGACGATGGCCTGCTGGTCGGCGCTGCGCGTGTCCGGCTTGCTTAAAAAGGCCGAAAACCGTTCACCATCCAAATGCGGTATGGGTGACGTGGCCAGATCACGGACAATCACGGTGCCATTAACGTGGTCAGTTTGCCAACCTGCAACGAAGCGATTGGCCAGAAGGCTCGATTGACCTTGATTTGAAAATAAACTGGTATTGATTTGAAGTAAGGTTTTCATGGGTTGGATCCTTTCTGTGGTGAAGTGACGTCATTTAACCATTCGTTTAATAGATTAAAAAGATCAATATTTAGTGTGATATGATCTAATTTTTAGATTTAATCAATGAATATGTCCGATTTTCCCCATATCACCTTGGAGCAATGGCGTTCGCTGATCACCGTGGTGGATACCGGCAGCTATGCCAACGCGGCACTAGCCCTGAACAAAAGCCAGTCCGCCGTGACTTACGCTGTACAAAAACTGGAATCATTGTTGGACGTCAAGGCGTTCGAGGTTCAGGGCCGAAAGGCCGTGCTGACGCCAACCGGCCAATTGCTTTATCGCCGCGCGCAACATTTGCTTTCCGAAGCAACCGGTATTGAGCGTGCTGCCAAAAAAATATCGGCTGGCTGGGAACCGGAAATCCGATTGGCCGTTGACCTGGTTTTTCCCGGTTGCCTGTTACTCGATTGCCTGGATCAATTCGGCAAAAAAAGTCCTCATACACGTATTGAACTGATCGAATCAGTGATGGGCGGCACCATCGAAGCCCTGCTGACCGGGCAGGTCGATCTGGCGATAGCCAGTTCCATACCCCAGGGTTTTCTGGGACACACACTGATCCAGTTACGGTTTATTGCCGTTGCCCATCCGGCCCACCCGCTGCACCAGCTGAACCGGGTGTTGACGATACGTGATCTGGAAGCCGAGCGCCATCTGGTGATACGGGAGTCAGGTAGCAAAAGGACGACAAATACCTTGATGGCGCAATCGCCGCAGCGCTGGACCGTGGGTCACAGCGCAACGTCGATTGATGCCGTTTCGCGGGGTTACGGGTTTGCCTGGTTTCCCGAGGTGAATATTCGCAACCAGTTAGCCACGGGCACACTGAAGCCTCTGCCGCTCAAGGACGGCAGCGAGCGTTATGCGACGATGTACCTGATCCTGGCTGACCCCGATATCGCCGGGCCTGGCACGCAGTATCTGGCACAACTGATCCAGGAGGCGGTAGAAAATATTTGCAATGGCGAAACTGAATGCAACGGTGACCCGTGAGCTTTCTGCTATGCTGGTTATTTATTTTCTCTGACGCGATAACCATGATGAAAAAAATCCTGATTGCACCTCTACTGGCCCTGATCTTCACGACCGCGGTCCGCGCTGATGACATCCCAGAGCCGGCGGCGGCAAGCTCCGTCATTCCCGGTTTGGACATGATCCAGCCCCAGCCGCAAAACAATGTCTGGATCGATTCCGGGTTTTATTCCTACCATTGGGACAGGGACAAAAACCTGAATGGCGATAACTATGGACTGGGTGCCGAATACCAGTTTTCCGCGGTCAGCTCAGTGACTGCCGGTCGTTTTTATAACAGTGACCGGGACTATTCCAATTATCTGGGTGTCTATTACCAGCCACTGCTGCTCGGACCGCTTCATCTGGGTGCAGTTGCCGGCGGGTTTAACGGCTATCCCCACATGAAAAATGGCGGCTGGTTTTTGGCTGCGATCCCGGTTGCCAGTGCCGAATGGGGACGTATCGGACTGAATGTAGCCTTCGTTCCTTCCCTGCAGAACCGATTATATGGCGCGATATCGCTGCAACTGAAAGTGAAGGTCTGGGATTAATTGTGAACGCTGCAACCCGCTCAGGGGTTATTCAGCGAGGTCCACAGATTATCCCAGTCTTCGGGCTCAAAACTGCCCTCTCGTTTGAAAATGAATTCATTTTTTGGATTGATCACGAAATGGGTCGGCTGTTTTATGATGGCGCCAAAATTATCTTTATGCCCTGGTGCATTGCGCCAGACCATGGGAAAACGCTGCTCCTTGGGAACTGCCAGGGCAATGAGCTGATTGTATTCGTCAAAATCTTTCTTATTCAGATCGATGTTGACTCCCAGCAGAACGAAATGACGCATGGAATTGCTGACATAAAACTCACGCATCAATTTCAGGTCACGCGTACACAGGTTGCAGCCGGCAGTAAAAAAACTGACCAATACCGTCTTGCCCAGAAAATCGGCAAGCTCAATTTTTTTCCCGTTGACATCCACACCTTGCAGGGTCAGGACCGGGGCCCACTTCTCGTCATCAGCCAACGTCGGCAGGCCGATCGAATAAAAAATGCCTGCTGCGCCCAGTTTCAGCCATGTTCTTCTGACCATTTTTCGCTCCCGTCTGAACCCATCCCGTAGTAACCTGTCGCCCATTCTACAACGCCGCCGGTAAAATTCGCTTTACGTCAAATTAAAAAGCGGCGACTGGGGCCGCGTACCTGGCGGTTCCATTTTTATATTATCACCAGTCTATCCGATAACAATCTGGCGGTCAGGGCGTCTTCTTGCGCACGCTGTCCAGTTTTTCACACAGTGCCGCCGTGCCCGCAATCATTCGCGGACCCGCCCGATTCATCAGATTTCCATCGATCGTCACAATATGCCCGTGCCTGACGGCGCGCAGGGCCGGGTAGCGGTTCCACATCGTCACTCCGCCATCGGCGGGATTGCTTTCCGTCGTACCGACAATCGCGTCAGGGTCTTCCTGTAACACGGCTTCAATGTCAACATTCGGTGACAGGTTTGCCAGTCCGGCAAAGATATTGACACCCCCGCAAAGCCGGATCGCGTCACTGACTATGTGCTGACCGTTTAAGGTAAACAACGGTTTGTCCCACACCTGATAAAAAATCCGCACCGGGGTCCTGTGGGCGTACGTCCCGGATAGCAGTGTCAGTTGCTGTTGCAATCCGGCGGCAGTGGCATTTGCCTGTGATTCGGTTCCCATCAGTTGCCCCAACAACATGACGGTGCGCGGAATATCATCCATTTTGCGCAGGTCAATGTAAAAAACCGGAATATGCAATTTCTGCAATTGACTGATCTGTTTTCCGGAACCTCCCCCGCGCCAGACCACCAGTAAATCCGGATGCAGCGCAAGTATGCGTTCCATGTCCAGTTCGTGACTGTCACCAATGACTGCGATCTTTTTGGCCGCCTCGGGAAAATCACTGAATTGCATCACGCCGACGACATGATGGGCACCGCCCGCGGCAAACAGTAACTCCGTGATGTTCGGTGCCAGCGAAATGATGCGTTGTGCCGGCTGGTTCAATGCCAGCTCATTGCCTTCCGCATCCCTGACCAGCACCCCCGCACTCGCCTGGGTAGCCCAAAGACAGCAGGCAATCAGGATAATTCTTATCGTCGTCATGTCAACTCCGCTCCCGGGTCGTGTGCATGGGCAGAAAAAGCCGCTGATTGCCATGCATGACCATTTCAATCGGATGCTGCAGGCACTGGCTCAGTCGGTCAGTCGTCATCATCTCGGCGGCCGTTCCGGCTTGCCAGCTGCCGTCCGGCATTAACAACAAGGCGTGGGTGGCGCTGGCATAGGACAGGTTAAGGTCGTGGCTGACCATCAAGACGGTTTTTTTAAGCTGCCTGCAGTGCCTGGAAAATAAATTCATGACGCTGACCTGATGGGACAGATCGAGTGAATTGGTGGGCTCATCCAGCAGCATGAACCGGGCGTCCTGGGCAATTAATGCGGCAATTGCGACACGCTGCCGCTCACCGCCCGAAAGACTGCGGATGTCGCGCGCGGCAAGGTCGGCCACATCCAGTTCGGCTAACGCGGCCTGCGCCAGGCGGATATCCTCGGCACTTTCCCAGTACGTTCCATCATGATAAGGATGACGCGCAGCGAGCACCGTATCGAGGACCCGGTAAGCAAACGAATCGTTACGCCCCTGGGGGAGATACGAGCGCAGTCGCGCCAATGTCAGCAGGGATCCGTGTGTCCATCCGCTCAGCGACTGGCCGTTGATGTGGATCTCGCCGGCACTGGCTTCCTGGAGGCCCGCCAGACACCTCAGCAAGGTGGTTTTGCCGGCGCCGTTTCGACCAATAATGGTCCAGTATTGTGCGGCAGTGACCTGCCAGTTCAGATCATTGACCAGTATGCGTGAACCCACCGCGAGGGTAAGGTGGGTGGTGTCCAGCTGGATTGGGCTATCGGACATGGCGGACCGTGTGTTGACGATGCTGATGGAGCTGCAACAGGAAGATCGGTACGCCTATCAGCGCGGTAATCACGCCGACAGGCAATTGCAGCGGTGCTATCACGGTGCGTGCCAGGGTATCCGCCAGCACCAGAAAACTTCCGCCGGCAAGACACGATGCAGGCAATAGCAGACGATGATCAGGTCCGAACGCAAAGCGGCAGGCATGCGGCATGATTAATCCGACAAAGCCGATGCTGCCGGCGCTGCTGACCGCGCTCGCGGTGAGCAGCGCCGCACAGAAGAACAGGCCTTGCCGGAGCCGGCCGATCGAGATTCCAAGGGTGCTCGCGCTGTCTGCGTACATTGCCGACACATTGATGGCACGGGCATGGCGGCACACATAGACCAGGCTGGCCACCAGGATGACCCAGGGATACCCACGGAGATCGGTGCCTGATAAATCGCCTATCATCCAGAACATCATGGTACGCATCCGGCCGTCCGGGGAAATCGACAGCAGCAGCGTAACCAGCGACATGCAGCCCGAACCGGTAATGACCCCGGTGAGCAGGAGCGTGGTCGCACTGCCCTCTGTGCTGCCACTTCCCTTGAAATCCTTGTAAGCCAGAAAAAACAGCAAGCCGGCCACCAGCATGGCACCGCCGAAGGCAGCCAGATCGACGGTCCACATCAGTCCGAACAGGACCATCGCGCTTAATGCCCCGACCGCTGCGCCACCCGATATGCCGAGCACATACGGGTCAGCCAGAGGATTCCTCAGCAGGGCCTGCATTAACACACCGGCCAGGGCCAGCGTGCCGCCGGTCACAAAGGCAGACAACGCTCGATGCAGACGTAACTCGACCAGGGTCGTTCCCAGTTGCGAAACCGAATCGCGGCTCAATTCGAGGAACGCATGCAACAGGTCGTCGATGGACAGGGTCATGGATCCGATGCAGCAGGAAAACACGATAACCAGGAACGACACGATGCAAAGCGCTGCCAGTACGCAAAGGGTTTGTCGCCCTGAAAGGTTTGATGTTCGCATCACGAGGTTCACACGTCTGTCGTTCAAAGAAATCAGCTTGCGCTAAAAACTGTAACGCAAGGTCATTTTCATCTGGCGTCCGTCATCCGGGTAAATACCCCCCATACACTCAAACGCATTCGTAAAATACTGCCTGTTTGTCAGGTTATTACCTGTCAGGGCCCACTCCCACGCGCCGATTGCATGTGCATAGCGTGCATCGAGGCTGGCATGTGCCGGAATCAACTGCGAACAGGTATTGGTAAAATCGCCACCATAACGTTGCGTATCCACCCATTGCGCGCCCACGTAGGCATTCTGTCCATTGCCAGACAGCCAGTTCAGGTGCGCCGCGAGGGTGTTTGCCGGTACCAGCACCAGCTCTTTGCCGTCATTCACACCGCCGGTAAATACCGCATTCACATGCTGAGCCTGTGCGGTCAGTCTGAATTGTGACGACAGGCGATAGATCGCCTCCAGTGCAATACCCTGGCGTCGGGTCGGATCCAGATTGGTATTTACACCGTAGGGGCCGATCAGGGGGTCGAAATAGATTTCATTGGTAATATCATGCTGAAAGAACCGCGCCGTCAACTGCCGGTTGTTATTCCCCAGCGTGGCGCCCAATTCCAAGTCATGGGACAGTTGCGGCAACAGCGGTGTGTTGGGTACCAGGGTCAGCGCATTGTCATCCACATTGGCAACCCGATAGCTTTGTCCAAGCTTGGCAAATACGTCCACGTCCGGAACGAAGGCATAACTTCCCTGAAGCTCCCACGCATTCACGCCCTGCCCGGCCTGATAATTCTGGACCGGATAGGCCAGCGGGTCGTACGCCGACCGGTCGAACAGTTCACGTCGCACCCCGAGGGCAATGCGGGCCGCACCACTTTTCAGTTCATCCCTGACATAAATGGCGTGTGATTGCTGGGTAGCGTAAGCCAGCGAGTAGCTGCTGGTGGTTTGCCGGTTCCAATTCATGAAATCAAGTCCCAGCACCAGTTCATTCTGGATAGCGCCGATGGTGATCAGGTTTCGCACACGCGGCGTAAATTCGGTCTGGCGACCGCTATAGGTCGCCGGGGTCTGACTGAATACCGAGTCGGACACCCGTTCGCGGGTCGATAATTCGGAGGCAAACTGCCAGTCGTCCATTGTTTTTTCAAAGAATCCCGTGTAGCGGTCAATATTCAATGTGCCGTTATCGCCAGCGTGCAGCGTCTGGCGTGGATCCTCCACAAACTGCGCCATCGTATTCAGTGCGCCCGGAAACTGCGCGTCCTGGTGGGCAATATCAAACCGGATGCCTGCACGGGTTCCGGACGAAAACCAGGTCAGCGCACCGCTGGCGTTTTTTTGCGTGACATCATTGTTGGCACGGTAATTATCCGACTTCTGTTCACTGACATTGAGGCTGGCATTAAAGTCGTCCCATCCTTTTGTCAAATAGGCGCTGCCTGCATGATCCTGAAACTGACCGAGCTCGGCAACCATCGTCCCCATGAGCGGCGTGGATCCCAGTTGTCGGGTAATGATCTGGATGACGCCGCCCGTGGCACCATCGCCGTACAGCACGCTGCTGCCACCATGCATGATTTCAATGCGTGCCACGGATTCTATCGGAATCGAACTGAGTACAGCGACATTCTGTTCATTTTCGGATATGCGTACTCCATCCACGAGTATCACCAGATTATTATAGCTGTCAGCGCCAAATCCGTTCATGTCCAGATCATAGTCCTGGGTGCCGTACAGATTCTGGCGACCGTAAACCCCACCGAGTTTCCGGATCGCTTCATTGACATTGTCAACACAGGCATTTCGAATCTCAGTCGCGGTGATAATGCTGGCTCCTATCGGCGACAGGTCAGGCGCATTTGGGAAGCGCGAGCCAATAACGACCACCGGATCTGCCGTCGGATTATCCGTCATTGTGGTGGTTTGTGAATGGACATCAAGACATGACAATGACACCATCAAAGCCCATAGATGTGCAGGCGCACACAGGCTGTTGCGAAATTTAAACGAGAACATCATGTAAGTTCAATTCTGGAAGAAAAAGGGTAACCCGCCAACGTCCCGTAAGCCGGTTTCAACAATACGCGCCATGCAAGCCGGCAACGCATCACCTATCTTGGCCGGTATCCGGGCTGACAAAGCAAACTCACTTACCTTCCCATGTCATCAACACAGTGGCACTATTAGTGAGCCTGTCGCCGGTGATTCACCAGCGACCTTTGTGACCGTTGCGGGGGCAGCACATACACCACCTGTTTCATGCAGGCAGAATGTTTCCCGTTTAACTGTAGCTACGAACATAGCTACGAGCACCAAAACTGAGTCATTTTAGTGTTTTTCAGCAATGTGGGCAACCAGGCGCATTGATTTCAGTCAATAAATTGGCAGTTCCGGGGACGTCGTTGCCCGGATTAGTTGTTTTACTGTTTGACCGTGCGCCCCAACATCGATTCGAGGCGATTCATCAACGGGATATATTGGTTGTACGACGTCTTATTCCAGTGTTTTTTTAATTGCTCTAATTCATTAAACAAATGATGGGCTGTCTCCATATCACCCTGCTGTGCCGCCCATATCGCATATTCGGCACGCGCCTCGACGCTGCCAAAACGGTCAACAGCATGTTCAAATTCAAGTTTGGCGTCCTGGATTTTTCCCTGTCCGGCATAAATCTGCGCCAGCAGCAGGGTCACCGCTTCGGCACGAAAACTGTGGTTTGCAGTTCTGATTGCCTCCAATAACTGCAGCGCTTTTTCCGGCTGGTTAAAACGCAGTTGTGCACGGGCAGCGGCAAACTGAATTTCCAGATCATTGGCAAAAGGGCCTTGCAGACACAGTTCAAACTGCTGCACCGCCTCGCCCACCCTGTCGGCGGCTAATAACGCGTCAGCGTAACGCCATTGATTCTGCGCTGTTGGTGTGAAATCAAAGGCCGCCTTGGCTGCGCGCAATTCACGCCCCGGATCCAGACTATTAATGGCAACATGCGCGACTTTATTGAAGTTTTTCTGCACCCGGTAGGTGGATTTGAACTCGGGCAGAAAAATTGCAAAGAAATACACGACACTGCCCAGCAGCGGAAACATGAACAGGATCAGCAGCCAGTACAACTCACGGCCTGAACGGATCGCGTGCACGGCAAAAAATAACGCAACAATAATATGCAGTCCGACACCAAAAATGGGCATGTTGTATCCTTCAATTAACTATCAGCACGAGACCTGTACGGCACGCCCTGCAACCGGGCAACGCATGGCCGGGATCCCTATTCCTCAATTTCGCGCAGTCTGGTCAGTGCCTGATCGATCCGGTCTACTGCCACTATCATCAGCCCTTCAATCGGCTGCTTCGGCGCATTCGCCTTGGGAATCAGGGCAATCGAGAAACCCAGTTTGGCCGCTTCGCGCAAGCGCTCCTGACCTCGTGGCGCCGGGCGAATTTCGCCGGCCAGGCCCACTTCGCCAAAGACCACCAGGCCGCGTGGCAAGGGTCGATTGCGCATCGATGAATGGATGGCCATCAGGACCGCCAGATCGGCGGCGGGTTCAACAATTTTCACGCCGCCCACCGCATTGATAAATACATCCTGGTCAAACGCAGCTATACCGGCATGGCGGTGCAGTACGGCCAGCAGCATGGCCAGCCGGTTCTGTTCCAGACCGACCGACAGTCGTCGTGCGTTAGGCGCATGGGAGGCATCGACCAGTGCCTGAATTTCAACCAGTAACGGGCGTGTACCTTCCTGGGTGACCATCACACAGGCACCTGACACCGGCGTATCGTGCTGGGACAAAAATAAGGCCGAAGGGTTGGATACGCCTTTCAGGCCACGCTCGGTCATGGCAAACACACCCAGTTCATTGACGGCACCAAAGCGATTTTTTATGGCGCGAACCAGGCGGAAGCTGGAATGAGTGTCACCTTCAAAATAAAGTACCGTATCGACTATGTGTTCCAGCACACGGGGCCCGGCAAGGGCCCCTTCTTTGGTGACATGCCCGACCATGATGATCGTGATATCGGAGGTTTTGGCAGCGCGAGTCAGCTGGGCAGCACATTCACGTACCTGTGCCACCGAGCCCGGCGCCGAGCTCAGGGCATCCGAATACATGGTCTGTATGGAGTCAATGACAACGACCTGGGGCTTATGCTGCACCAGGGTGGAGAGTATTTTCTCCAACTGGATTTCGGCCTGCAGTTTGAGCTCGGACGCTTCAACGCCGAGCCGTTTTGCTCTCAGCGCAATTTGCGCACCCGACTCTTCGCCACTGACGTACAACACGCTTTTCTGCCTGGCCATGGCCGCCAGCGCCTGCAATAACAGTGTCGACTTCCCTATGCCGGGGTCGCCGCCAATCAACACCACGCCTCCCGACACCAGTCCGCCACCCAGAACACGGTCAAACTCGTCAATACCGGTACTGAAGCGCGGCACTTCCAGCGCATCAATGTCAGACAGTTGCAGCACAGGTGCTGTTTGTGCCAGACTCTGTGGCGCCTGCGAATAGCGATTCTGTGCGGCTTCGACCACACTTTCGACCAGCGTATTCCATTGTCCACAGGAACTGCATTGTCCGGCCCATTTGTAGGCGATGGCACCGCACTCGGTACAACTGTAATTGGTTTTTATTTTTGCCATGGCGTTCTGAAAGTCATTCTGTTTAATCCGTTGCCTGTCGCCACACCCTACTCGTCAACAATGATCTGGACGCGTTGTGCAATGGCACACATCAGCTCGTAGCCGATGGTATCGGAAGCCTGTGCGACGTCATCAACCGGCAAGCCCCGTCCCCACAACGTCACTGCCGATCCCACTTTTGCATCGGCTATGTCGGTGACATCAACCGTGATCATATCCATGGAAACGCGTCCCACCATGCGCGTACGAACGCCATTGACCAGCACCGGCGTCCCGTCCATGGCGTGCCTCGGATAGCCATCGGCGTAGCCGCAGGCCACCACGCCGATGCGCATGGCACGGGTGGCAATAAACCGGCTGCCATACCCTATCGATTCGCCCGCCTCCAGCGACTGTATGGCAATCAGTTCACTGGCCAGCGTCATACCCGGCAACAAGCCAAAATCGGCTGCAGCAGCGCGACTCGGACTGCCACCGTACAACATGATGCCGGCACGCACCCAATCGTTTTTAACCGCCCGGTTCAGCAGCGTTGCAGCCGAATTGGCCAGGCTGGTTTCCAGCGTGTTGCCAAGCAGGCGATGCGCCTCGTTGAAGCGCCTGATCTGTTCTGCCACGGGCAATACCGGATTAAACTCATCATCCGCATTGGCAAAGTGCATCATCAGGTCAACCACGTGAATCGACTGCATGGCAACGAGTCGCTGGTAGGCCCGGGTGATCTCGGCGGGCTTGAAGCCGAGGCGGTTCATGCCGCTGTTGACCTTGAGATGAACATTGATCCTGTGCCCCGCTTCGACAGGGGGCGTCAGATGCGCCTGTTCCAGCAGGTCAATCTGTTCATGACAGTGCACTGCCACGTCGATCCGGTGCTGCTGCACCAGCGCAAGATCACTGGCATGAAAAAAACCTTCGAGCAGCATTAACGGTTTTTGCCAGCCCGACTCGCGTATTTTTACCGCACCGTCCACCTCCACCAGCGCCAGTCCGTCGGCGTCTGCAAATGCCCTGAGTGCCGGCGCCAGGCCGTGTCCATAGGCATTTGCCTTGACGACGGCCCAGACCTTTGCCGAGCCGCTGAATTTTTTTGCAATCGCGTAGTTATGCTTTAAAGCAGACAGGTGGATAGTGGCTGTAATCGGTCGTGGCATGGAGTCGGATTGCTGGGCGAGGAAAATAACGCTTTATTTTACCCGAGTTCTCTCCTTCCAAGAGACCGAGTTTGCCCATAAGCTATTCATAACAATAACTATTCCCGGGATTTGAATTGGTTTTTATTATTTTTTCAGTAAATTTATCCAAATCTTTGAAGTTGGGTATTGTACAACGCCAAATTTCAGGCCTTTCATGGTATAAAGCACCCTTCAGGAATCAAGATACCCCATTTATGAATCGTGGTTTTTATACCATTATGGGAGCGCAGTTTTTTTCTTCGCTCGCTGATAACGCCCTGCTCATAGCTGCATTTTACGCATTAGCCACCATTAATGCTCCCGGCTGGATGACGCCGCTACTCAAATCGTTCTTCGTGATTTCCTACGTTGCCCTGGCAGCGTTTGTCGGTGCATTTGCCGATTGCATGCCCAAAGGTCGGGTCATGTTTTTAACGAATATCATCAAAATTTCGGGCTGTGTCCTGATGTTTGTTCACGTTCATCCGCTCATCGCTTATGGCGTTGTCGGTATTGGCGCGGCGGCCTACTCACCTGCAAAATACGGCATTCTGACCGAATTGTTGCCCGCTGAAAAGCTGGTCGCCGCGAATGGCTGGATCGAGGGCCTCACCATCGCGTCGGTAATTTTGGGGTCGGGTCTGGGTGGCACCCTGATTAATCCGCACGTTTCAGATGCACTGCTGCAATTTCACACGCCGCTGCACGGCAGCATTATTACCAATCCTCTGGAAGCGGCACTGTCTGTCGTCATGCTGATGTATATTGCGGCCACCATTTTCAATCTGTATATTCCTGACACCGGTGTTCGCTACGCCAGACAGGCAACCAATCCCATCGAATTGATTACCGATTTTGCGCATTGCTGCAGAATGTTATGGACCGATAAACTGGGTCAGATTACCCTCAGCATTACCACGCTCTTCTGGGGCGCTGGCGCGGTATTGCAGTTCCTGGTGATCTATTGGGCTGAAGTATCCCTGAACCTTCCGCTGGACAAGGCAGCCGTGATACCGGCGGTTTCTGCGATCGGCATCGCCTTTGGCGCGCTGGCGGCGGGTCGCTTTGTACCGATCAGAAAGTCACTGTCTGTCATGCCCTATGGCATTGCGATGGGCTTGGTCGTCATGTCCATGACGATGGTTCATTCGGTCTGGCTTGCCTATCCGCTTCTGATCCTGATCGGCGCCCTGTCCGGTTATTTTGTTGTCCCCATGAATGCGTTGCTACAGCATCGCGGCCACGTGCTGATGAGCGCAGGCCATTCAATATCCGTGCAGAATTTCAATGAAAACGTGTCAATTCTGGTGATGATCGGCCTGTACGCGCTGATGGTCAAGTTCGATTTGCACATCAACATTATCATCGTCGCATTTGGCCTGTTTGTTTCAGCCACGACCTTCATTGTCATGCAAAAACATCGCGCCAATCAACGCGAACATGACTCACTGTCTTTGATTGGTGAACATAAGCATTAATTCCACTTTTATGAAACTATCAACCTGCCTCCTCAACGGCATCATTGCCGGCCTGCTGCTCTGCCTGACCGTCGTTTGCCACGCTGAGTCTGCCTATGAGCATGCGGTATCCCCGGAATGCACGGTGGCACTGCGCATTGTATCCAGTCCGGACTACATCAAAGATCACCACGGGGAAATTCCCGATGACGGCTCAATGAACGAACAGGACCTGAGTACTTTTGTGAAAAACCTGTTTATGGAATCGGTAAAAAAATCCGCCGATCAGGAACTGTTTTGCACCAATACCATTCGGGATAACCTGCGCTATACCAGCGCCTACCATCTTCCCGAAACATGCACGGAATTCCTGCCATCGCTGAAGAAGAGCTTTGAGGACCGGATTGCCTACAAGAAGGAAACACCGAAGAGCGTCGAACTGCGCATGAACGGCGCCATTGCCGACATGCTGATCCTGCAAGAAATCGCGCCCGAACAACTGCTCAGTCGCTGCGACGTCGGACTGAAAGTCATGCAGGTGAATCTGCATGACCGGCATCTGAAAGAAAAATACCCGCTTCCGCCAACCTGTGAGGTATTTTTCGAACAGATGGAAAAATCCATGATCCTGCCGGCACAGCTTGAAACCATACAACGTCAACGCGTTATTTTTGCGATTGAGAACAGGGACACGCCGGAAAAGCTGGTCGAAATCTGCGAAGAAATCTCAAAGTAGGCGCCCAGACGGAGTCCGGCCCGATTCACCTGATGGCCGGCGTTGAATTCCACGGGTCCGGTACCACAAAGACACGCCCGGATTCGACAAAGTATCCGTCCAGTTCATCACATTGCGACACGAGCACCGGTCTGGAATCAACCATGAACTGATGGGCCAGTTCTGTTTTCAATTGGTGGCGGCTGATGATGTCGCTTTCAGACAGTTTGGCCGGCGCCAGCCATTTCAATCTTGTCAATGGCCTGAAAAAATGACCGGGAATCGCGTCAAATTCAGCCAACCGGCACCATGTTCCCCGGCAATGCCATGGCGCGACTTCCGGCACGGTCATCGTTGGCATCAAGGGATAAAACAACCAGCCTTTCAACAACGCTCTGGCTGCGCTGAGCGGCTGCGGCAGATATTTTTGTGCATCGGCGTGCTTGCCCAGAGCCAGTTGCAAATCCATTATTTTGTGCGCTTTGTCGTCCAGATTATCCCGTAAATCGGGCCCGATGTAATTGCCCAGGGTGTTGGCGGGCTGGACGAACAGATAAAATTTGCAGGCAAACTCCCAATGTTCAAAGCCGCTTGCCGTGTTGAGCAGAAAATCAAATTCGCCCAATGTGGTATGGGAACGCACCTGAACACCATGCGCGACCAGTTCGCCGCGCCATTTGAAATAAAATGCCAGCAGATTTTCTGCATAATGTCCCAGTCGGGTATGCGGATGTATGCTCAGGAATTTGATCAGCGGAGCGGGGTTCCGGTCCAATTCGGACAGCCATGCCGTCGTCCCGGCACTGATGACCGGCGGCAGTTCGGCGACCTGATTTACCCAGCGCGGATGGTGTGCATTCAGCAGACCCGGTGCATCCAGTAACCAGACCAGATTTCGAACGTCCGGGTGGGTGATATGGGGCCATCGACGCTGAAAGCCGGTCTGATACGGGGCGTTGGTCAACGAAACGTCACTAAGCGGGTTCATCACGCGGATGCAGTACGGCCGCCGACTTCGCCAGACAGAGATCCGCCCAAAGCCGGGCTTTCAGGAGCGGATCGCGGATCAGCTCTTCCGGGTGCAAGGTCACGACAAAACGCGTGCCGAAACAGGCATTTATCTGTCCCGGAAGCAGTTCGGCGGATATGCTCCGGGCAGCCTGATGACCGAATACGATGACGGTATCGGGACCATCGGATTCGATCTGTGTCTGCAATACCTGCAATGCATTACCGGTGTCAGCAGCACAGTCAACATGCAGAACCACGCAGCCTGCATCCATCCAACCGGCCGCTTTCAGGCAGTTTTTCAGCAGTAGGGCCTGTGCCGGGTCGGTGATCGGCGCAGGCAATACCACCAGGACAGTGGGATCCTGCCCGACCGATTCGATCCAGCCCTGGCCACAAACCGGGCAACAGGCACTGGCGTCCATTTTTCCGCTCTGGGTACCGGCGTTACTCCGCAGCACCCAAAGTGGTCCGATCGACATGGCACCTAATTTACTCAACAACATGGTTGACCTCTACTCTGGAATCTCATAGCCTAATAGTAAGGCATCTTCACGCTGGGTTTGATTTAACTGATAATAGTTTTTCCGCCGTCCCAGTAATTTAAAGCCCGACGATTCATAGACCTTGCGCGCAATCTGGTTGGACACCCGGACTTCCAGTATCACCGATTTCAACTGCATCCGTTTGGCACGCTCTGTCACCATGGCGAGCAGATAGCGGCCCAGTCCCTGTCGCTGCGCCGAATTCTTTACTGCGATGGTGAGCAGGTGACATTCGTCAAGCACCTGCATCTGCACAACATACGCCAATAGCTCGCCCTGTCCTGAACGCACCACCCAGGCCTCATAATCATTATTGACTACATCAACGAAATTTCCCCGACTCCAGGGATGCGAGTACACAGTCTGCTCGACCGCCATCACCTCATCCAGATCGGCTAATTGCATGTCGCTGAGCACGAGATCAGAAAAGACTATTGTCATATTGTCTTACTTAACCAGCGCCAGACGTTCCACACTGGTCAGCGCAATTTTGTTGCGCAGATAGAGTGGCTGCGCCTGTGCAGCGCGACCGGTTCGACCGGCGGCAAATTCCACCTGGGCCAGCCAGCCGACCATTTCAGCATGAGGCAATGCTGCGGTCGCTGCGGCGAGCTGTGCAGCGGGCAGGGAAAATTGATGACGATACGCGGCAAATCCGCTCCCGATCAGGCTGGATCGATCCGTACTCACAGACCGGACACAGTCCGGGGCCGACAACGCGGGCGGGGCCACCGTCGTCCATGTGGCGCTGATCTCATCGAAACAATATTCCGCCCAGTAGACCTCACCCATCCGTGCATCGATCGCCGCCAATACTGACGTTGCGCCTTCGGAACGACGCGCCGACTCGGCCAGCGCCGCCAGGGTCACCACGGAAATCACGGGTAAGTCGGCACCAAAGGCAAGGCCCTGCGTCACGCCACACGCCGTACGCACACCGGTAAATGAACCCGGTCCGGCCCCAAAGGCAATGGCGTCGCACTGGTTCAAGCGGATTTCAGCGTCACTCAAAACCTGCTGCACCATCGGCAGAATGGATTGCGAATGATTCATTACGCCATCGGTCTGGCGGAAAAAACAGTGTTGGCCTGTCAGTAGCGCAACCGAAGCGATTTCTGAGGAAGTTTCAATGGCGAGTATGATGGACATAGGCGCATTTTACCTTTAGGCGGATCGGGAGTAAAATCGAATCATGTCCTGTATCGACCTGAATCAGATCAATCCCGCCGAATTGCAACACAACCTTGCCACGTGTAAAACGCTGGTGGCCTGTCTGTGCGCGGATTGGTGCGATGTATGCAAGGCATTTCGCCCGAGTTATGAGGCGTTGTCGGAACAGTTCCCGGACTGCCTGTTCTTATGGATAGATATCGAAGATCAGGATGCTCTGGTCGGCGACCTTGATGTTGAAAATTTTCCAACTATCCTGGTGCAACAGCAGCACATCGTCAGCTTTTATGGAACGATGCAACCCGATGTATCACAAATAAAACGGCTGCTGCTGTCGCAATCCCAGCTTGACACCGATCAGCTGCAACGCGAATACACCGTGAGCCCGCAGCACCGGCGCTGGCAAACCGAGGTCAATCTTCGTCAGCGCATTTCTCACCACGTTTAACCATATAGGTTTTGTGGTTATTTGCGCACGTTGCCGCTGAATAGTCCTTGCAAAGTTGCCTTTTTTTAACTATTCTGGTTCGTTGTCAGCGTACTCCCGGCAGGAATCCAATCCCGTTCAAACGTCGCGCATGAATGCAATTTGGTTACTACATTGTCATGTCAAAACCAGACTAAAAATAACTTTATTGCTTCTAATTTGCGCTTGGCTTTTGAAATTTCTTGCCATAATGAACCAATTATCATCAAATCTGGCACCGAGCGAGCATACCTATGGCGGATCGAACAGCACTTATACCCTTGAGTAAAACCGAGTTTGCGGTGGGTAAAACCACGCAACGATCGATTTATGACAGGCACGGAAAGTTGCTGTTGACGTCGGGAGCGACGATAGAGACTTTACACCAGTTGAACAACCTGTTCGAGCAGGGCTACGTTCAAAAAAGCGAATGGGATGAAGTTCTGGCCAAACCCAAAGTGGCGCCCCCTGTCCAGAAGCCTGCACCCGCCCCCGAACCGCCTCCCAAGGACGTCATATCGCAAATGGATGATGTGCGCTGGTATGTCGGTGAAACCTTGCACATGCAGGCATTAAATGAATCGGATACCCGGTTTGTCGTAAAACTGATCGGATATATCAAAGGAAAGTCTGTTCTGGTGACGGCACCTGTCATCGATGGAAAATATGTCCTGATTCGTGATGGCCAGGTTTTTGTACTCCGGGCATTCCAGGGCAAAAAAGCCTTCGCGTTTACGGTGACCGCCGTAAAATCGGTGTTCACTCCGCATCCCTATTTACACCTGAGTTACCCGAAACAGGTGGTATCAAGTCTGATCCGAAATGATGCCAGGGCTTCGGTCAAGATCATTGCGTCAGTTTCACTGGAAAACCCGGAACGGACCGCTGCAGCGACGATCATCGATTTGAGTCTGGGTGGCTGCTCCGCGATATTGAAACAGGCAGTTGCCGAGAAAAAAGAATCTGGTGTCATGAGCTTTAAAATTAACGTCGTTGGTAACGAGGGACTGTTAAGCGTTAATTTCATTATCCGTTCTGTGGCACCGACAGAAGAAGCCGATGGTTATCGCTACGGACTTGAATTTCTCAACGTCAGCCAGCAGAACAAGCTCATCTTGTCGGCCTTCGTACATCAAACCATCGCTGAACAGATTTGAGCCCCTGTATCACCAGGTCAGGTCAGTCGTAGTGGCAGATTGCGCAATCGCGTCCCGGTCAGATTGAACAGCGCATTGGCGACAGCCGGCGCAACCGGTGGCACACCGGGCTCGCCGATGCCTTCAGGCGGTTCAATACTGGGCATGATGACCACATCCACCTCCGGCACCTGGTGCATGCGCAGTACCGGGTAGTCATGAAAATTGCTTTGCTCGACCCTGCCTTCCCTGAACGTAATTTCACCCAGCAATGCGGCCGACAAGCCAAAGACGACTGCCGATTCCATTTGCTGACGGACGATGTTGGGGTTCACGACAAGACCGCAATCAACCGCGCAGGTGATTTTGTGTACGATAATTTCCTTGCCCTGCACCGACACTTCGGCGACTTCGGCGACCAGCGTACCAAACGACTGGTGCAACGCGATACCGCGTGCCCGCCCTTCCGGCAGCGCAGCGCCCTTTTCGGCCCGGTCCACTGCGGCATTCAGCACAGCGAGATGGCGCGGGTGCTGCTTTAACAGATCCTGTCGAAATTGCAGCGGTGTTTTTTTACTTGCGAGGGCGAGCTCATCGATAAAACTTTCCTTGAAAAATGCGTTGTGCGAATGACCCACTGAACGCAGCAGCCCAAGCGGCACTCTGCTGGGCACGATCACATGGGCAATATGCTGGTTCAGAAATTCATACGGCATATCGAATTCACCTTCGGCCGTGGTTTTATCCGGGCCCACGCCGGGCAATCCGTAATAGCGGTGCAATATCTGGTGGACGATGGAACCGCTGGCCGACTTGCTCGCATAACTGACGACATGCCCGGATCGATCAAGCTGCGCCGCAAAACGTGCCACAGAGGCCGGTCGATAGAAATCATGGCTTATATCCTCTTCTCTGCTCCAGATCAGTTGAACCGGTAATCCGTTTGCCTGACCGGCAATGGCAACGGCCTGAGCGACCATATCCACATCGAGGCGCCGGCCAAATCCACCGCCCAGAAATGCCGTATGCAATTCAACCTGGTCTTTGCTGACGCCGGCCACCTGGGCGGCAACCTGCACCGCAAAACTCGGAATCTGGGTGCCGGTCCACAATGTCACTTTGTGATCTTTGACCAGCGCGGTACAGTTCATGGGCTCCATCGTTGCGTGCGCAATAAACGGGGCACTGTACTCGGCCTTGACGGCGGTCATACCCGATGCTGCCGGCTGCATGACCGTCAGTTCCTGGACCGCAGATTCTGCGTCACCCTGTTTAAAATAGGTGAATCCGGCTTCCGAATTCAGGCTGGCACGCAATTCCTCCATGACCCCGGTACTGGACAGGTCTGTGGCACCTGCACCCTCCCAGTCGATTTTGAGCGCATTTAACGCAGATTGAGCTTGCCAGTATGAGGTCGCCACGACGGCCACACCCGAACCGCTTATGCCCTGTATCGGCAGGTCGGATAGCCGGATGACCCGGACCACGCCCGGCCTCTGGAGTATGTCTGCCTCGTTCATCTGGCGTAATGTGCCGCCAAGCACCGGAGACATGCGTATGGCGGCGTACAACATGCCCGGAACGCGGGTATCCATGCCATATTGCGCCGTGCCATTCGTCTTGGGCAGACTGTCGCGGCGCGGTACCGACTGACCAATCAGGGTAAATTCAGACGTCTGTTTCAACCGGATTTCAGCGGGTTGACTGTGGACCGCCAGCCCTGCCAGCTCACCATACCCCGCTTCTTTACCACTGACATGTATGACCCTTCCCGCGCGTGTGCGGCATTCACTTTCCGCGACGTTCCATTTCTGGGCAGCAGCGCGCAATAACATCGCCCGGGCGGACGCACCGGCCTGCCGCAATACCATCCAGGCATCTTTGACACTGGACGAACCGCCCGTTGCCTGCAAGCCCAATTCACGGGCAAATTTTCCCGTCATCCATTGTGCAACATGTTTGATCGCACCGTGGTAATCCGGATGGAAGGGCAGACTGTCCACCAGCATGGCAACATTGCCATAAATTTTGTCGATATCCGCCGGGACCACATCGACCTGGGACAGGGGCACATCAAGTTCTTCGGCAATTAACATCGGCAACGCCGTGGAAATGCCCTGTCCCATTTCACTTTTATGCAAATGCAGTGTGACCCGCCCAGTCGTGGCAATTTCCAGCCAGCCATTCAGAGCCACTGCACCATTTTTTACAGGCAGTGGATGACCTGTATTCAAACGCTGGCGAGCGGGACTGATGCCCCAGCCGACTATCAGTGCGCCGGTCAATCCCAGACCGCCCAGTAAAAACCGTCTTTTCGTAAGCTGCACAGCGTCTCCCTTCACCTGATCATTTACGTTCCCGGTCTCAACCATTTCTGCGCGGGTAGCCTTGGGACAGTATGCGCTGCCAGACCGATTCTTTTTGTTCCACTGTCATGACCACCCAGGTGGACACCTCGACGACAGTGCGCCCGCAGCCACGGCAGATTTCGTCAAACGTCGTTGAACAGACCGCCACGCAGGGTGTGTCTGGCCGCACGACCGATGGCTCGGTGGCACACACGGGTTCTGGCACATCCGCGACTACCGGTTCAACCGGGGACATATTCATCGTTAACTTATTGTAATCTGTTATCTTGCAGGTATAGGACAGTGGCATCTTGATGGTCCATTCATGACACATAATACCACTCTGCCGTGCCGCTGAAATAGTACAATGAAACCGGCCCAATGCCCGAATCCGCGGTACCATTGCGCTTTTCACCTGATTTTGCTTACCCGACACCGTTAACCATGAACCACAATTTCTTCCAGTCATTCGTCCTGCTCATACTGGTTACCGATCCGTTCGGTGGCGTTCCCCTGTTTGTCAGTGCCCTGTCGTCCGTGGCACCCGAACGGCGCTGGAAGGTGGTGGTACGCGAATGCATCATTGCTTTCCTGATTCTGCTGCTGTTCATGTTTTTTGGTCAGCACTTTCTCGACGCGCTGCAACTCTCTGATGTGTCGCTGCGAATTGGCGGCGGTGTGATCCTGTTTCTGATTGCCCTGCGCATGGTTTTCCCGCAGCCCGGCGGCATTTTTGGCGATGTGGACCATACCCAGGAGCCTTTTATCGTTCCACTGGCGATACCTGCGCTGGCCGGCCCTTCGGCGCTGGCGACGGTGCTGTTATTTTCGTCGGACAGTGGCAAAAATATCATGGCTCATGTGGCGGCTCTGACGCTGGTGGCCCTGGTCTGGCTGGCAGTCCTGCTAAGCGCCGAGCGCATGCAGCGCTTATTGGGTGAGCGCACCATGACGGCCTTTGAGCGCCTGATGGGATTGATACTGACCGCCATGTCGGTAGAAATGCTGTTAGCAGGAATACATGATTTTATAAAAACCCTGTAGACTCTGTCGCTTCAATAAAAGTTAATAAAAAAATACCTTATTTTGCACTAATTGCACCACAATTCAGAATTTCAGCACAAAAGCAGCCTTCATTCTTCTTTTGGATTCGCCCTTTTCACGCAATAATGGTCCACACCACACCACCCAAAGGTGAACAGTGCATTCGAACCACACCCTCGATCCGACGGATTGGCCAGCCTTCCGAGCTCAGGCGCACGCCATGCTCGAGGATATGCTCGACTATACCCAGCATCTGCGCGAACGTCCGGTCTGGCAACCTATCCCCAGCGCCATTCGGGACCATTTCAGGGAGCCGCTGCCTGAAAAAGGCACTGACCTGGCGATCCTGCATCAGCAGTTCCTGCACGAGATCCTGCCATACACGGTAGGCAACGCACACCCCGGTTTCATGGGCTGGGTACAGGGCGGCGGAACACCGGTTGGCATGATCGCCGACATGCTGGCCGCGGGACTGAATGCCAATGTCGGCGGGCGCGACCAGATTCCGATTGCCGTCGAACGCCAGATACTGCATTGGATGCGTGAATTATTTCAGTTTCCCGAAACGGCCAATGGCCTGTTTGTCACCGGTACCTCGATTGCCAATTTTATTGCGGTGGTCATCGCCCGCACCCGATACTCGGGCACTGCCGTGCGTGACCACGGCATTGCACAACAGGGGACAAGGCTTCTCGCCTACGCCTCCGCAGGTGCCCATGGCTGCATTTCCAAAGCCATGGATCTGGCCGGTTTCGGCACCGCTGCACTGCGACTGATCCCGATGACTGCGGATTTTCAGATCGATCTTCAGCAACTGCAGCAGACGTTGCAGGCCGACAAAAATGCCGGATTTCATCCCTTTCTGATCATTGGCTCGGCTGGCACGGTCGATGTCGGCGCGATTGACGACCTGAATTCACTGGCCACCATCGCCGAAACCGAAAAATGCTGGTTTCATATCGATGGCGCTTATGGCGCACTGGGCATGCTTTCAGCAGGTATCGCGCCCCGACTGGCAGGCATTGAACGCGCCTCGTCGATTGCCTTTGATTTCCATAAGTGGGGACAGGTACCCTACGATGCGGGTTATATCCTGGTGCGCGACGGTACTGATCAACTGGAGTCATTTTCATCCCCCGCCCACTATCTGAAACGGGAAACACGCGGCATGGCAGCCGGGTCGCCCTGGCCCTGTGACCTGGGTCCGGACCTGTCCCGGGGTTTTCGCGCACTTAAAACCTGGTTCACGATTGCGACTTTCGGCACCGAAAAATTGGGAAACATCATCCTTCACACCTGTGAGCTGGCCCAGTATCTGGCCACTTGTGTTGTACGCGAAGCCGGACTGGAATTGCTCGCGCCGGTCAGTCTGAACATTGTCTGCTTCCGGTATATCGGCGTGTCACCTGCCGCAAACCGGAGCGTTGACGTCATGAATGAACTCAACAATAACATTGTCATCCGTCTGCAGGAAGCCGGTCTGGTGGCACCGTCGAGCACAATGATAAACAACCAGTTTGCCATTCGCGCTGCCATCGTTAACCACCGGACAACCCGTGTCGATATTGACAATCTGGTCCAGTCCAGTCTGCGCATCGGCCACGAATTAATGGCATCTGGCAGCAGTGTTTAACTTTGCCAGCTAACTGAATCCGTACCTTGAGAACATCATGCAGAATGCCACAACAGTGATAGAAGAGAAACTGAAAAGCAGGGAGTTTATCGGCTTGCCGGCGCTGATGACCCTGGCTTTTAATGGTGGAGATCTGTCCCCGGTCGGTGACGCGCTGGTAAGCCGCATAAAGGAAGATGCGCGCGACGCCAATGCGTTACTGGATCTGGCGATCATCATGATCATGCGCGGCGATCCCAAGTTGGCGCAAGCGATGCAGGCGCTGGCGATCCAGACACAACCGGTCTTTCATTACTCACGCCCAGCCATGCCAGTAAAAATTCGCGCATTGGCCGTCCTCGGCCCCGGGGATCTCATGGCAAATTCACCTTTCGAATTTTTGATTGAAAACCAGCCCGTGGCGCTAGATCTGCTGTACATCACGCTGACCCAGGGACTGCCCAAACAGATACCCGATCATGACGTATTAATTGTTGCGATCGGCGAATCCGATGCCAACCAGGCACTGCTGGCCTATCTGGACAAGGAACTGGCATTATGGCCGCGTCCGGTGATTAATCGACCGGCTGCCATTGGCCGGCTTTCGCGCGACATCACCTGCGCACAACTGGCGCCGATACCTGGCGTGCTGATGCCCGCAGCGATGCGGGTAACACGTGCAGAACTTGAAGAATGCTGTCGGCCGGGTGAGCTGGCTCGTCCGCTGTCCAGCCAGCTCGAGGGCGTGGATTACCCCATCATCATTCGGCCGATTGACTCTCACGCAGGGACCGGTCTGGCCCGGATTGAAAACCTTGGCGACCTGACCAATTACCTGGTGAATTCGAGGTCTGACCTGTTTTTTGTGTCACCGTTCATTGATTACCGCAGCCCAGACGGTCTGTTTCGAAAGTACCGCATCATACTCATCGATGGCATCGCGTATGTTTGCCATATGGCTATTTCACCGCGCTGGATGGTGCATTACCTCAACGCCGACATGCTGGATAACGAGGCACATCGACGCGAAGAAGCCGATTTCATGGCCAGTTTCAATAGCGGTTTTGCCAAACGCCATGGAGCTGCGCTGCAGGCCATCTATATCCGGTCGGGTCTGGATTATGTCGGCATGGACTGTGCCGAAACACAAGACGGTCAATTGCTGATTTTCGAAATCGACAGCAACATGGTGGTGCACGATATGGATTCCGCCGGGATTTTTCCGTATAAGAAAATCCAGATGCCGAAACTGTTTCGTGCCTTCGCCGAATTACTGGCCAAACGGTGCGGAAAGGTCTTATGATACTCACTATGGAACAATTCGAGCAACTTGCTGCGCAGACGACCGAACAGGTTTTACTCTCCGGCGGTGACACCAGACTCGTGATCGATCCGAAAACCGGTGTCAACAAGTATGGCTGCGGTAGCCATCCTGATGCGGGCATGGTAGCTTTCGGTTCGTCGACCGGCTCCACCATTTCAGCACGTGGCTATGCGGCTGCAAGTGCATTGCACCAGAAATTGCTTAACGCGGCAAACACCCTTGCAGAACCGGTGCTGTACCGTCAGGAACTGGACCGGATTCGGCGCGAAATGTTCGATCTTTGCGAGTTCTCTGACCTCGCCGATGTGGCCACCATTTTTGCCGCATCGGGCACAGATCTGCACTTGATCTGTGCCCAGTTGATGGCAGCCGGTCATGCCAGTGGAACCCTCCTCGCCCCTCCCCTGCATGTCATCATGATGGATGGTGCTGAAACCGGCAGCGGTGTTTCCCCAGCATTACGGGGACAGCATTTCAGCGACAATGCGGCACTGGGAGGAAAGGTAACGGCATACACTGCCATGTCCGGTGTGCACCCGATTACCGTGAGCAGTGTCGGCCTGAGGAACAGTCATGGACAAAAACGATCATCCGGTGACATTGACCGCGAAGTTGACCAGCTGATTTCAGACTCCATGGCGATTGGTCAACGTGTCCTGCTGATCATGATTGATGTTTCCAAAACCGGATTAATTGCACCGAGCCCGGGCTATATTGCTGCGCTGCGACAGCGTGTCCCGGATCAGGTGGATGTTCTGGTCGATGCCTGCCAGTTCCGCATTTCCAATACCACATTAAATGCATACCTGAAATCAGGCTGCATGGTGGCCTTAACCGGCTCCAAATTTCTGACCGGTCCGGTGTTTTCCGGCATACTGCACGTTCCGTCGAATCTGATTCCGCGTTTATCCAGACAGAAATTGCCGGGTTCCCTCGCAGATTATTCCGCACGGGCAGAATGGCCTGCACACTGGCAGGCCACCCGACAATTATCTGACTCTGTTAATTGGGGATTGCTGTTGCGCCTGGAAGCCGCCGTGGCTGAGCTGAAGGCGTTTCACGCCCTGCCGCCAAACCAGATTGCGGATTTCCTGGCGGACTTTGCCGGCGCGATCCAGCAGGCCATTTCGCAGTCCCCCCATTTTGAATTGATGGCCGAACGTCATCTGGACAGAACGCCCTTCTGCAGCGAAACGAGCTGGGATCAGATTCCCACCATTTTTCCTTTTCTGCTTCTGCACCAGCCCGGCAAACCGCTCAGCCGTGAACAGACTCTTCAGGTCTACCGGCAACTGCAGTTTCCCGTTGCCGCATCACCGTCGGCCAGGGTTGTCCCAGCCCTTGCTGCGACGCGCTGCCAGCTTGGGCAACCGGTTTTGTGTGGCCAGCAGTACGGTATGGATGTCAGTGCATTGCGCATGTGCGCCAGCAGCCGTGTCATAATCGAGGCATGCCAACAGGGCGCAGATTCATCCGATCTGGTCATCCATCGCGCACTGAACGTTTTGAAGAAGGCAGAGTACCTGATTCAGCAATTGTGATAAATTAACCGGGCTGTTGTTACAGCGTGGCAGCACGTTAAACAAATTTCAACATGTCCCCTGCGGATTAAAACGTGCCATTACCTGTAAATACCCGCTATTTACAACCCTACTTCAAGGAGTATTACTTTGAACTCACACCCTACTGTCCGCTCAGCGTTGCTTGCCCTGATTACCGCTGTCACTTTCTGTTCTTTTATCGTCACCGCACCGGCCTTTGCAGCAGCGCCGCAGGTAAAAACTTCTGCTCCCGGCTACTACCGTGTCATGTTGGGTGACTTCGAAGTCACCGCGCTGTCCGATGGCACCGTACCACTGCCCATGGATAAAATACTGGCGGGCATTTCACCGGGCGATTTCAATAAAGCCATCACCAGGTACCATCTGACCAATCCTGTTGATACATCCGTGAACGCCTATCTGATCAATACCGGCGACAAGCTGGTATTGATTGACACCGGCGCCGGCAGTTTTTTCGGCCCGACGCTGGGCCGATTAATTCCCAACCTGAAGGCGGCCGGCTATCAGCCTGAACAGGTTGACGAGATTTACATTACCCATATGCATGGCGATCATATCGGCAGCTTGAGCACCAACGGTGTGGCGAATTTCCCGAACGCCACCGTACGGGCAGATAAACGCGATGCCGATTACTGGCTGAGCCAGGCAAATCTGGACAAAGCGGGCGCCGATTCCAAGGATGGATTTCAGCACGCCATTGCCGCTTTCCAGCCCTACGTTGCATCAGGACGTTTCAAAACCTTTGACGGCAATACCGATCTGGTTCCAGGCGTTAAAGCAGTTGCCGCACATGGCCACACCCCGGGCCATACGATTTATCTGGTCGAAAGCAAAGGGAAAAAACTGATCCTGTGGGGCGACCTGATGCACGTGGCTTCGGTACAGTTTGACAATCCGAATGTCGCCGTGCATTTTGATTCGGATAGTAAAGATGCCATAGCAGAACGTAAAAAGGCCTATGCCACCGCCGCCAAAGAAGGCTACCTGATCGGTTCAGCGCACCTTTCGTTTCCCGGTTTAGGTTATCTGCGTACCGAGGGCAAAGGCTATGCATGGATTCCGGTTAATTATCTGGCTTTACCGTAGACTGAGGTTCCAGGCATGTCCAAAGTCGGGCGAAATGATCTGTGCCTTTGTGGTAGCGGGAAAAAGTACAAGAACTGCTGCATGCCAACGGCTCTGCCACCTTCGCCTGCCCTGCCCGCACCCGCCATGCACAATGGCGGGGCTGCGGACCCATCGCCAGTGGGCGCCTTGATTACGAAGGCAGACCAGCTTTATCAGCAGAACGATCTGAAAGCCGCCAGAGAGCTTTATGAATCCATTGTGCACCAGCGACCCGACCATGCCCATGGCATCCACTTCCTCGGGGTGATCGCGCATCGCGAGAAGAACTATGAATTAGCTCAACAAAGGATGGCGCAATCCATCGAACTGAATCCGTCCGTTGCCGAATACTACAGTAACCTGGGTGCCGTGCAATTGGCCCTTGATAAAAAATTTCTGGCCATTGAGAATCTTGAAAAAGCGGTACGGTTAAAACCTGATTTTACCAATGCAATGTTCAACTTGGGCACTGCATTAAATGATATCGGAAGGACGGCAGAAGCAGTTGACTGGTTTCAGAAAACGATAAGGCAGGATCCCGGATTTGACAGGGCGTACAATGCTTTGGGCCTGGACCTGTTAAGGCAACATAAAAGTCAGGAAGCGGTCCAGCAATTCCAGACAGCGTTGAAATTCAACTCGACCGAACCTGCTTACTACACCAACTGTGCGACGGCCCTTATTGATGTCAGGCAATACGACGATGTCATCCTTTGCTGTCAACGCGCGTTGGAACTGGACCCGAATCACGACGAGGCCTATAACAATCTGGGCGTGGTGGCACTCACCCGCTGCGATTATGCCGAAGCGCTCAGGCACTTTCAGCGCGCAATAGACATCAATCCAGCCCGCTCCCTTTATTTCAATAATATGGCGGCTGTCTATACGGAGTTAAAACAATTTGAAAAAGTCATTTTCTACTGCCAGAAAGCGACAGACCTTGACCCAAAAAATTCTAACGCGTTTGAATTTCTTGGACTGGCCTGTCAGGAACTGGGAGAATTGACAATAGCAGAAGGGTTTTTCTCAAAAGCATCCATAATCAATCCGAACAATTTCGACAACCTGTTCAACCTTGGATTAAACCGGTTAGCGATGGGCAACCTCGAACAGGGTTGGGCGGGATTCGAATATCGCTGGAAAAAACGCGTCCCCATCATCAATCCTGGTTACTCGTATCCGACCTGGCACGGTGAATCGATGCCGGACAAGTCGATACTGGTGTGGGGGGAACAGGGTATCGGCGACCAGATCATGTTCGCAAGCCTCTATGAAGATCTGATGCCGCGATTTAAAAAAACCACACTGGCTTGTTCAGGCAAGCTGGTGACACTGTACCAGCGTTCGTTTCCGGAAGCAGATATCGTTTCGTTCGACGATTTGCCAGAATGGGTCGGCACCGATCACCGCATAGACGTACAATCTGCAGCAGGCTCGCTTGCACGCTGGTTGCGGCCAACCTTATCGAGTTTTCCCAAAAAAAGTCATTTCCTCACGCCGGATCCCGATCGGGTCACCTATTGGAAGAAACGTCTGGCGGAACTCGGCCCGGAATTAAAGGTGGGCATCAATTGGCGCACCAGTGTAATGACCGGTAACCGTCCCCTTTATTGTACAAAGATAGAACAGTGGAATGCCATTTTTGCCATCGCCGGCGTACGTTTCGTTAATCTTCAATATGACGAGTGTTCGGCTGAACTGCAATCGGTAAAAAAATTGTTTGGTGTCGAGGTACATTGTTTCCCGGAAGTTGATTTGTATGACGATATTGATGAAACGGCAGCGCTGACCAAAGCAATGGATCTGGTTATATCTGCACCCACTGCTGCCGGTATTCTGGCTGCAGCAATCGGCGTGCCCACGTGGTGGTTGATGACAGGATTCGTGTGGCAAAAATTGGGCACCGGGGAAGTCTGCTGGTACAGCACGCTTCGTACTTTTGAAAAAAACTGGGTGCAGGATTGGGAATCTGTTATTGGCAAAGTCGCGGTTGCACTCAGCAAACGGGTCAGCACGGTTGACGTGGACCACATGGGTCGAACCGGAAAATAACATGTCATTTGAACACGCCATTAATTACTATCAACAAGGCAGGCTGGACCAGGCCGAACAGGCATGTCATTCCATTTTGCGGAAACAACCTGGCAATGCACCCGCACACCACTTACTGGGAATCATTGCACATCGGCACAAGAAGTATGATTTGGCGCAGCAATGGATGGAACGGTCAATTAAAGAAAATCCGTCGGTCGCATCGTATTACAACAATTTGGGTGGCTTATTAAGAGATAAAGGCGAGCCGGGTGCTGCCATCCCGGTTTTGCGCAAAGCACTCGAATTACAGCCCGATTTTGCTGATGCCCTGTTCAACCTGGGCTCGGCGCTGGTTGATTCGGATCAGGAAAATGAAGCAAAAGAATTTTTTCTGAGAGCCATCCAGTTCCAGCCCGACTACGCGAAAGCGCACAAGGCGTTGGGGACCATTTTAAGAAATCAGTCTGATTTTGCCGGCTCACTTCGACATCTCCAGATTGCCCTGAACGCAGATCCTGACGATGCCTACTGTTACGCAAATACAGGCGCGACCTATTTCGAACTGAGACAAATGGACAAGGTAATTGCCTGCTGCCAGAAAGCAATCGAACTTGATCCAGCCCTTGCCAGTGCCATTGAATTGCTTGGAGCGGCCTGTCAGGAATTGGGCCAGTTGGCAATGAGTGAAGGCTTTATGCTGCGAGCCTCGGCCTTGGAACCGTCAAATGCGGATTACCTTTGGCACCTCGGTTTAACCAGACTGGCCCTGGGCAAGCTTGAACAGGGCTGGATTGGTTACGAATATCGCCTGAAAAAAAAAGTGCCCGTCGCCTACTCCAGATTCCCTTACCCAACCTGGCAGGGCGAAACCGGGACCGGCAAGACGATCCTGGTGTGGGGGGAACAGGGAATTGGCGATCAGATAATGAATGCCAGCATGTATCGGGATTTGACACGTCATTTCAGGAAATGCATCTTTGCTTGTGCAAGCAAGCTGGTGCCGCTTTACACAAGATCGTTTCCGGAAGCAGACATTGTTTCATTGGACGATGCGAAGAATTTACATGGTGACAATCCGGTCATCGACGTCCAGTCTGCAGCAGGGTCGCTGGCGCGCTGGTTGCGACCGACGATAGCAAGTTTTCCGAAAAATCAGCACTTCCTGACTCCCAATGCGGAACGTGTCAATTACTGGAAGCGCCGCCTGGCGGACCTTGGGCCGGAGCTAAAGGTGGGCATATGCTGGCGTAGCAGTGACATGAAAGGTACACGAGCCTTTTATTGTTCAAAGCTGGAACAATGGGGCGCCCTCTTCGCTGTTGCTGGCGTCCGGTTTATCAATCTCCAATATGATGACTGTGCGGACGAGCTTAAAGCGGCAAAACAATCCTTCGACGTCGATGTCCATTCATTCCAGGAAATTGATTTGTATAACGACCTGGATGAAACGGCAGCGTTGACGAAAGCACTGGATCTGGTGATTTCGGCGCCCACTGCCGCCGGCATACTGGCGGCAGCCACCGGCGTGCCCACCTGGTGGTTGATGAGTGGCTTCACATGGCAAAAGTTGGGGACCGATGAAATCTGCTGGTACAGCACCCTCCGGACCTTTGAGAAGTCCTGGGCACAGGAATGGGAAGTTGTTGTTGATGCCGCCGCTGCAGAACTCGGCAAACTGGTCAGTACACATTAAACAGCGAAGGCTATGAACGTGTCGAAGAAAAAATCTTCAAACGCAAACTGGATCGAATCAACGCTTGAACGCGCAATTCAGCATCATAAGCAAAACCAGTTAACACAAGCGGAAGAACTTTACAGAGCCATCCTGCAGAAGCAACCGCGGCATGCCCACGCACTGCATTGTCTGGGATTGATCGCGCAAAGAACCCGTCACTATGACATGGCCGAACAGTTAATCCTGCGCTCCATTGAGGAGGATCCGGCATTTGCGATGTACTACAGCAATTTGGGGGCATTATTTATCGAGCAGAACAAATTCGAACCGGCCATTCAAAGCCTGAACAAGGCCATCAGGTTAAAGCCGGACTATGCCGATGCCATGGCAAATCTGGGAAAAGCATGGCATTCATTGCAACGCCTTACTGAAGCTGCTGACTGGTATCGAAAAGCGATTGATATCAACCCGACCCTTGCCGAGGCCTACAATGGTCTGGGGTCTGTTTTACATGCACAGAATGACTATCAGGGCGCAATTGAAAATTTCCAGCACGCGACGAGGATACATCCACGGTTTGTCGCAGCCTATTCAAACCTGGCCGTCACCTACGGCGAATTACGGCAATACGACAACGTTATCTCATGTTGCCAAAAAGTGATTGAACTGGAACCCGATCAGGCGGAAAACTACCAGCATCTTGGACTGGCGTGTCAGGAGCTGGGACAACTGCCCATGAGCGAAGGTTTTTTCCAGCGTGCTCTGGCACTCAAACCTCAGAATCCCAACTACCACTGGGGACTCGGATTGACCCGATTGGCCATGGGCAAACTCGATCAGGGCTGGACTGGTTACGAATATCGCTGGCAAAAGATAGATCCGATCACGCGCCAGAATTTCCCCTACCCGATCTGGCAGGGCGAAAATTTGCCGGACAAGACTATCCTGGTATGGGGTGAACAAGGCATTGGGGATCAGATCATGTTTGCCAGCATGTACAACGATGTGTTGCCACGCTTCAGGAAAACGGTATTTGCCTGCGCAGCAAAACTGGTCAGCTTGTACGCAAGGTCATTTCCACAGGCGGACGTTGTCGCCCTTGAGAATACGGAGCGACTGAGCGGTTATGACAGTGGCATTGATGTGCAATCGGCAGCCGGTTCTCTGACCAGATGGCTGCGACCCGAGGTCAGCAGTTTTCCCAGGGACGAGTTTTATCTGATGCCAGACCCGCAGCGTGTCCGTTACTGGAAGGACCGACTGGCGTCACTTGGGCCCGAGCTTAACGTCGGCATATGCTGGCGTAGCGGCAACATGACGGGTAACCGCTCCCTCTATTGCTCCAGCCTGGAACAATGGGGTGCCATTTTCGCGATTAACGGCGTGCGCTTTATTAACCTGCAATATGACGAATGCGAAGGCGAATTGACCAGGGCCAGACAATTATTCGGCACAGCCATCCATGGATTTCCTGAGGTCGATTTGTACAATGACATCGATGAGGCAGCCGCTCTGACCAGAGCGATGGACATGGTTATTTCTGCGCCTACCGCAGCGGGGATACTGGCGGCCGCAGTCGGTGTGCCCACCTGGGTAATGACCAGCGGTTTCAACTGGCAGAAATTTGGCACCGCTGAAAATTGCTGGTATGGCACGCTGCATTCATTTGACAAGAGCTGGGTGCAGGACTGGGATGTAATCATTGAAAAAGTGGCGCATCAGCTGCAGCATTACAGGGATGCTTCCCGCCTTAACCCTGCTGAATGAATTGGCAACCGCGTGGACTCGACATCCTTATTTTGAATGACCATGAAAATGCACCTTTCCAAATCAATCCATGAGCTCACGGAACAAAAGAAAGAAAAGCCTGCTCTGTATAAAGCACTCGCTGATTTTTCTGGAGTCGACACGCTGACCCGGGAACAACGGGACTATTGCGAAAAAAAAATTACGGGCTATCTGGATCAGATCAATCATTTTTATGAGACGCCAAACAATTACATTTTTATCGCCAGTTTATTGGCCAATAAATTTTCCGTGCAGCTCGGCATTACTTACTTGCGAAAAATTATTCCGCTGATATTGAAACCTGATTTACGTCATCAACTGTTCTGGTACCTTGTACGACTGGATTTCATTCACGGCGGCGACAGCACAAGCAACCTGTTTTCTGCTTATCTGGACATGGCGAATGCCTGGAAATTCGACATCCCCACAATAAACTATTCATCCAATTTTGACTGCGTGATTTTGACTTCGCAGTTATTGGCAGACCGACACGCGCCGACCGCAGACACGTTCGGTTATTTCAAGATTTTGAGAAACTCAGGATTTAATCCGTTAATCATCAATACGCTGGAATTGCCAAGGCACTGTAGTTTGCCCCTGATCAATCCCTTCATTGCCAACTCTTCCATTTATCCGCCTGGCTTGGCCAAAAAACAGCTGGACGGTATTGAAATTTCCATTTTTACGCCTGACCTTGACATGCCAAATCCGACCGGTCTGGGAAAAATCTGTGCAGTTATTTCTCGCATGCAGCCCAAATTCATTATGTGCGTTGGTGGTTACTCGATTTTACAGGAGCGAATCGGGGCAGAATATCAAGTCATCATCATGCCACTGTCGAATGATTTATCATTATCCCAAACCTGCACATCAGTATTGACCAGGAAGCTCGATGACAACGACCGCAAGCTTCTGGCGCGGTTCTCGATTGACGAATCCAGAATTCTGGAGGGCTGTCCCTACAACTACGAACTTCCCGTGGTCGAGGCTGTCAACTATGAACGCGAACAGTTCGCATTGACCTGCGATGACTTCATCGCATGTGTGGTCGGTAATCGCCTGGACCAGGAACTGGACAACAACTTCATCCTTTTTTTAAAAAATGTGATTGATCTTGGCAAAAACATAAAATTATTATTTGTCGGCGCCCTGAGCCCACAAGTACAGGCGCGACTGCACTCGATGCTGCCCGATACATCGACCCGCTTCCTTCATTACTGCCCTGACCTGGTCAACCTGTACAAAATATGTGATCTCTATATTAATCCACCTCGTAAAGGTGGCGGTAGCTCGGCGGCCTACTGTCTGGCGGCCGGTGTGCCGGTGTTTTCTACCCGCTATGGCGATGTTTCGTACCTGCTTCCCGATTGCTTTCTAATGGACACACTTGATGAAATGCACCTGGCCATCAGAGGTTTGCTGGTAACGGTCGACAGGCAACCCATAAGAACCGTTGCCGCGGATTCATTCAGCAAAATTTCAAACCGGGCTGACATGGTGCACCAAATTCTCAACAAGGTCGGCGTGGTGGATGAAAAACCAGTCTAAAATCCAGTTGCCGATCGACTGACCGGGTTTTTCCGCCCGGTCCACCCGCAGAAATGTGATTTAATACTAACTAAACCAGTCATTAACCAGCGACTCGCGTTTATTTCATGGCAAAAATTACATTATTTTTTACATTTCAATGCTCTGAATCAATGAAATTTTTAAAATAAATAGCCTGAATTCACCCTAAAGTTTTTTGAAATTGTGCCGAAAAACGTTACAAGAACTAAAACTTTAGACCCAAAATTAAAAATATTTCCCTCAATATTTTCAGACAGCAACCGTTACCTGATTCAACGGAGGTCACGTAGTTAAAAGATTCAGACCAAAGTTTTTGGCAAACCGCCACTTAAATAACTTCGGGTAAGGGGAACATAATGGACTCAATTAACACAAACTTAGACGCGCTAAACGTACAGAACAACATTACCAACGCTCAAATGTCGTACGGCAAGGCAATTGCCCAGATCTCGTCAGGTCTGCGGATTAACACGGCTGCCGATGATCCATCCGGATTGGCTACGCTGAATTCGCTGCAAACTGCCGCTGCCGGTACCACACAGGCAGAGTCAAATGTGGCCCAGGCAAGTTCGTTTCTGCAAACAGCGGACGGCGGTATGGCATCGATGGTAACCATCCTTAACCAGATGTATTCATTAGCGGTTGAATCCAACTCGTCGGCAACCTCCTCCACAGATGCTGGCTACAACGAAGACGTATTCAAGGCCGATGTGACTGCGCTGGATAATTTCGTGAGCAACACAAACTATAACGGCACTGATTTATTGAATACCGCCGCTACATTCACATTCCAAACAGGTTCTGATTCTACCAACACAAGTACAATTACCGCAACCGACTTAACCGCCACAATTGGCACAGCATTAACTTCCACTGCAGCCGGTGTCGGTAGCGCTACGACAGCAGCACTGGCTGAGGGCCTGATTACCACTGCAATTGCGGCAGTCGACAGTTACCGCGCATCAATCGGTGCTTCCGAACAGCAGTTCCAGGCAACATCAACTTACCTGCAGGCGTCTTCACAAAACCTGTCTGCGTCAATCAGTACAGTAGGTGATGCCAATATTGCGCAACAGACAACCAGTCTGGCGACGGCGCAAGTGCTGGGTCAGGCAGCAAACGCGATGTTAGCGCAGGCCAATGCACAACCCGCTCAAGTATTAACGTTGCTTCGATAATTTGATACTTTAACAGATGGATAGGTGTACAGTAACACGAAATCTCCCCGGTTCAGACCGGGGAGACAGTCGTAAAGAGGTGATAGCATGGACATTAATTCACTTGGCAGCATAGCTGCAGGTGGGGGTAAAAGCGTAGCTGTCGGCATACCAGCGACAAATACCCCAAGCCCTGCAGTGAGTGCAACACAATCCCCGGCCCCCGGTAATGCAGCGGCCGGATTAGCTGCGTCTGGCTCATCTGCAACAACCCCGGCTGCTCAGACCACCCCGCCTACCACGGCGCAACTGGAAAATGCAGTAAAAAATATTAACGCTTCACTTGCCGCGGCGGGGTATTCCAATACTGTCCAGTTTGCCATCGATGCGTCTGGCAAGGAGGTTGTGGTACAGGTGGTTGATCCGAATACCGGAAAAGTAATCCGGCAGATTCCCAACGAACAAGCCATCGAAATGGAGATTTCGTCCGGCCCAGGAAACGTGATAAGCCAGATTGCCTGACACGACTCCCCGCATTGTCTGTATTGCAAATTTTCTGATCATTGCAACTCAATTGAATGGCTTTGTCGCTCAAGCCTGCTCTCCGACGTCCCGTCAATTCCCGAACCTGCAATTCACCAAACAGAACTGTTTTATTTATCCTAAAGATTAAATAGAATTGGCCGTTAATTAGGTATAGTTGCACAGTGTTGGGTCTGGGAGACGGAAAATGAGCAGTGTAAGTGACGTTGCAAGCAGTGCCGCCTCGATCGGGGCTGGACTCATCAGTGACTTTGGTGTTGGCACCAGTCTGAACGTCAATGCCATTATCACTGCATTAATGTCGGTCCAGGACGCACCTGTCACCCAACTGCAAAGCCAGGAAACCGGTATACAGTCAACGATCAGTGCGTATGGCACGCTGCAAAGTGTTCTGTCACAATTTCAAACCTCCCTTCAGAGTTTGGGCAACAGCGCTCAATACGAGACGCCCACTGCCACTGTCGCAGACAGTTCAGTAGCAACCGCGACCGCGACCAGTTCAGCTTCGGTAGGTACCTATTCGCTGTCGGTAAGTCAGCTGGCACAATCACAAAGTCTCATCGCAACGGGTCAGGCAAGCGCCACAAGCTCGATTGGTGCAGGCACAATTACATTTAATTTCGGCACTATCGGTACCGATCCTGCTACCAAACAGACCACTTTCACGAACTCAGGATCCGCGCAGACCGTTACCATTCCAAGTTCGGACGATTCGCTGACCGGAATAGCCGCCGCGATTAACGCGGCTAACATCGGCGTCACGGCCAGTGTGTTGAATGACGGCAGTAACACGCCCTACCGCTTGTCGCTGACCTCCAATAATTCAGGGGCTGCAAACAGTATGTCGATATCTGTTGCCGGCGACAACGGGCTGAGCAATTTGCTGGATCAGGATCCTACTGGTGTGCTGCCACAAAATATGACACAGACAACAGCCGCACAGAACGCGCAATTTACCGTCAACGGTCTGGCTGTGACGAGCAGTTCAAATACAGACAGCTCAGTCATTCCCGGTGTGACCCTGAACCTGCTGTCAGTATCGCCATCAACGCCAACAACGCTCAGTGTCAGCCAGGACACCAGTGGCGCTGTCAACGCCGTCAATTCATTTGTATCCGCGTACAACACTGTTCAATCGAATATTCAAAACGCGACCAAGGACGGTACATCGACGACGGCAGCCGGCCCGCTGGTCGGCAACAATACGCTGCTGTCATTGGCTGAACAGATGCAGAACATGATTAACGCACCGATAACCGGTGCTTCCGGCACAATTTCATCATTGGCGCAAGTGGGGGTCACTTTTAACACTGATGGGTCATTGAGTGTCAACAATTCAACGCTTGAAGCTGCGCTGAGCAACAATGCGACCGGTGTATCAAGCCTGTTTGCTTCGGTCGGTAGTCCAACCGATTCATTGATCAGCTATGTAGCCAGCTCAAGTGCGACACAGCCAGGTTCATACGCCGTGAACATTACTCAACTCGCAACCCAGGGGAACACAGTCGGAACAACGGCTGCGGCGACGACTATTGCGGCAGGTCAGGATACTCTGCAACTTGATATTAACGGTACCACTGCCAGCGTCACACTGGCCGCCGGCAGCTATCAGACGTCAGCACAACTGGCAGCGGCATTGCAAACAGCGATTAACACCAACAGTACCTTTTCCAGTGCCGGACAGAGCGTTTCCGTCACACAGAATGCCGGCATCCTGACCATCAGCTCGAATGAGTACGGGTCCATGTCGTCCCTGACAGTGACTGGTGGAGATGGGGAGCTGGCGTTACTGGGAACACCCACAGCGACCCAGGGGCTCGATGTTGCCGGCACAATCAATGGCAATGCAGCGGTTGGCAGCGGCCAGTCGCTGATCAGCACGACTGGCGATTCTGCAGGGTTGAACATTCAGGTCAACGGTGGCTCGACAGGCGACAGGGGTACCGTCAATTACAGTCAGGGTATCGTCAATCAGTTAAATAATCTGATGACAAGCACACTCAGTTCCACCGGTTCAGTTGCCACCGACACAAGCGGCCTGCAATCCCAGATTACCGAGCTCAACGCGACCATTGCCAATGACCAGACTGTTAATCAGGAAGAACTTGCCAATCTTCAATCAGAATATGCGGCACTGGATGTAACCCTGAGCAACTTGAATAACATGAGTACTTATCTGGCACAGCAACTCGGCACGTCAACCAGTTCGAGCTCTTCATCGACTTCATAGTCCGGTTTTTTAACCCCTATTCTTAAAATTTTCAGGAGTCATATGTTTGGATATTCGCCGAGATCTGCAGCAAAAGCATACTCCACGATAGGCATGGAAACAGGCGTACTCGCAGCTGACCCGCATAAAATGGTGGTGATGCTGTTCGATGGCGCAGTGGTCGCCATTTGCAATGCCATCCTTCATATACAGGCAAAAAAACACCAGGAAACCATACGCTCGATTGCCCATGCCATCTGCATTATTGAAAGCGGATTGCGCGCCAGCCTGAACAAGGAGGTGGGCGGGGAATTAGCGCAGAATCTGGATGGCTTGTACGGTTATATGGTCAAACAATTGATGGCCGCCAATGTTGGTAAGGACATCAATAAATTAAATGAAGTAAAAAAATTGCTGAGTGAATTAAAAGGTGCCTGGGAACAGATTGCGCCGAACAATGCAAATCAGGCAAATCTGTCTTCACCTGCAAATATGGGCGCACCCAAAGATTTTCTGGCCCCTCGCAAATCCAGCTTCAGATCCGCATAAAGTGAGCAAACCATGAATAGCAAAGAAATGATCTCGATTTATGAAAATGTATCGGACCTCACCGAGCAGATGGTGAGCGCTGCACAAAAGGGAGATTGGGCATTATTATCGCAGCTGGAAAAAAAATGCAGCCAGCAAGTGAATGCAGTAAAACTTGGATCAGCCGCTGTAAAACTGGATCAAAAGGAGCGCGAACAGAAAATTCTTGCGATTCGTAAAATACTGGATGACGATAAAAAAATTCGCGAAATCACCGAACCCCATTTGGCACGACTGAGCAATTTAATGAAGCAGTCCTCGACAAAACGCAAATTGGTAAACGCATACCGCCTGGATCATCGTTAAGATCCACTACCCTGGTGCTGGCGTCATTCTGTTTTTGTACCTAAAATAATCAATTCCCTGATTTCGTTTTGCCCGCCATTTTCGGTTCGGGCAACCCGCTCGACCGCATCGATTCGGATCCTAGGGTCTATCAAGCCGGAAACCGAATCGATCGGGGTAAATCTGGATGCGCCTTTTCCCGCGAGTGGGCCCTCGGCCACATTAAAATAATTATCATCCAGTTTTTCGCCTGTATTGTCTCCCCATGAACCCTGTTCAAACGTCCTTGAAAAAAATTTGCCCCCCGGTTTTAAAACACGCGCCATTTCCTGATAAATCCGCTGTGACGATTTCAATCCATTACAATATACACATTCATGATCGATAACCGCATCAAATTGCCTGTCTTCAAAAGGCAAATTCTCGACGTCACCGACGTGCAGTGAGCCTCGACGTTTCCAGTCCTGTATCTCACCATCCAGGCGCTGACCGGCCTGCAGAATGGCCGATTCCGATCCGTCTATGCCCGCAAACCGGAATCCTTCACGCGCAAGAAACCAGATATTGGCACCCGGTCCGCAGCCTACTTCCAGCAAGACCACATCGCTGCGATCCGGCCGTTTGTAAAAATTTCGTGCCACAAAGCGTATGAGATCCTCACTCGGGTATTTCCCCCAGGATTGATGGGCAAACAGGTCGTTCCAGATAGAGTTAAACATAATGTCCTTGCCTGTATCAGTTTTAATTTTTGTACAATAGAATCACTGCCAATACATTTCATTTTATGTAAACCTGGCCTTATCCAAAACGTTGGTAAAGCGGGTCCCGACGGCATGGATTCAATTCTCGTTCAATTTAAACCAGTTTTGTCGCGCTATCCGGATTATTGCATTGAAATTCAGGCGTTATTTAACTGATCGTCATTTTTCAATGTGATTAAACTGTTATCCATGGAAAAGGAAATTGGCCTTGCTTTAAATGTAACTTATATGCAACTATATACCTTACCTACAAACAGGCAATGTAATCGGGAGGAACGAGTTTTTGAAGACACTTGCACTCATTCCGGCACGGGGCGGTTCAAAAGGTGTTCCACGTAAAAATGTTCAGGCTATCGCCGGAAAGCCATTAATTGCCTGGACGGTTCAGGCTGCGTTAGCGTGCCAGCAAATTGACCAGGTCGTTGTCAGTACCGATGACGACGAAATCGCCCGGATTAGCCGGATGTGGGGGGCTGACGTGCCATTTATGCGCCCGGCAGAACTGGCGCAAGATGATTCACCCAGCATTGACACCGTATTGCATGCGTTAAACTGCTTGCCCCACTTTGACGCCATCGTGCTGTTGCAACCTACTTCACCGTTGAGAACAACCGGGGACATTGCGGATTGCATTACCTATGCAATTGCACAGAAAGCAAATGCGGTGATGTCGATTTCTGAGGCCTCACAGTCACCGTACTGGATGGTTCAGCTGATGGAGGCGAATCGAATAAAAAAAATTATTGATAATCCACGAAGCGATCATGCCAGCCGACGCCAGGATTTGCCAACTGCCTATGCATTTAACGGTGCGCTTTATTTTGCACTCACTGACTGGTTGATTCAAAATAGGACTTTTCTGACTGACGAAACCAGAGCATTTGTCATGCCCCAGCAAAGATCCGTGGACATTGACACACCACTGGACTGGAAACTGGCGGAACTACTTTTAACGGAATCACTGTGAAAAAAATACTGGTCACTGGCGCCGACGGATTTATCGGTTCCCATTTAACCGAAGCCCTGGTGCGCAGCGGTTACGATGTACGTGCATTTGCGCTCTACAACTCGTTCAACTCCTGGGGCTGGCTCGACAGTTGTGCTGACGATGTCAAAGGAAAATTTGAGGTATTTACCGGCGACATCCGTGACCCAAACGGTGTACGCACCGCCATGCAGGGTTGCGAATCCGTTTTGCATTTGGCCGCGTTAATTGCGATCCCCTATTCGTACCACTCACCCGATACCTATATAGATACCAACATCAAAGGCACGCTCAATGTCGTACAGGCAGCGCGAAGTCTTGGCGTCAGCAAGGTCATACATACATCCACCAGCGAAGTGTATGGCACGGCTCAATTTGTTCCCATTACTGAACTTCACCCGTTAGAAGGACAGTCCCCCTATTCCGCCAGTAAAATTGGTGCGGACCAGCTGGCGATGTCATTTTACCGATCATTTGAAACACCGGTCGCCATCGTCCGTCCCTTTAACACGTATGGGCCGCGCCAGTCGCTGCGCGCGGTCATCCCAACCATCATCACCCAGATCGCCAGTGGCCGACGGGAAATCAAACTGGGTTCCGTGCATCCAACGCGCGACTTCAGTCTGGTCAGCGATACAGCCAAAGGATTCATCGCTGCATTAAAGTCATCGAACAGCGTTGGCCAGATCATCAATCTGGGCAGCAACTTCGAAATTTCTGTGGGTGACTTGGCCAGCCATATCGCCCGGCTGATGGACGCAGAAATTGACATCCTAAGCGACGATCAGCGCCTTCGTCCCGATAAAAGTGAAGTTGAGCGACTGTGGGCCGACAACAGCAAAGCCAAACGACTCCTTGGATGGCAGCCAGACTATGGCGGACTCGACGGGCTGCAGCGCGGACTTGCTGAAACCATAGCCTGGTATCAGGCCAATTTATCGCTGTATAAAACCGAGCTGTATAACATTTGATTCCTATGCCAACTTCCGCCTCACTTGCCAACCGTGTTATCAAAGCGATTGAATCCGTTACCGGCCAGTGCGACCCGGCAGCGCATCAGCAATATCCGCTGCATGAACCACAATTCGCCGGAAACGAATGGAATTACGTCAAAGATAGTCTGGACTCAACCTTTGTTTCGTCAGTAGGACCGTATGTCAACAAGTTTGAACAGATGCTCGCCGATTATACGGGCGCCAAACACGTCATTGCGGTGACCAACGGAACTGCGGCACTCCACATTTCCTTCATGCTGGCCGGCGTCAGCAGGGACGAGGAAATATTATTGCCCAGCCTGACCTTCGTCGCGACCGCCAACGCCGCGTCCTATCTGGGCGCCATTCCGCATTTTGTGGACTGTGACGAACGTACTCTCGGCATTGACCCACAGGCCCTGCGGACGTATTTGAAAAAATGTACTGAAATTCGTGCCAAACAATGCATCAATAAAAATACCGGCCACGTGATTCGAGCCCTGGTGCCCATGCATACGTTTGGCCACCCTGCCGATATCGACGGCCTGATGGCGATTGCGCACGATTTTCACCTCAACCTGGTCGAAGACGCCGCGGAATCGCTCGGCAGCAGTATCAGTGGGCGTCATACAGGTACGTTTGGTCTGCTCGGCGCACTCAGTTTTAATGGCAACAAGATTATTACGACCGGTGGCGGAGGCGCAATTCTGACCAACGACGCCGAACTGGCAACGCGTGCCAAACACCTGACGACGACAGCAAAATTGCCGCACCCCTGGAAATACGAGCACGATCAGATCGGCTTCAATTACCGCATGCCCAACATCAACGCTGCACTTGGCTGCGCACAATTAGAGCAATTAGATAACATGCTGGCACTGAAACGCCGCTTGTTTGAACGCTATCAGCGTGCCTTTGCGGGCGTACCTGAAGTAACCGTGGTCCAGGAAAGGGTCGGTTGCACCAGCAACTACTGGTTGCAGACACTGCTGTTAAACAAGACCAATTCCCATAAACGTGACGCCATACTGGCCGCCACGCACGAAAAGGGAATTTTAGCCCGTCCTGCCTGGCAATTAATTCACACGCTGGCACCTTACCGGCATTGTCCACACATGCCCATGGAAGTGGCCAAAATGCTGGAACGACGGCTTATTAATTTGCCCAGCAGCGTTAAACTGATGAAATAGACTGGCGTTGTGGACTTATTGCCACATTCGTGCCCAGGCAGGTTGGTTTAAGATTAACATCCAGCCATGCCGTTCAGTTTGCGATTATTTTATTGCCAATTATTCAAGGACAAAATCATGAAATTCAACTGGGTGAACGAAGATTATCCGTCTTCCTGCCCGGTGTATTTTGAACTCGCCTATTTGAATCTGTTTGCAGCACAAAACCGCAGTACCGCAAAAGTACTTCGCATCGAAAGTGGTCAGGGAGTTGCCTGGTTGCCCCTCGAATTACGCCAGATCGGTCCAGACCGCTGGGAAGCATCAAGCGCCTATGGTTACGGAGGCCTGTTTTCTGCCGCAGCCGTTCAAGTCAGCTTGCATGAATGGCATCACCTGATGGATTTTCTCGCCTCACAGAAAATCATCTGTGTATTCCTGCGACATGCGCCATTCCTGCAAAATCATTTGTTCTGGCCAACCGAAAAGCGCACCACAAACCGGAAAACATACGCGCGGACCTTGCAATCAGAATCGACGCTTGCGGGCTTATGTGCTGACATTGACCAGAAATTGCGCTGGTCGATCCATGCGGCTCTGAGACAAAATCTGCAGGTCGAATTTCACGGTGGCCCAAACTGGAACCGCCAGGACGTCGCGGCATTTTATGACATCTACCAGCGACTCATGCACGAAAAGCAGACCAATCCGTTTTACGTTTTTTCGGAACAGTTTTTACTCGATCATGCAACAGCATTCGGTGCGCAATGTGAATTGGCATTGGTACGCAACGCCGAAACACGGCAGATCATGGCGGGCGCAATTTTTCTGCTGGATAAAAAAGATGACGATAACTGGGTCCATTATCATTTAAGCGCTTCAGAGCGGTCGGCATCGTCCGGTCAAGCCGTTGAGCTGCTGGTTGCGAGCGCAATTGTGCATTATGGTAATCGTGGTTACCGTCACCTGCATCTGGGTGGCGGACATTCATTGGAAGAAACCGACGGCTTAAGCAGGTTCAAGAAAAAATTTTCGACATCCATACTGAACTATGAGATATCGACCTGGATATGTGATGAACAGGCGTACATGGTCGAGAGAAACCGGCTGGCCCTGCAACACCCTTCCCATTTTTTAATTCATGACTCACGAGGTGCAATGTGATTGGTGGCGAAAACTACATTAAATTAAAACAGGCAACGGACAGTTTATTGAGCACACTTTCTCTTGCCTGCCCCGGCTTAACGCTCTATTTAAGCGGTCGCGACAGTATTTCCTCGGTACTTTCCGGTTTATCGTCAAACCGGCTGTGGTTGCCGGATTTTTTACCCCCGGCTGTCCACAATGTGGCACTGCAAACCGGCAAGCAGATCAATTTTTATCCGATCAATCACCAGCTACTGGCTGAAGAAAACTGGATCGACCAGGTAAAGAAAGACGATATTGTCTTCGTCATACATTATTTTGGTATTCAGCAAACCGCATTACTGACCAGATTAAAAACTACGGGTGCCGTCGTCATCTCGGATATTTCCATGATGTTATATAATGTGAATAGCTGGCCATTGATTTCAGAGCAATCGACGTTTGTGCTTGGAAGTCTGCGTAGCACCTTTCCCGTTGCCGACGGTGGATTTCTGAGCAGCCGCACCCGTGATGTGGTCGGCCCCGATAAAATCGCAAGTGAAGAATTCTGGGTGCCTCGTGCCGCGGCACTGTTATCACGCGGCGGCAGTGCAAACCGCGGATTTATGAGCAATGAAAATTCGGCGCTGTTTCAGAAAGCGGAGAAATGGCTGGATGAACACCCGGCGGACCAGAGAAAAATATCCGACTGTTCCCGCGCATTGCTGCTGACGGTCTCCGACGCTGAATGGAACGATCAACGCGTGCAAACCCATCACAATCAGGCAATATTGGCGACACATTTATCGCAATTACTCAATTGTCCGCAGGTCCGACCGACGCGAACACTGCCGGATATTGCCGTGTCCCAGTATTTCACATTTTTTGTAAAGAACGTGATACGCGATCGTATAAAGAAAACCCTTGAACAGAATAAAATCTATTGTCCGATACTCTGGGAAACCCCATTTCTGAACCCGCCACAACCACTGCCTGCCGAAATTCTGTCTATCCCCTGTGATGCCAGATACAGTGCCAATGACATGAAACATATTGCCAAACAGATTTTGGCGCAACTATGAAAAAGATTGCCATTTTCACCTCAGCGCGTTCCGATTATGGACCCTTGCGACGTGTTATCGAACTTTGCTCCAGCGCATTCGATCTGGATTTATTGGTCGCCGATCTGCACTACACCGCACCGCAAACAGCCGCATCTGAAATCAGGAACCACATCGAGAATTTTGCGGTTCGTGAAGTTCCGATTAACCTGAAACTGGCGGATACGTCGCATCGCGCCCGAACCGAAGCAATTGCGCAGGGTCAATCGAGTATGGCCAGATGGCTGGAGCAGCAGCACTATGACTGCCTGGTAATACTGGGTGATCGCTGGGAACTGTTTGCCGCCAGTATTCCTGCGCTGATGTTCCAGATTCCGATTGCCCATATCAGTGGCGGGGAAGTCACCGAAGGTGCACTGGATGACAGTATCCGTCACGCACACAGTAAAATGGCCAGTCTGCACTTTGTGGCCAATACCGGTTACGCGAACAATTTGAGCAGAATGGGTGAAGAAGACTGGCGCATTACCGTGAGTGGCGAATGTGGACTCGATTCAATCCACCACCATCATTTTGCATCATTTGACGAACTCCTTGAACAGCGTAAGGTTGACCTGGCTCAGCAATTCATGCTGGTCACATACCACCCTGCCACCAATGACTTGACCACTACGGTGGACGCACAGGTGGATGGCCTATTGAAAGCACTAGGCCATTTCCCTGCCTATAATATAATTTTCACTGCTCCCGGTAATGAACAAGGCGCCGATCTCATCGTGCAAAAAATCATCCAGTACAGCCAAACCCACCGCCATGTGCAGTTCATCGCCAACTTTGGCAGCCGACATTACCTTACCGTATTGCGGAACGCCAAAGTAGTCATAGGCAACTCGTCAAGCGGACTGGTTGAAGCCGCCTCATTCGGCGTCCCCTGCGTCAATGTCGGGCAGCGCCAGAGCGGGCGCATGGCGGCGCAGAGTGTTTTAAATACGGATTACAGCGAACAGGACATCATCGCCCAGATTAACAAAGCACTGACCCCTGCATTCCAGAAATTCAGCCAGGAATGCGTCAATCCTTATGATCCGTACCGGGATGGACGCAATTCGGAGCGTATTGTATTTGCGTTGCAGAACGCGTTAAATACCCTGTCTCCCCAGCAGTTGATACAGAAAAAGTTGAACTTTGAGGTACAAAACCATCAATGGAACACACTACTGGAAGGTCTCAAATGAAACAGCCGGTATTCATCATCGCCGAAGCTGGCGTTAACCACAATGGTGACATCAGACTCGCCTATGCGTTGATTGATGCGGCAAAACAGGCCGGCGTGGATGCCATCAAATTTCAGACATTTAAAACAGAGAAAATCGTAACACGTAGCGCCGATACGGCCGAATATCAGAAAAATAACAGCGGTAAGAACGAAACGCAGTTTGATCTGATCAAAAAACTGGAACTTTCGTATCCGCAATTTGAGGAACTTCATCGTTATTGCCAGCAACTTGGACTCTGTTTTTTATCGACCCCCGACGAACCGGAAAGCCTTGATTTCCTCGTTGATAAGCTCGATATACCGGTCATAAAAATTGGCTCCGGCGAGATCAATAATTATCCGTACTTAAGGCAGATTGCCGCCAAAAACAGACCAATGATTTTGTCGACGGGAATGTCAACACTGGTTGAGGTGGAAAAAGCTGTAAAAACAATTCAGGCCATCAGTAATGCGCCGTTATCGTTATTACATTGCACGACCAATTACCCCTGCCCCATGGATCAGGTTAATCTGCTCGCGATGCTGACCATGAAACGGGAATTCAATCTGCCGATTGGTTATTCCGATCACACACTGGGTATTGAAGTGCCTGTCGCTGCCACCGCATTAGGTGCGACGATTATCGAAAAGCACTTCACGCTTGATAGAACGCTTGAAGGTCCCGATCATCTGGCCTCGCTTGATCCCATCGAACTTAAACAAATGGTTTTGGCGATCAGAAACATTGAATCTGCGCTTGGCACAGGGATCAAGATTCCCAATGCCGACGAAGAAAAAAATAGACTCATAGTGCGAAAGCGGCTGATCGTCAACAAAGATCTGCAAGCCGGGCATCAACTTACTGAACACGATATGGATCTGAAAAGGGCAAATTCCGGTTTGACGGTTGACTGTTATGACACGGTACTTGGACGAATACTGACCCATTCAGTCAAAGCCGATACCGCACTGGAATGGAAAGATTTATCGTAAATTTAACTATAGTTATCGAGGTGAACAATGTTAACCAACGATCTGGCCAAGTTTGTCATTTCAGATACCGCGTCCATACGCGATGCCATGGCAGCCATCGAATCAAATTCGCGCGAAGTCGTACTGGTGCAGGACGGCAATGGTTCCATTATTGGCGTCATTACCGATGGTGATATTCGGCGCGGGTTATTGAACGGCTTAACAATGTTGAGCGTCGCCAGCCAGGTGATGAGTCGCAATTATATATCGGTGCAATTGAAAACAGACCGGGCTGCAGTTCTGGATCTGATGAAAGCGATACGGATAAGCCATGTGCCGGTCCTTGATAATGACCGTAAACTGCTTGGGATACATTGTTTGCATGAAATAATTGGCCAGACGTCATTGCCGAATGTGGCGGTGATCATGGCCGGCGGCAAGGGTACCCGCCTGCGCCCCTACACGGAAGCCTGCCCCAAGCCGATGGTCAAGGTTGCGGGTCGCCCCATACTGGAACGTATCATTCTCAATCTGGTCGGAAATGGCATTCAGCAGATCTACATTTCAATAAACTATCTGGGTCACATGATCGAGGAACATTTTGGTGATGGCAGCGCTTACGGTTGCCAGATCACCTATTTGAGGGAAACCACTGAGCTGAGCACCGGCGGTGCATTGAGCCTGCTTCCTGACGACCTTGGTCATCCGGTGCTGGTTTTGAATGGTGATCAGATCACCCGTATCAACGTGCTGGGCATGTTAAACAAGCACAATGAAACCGGCGCAGATGCCACACTCTCGGTCGGCCACTATCAGCATGAGGTTCCTTACGGCGTGGTTCACCAGGTCAATGGCAAACTGGTGCGACTTGAAGAGAAACCCTCGCTGGACATTCTGATAAATCTTGGTATGTATATTTTAAGTCCGTCAGTCCTGCAACTGGTTCCTAAAAATCAGTACTACCTGATGACCGACTTATTTGTCAAATTGCTGGAAATGAATAAATCCATCATCACCTATTTTTCTGACGAGGACTGGATCGATGTGGGAAGGCCGGATGATTTAAAACGGGCCAATGGATTGACCTGACTACTTTGGTCGCTGATAGACTCCTGGCAAGCCGATTTACCGATGAATTGCCAGGATCAGGTGGCTATCACAATGGACAGTCAGGTCGCTTGCGTTTTCATTTCAGATCCACCCGAACCATCCGAGTAGAAAGCCGGCGCCGAGCAGCCACAACATATGTATCCGCGTGCGCCAGATAATCAAGGCGGTCAACAGGGTCACCAGCCACAGATGCCACTCCCCTTGTTGATGCGCGCTTGCCATGATCCAGCCGGTGGCGATCAACAGGCCGACCACGATCGGGGCCAGGCCCTGTTTAAAAGCCCGTACCCAGCGAAGGTCTTTGTTTTGTGATAACCAGGCTGACGCAAACAGGGTCAGCGTGGTACTTGGCAATAAAATGCCTGTCATGGCCACCATCACGGCAACGATGCCAGTCAGCGCGCTTCCGGTGTTCATGCCGACGTTCCAGCCCAACAGAACGATAAAGAGAATATTCGGCCCGGGTGATGCCTGACCTATCGCCACGGAGGCATTAAATTGCGACTCGGTTATCCAGTGCTGTTGTACAACCAGAAAACGGTGCATTTCAGGCAGAGTAGTGATGGCGCCACCAATGGAAAGCATCGACATCATAAAAAAATGCCGGATCAATAAAAGCCAGTCTGACCACGTCAGCACGATTTGCTGGGTCATCGGGACACTTTCAATGCACGGTAAGCAAGTCCGCACGCTATCGGCCCCAAAACAATCAGCACCTCCAGCAATGGCCAGCGTAACAGTGCAACACCCATAAAACAGATCAGTCCAAAGAGCGAGCACAGTCGCAGGCCCAGTGCATTCCATTTCAGCCCTGCCATGAGTTTGATGCCGGTCGCAATAATTAATCCGGCGGCAACGGCACTCATGGCGTTGGTGGCACGCATTACCGCCGCGTTGGTGGAATAGGTCGCATAAAGCACACCCAAAAACAGAGCGATGATGCCGGGAATACATAACATGCCCGCCAGGGAAGAAAGGGCGCCGCGCAGTCCAAAATAGCGCGCTCCGAGCATTAACGATAAATTGACGACATTGGGTCCCGGCAGTATCTGGGCAATCGCCCATTCCTCAATAAACTCTTCCCGGCTCAGCCATTTTTTTCTGTCGACAATTTCGTGCTGGATAATTGCCAGCACCCCTCCGAACCCCTGCAACGCGATAAGCGTAAATGACCAGAATAGATCAAGACAGGATTTGGGGGTCGGATGCGGTTGCGACATAAAATTGGACGAAAAAACGGCGGCTGTGGATAACCGTCAATGACCCACGTTACTGTCTGTTTCAACGGGTTTCACAGGCTCTGATGGCATTGCCTTATCAGATTCATTTTTTACCGTGCCCGCCGCGTCGGTATCTTCTTCCGCCTTCGGCTCCGGCAGCGGATTGGCGACATTATGCTCGACCAGTGACCTGTCCATTTCTTCCACTGTATTCCTGCGCTTGAAATAATTTGCCTCAACTTCGATTTTTTTCACTTTCGCCAGATCGAGCCGACGCTCAGTTTTGGCATCGAGCAGGCAATCATTCATGAAAAACCGGGTATAACAGATCTGTTCTTTTTGATGGTAGCGCCAATCGATCTGTGCTCGCGACAGGGTCACGGCCGCCAGCACCCGATCAGCCTGCTCGACCGACTCAACCCGCTCGGAAGGTGGAAAATCGATCGTTACATTGGTATCGACTACCGGTCTGGTGCTGGCACAGGCACTGCACAGCGCCACCACCATCACGGAATAAATTCTATTCGATCTAAACCAGTTCATCTGTTATCGCTCTCGTTTGGGATTCCATATAGTCGCGGGACTGCATTTCAATGATACGCGACACGGTACGCTGAAATTCATTGGACAACGTACCCTCCGTATACAACTCATGCACGGTTACCTGCGCTGACATGATAAGTTTTATCTTGTGATCGTAAAAGACGTCTATCAACCAGGTGAACCGGCGCGCTTCTGAAGACATCGATGCCGACATTCGTGGCACACCAGACAATATCACGGTGTGGAACTGGCTGGCAATTTCCAGATAATCATTCTGTGACCGGGGGCCACCGCATAAGGTGGCGAAATCAAACCAGATGATGCTGCCGGCGCGGCGTAACGCGCGAATCTCGCGAGATTCAATGTGCAGATGAGGGTCCTGATCGGCAACCTCGGCTATCTTGGCAAAGGCATTCCGCAATGCGGCATCCGTCGTCGCATTCAGCGGAGTCAGGTAAGCGTCCACCTGCTCGAGGGCACGCTGTCGATAATCGTTACCTGAATCAACGCAGAGTATATCCAGCTTTTCATTCAGCAATGCAATGGTCGGCATCAGCCGGTCACGGTGCAGTCCGTCCGGATACAGCAGGTCCGGCCGGTAATTGGACGTCATGATGAAGGCGACGCCGCGGTTGAACAGGCCGGTCAGAAAATTGAACATGATCATGGCATCGGCGACATCGGAAACATGAAACTCGTCAAAACAGATCAGTCGATATTTCCTGGCGACCTTTTCTGCAACGATGTCAAGAGGATCGGCGACACCTTTTAATTCATCTAGCTGTTGATGCACGCCGCGCATGAATTCATGAAAATGGATGCGCGTTTTACGTTTAACCGGCACGACACTGTAAAAGCTGTCCATCAAAAAAGATTTGCCGCGCCCTACACCGCCCCACATATAGACCCCTCGGGGAATGTCCGGAGGGCTGATCAGGCGCATCAGTTTATTGGTACGACGGTTTTTATACGCCACCCATTCGTCATAGGCAATCTGCAATCGCTGAACGGCGCGCAATTGAGCTTCATCGGCAACAAACCCGCGTTCATCCAGTGCGTGCTGATAAAACTCAACGACGTTCATAAAACTCCAAAACCTGAATCAGCGTCGCCAATTCAAAAATTCAGGGCGCGTTTGTCGACTGCCAGCGCGGCCTCTTTGGTGGCTTCAGATAACGAGGGATGCGCATGACAGATACGCGCAATATCTTCTGCGGACGCTTTGAATTCCATGGCCACCACCGCCTCTGAAATCAGTTCCGATGCCATCGGGCCAATGATATGCACGCCTAGAATTTCATCGGTGACGGCATCGGCCAAAAACTTCACCATCCCGGACGTGTCACCCAAAGCGCGCGCGCGTCCATTGGCCAGAAAAGGAAACGTTCCGGATTTGAAGGCAACTCCGTCGGTTTTTAACTGCTGTTCGGTGCGCCCCACCCAGGCGATTTCGGGCGACGTGTAGATCACCCAGGGGATCGTATTGAAATTCACGTGGCCATGTTGCCCGGCAATCCGTTCTGCCACGGCCACGCCTTCTTCTTCAGCCTTGTGCGCCAGCATGGGTCCACGAACCACGTCACCCACAGCCCAGACGTTGGGCAGACTGGTTTTACAGTCGGCATCCACCACCACAAAACCACGTTCATCCAGTTTCAACCCGACCGCGTCGGCGTTCAGTCCGGTGGTGTTTGGAATTCGGCCGATAGAGACTATCAGTTTATCGAATTCGGCCTTTTGTTCCTGGCCTTTGGCGTCAAGGTAATCGACGGTAACACTTTTTTTGCCTGCTGCAATCTTACCGATTTTTACGCCCAGATGTATGTCCAGACCCTGTTTGGCAAATAATTTATTCGCCTCTCTGGCAATCTGGTCATCCACCGCGCCCAGGAAAGTCGGCAGGGCTTCCAGCACAGTCACCTCGGATCCAAGTCGGCGCCATACGCTGCCCATTTCCAGTCCGATCACGCCGGCACCGATCACGCCCAGTTTTTTGGGCACCGCATTGATAGCCAAGGCACCGGTATTGGACAAGACCAGCTCTTCATCGAACGGTGTACCGGGCAATGCACGGGCATTCGACCCGGTCGCAACCACAATATGTCTGGCCGTTAATAAGTCCAGGTCCGGGTCCGGGTCCGGGGCGGACTCGGCCGACGCTGTCACACTGATCTGATAGCCGCCTTCAACCGCTGCCAGAAAAGTCCCGCGGCCGTGGAAAAAACTCACTTTATTCTTTTTAAACAGGTACAGGATACCGTCGTTATTCTGTTTGACCACCGTATCCTTGCGTTTCTTCATCTGCTCCAGATTCAGCTTTAACCCCTGCATTTCAATACCATGTTCAGCAAAGGCATGCCCGGCATGTTCAAAATGTTCCGAAGACTGCAATAACGCCTTTGAGGGAATGCAACCGACATTGGTGCAGGTTCCGCCCGGTGCCGGTCCACCCTTTTCGTTCTTCCATTCATCGATACAGGCCACTGACAATCCCAGTTGCGCACAGCGAATTGCTGCAATATAGCCGCCCGGGCCAGCACCAATAACAATGACATCAAATTGTTTACTCATCGCCAGATCTCTTCATTCAATATGTCTTGATAAAACAGCACGCAGCCCGCCTGTGGTGTCAGGCTGCGCAGTTCGGGAGGTCATTAAAGATCCAGCAGCAGACGAGCCGGATCTTCCAGTGCCTCTTTCATTGCCACCAGACCTAACACCGCTTCGCGTCCATCGATAATGCGATGATCGTAAGACATGGCCAGGTAGTTCATCGGACGGATCACAATCTGGCCATTCTCGACGACAGCACGATCTTTGGTTGCATGCACACCCAGGATCGCGGATTGTGGCGGGTTAATAATCGGGGTAGACAACATGGAGCCGAACGTGCCGCCGTTGGAAATGGAAAAGGTGCCGCCGGTTAAATCATCCAGCGTCAATTTGCCTTCCTTGGCCTTGTTACCGAATTCGCCGATTTTCTTTTCAATATCGGCAATCGACATCTGGTCCGCATTGCGCAGAATCGGCACCACCAGACCGCGTGGTGAACCGACGGCGATACCAATGTCAAAGTAGCCGTGGTAAACGATATCGTTTCCGTCAACCGACGCATTGATAATCGGGTATTTTTTCAACGCAGCGACAGCGGCCTTGACAAAGAACGACATGAAACCCAACTTGACACCGTGCTCTTTTTCGAATTTGTCCTTGTACTTGTTGCGCAGATCCAGTACAGGCTGCATATTGACTTCATTGAATGTCGTCAGAATTGCGTTGGTTGATTGCGACTGGATCAAACGCTCCGCAATGCGTGCGCGCAATCGGCTCATGGGTACACGTTCTTCGGGACGATCACCCAGGTTCGGCGCCGGTGGCGACACCACGGAAGGTAATGCCGGTTTTACGGCGGGGGCAGACACCGCTGCGATTGCTGGGGCGGGCGCCGCCGATTTTGGGGCTGCCGCCGCCGCAAGCGCATCACCTTTGGTAACCCGACCATCCTTACCGGTACCGCTCACCTGGCTGGCGGTCATATTATTTTCCGCCAGAATTTTTGCCGCGGCCGGCATGGCGACATCGGCCCGGGACGTCGCTACAGCCTGAACGGTTGCCGGTGCTGTTGCCGGCGCTGCCGGTGCTGCTGGCGCAGACGCTCCCGCAATCGCCTCGGTATCAATGGTAGCGATGATTTCGCCGGCAACGACTGTGCTGCCGTCAGGTTTTAAAATCTGCGTGATGACGCCGGCGTTGGGCGCCGGCAATTCAAGCACAACCTTGTCGGTTTCGATATCAATAAGATTCTCATCGCGATTAACCGCAGCGCCAACGGCCTTATGCCATTGCAACAAGGTCGCTTCGGCAACAGATTCCGATAGCTGAGGGACTTTAACTTCAACGATTGCCATGTATTTCTCCGTTTCTTGTTTCGTAGCACTCACCCGATATTGTTGGTGCCCAGAATATAGTTTGTTAAAAGTGGCCGTGCGGCTCAAACCATCAACTGCACGGCAATTACCTATTTGGTCAGTACAAAACCTTTAAGTTTAGAAAAAGCGGTATCGATCAACGACTTCAATTGCGAATAATGTTTGTCGTAGTAACCGACAGCGGGCGATGCGCTCGGTGGACGTCCGGCATACGCCAGTTTCTGCCCCGGTTCCAAAGACTCAAAAATATTATGCTGAATCTGGAACCAGGCCCCCTGGTTCTGTGGTTCATCCTGCGCCCAGACCAGTTCCGTAAAATTCGGGAATCGTTTCAATTCCGCAGAAAAGCTCTTGTGCGGGAACGGGTACAGCTGCTCAATGCGAATAATCGCCGTGTCAGTCTGGGCACGTTCTTTGCGCGAATTGACCAGATCGTAATAAATCTTCCCTGAACAGGCGATAATCCGTTTTATCTTTTTCGGGTCAATTTTGTCATCGACTTCACCAATCACGGTATGAAACGTCCCTTTGGAAAATTCAACCAGCGGCGAACCGGCATCCTTGTTGCGCAACAGCGACTTGGGCGTGAGTATCACCAGTGGTTTTCTGAACGGACGTATCATCTGCCTGCGCAGCAAATGGAAAATCTGTGCGGCATTGGTTGGTTGCACGACCTGCATGTTATTGTCGGCACACAGTTGCAGGAACCGTTCAGGGCGCGCGGACGAATGTTCCGGGCCCTGTCCTTCATAGCCGTGCGGCAGCATCATTGTCAATCCGGACGCGCGGCCCCATTTCACTTCGCCTGAACTGATAAACTGGTCAATGACGACCTGGGCACCGTTGGCGAAATCACCAAATTGCGCTTCCCATATGGTTAAGGCATTCGGTTCGGCCGACGAAAACCCGTATTCAAACGCCAGCACTGCCTCTTCAGACAACACCGAATCAATCACCCTGAAAGGCGCCTGGCCTTCGGACACGTTCTGCAGCGGGACATACGTACCCGAATCCCAGCGTTCACGATTCTGGTCATGCAGTACCGCGTGACGATGCACAAAGGTACCCCGCCCGGAATCCTGACCGGTAATACGGACCGCATAACCGGATGCCACCAGTGACGCAAACGCAAGATGTTCGCCCATCCCCCAATCCAGGTTCATTTCACCACGTCCCATTGCCGCGCGATCCGCCAGCACTTTTTCAACCAGGCTGTGAGGCTTGAACGACTCCGGTACCGTGGTAATTCGCTGCGCCAGCCGCTTCAATTCGGTAATGGGTACGGCCGTATCGGCAGCATCGGTCCACTTCCGGTTCAAGAACGGAATCCAGTCGACCGCAAACTTGTTTTTAAAATTGGTGATCACCGGATCAAAAGTCAGCTTGCCGGCGTCCATGGCATCACGAAACGCCTTGACCATATCGTCGCCGTCAGTGGCCTTGATGGTCCCCTGTCCCACCAATCTGTCGGCATACAATTTTCTTGTGCCAGGATGCTGCCCGATTTTTTTATACATCAGGGGCTGCGTCAGCGCAGGGGTGTCCTGTTCGTTATGACCCAGTTTCCGGTAGCAGATAATATCAATCACGATGTCTTTATTGAATTCGCGCCGATAATCGATAGCAATCTGAGTTGCCAGCACCACTGCCTCCGGATCGTCCGCATTCACGTGCAGCACCGGGGCTTCGATCATTTTTACCACGTCAGAACAATACAGTGTAGATCGGGAATCGCGTGGATCCGACGTCGTAAAGCCAATCTGGTTGTTGATCACGATGTGCAGGGTTCCGCCTGTTCCGTAACCGCGTGTTTGGGCCAGATTCAGGGTTTCCATAACCACCCCCTGCCCCGCAAACGCCGCATCACCATGCACGATAATCGGTAAAACCTGTTCATGGCCCTTGTCGCCGCGACGTTCAATCCGGGCACGCACCGAGCCTTCGACCACAGGGTTCACAATTTCGAGATGCGATGGATTAAACGCCAGTGAAAGATGTACCGGACCACCGGGCGTGGAGATATCAGATGAAAAGCCTTGATGGTACTTGACGTCACCTGCAGGCAGGTCATCGCCGTGTTTGCCTTCAAATTCCGCAAACAGGTCCTGGGGCATTTTACCCAGCGTATTGACCAGCACGTTCAGGCGGCCGCGATGCGCCATGCCGATCACGATTTCCTGAACACCGAATTCGCCGGCGCGTTGAATGGCTTCATCCATGGACGCGATAAAGCTTTCACCCCCTTCAAGCGAAAACCGCTTCTGACCCACGTAGCGGGTATGCAGATAGCGCTCCAGTCCCTCGGCCGCCGACAGGCGCTCGAGAATGTGCTTCTTTTTCTCAGCCGTAAATTGCGGGGTAGAGCGGATCGATTCCAGTTTCTGCTGCATCCAGCGTTTTTCAATCGGATTACTCATGTACATGAATTCCGCACCGATTGAACGACAATAGGTGTCACGCAAGGAATTCAGCAGGTCGCGCAGCGAGCTGGTTTCCGGTCCAAAATAGGTATTGCTGATATTGAACTTAACGTCCATGTCGGCATCGGTCAGGCCATAAAACGCCGGATCCAGTTCAGGTATCTCCGGACGTTCCTGGCGCTGCAACGGGTCAAGATTCGCCCAGTGCGTACCCAGAAACCGGTAGGCGGCAATAATCTGCTGGACAGCAGTTCGTTTGCGACCCATTTCAGCGTCATTGGAGGCCGTTACAACCCGTATCGGTCCGCTTTTTGCGCGTTCCGCAAACGACGCTATGACCGGCGCGTGCGCCACATCGGGCTTGGCAGAACCATCGACCGCGGGGACATTCTGCATGGCGTCAAAATAAGCACGCCAGTTATCAGGCACCGACCCGGGATTATTGAGGTAGGATTCGTAGAGTTCCTCTACGTAGGGGGCATTTCCGCCAAATAAATACGAATTGGCATTAAATTCTTGCATCATCATCTTGCTCACCTTTCTTCGCGTTTCGCGAGATTAGCGGGTTAATCTAACCTTCCGCGACACGGCCTGACCGGTTAGCGGATTGCACATCAAGTTGTGGGGAAGGGCTTAAGGTCCAGTCTTGTTCGTCAGCAAAGCAGATAAAAAGTTGCTCTTATCAACTCTACACCAATTCCGGCAAATTACCAGACTATTCCATTAATTTAAAAAAAACGAAGCATATCATAGTTTTTTATACACAAAGCGGGCAATTTCTGCCCGCTCTGCTGTCACACATGCTGATCTATCGACTTTCGATCGGTTTTACCGTCCTGACCGGTTCACCAATAAACAACTGGCGTGGACGTCCGATTTTCTGTTCCGGATCTGAAATCATTTCTTTCCACTGCGCGACCCAGCCAACAGTCCGGGCCATCGCGAAAATTCCGGTGAACAGGGCTGTCGGTATGCCGAGCGCGCGCTGAACGATACCCGAATAGAAGTCCACATTCGGGTACAGTTTGCGTGTCACGAAATACTCGTCTTCCAGCGCGATTTTTTCCAGTGCCATCGCCAATTTGAACAGCGGATCATTCGCCAGGCCCAGTTCTGCCAGCACTTCATAGCAGGTTTCGCGCATCAATTTGGCACGCGGATCATAATTCTTGTAAACACGATGTCCAAAGCCCATCAGCTTCACGCCGGAATTCTTGTCTTTTACCTGTCGGATAAATTCGGGGATATGATCGACACTGCCGATTTTTTCCAGCATGGACAGGGCCGCCTCATTTGCGCCGCCGTGGGCGGGTCCCCACAGGCAGGCAATACCCGCCGCGATGCAGGCAAACGGGTTGGCGCCCGACGAACCGGCCAGACGCACTGTCGATGTCGAGGCGTTCTGTTCGTGATCGGCATGCAGAATCAGGATACGGTCCAGCGCGCGCACCAGCACATCATTGACCGGATAATCTTCACAGGGCGTTGAAAACATCATGCGCATGAAATTGGCACTGAACGACAATTCATTCTTCGGATAAACAAAAGGCTGGCCGACGGAATATTTATAGGCCATCGCCACCAGTGTCGGCATTTTTGCGATCAGGCGTATCGCAGACACTTCGCGGTGATGCGGGTCGTTAATATCGAGTGAATCATGATAGAAGGACGCCAGGGCACCCACCGTGCCCACCAGTACCGACATGGGATGCGCGTCACGACGGAAGCCGCGGAAAAAGAACTGCATCTGCTCATGCACCATCGTATGGCGTGACACCAGGTAATCGAATTCTTTTTTCTGCGTCAGGTTCGGCAACTCGCCATTTAGCAATAAATAGCAGCTTTCCAGAAAATCGCCTTTGGCTGCCAGTTGCTCGATTGGGTAGCCGCGATATAACAGCTCGCCTTTGTCACCATCTATGTAGGTAATGGCCGAATTGCACGCGGCGGTCGACATAAAACCCGGGTCATAGGTAAACATGCCGGTTGCCGCATATAGTTTTCGGATATCAATGACGTCCGGGCCTATCGACCCTTTATAAATAGGCATTTCCAACGGCGCGGATCCATCAGAAAACGATAACGTCGCTTTAGTATCAGAGGTAATCATGGCTCTTCCTTCAAGGGAGGGGTGAGTCGTTAATCAAAAAGTTATTCGGTGAAACCCATTATCAGGCAGATCGCAATTTCCGGATCAGGGCGTGAACCGACGGGCTGTCCAGGTCACCTTCGGGCTCACTCTTTTCCAGCATCAAACTCATTAAATCGTTGTCGGACAATTCCAGCAGTTTTGTCAGTGCTTCCACTTCGACATCCGTCAGTTTTTCTTCGTTTGCATCAAGAAATCGTGTCAGGATCAGATCGTTTTCCAGCAGGCCGCGCCGGGATCGCCAGCGTAATCTGGCGCGTTTTTTCGGATCAGACTGATGGTAGTGCACGTCTTTCATAAACAGTCAAAAAGTAAAGTCAGATCATTCACATTAAACGGTGCGACGCACCATCAGCTCTTTGATTTTTCCGATGGCCTTGGTCGGATTCAGTCCTTTCGGGCACACATCGACGCAATTCATGATGGAATGGCAGCGAAACAGGCGATACGGGTCTTCCAGATTGTCCAGACGTTCGCCGGTTGCCTCGTCACGCGAATCAGCAATGAACCGGTAGGCCTGCAACAGTCCGGCCGGACCGACGAATTTATCGGGATTCCACCAGAACGACGGACACGAGGTCGAGCAGCAGGCGCACAGTATGCACTCGTACAGGCCATCGAGTTCCTCTCGCTGGGCGGGCGACTGCAGACGTTCTTTTTCCGGCGCGATGGAATTATTGATCAAGAAAGGCTTCACGGAATGGTATTGCTTGAAGAACTGTGTCATATCCACAATCAGGTCACGGATAACCGGCAAACCTGGCAAGGGACGCAAAACGATGGGCTCGGTGAGCTCGTTCAGATTAGTCGTGCAGGCCAGTCCGTTTTTTCCGTTGATATTCATCGCATCGGAACCGCACACGCCTTCGCGGCACGAACGCCGCAGTGACAACGAATCATCCACGTCCGACTTGATTCTCTGCAACGCATCCAGCAGCATCTTGTCGGTGTCCTTCAGCTCCACCGTCAGATCCTGCATATACGGCTTGGCATCCTTGTCAGGATCGTAGCGGTAAATCTTGAATTTTAAAGTTCTTGGCATGGTTACCCTTTGATGATTTTTTAAAATGTGCGTGGCTTCGGTTTGAATGTATCCACGGTCAGAGGTTTGGTCTGGACCGGTTTGTAGTCCAGTCGGTTGCCTTCTGAATACCAGAGCGTGTGTTTCATCCAGTTTTCATCGTCACGATGCGAGAAATCGCGATGCGCATGCGCGCCGCGTGATTCCTTGCGCGCCGCTGCCGACGTGATGGTCGCTTTCGCCGTTTCAATCAGATTATCCAGCTCCAGTGCCTCAACACGGGCCGTGTTGAATACTTTGGATTTATCCTTGAACGAGACATGCTTGCAACGTTCAGCCAGGTCCATGATTTCCTTGTAACCCTGCTGCAGCAATTCGTCGGTGCGGAAAACACCGCAGTAACGCTGCATCGTCGCACGAATCGCGTTGGCCACATCCTGCACTTTTTCCGTACCCGAACTGGTTTCCAGTGCATTCAGTCGGACCAGCGACCTGTCTGCGGCATTTGCCGGTAATGGTTTATGTTCCCTGGATTTCAGGTCAGAGGCAATGACGTGATTACCTGCCGCGCGCCCAAACACGACCAGGTCAAGCAGCGAATTGGTGCCCAGGCGGTTTGCGCCATGCACAGAAACGCAGGCACATTCGCCGATCGCATACATCCCGTTGACCACCGAATTCGGGTTACCGTCCTTCGGAGCAACCACCTGGCCATGAATATTGGTGGGAATACCACCCATCTGGTAATGGATGGTCGGCACAACCGGTATCGGTTCCTTGGTAGCATCGACATTGGCAAATTTATGCGCGATCTCAAGTATCGATGGCAGGCGTTTTTCGATGGTCTCTGCACCGATATGTCGCAGGTCCAGCATGACGTGATCTTTATTGGGACCACAGCCGCGCCCTTCCTTAATCTCCTGATCCATCGACCGCGATACAAAATCACGCGGCGCCAGATCCTTCAGGGTCGGCGCATACCGTTCCATGAACCGTTCGCCTTCGGAGTTCACCAGAATACCACCTTCACCGCGGACACCTTCAGTAATCAGCACACCTGCGCCGGCCACGCCGGTCGGATGGAACTGCCAGAATTCCATATCTTCGAGCGGCAAACCGGCACGCGCCGCCATACCGAGGCCATCACCCGTATTGATGAAAGCATTGGTCGACGCCGCAAAAATCCGCCCTGCTCCACCCGTTGCGAAAATGGTGGTTTTACCTTCGAGTATCATGAGTTCGCCGGTTTCCATCTCGAGCGCGACAACGCCCAATACATCGCCATCGTCATCACGGATAATATCCAGAGCCATCCATTCCACAAAAAACTGGGTACGGGCGTTCACATTGCGCTGGTAAAGCGTGTGCAGTAACGCGTGCCCGGTACGGTCGGCCGCTGCACAGGCACGCTGTACCGGCTTTTCGCCAAAATTGGCCGTATGTCCGCCAAACGGGCGCTGGTAAATGGTACCGTCGGCGTTGCGGTCAAACGGCATGCCGAAATGTTCCAGTTCGTAGACAACCTTGGGCGCCTCACGACACATGAATTCAATCGCATCCTGGTCGCCCAGATAGTCTGACCCTTTGACCGTATCAAACATATGCCAGTACCAGTTATCTTCCGACATGTTACCCAGTGACGCACCGATACCGCCCTGCGCGGCAACCGTATGCGAGCGGGTTGGAAACACTTTCGACAGCACGGCAACATTTAATCCAGCCTCGGCCAATTGCAGTGATGCGCGCATGCCGGAGCCACCCGCACCAACAATAACGGCATCAAACCGGCGTGTCGGGATCGAGGGCTTGGCGGGTATTTTAGAATTTGAATTGACGTCAGCCACGATTACACTCTCCACAAAATTTGAATTGCCCACCCAAGACATCCCGCCAGCCATATGACAGTGACGGCATGCAGAAATAATCGCAGGGCGACGGATTTCACATAATCCATCCAGATGTCACGCACGCCGACCCAGGCGTGATAGAACAGGGCGAGCAGCACCACGAAGGTCGCCAGTTTGAACCATTGTTCTGCAAACATGCCAGCCCACCCGACATAGCTGAATTCGCTTGCCCGGAAAAAATTAACCAGCAGGATGACGGTATAAATCGCCATTATGGTGGCGGTGGCACGTTGTGCCAGCCAGTCACGCAAGCCATAGTGCGCACCAACGACAAGGCGCTTGGGTCCGATATTAGTGTCAGCCATTTAAAATACTCCGAATAACTTCAATCCAACCAGCAGTGCCAAAGGAACGCTGACCAGAAACACACCCGCCGCCGACTTCGCTGCCGACTGCTTGTCAAGAGCGACATGCACATCCATCAGCAAATGACGGATACCGGCACAGAAATGATGCAGATAAGCCCACGACAGCGCCAGGATAATCAATTTGACCAGGGGGGAATGGGTAAGGCCTTTGAAATACGCAAAGGTGTCTTCGGACGTCAGGCTGTTGTCCAGCAGGTAAAGTATGAAAGGTAAAAGCAGAAACATCAGTAATCCGCTGATGCGGTGCAAGATGGAAACGAATCCTGCCAGGGGTAAGCGATAATTGGCCAGTTCAGTCACATGGATGTTACGGAACTCCTGCCGCTTGGCTTCAGGCATAACAACTACTCCTTTTATTTAAATTTTTCACAGGCGCGTAATTTTCATCTATTTTGTGCGACGCACCAAGGCTTATTTAAAAATATTGCAAAATTAATCTTGCCATCCGAAAATTTACGTCTTGAATGTTTTACTATTATACCAACTTCAACTCAGCTCATTCTGATAATGGTGCGAGGACGTCAAATAGAGTCCGCGGCGATACTCTACAGGCTTATCCCCGTAAGTGTAGGAAACTCGTTCAACATTTAAAAGAGGTGTGCCCAAATCTATTTTCAGCAGGTCGGCAGAAACAGGATCGGCGGATACGGCTCGCAGCTGTTCCGAGGCCCGAATCATGTGAGTGCCAAATTCGGTTTCAAACAAGGCATACATCGGGCCCTTGTAGTCATTCAGCAATTCAGCGGTCAAACCTTTAAAAATCGCACCGGGCAGCCAGAGTTCTTCCAGAATAGTTGGCACATTATCAAAAGATTGCACGCGCCGGATAAAAATGACTGAATCGCCGGTCTTGATATCCAGCAGCCGGGAGATCTCACTGGGCGCCCGGATGCGCCTGACTTCAATAAACCGGCTGGTGGGATACTGCTGGTCACCCTGATCGGGTTTCAGGCGCAGAAATCGGAACTGGGAGCGGGCTTCATGGTGCGTGGCGACAAACGTGCCCTTTCCCTGCCGTCTGACCACGACATTTTCTGCGGACAGCTCATCAATCGCCTTGCGCACGGTTCCCTGGCTAACCTTGAATCGTACCGCCAGCTCAATTTCACTTGGAATAAGTTCACCCGGCTTCCACTCGCCGGACTGCAGGCTCTGGGTAATCAGCAATTTGATCTGCTGGTATAAAGGGCTGAAGGTGGGCGCAAGCTGATTCGACTGTAACGACGTTGCCGCCCCCATGTCAGCCAAACTCGATGAAGGTGGATTAACCGGTTCAGTTGTCGTTGAAGTTGGAATGTCAGGATTCATAGATCGCGATTTCACCACAAAACCCCTGCTGCGTCCAGAGTAAAACGTCAAAAAAACATGTCTTATATAAGATATAAGATATATATTGACAGGCACGCCGTGACGGCCTAAACTCGCCCCTTGGAAGATGGCCGGACCGGTACTTTTTCAGGCCCCATGAATCAATTTCAGGTGGCAATGTTCATTCCACTGACATAAAGTGGATCTATATTCATCAAACCGGGCCGTTGATGATAATTATTGAATTTTTTCGTTACGATAAAGCTAACGATGTGTAGAATGCGCCTCAGTTGACCCTTTCAGGCAATTTCAACCTGTTTTTTTTCATTACCTTGGAGCTAGATTATGACTAAAGCACCTATGCGCGTAGCGGTTAGCGGCGCTGCCGGACAAATTGGCTATGCCCTGCTGTTTCGGATTGCCAACGGCGACATGCTTGGAAAAGACCAACCGGTCATCCTGCAATTACTTGAAATCGCGGACGAAAAAGCCCAAAAAGCGCTGAAAGGCGTCATGATGGAAATTGATGACTGTGCGTTTCCCCTGCTGGCCGGAATGACCGCGCATAGCGACCCGCTGACGGCATTCAAGGATATTGACGTCGCCCTGCTGGTCGGCGCGCGGCCACGCGGTCCCGGCATGGAACGCAAAGATCTGCTTGAAGCCAATGCACAGATTTTTACCGTGCAGGGTAAAGCGCTGGATGCTGTGGCCAAACGCACCGTCAAAGTGCTGGTGGTCGGCAATCCGGCCAATACCAATGCCTATATCGCGATGCGTTCTGCACCCAACCTGCCGGCAAAAAACTTCACCTGCATGATGCGCCTGGACCATAACCGGGCGCTGTCCCAGGTAGCTGCCAAGATAGGCAAGCCTGTCGCCGAGATCGAAAAATTGTGTGTATGGGGCAATCACTCGCCAACCATGTATGCCGACTACCGGTTTGCAACAGCCGGCGGAAAAGCAGTCAAGGATCTGATTAATGACGACGCCTGGAACAAGGACGTATTCCTGCCGACCGTCGGCAAACGCGGCGCTGCCATCATCGATGCACGCGGATTGTCCTCGGCCGCATCGGCCGCCAACGCGGCCATCGATCACGTCCGTGACTGGGTACTGGGCACCAACGGCAAGTGGACCACCATGGGCATAGTCTCGGACGGCTCGTATGGCATCCCCGAAGGCACCATGTTCGGATTTCCGGTCACCACCGCCAACGGCGAATACCAGATCGTACAGGGCCTGGCCATAGACGCGTTCTCACAGGAACGTATCAATGTGACATTGAAAGAACTGTCCGAAGAGCGCGAAGGTGTGAAACATCTGGTCGGATAATCTGACGGATCTGAAACGTGATTAGCGAATGGCGGGGCACTGCGGCATCCTTTGCTGATCACCATTTAACTGCTGCACTGCCGTCCGGGCAGAGACGTGCATCGAAACTGCCCGGATAGTCTAAATATACCCATGATGACACATCCATCTAACGTATTATTCCAAGACGATCTTTTACCGGTGGCACTGCCTGTGTGCGACCATTACGCCGGCTCAGAAAAGCTGATGCGCAAGTCCATGGTTCTGCAGCAGGAATCCATGGCGGCCACCAACACACCTTTCGATATCACCTTTGACTGCGAAGATGGCGCTGCTTATGGAAACGAAGCAGCGCACGCAAAACTGGTTGCTGAACTGATAGACAGCCCCGATAATAAATTTGGTCGTATCGGCGCCCGCATCCACCCGGCAAACAGCCCCTGCTTTGCACAAGACGTTAACATCATCTGCAGCAGCCGCAAACTGGCGTATGTGGTGCTGCCGAAAATAAACAGCGTCGCGGAACTGCAGGCGGCGATTAAAACGATTGCACTGCAACGCGATTTTTCAGGCTTGCCTGCGCTCCCTGTCCATGTACTGATAGAAACACACGGCGCACTGGCCGACGTGAAACAGATCGCCGCGTTAAAACAGGTCGAATGCCTGTCATTTGGCATCATGGATTTTGTATCAGCCCATTATGGCGCGATACCCGCTACCGCCATGCGCACGCCCGGCCAGTTTACCCACCCGCTGGTCATGCGTGCCAAATGTGAAATCGCAGCGGCATGCCAGCTTTTCGGTAAAGTTGCGTCGCATAATGTCACCACCGAATTCAAGGATACGTCGATAGTCGCCAACGATGCGCAGAGGGCCTACGGTGAATGCGGGTACAATCGCATGTGGAGCATACATCCGGACCAGATAAAGCCGATTATCAAGGCGTTCAGCCCGCGCAATTCCGAACTTCAGGAAGCCGTCGCCATATTGTCGGCAGCCAGGGAGGCAAAGTGGGGACCGATCCAGTTGCACGGTCGCCTGCACGACCGGGCCAGTTACCGCTACTACTGGATGATATTAAAGCGTGCCAAAACAAACGGCCTGACATTAACCGAAGCAGCACTTGAACTGGTTTGAACTGGAGATCGTTGTGAAATTTTTTATCCCCTGCTGTGTACTGAGCCTGGCAGCACTGCTGGCCACCCAGAATTCGATGGCACAAACCAGTGCAACCAGTTCAGCCGCGCCCAAAAACGTGTCAGGTAATGCGACTTCAACGGACGAGGATGACATGATTCCCGACATCAGGGAAAGCGCGACCTATGAGTACAAATGCGAGATGAACGACACGTTGACCATTTACACCAACGCCGACGACAACCAGCATATTGCCATGCGCTGGAAAAACCGGTTATATCGCCTGCGTCGCATCGAAACCAGCACAGGCGCAAACCGGTTTGAAAACAAAAAAACAGGACTGGTCTGGATAGGCATACCGACCAAAGGCATGTTGCTCGACTCGCGTCATGGTCAACAACTGGCAAACGAGTGCAAAACCGGCGGTCAATAACGATCAGACTGTCATCTGAATGAGCGAAACAGGAAATCGACATAAATAAACGGAACAACGCGTATCAAATCAACATCCATACCATTTTTAAATATCAAAAGGAACCATTATGAGCCAGGACGCATTTAATACTCTGAAGGAATTTACCGTCGCTGCCGGAAAAAAAGGACAGTTCTACTCACTGCCGGCACTGGAAAAGAAACTGGGCAAAAAGATCTCGCGCTTGCCGGTATCAATCAGAATCGTTCTGGAATCGGTATTGCGCAACTGTGATGGCAAGAAAGTGACCGAAGAACACGTCAGGCAATTGGCGAACTGGGGCGCCACCGCGGAACGAAACGACGAAATTCCGTTTGTCGTGGCACGGGTTGTCCTGCAGGACTTTACCGGCGTGCCCTTGCTGGCGGATCTGGCGGCCATGCGCAACGTGGCCGACAAAATGGGGATCAAGGCAAAAAATATCGAACCACTGGTACCGGTTGATCTGGTGGTTGACCATTCTGTCCAGATCGATTATTTCCGGCAGAAAGATGCGCTTGATCTGAACATGAAACTCGAATTTTCCCGCAACAATGAGCGGTACCAGTTCATGAAATGGGGCATGCAGGCATTCGATACATTTGGTGTCGTGCCGCCCGGTTTTGGCATCGTGCATCAGGTCAATCTGGAGTACCTGGCGCGTGGCGTTCACAAAACACCCAAAGGTCACATTTATTATCCGGATACCCTGGTTGGCACTGATTCACACACCACCATGATTAACGGCATCGGCGTGGTCGGCTGGGGCGTTGGTGGTATTGAAGCCGAAGCCGGCATGCTGGGACAACCGGTTTATTTTT
>CAITOF010000004.1 GCA_903893945.1 uncultured Oxalobacteraceae bacterium | reverse complement strand
CTGGTAATGACAGCGGTACAGCCGGTGGCTTGCAACAGTTCTGTCGCGCTGTTGCGTGAGGCAACCGTGCATGCCGGACAGGCAGACTCGGCAATCCGGGTAACTTACCTGCGCGCCGGCGACGATAATGTGCTGATTGAATTTGGTGCCATGGTACTCGATTTGACGCTGCGTTTTCACGTGCAGGCACTGAAACAGATTATTGAAGCAGCTGAATTGCCCGGCGTAATAGACCTGACGCCGGGGATACGATCGCTGCAAGTGCACTTTGATCATCGTCTGTTACCGGTTGAAACGCTGTTGCTTCACCTGCAAAGTTTTGAAGCGCGTATGGAAAATGTGAATGATATGGTCGTCGATTCGCGCATCGTGTATTTACCGCTCGCCTGGAATGACTCGCAGACACGCTTGGCCATCGAAAAATATCAGACCACGGTTCGACCCGGGGCCCCGTGGTGTCCAGACAATATTGAATTTATACGGCGCATTAACGGGCTTAACACGGTCCGTGATGTCTATGATATTGTTTTCAATGCCAGTTATATGGTGCTGGGCCTGGGTGATGTCTATCTGGGCGCGCCGGTTGCCACGCCGCTCGACCCGCGCCACCGTCTCGTGACCACCAAATACAACCCGGCGCGGACCTGGACACCGGAAAATGCGGTTGGCATTGGTGGTGCCTACCTGTGCGTGTACGGCATGGAAGGGCCAGGCGGCTATCAATTTATCGGCCGTACCGTTCAGATGTGGAACCGCTATCGGCTGACCAGCAGTTTTTTGGATGGCAAACCCTGGCTGTTGCGTCATTTTGACCAGATCCGTTTTTACGAAGTGACAGAGGAACAGCTTTTGGAACATCGACGGGATTTTCCATTGGGACGTTTCAACGTGCGTATCGAACCGGGTACTTTTTCTTTGCGCGAATACAACCAGTTTCTGACCCGGAATCAGGATGCCATTGACACCTTCAAGCAGCACCAGCAGAGCGCGTTTGACACAGAGCGGGAGCACTGGCGCGAGAGCGGTCAGGCTGAATGGGTCAGTGAAGAAAATGTGCAGGAAGTCAGCGATGAACCACCTTTGCCCGAGGGCTGCAGTTTCCTCAGTGCAGTGGTCAACGGCATCGTGTGGCGAATACTGGCACAACCCGGTGCCGCGATCAAAACCGACCAGAGCGTGGCAATATTGGAAACCATGAAAATGGAAATCCCGTTATATGTGCCACCCGATTCGACCATTGAAACATGGCTGGTCATCGAGGGCGCACCGGTTTTTGCGGGCCAGCATGTGGCTATCATCAAGACTACAGGGATGTGACAGGCATGACTAATTTATCGATAGGCGCTTTGCGCGCACAGTATCTGGCAAAATCGCTCACACCACGCCAACTGATTGACATGATACTGCCGGCACTGGATGCGTCGGACGTCGGGCATGTATGGATCAGCCGCGTGGAAACGGACACGCTGTACGCCTACGCCGACCAACTGGCGCAGATGAATCCGGCCAGGCTGCCACTGTATGGAATTCCGTTTGCCATCAAGGACAATATTGATCTGGTCCACACTGCCACCACGGCGGGCTGCCCGGCGTTTCTCTACCAGCCACACAGCAATGCATTCGTGGTGCAGCGCTTGATTGATGCGGGGGCGATTCCGATCGGGAAAACCAATCTGGATCAGTTTGCCACAGGCCTGGTGGGAACCCGTTCACCCTACGGTGCCTGCCGCAATGCCCTGTTACCGGATTACATTTCCGGCGGCTCAAGTGCAGGTTCTGCCGTTGCCGTTGCCAGGTCGCTGGTGAGTTTCAGTCTGGGGACAGATACGGCTGGATCGGGTCGGGTGCCGGCCATGTTCAACAATCTGATTGGCGTCAAGCCGACGTTGGGTATGCTCTCGGGTCGCGGCGTGGTGCCAGCCTGTCGGACATTGGACTGCATATCGATTTTTGCACTCACGGTGGCTGATGCGGCCGATGTGCTCAAAGTTGCAGCGCATTATGATGAAGCCGACCCGTATTCCAGAGTCGTCCATAGCACTTGTGGGCGCTTTTTCGACGGTGAACCGTTTCGGTTTGGTGTGCCGTCCGGGCGGTGGCTGAATTATTTTGGTAATGAGGCCGGTCCTGAACGCTTTGCTTTTGCCGTAAAGAGTCTGGAAGCGCTGGGTGGTGTGGCCGTGGAGATTGATTTTGAACCCTTTGCCGAAACAGCCAGACTGCTGTACGAAGGTCCATGGGTCGCAGAACGTTATGCGGCCATCTCCGAGTTTATCGAGCAGCAGCCGGAGTCGTTGTTTCCGGTATTCAGACAGATAGTCGGCAAGGCGACCGAGATCAGCGCCGTGGATGCTTTCAAGGCGCAGTACCGGCTGGCGGATCTGAGACGCCGATCTGAAAAAATCTGGAAGGAATGCGACATTCTGTTGACTCCCACGGCACCGACGCTCTATACCATTGCTGAAGTCAATGCAGACCCGGTTCGTCTGAATTCCAATCTCGGCTACTACACCAACTTCGTCAATCTGCTCAATCTGTGCGCGATTGCCGTTCCAGCCGGGTTTCAGACCGACGGTCTGCCCTTTGGTGTGACCATGGCAGCCCCGGAATTCAGTGAAGACCGGCTTCTTGGACTGGCGGCACAATTGCACCGCATGACATCGACAATGCTGGGCGCCCATGGCGGTACTCTCGCGGCAGCCGATCGCGTGCCAACCGATGTAACCCCCCCCACGTATATCGATGTGGCCGTCTGTGGTGCACACATGAGTGGTCTGCCGTTGAATCATCAGCTTACCAGCCTGGGTGCGCGTTTCAAGGTCAGCACCACCAGTGCATCAAATTATCAACTGTACCTCCTGCCTGGCGGTGCGCCGCCTCGACCTGGCATGGTTCGTGCAAACCCGGATACGGCGGGATGCGGGTCGATCAAACTGGAAGTCTGGCGCCTCCCGCTGTCAGCGTACGGCAGGTTTGTGGATGGTATTCCGGCTCCGCTCGGCATAGGCAGGGTGCAATTGGCCGACGGCAGCACAGTTCAGGGTTTTGTTTGCGAAGCGGCGGGCATAGTGGGTGCCACCGACATTACCGCATTTGGCGGCTGGCGGGCTTATCTGGCGAGCCTGGAACAGGTGAAATCAAACTGACATTGCATATCAAAAAGGAATAAATGATGGATATCAAATTACGGACTGCAAAAATACTGCTGACAGGGCTGCTGTTAGCGCTGCTGATTTCGCCAGCCTCGGCAGCCGGCCCGCTGAAGATCGGTTACAGCGATTGGCCGGGTTGGGTCGCATGGCAGGTGGCTATCGAAAAAGGATGGTTTAAAGAGGCCGGAGTCGAGGTCAAATTCGAATGGTTTGACTACTCGGCTTCGATGGATGCGTTTGCAGCGGGCAAGCTTGATGCGGTCAATGTGACCAATGGCGACGCATTGGTACTCGGTGCATCAGGCGCAAAAAGTTCGATCATACTGGTGACTGATTACTCCAACGGCAATGACATGATTGTTGCCAAGCCCGGGATTGCCAGCCTGAAAGGATTGAAAGGAAAAAAAGTGGGTCTGGAATTTGGTCTTGTGGAACATCTGCTGCTGTTAAATGGGCTGCAGAAATCTGGCATGAAAGAGTCGGATGTGACCCTGGTCAAGGCGCCCACCAACGAGTTGCCACAGGTACTGGCGTCTCCGGATGTCGCGGCCATCGGTGCCTGGCAACCGGTGTCAGGCACCGCAATGAAACAGGTGCCCGGTGCGAAAGCGATATACACATCTGCTGATGAACCAGGCCTGATCTACGATGTGCTGGCGGTCAATCCGGTTAACCTGGCTGCGCACCGCTCCGACTGGATTAAGGTAATCAAGGTCTGGCTGCGGGTAATCAGTTATCTGAATGATCCAAAGACGCGTAACGATGCGATTACCATCATGTCAGCCCGGGTCGGTTTGACACCGGCGGCCTACCTGCCACTGCTGGCAGGTACCAGAATTCTGACACAGGATGAAATAAAAAAAGTGTTTGTCAAGACCGAGGGTTTCAGGTCGATTTACGGTTCAAGCAGGATTGTCGACAGCTTTAACGTGAAATACGACATCTACAAGACCGCGCAAGACGTCGACAAGGCAATCGATCCGTCACTGACGGCCGGCATGTAATCGTCCAGTTCAAGGAAATGATGAGCACAGTATCCTGGTTTGCCCTGCGTCAAAAGCTGCCGCCACGGTCGAAATTGGTTATCGGCAGTTGTTCGTTTTTACTGCCGCTGATGCTCTGGTGTCTGGTGAGCTATGTCCCCTTTATCTGGCATCCCAAGGTGCAGATCACCAACCCCGGGGATGTCGACTATTACCAGATCGGCATGTTGGTCGATTCGGCTGATTTTGTCATTGAAACAGAGAACCAGAAACAATTGGGAAAAATCAGGCCGCAGGGACTGCCGGCTAACCCGGTGTACCTGCCCGCGCCACACCAGGTCGCGATGGCGTTTTACACCGCATTCAGTACCGAGCCCAAACAGCGTGACGGTCTGTGGTTGCATGAGAGTCTGTGGCACAGCATACAGGTGATCTTCTGGGGATTTCTGATCTCGTCGCTGGCAGGCGTACCCTTGGGTATTCTGTGCGGGACCTATCCGGCAATTGCCCGTCTGTTTGAACCATTCACGGAATTTTTCCGTTATTTGCCGGCCCCGGCTTTTGGCGCGCTGGCTGTGGCCATACTCGGGATATATGATGGACCCAAAATCGCGGTGATCGTGATAGGCACTTTTTTCCAGCAGGTTTTAATTATTGCCAATACCGCGCGCAAGCTTGATTTCGCACTACTGGAAGCGTCGATGACACTTGGTGCCAGGGGATTCAGGCTGCTCACACATGTCGTCATCCCCGGGATATTGCCTGATCTGTACCGTGACCAGCGCATCCTGCTGGGCTGGGCCTGGACCTATCTGATTGTTGCCGAACTGATCGGCAGCAGTTCCGGCATTACCCTGTTCATTACCCAGCAGGCACGCTACACCAACTTTGCGAATGTCTACGCTGCCATCATGATGATAGGCATTATCGGACTCGGTACGGATATCCTGTTAGGCGCCCTGGGAAAGTTTTTTTTCCCGTGGGAACGTGCAGCGAACCGACATTAGGAGGATCATGCTATGAACCCGCCATCAAACGCCGTCCCTGGTTATCTGGATCTGTCCAGTTCAGTCAGGGAACGCATGACGCGACTGAAAGAACGCGACGTTGTTCTGGAAGTGCGCGGTATGGGTAAGAAATTTAAAACGAAAGACGGTGATGTAGTTGCATTAAACGAGATCAATTTCAAAACTCACCGGCGTGAATTTGTGTGCGTGATCGGTCCGTCAGGCTGCGGCAAGTCGACACTGATCAGGATCCTGGCAGGACTTGAATCGGCAACGTCCGGCGAGGTGCTGCTGGACGGAAAACCGGTGACCGGACCAGGTCCAGAGCGCGGCATGGTATTTCAGGGTTACACACTGTTTCCCTGGTTGACGGTCAAGAAGAATGTGATGTTTGGTCCGGAAATGAACGGTCGCGGTAGCTTTACGGCCGAACGCGAAGCCCGTCAATGGCTTGAGATCGTGGGACTCGAGAAATTTGCCGACGTGTACCCGCAACAACTATCAGGCGGAATGAAACAGCGCGTTGCCATAGCACGCGCACTCGTCAACCAACCGCGTATCCTGCTGATGGATGAGCCGTTCGGAGCGCTGGATGCTCAGACTCGCCTGAAAATGCAGACCCATCTTCTTGAAATCTGGAAAAACATCGACATAACGGTCCTGTTTATCACCCACGATCTGGATGAAGCCATTTTTCTGGCTGACCGGATATTGGTCCTGAAAGCCAACCCTGGCGAAATCGCAGAACTGATTGAAGTCAATCTGGACCGACCGCGCGGCATCCCGGATTTGTCCGGCGCGGCCTTTCATGCGATCAAGGCGCGTCTGACCGAATTGATCCACGCGCCAGCGAGCGAACCGGACGACGGTATCGAACTTCATCCGGTTCGCATGATTGACGTATCGGACAACGTCGACTAGAGGCAGCGCGGCATTAAAACTGCATCAATCCGGGTGCGCTCCACGGGGTACAGAGTGAATCCGCCCCATGGATAACATGACGCTGTGTCAGAACCGGTAAGTCGAGGTCAAACCAACCGTCAACGGTCTCACGGTATACCCTTCAATAACGGTATTGATAGAAGGCGACTGAATTATCGTTTTGTTGTTCAGTGCATTCTTGGCGTACAGCGTTACATCGTAATTCGAACCCACCACTGAAGCACTCAGATTGAGTACACCATACGCATTATTATTGTAGCCGGGGTTAGGAACACCGCTGGTTGGTAACAGGGGTTGCAGGCTGCCATATGAATGCCCGGTCCAGGAATAATTGGCCCTAGTGACCAGTTTGGTCGTGTCTTTCAACGGCATGCTGTAGCTGGTCCCGACAGTCGCCGTCAGATCAGGGACGTCGATCAGATGCGCGCCGACCGGCGCCGCCAGCGGATTGTTGGTGCTGGTGATCGTTGCACTTTCACGACTGACTGTCATGTTGACACGCCACGCGCTGGTCACCTTCGCAGCGGCTTCGATTTCACCGCCATAAATCGCTGCATCGCCAATGTTTTCAATAAACACAAAGCCGCAACCGGTCAGGTCCACCTGCTGTTGCACATCTTTCCACTTCGTATAATAGATGGCGCTGCTAATCGAGAAGCGGTTGTCGTTCAACAGATTTTTTGAACCGAGCTCATAGGTCCATAGACTGTCGGATTTGAACAGGGTGGGTTGGGTCGTAATGCCGTTCTGGGCAAAGTCACCGGTCGCCGTGCACGACGCGAGTGGTATCGGGCCGGTCGGGCCACCAAGCCGGAAGCCTTCGCCCACCGATGCGTAGATCTGGTTGTTGGCATCAATGTCGTGACTGAGGGTCATTTTTGGGGTCAGCTTGGAAAAGTCCTGCCCCTGTGTGAAGGGCGGATTGACATCGCCGGACTGGGTGAAACCGAGGTTGCCGTTCTGGTAAAAGCCATCTTCGACCGAGATGAAATCTTCGGACGCCCTGATAAAGCGCAGCCCCAGTCCGGCATGCCAGTCAGCGGCAACGTCATAGTCAACCTGGCCAAACACCGCAATCTGCTTTTCGCGATACGTACGGTTGTCCGATTCATCGACGTCATTCGGGAACAGTATGGTGCCCGGTATGCCCAGTCCCGCTGCGTCAGATTGGGGCGAATCCATGGAAAAGCCGTAAATTTTCTGGAACGCCGTGTTAATACCGGGAATCCGCTGGTAATCCGTGTTATGAATGGTCTGTTTTTCCAGATAAACGCCGGCGACCCACTTCAACGGGTCCTTGGCGCCTTCCGGAGACGATATCCGGAATTCCTGACTGAGTTGCTTGTAGTTGGTCTTCATCTCAACCGGCGAGGCCAGGTTACCGATCAGGCTGTCGTTCTGAGCCTGGTTTTGCGGGAAGATATGATCAAGGAACAACTCGGCAAACAGCGTGCTGTTATAAAACGTTCCGTCTTCCTGCCGGTTGACGTCACGGTGAAATACACCGGTGACGGACGTGAACTCAAACGTATGGAAATTATTATTGATCGACAGGCTGCCCAGCGACATCATGTCCTGGCTGAATTCCCGGATCTGTTTGTCCTGCGTATAGAGTGCCGGCACAAACTGGGAGCCGACACCACCGGAATTGGCATTCGGATTATTCAGATAAAAAGCGTTATTGTCATTTGAATTGTTCACCTGGCGGAAGAACGCGGGTTTGATCGTCAGGTCGTCGTTCGGTGTAATCTTGGCCAGAATATGTACCGTTGTATTGTCGTTGCTGTTGACGCCTTTTGCAGCCAGTATTCCCTGCTGGGTATAGTTGTCGATCCAGCCATCGTCGCTGGATGATGAGACGCTGGCACGTACTGCAAATACATCCGGATTAATCGGCACATTCAACACGACGCTGCCGGCATCGTTGGTCCCACCATGACTGGTTTTGGAACCGTCCACGCTAACTTCACCACTGAAGTTGGCCATATTCGGTTCCACTGGAATGAACCGGATTGTGCCACCCTCTGAACTGTCACCCCACAGCGTGCCCTGGGGGCCACGCAGTACTTCGACACTCTGCAGGTCAGTAAAGCGCGGTTGGGCGGCAAAGTCCCAGAAATTTTTGGTTGTGATCGATACGTCATCCAGATACAGGCTGACCGTGGCAGAACCGGCAGTCGAACTCACACCGCGAATAGTAATGCTGGTTTCACCTTCACTTGCAGAAACAGCATTAAATGAAACTCCCGGTACCGAACGTGACAGGTCATCAAAATTTTCAATGCGTTGCGCCTGCAGTTGCTCACGTCCCAGGACCGAAATACTGACCGGCACTTCCTGAACATCTTCGGAACGCTTCTGCGCGGTGACAACCACCGTTTCGAGTCGGGTTGAACTGGCATCCAGGGGGATGGGCTCCTCACCGGTTTCAACCGACGCAGTCGAATCCGATGGCGTACCGGCCTTAACAGCAGGCGCAAACAGTGTCAGAGGTAACAACATCAGGCAACACGACAGAGCCGGTCCAGCCTTTTTCAGAAAAGGGAAGAACGTGTGCGACGGATTACGGATATTGACTGCGGATGGCAACACACCATCGGACCGACGGGACATAGATACAGAGGTATACGGATTTGCCATGGGAGACTCCAAAGTAAGGGGCGAAGTAAAGGGAAACCACCTCAACGCGAAGTGAATCTCCCGGGCTTTTGTCCCGCCGTGGAGCCTGAACGTCGGCAAAGACGTTTGAGGCCGATTACTCTCGGACCAGCATCGCACTCTGTTTGCAATCAGCATGTGACCGGAACCCTAGCAATCCTTCGGTTGGCGATATCTGATCGCTTCCCACTACCTATTCAGCAATTAGTGTGCCAACCGTATTTCAGGTTTTTTGAGCAAAAACCGGACCAATCAGGTTCGTTCTGCCCCAATATCAACCAGACGCCTTGTTGCGGCGCACCATGTTGTGGCAGAGTTTTTTTGGAGGGGGTGCGTACGGCAGGTTTTTCGTGATTGAAATATCTTAAAAGCGATGTATAAGATTTTTGCAGGCGTGTTGCGATCAACTATTTAGTTTGGTCCAGCAGACTCAACAAAATTGTTGTCAGTGGACAAATAGACACTTTCCGTATCGCACAATGTAAGGTCCGAAAGCCGTGAGCTCAACTGCCCGCCAACGACCGGGCCGCACCCATAAGCGACAAATAGAAATTCAAAAAGCTGCCATTCAAATAGTGGCTGAAAGCGGGTAATACATCAACCGTCATTTACCTGGCCACCCGGACTGAAATAGCTCGGATATCTGGTCAGTATGGTGTCGGAGCCTTTGAGCAGCATTTGACGGTCGGCCGCGCAGACAGCGCATCGTCTTGAATTCCGTCGTTGCCGGCATTTCATTAGGTGTAAGGCTAAGGTGTCGACACCGTATCACCAATATTGATACGTTGAAGATTGTTTCCGGTCGCCGAAAACTTTAATCCAGCTACTCTTTTCACCGTGAGAATGACGCCACCAGTACCTGTGTCAACCATCACGCTATCGCCTGAATTCAATACTACTCCAGACTCATTGGCAATTGTGGCAAAACCAAACTCATTATCGATATTAGTAATTGTTCCAATTTTTGATTTGGCTGGATTGATTTTATGGGGCTGAGCTAACTCAACCCGATTAATGGTTGCACTCGAAGAATTTATATTAGCCAGGGAAGCGCTGGGATTAAGCTGATTCGACTTTAATTTTGCAATAGGAACATACCGTCCGTTCGGGTATTGTACTAGGTAGGCCTGGAAGTCCTCATATTTCGCAGATTGCTGAATATTCGACCAAAATTCATCTTCAATCTGTAAGGGAGTCCGTGCATTGGCGGTTATGGAGTTGATCAAGGTCCCCTGGTTTGTGGTCGCCGGACTGAAGTAAAAATCACCGTCTATGCCACCCTCGATCCAAGGTTCCTGCCGTCCATGAGATGCTTGACGGACCGCAGAGAACACCCGCTTCAGCATACTTTCAACTGGTAGATTCTGGTCCGACAGGTGCCGTAATAGTTCTGAGGTATATAAGCCGTTACGCCCATTCCCATCTGCCGCAACACTGCCAGGTCTTGTCGCGAAAGAAATGAGCGTGCCTGACGGGGCATCCACTCTCGCCAATCCGCGGGCACTGTCTCTAAAGCTATGTTTTAACGGATTATTTCGACAAGCATCCAGAAATACCAGGTTCATTGATGTCTTTGATTGTTCAAGTACATCCATGATCTGCTTAATCGCTAAACTTTGATTAGGTACATCTTCCTCACTATTGATTTCTGCATCGACTGCGGGCAGGTAATTCTCACCGTTGATTTGCAGACCGTGACCTGCATAAAATACCAAGGCGACATCGCCTGATTTAAGTTTCAGGCGGAATTCACGCAATGTGCTTCCGATTTCACGACTTTTTAAATTCGTTTTCAGGACAACATCGAATCCCAGTTGCTGCAAAGCCTGCGCCATATCAGTAGCATCATGAATTGGATTAGTTAACGCCCCATTTATATAGTCTGCATTTCCAATTAATAGTGCAACTTTGTGCGGTGTCGGTTCCGAGCTTGCAGAATGCACGAAGCCTATTGAAAGAATAACTATCCAAATGAATTTAAAAAGATTCACGAAATACGTCCTTAATGCCAGCGGTACAGAGCGAATGATTGAAAAACAATTACTTCAAATCGGCCGTACAATTTTTGAAATTCATGAAAAACTTGATTCAGTTGATGACGCGTTTAAACTATAAATTCGTATTGGGAAACTGAGTCAAATAATTAAGTTGCCGTTTAATGTGCTAGTGAGATAGTGTCGTAATTCTATTGCGAGCCAAACTAACAAATTTTCCATGGGGATATTGTTCTAAATAGGCTTTGAAATCATCAACGTTGACACTGTTTTTAATCGAGTCCCAGAAAGTCAACTCGACCAACAACTCATCATTTTCGCTTTGAGGTTTAGGTTTGACTGGAGCAGAGCTCTCGACTTGTTGCGGCATTTTTTCAATTTCAGGGGTGGCATCGTAGGCCGCAAGGGTAAGTATTGCCTGTTTCAGTGTCGCCAATTCGGTGTCCGCTATGCACCTGGGGATAAAATAAGTGTATCGTGGAACTGGGAGACCCCTAGCAATATGACCAGAACAGAATTCATAGGGGTGGGACTGTAAATTCAAGGCCGCATTTGGTTTTAAAATTGGGACTATCCCGGTATATTCACCGACTATACAGGTACTTCCAAACGCGTTGTGTGTCGCTTCGAGATCTTGTACGTCGCGCAAATGGAAGCTTTCGCTGTGACAGTCTAATAAAACCTGAAATGTGGACGTTATATTCTGATAGGCGATTGGATTTTTTAGCCAGTCCGGTCCCATATCACGCTCCACAATTTTTATTGCGGCATCAATTGGTATCAGCTGGACGGCTTCAGTTTGGCTGCTATTTAATTTTACTTCAGTCGTCCCACAACCACAGAGTAAATTAATAACCAGGCAGGCTAGGAATTGATGAAATTTTTTCATTTGCGGTCTCCCTATTTTCAATTTGTTCTAGCGTTGCTTTAAAGATTGTTCCGATTGGGTAGTCAAATTGTACTTCATTGACGTTCGATTAATGCAGAATTCGGGACAATTTCAGTCCTTCGGATTAAAGCGTATGGAAGTTACAACTGGTTGGTGATCTTTAAGCTCCGAGTTAAGGGTCAGTTAGGCCTTTGATAGTCGCTCCTGACAAGTATCCGCGCAGTCGCTCCAGCCAATATTTCTATGCCAAATGGTATGGAATCTCAGGCGTTCTATACTGTGTTTTGCGTAAGTCTTTTCGAATGACTATAGTGACCAAGGAAAACGGTGTTCAATTAATAACGGCGTTTGCCAGTGATTTTGTGCATAAAATTGCCGAAGAATTTACCTTCTTAGTCCAGCATAAAATACTCACCCAGAGATTCAGACGGTAAAGGGTTCTAAGTTTAGCCTCATTATCGTCTCCGAAAATGAAAAAAAGCCCGAAATCACAATCTGACTGATTGATTTTCCGGGCTCTTTAATTTGCAATCGCGGAGATTTCTCTGGGGTGCTGCAGTTCTGGCGGAGAAAGGGGGATTCGCCTACACCAGCGCAGTCCGCGCTGGCGCCTGCATGCGCCAGCCTTCGAATTCCCCGCGCGAGCAGTGCTCGCTTTTCTCCGCTAAAAACAAAAATACCCGCTGAGGCGGGTATTTTATGTTCTGGCGGAGAAAGGGGGATTCGAACCCCCGGTAGGCTATGAACCTACACACGCTTTCCAGGCGTGCGACTTAAACCACTCATCCATCTCTCCTTGTCGCGCAACTTTGCGAAGCGAGCGATTATAGCAAAAATCGGAGCCCGTTTCATGGTTTATTTCATTGTTATTTAATAAATTTTAACCTTAAAAATTAAAGTTTTTCATGTAATCTGCCGTTAACGGGATACGGCTAACTGGGAGAGTTATCATGGACGTAAGTGGAGTTTCAAATGGTTCGCAAAGCAACATTTCCGATGCGGGCGTGAGTCAGTCTGTACAGATTGATGTGTTGAAAAAAGCAATTAATACCGATCAGAGCAATGCCCTGGCGCTGATTCAGGCCGTGCCGCAACCACCTGCAACACCGAATTTGCCGCCTAATCTGGGCAACAATGTCAATACAACTGCCTGAGCCGGATTATATTGTCGTTCCATTTCACAGAGGAGCGATTGACAGGAAGTGTCTGGCAAACAAAGAATGTCGCATGTGCCACCAAGTTTGATTTCCACCCTTTTCCCTGGCGCCATTGAGGCGCTTTTTTTTACCCAGTGTGAGAACCGGCCAACCCGTGTTTATGGGCCACAAAAGGCGTCCAAAAAAGTTGATCTAATTTCGGCGCGACAGATTTCCGTTGTCAATCCGAACCGGGTCACCGCTGCTCCAGCGTTGTTCCTTGAGAATGAAACGTTGGCGGCTGCCATCGTCCATCCTGACGATCACTTCATAGCGGATGCTGGTGCTGGCATTTTTCTCGACAGCGTTACCGGCAAAGCCGCCGCCAACCGCACCGGCTATGGTTGCCAGCGCCTTACCGTTACCGCCGCCGACCTGATGTCCGAGCACACCTCCCAAAAGTGCCCCGGTTGCCGCACCAAGGCCGCTGGCAGGAGCCTGTTGCTGAATGGCACGTACTGATTCAACCACACCGCAATTGAGGCAGGGCAGTGGTGGTGCTGGCGGGGCGACGGACTGTCCTGCGGGTCCGCTTGCTGGCGTCGTGTTATCTGGCACCGGCGGGCTCGCAACAGCCTGTGATTTTTTTGCCGGTGTTTTTTTGTTTGCGGTGACGACCGGCGCTGCGCCGGTCGTTGCAGTATCAGTGGTATCAGTGGTATCAGCAACAGGCTGTGAAGCACTGTCACTTGCGGTGATTGCCTGGTTGGCTGCGCTGACATCGGGCTCGGTGTTTTTAGTAAAACTGGGAAGCAGGCCTGTCATGGCGGCTATACCTGTGAGGCTGACAAGAATGACGGCCACCGCCGCGGCAGCGGTCAGTGGGTGTATTGTTGCGGATTTGGTGTTGTTATCCATAGGTCGAATCAGTGAAGTCTGGCGGTAGCCGGTTGGGTGTTGGTAAGAGCGTCAGAACGTAGTATGGTGCAGATTATTGCGAATATTCTAGAAAAAAATTGTTTAAGCTGTAAGATAGTGTAATTGAAAACGAGTGATTGTCTGCCATTCATGAATGATAACCAGTCTGTCTTGCCAGACAGAAATGTAGCTCCATCGTCCTGCTATGCCACGGCGCACTGGATCCGGGAAATTGGTCGCGGTGCCAAAGGCGCCCGCAGTTTATCCTATGCCGATGCCCACGAATTATTTAATGCAATTATCGGGGGAAAAGTCAGTGAACTCGAGTTAGGTGCGATCCTGATTGCGCTGCGGATCAAGGGGGAGTCGGTGGATGAAATCGGCGGGTTTCTGGCCGCGGCGCAATCCTCATTTCCATTGCTTGCAGCACCGGGATTTGACTCCATGCCAGTCGTCATTCCCAGTTATAACGGTGCGCGCCGTGTCGCCAATCTGACGCCGCTACTGGCCATGTTACTGGCAAGGACGGGTATGCCGGTATTGATGCACGGTGTGACAGAGGATGCCGGTCGGGTCACCAGTGCTGAAATATTGAAGGCGCTTGGTATCTTGCCGGCAGGCAGTATTCAGGAAGCAGAACGGCAACTTCAGCAGCGTTTGCCGGTATTCATGCCGATAGAGATTCTGGCGCCGCGTCTTGCACAATTACTTGCGTTAAGAAAAAAATTGGGTCTGCGTAACTCCACGCATACGCTGGTAAAAATCCTGCAGCCGTTTGAGCAACCCGCATTACGTCTGGTGTCCTATACCCATCCCGAGTATGCGTTGATATTGGCCCGGTTCTTCACTGAACGTCCCGGGGCAGACCGGGGTGATGTGTTATTAATGCGTGGAACTGAGGGCGAGGCAGTGGCCAATACCAGAAAAGGTCAGCAGATAGACTGGTTTCATGGCGGACAGAAAACCACCCTGGCGGAAACCCGGACCGCAACAGATACCGTGTTGCCGATACCGACCGATGCACAAGGAACTGCACAATGGATCGATGCTGTGCTGAAGGGCAATGAACCTGTGCCATCCAACATTGCCGAACAGGTCAGTTACTGCGTCATGGCCGCCGGACGACGCCGGGAAAGTGTCGCATGACAGTATCGACTTACAGGGACGTCATTGTTATCGGTGCCGGTGCCGCAGGATTGATGTGTGCGGCGGTTGCGGGTCAGCGTGGCAAGCGGGTGATGCTGATCGATCACGCCAGTGTGCTCGCT
>CAITOF010000003.1 GCA_903893945.1 uncultured Oxalobacteraceae bacterium | reverse complement strand
TATGAGCCCGACGAGCTGCCAGACTGCTCCACCCCGCGCCTGAGATGTGCAACTATAAAGCAACAGCGACTTTCTTACAAGTTATTTATCTTTTTTCGCATGAATTACCCGTGGAGTTGCCATATTAACTGCAAAAAACACGGATATTTAATTCGACCTGCGATGGAAACCCACCTAAAATAGAGCGTTATCTAACTCGAGAACAATATTGTTTTTATGAAATTCTGCACAGAGTGCGCTCATCCGGTCGTCTTCAAAATACCCCCTGACGATAATCGTTGTCGCTACGTGTGCGACAACTGCCACACAATACATTATCAGAACCCCAAACTGGTGGTGGGATCGCTCCCGGTATGGCAGGCAGACGGCGACATGAAAATTCTGTTGTGCCGGCGTGCGATTGAGCCACGCTATGGGTTCTGGACCCTGCCCGCCGGCTTCATGGAAAATGGCGAGACCACCGCCGATGCGGCCCTGCGTGAAACACGCGAAGAATCGGGCGCCAACATTGAATTACATGAATTGTTTTCGATGATCAACGTCACGCACGTCGATCAGGTTCATCTGTTTTACCGTGCCACGTTACTCGATCTGAATTACGCCGCCGGCACAGAAAGTCTGGAAGTGGCGCTGTTTTCCGAGAAAGAAATCCCGTGGGATAGGATGGCCTTTCAAACCACCATCCATACCATCAAATATTTCTTTGATCAAACCAGACAACCGGATAATGGATTGCCTTTCAAATTATATTGCCACGATATATTTAAACCGCGCTACCCGGCCTGAGGTGATTTAGGAGGCGGCATCGCCCAGCCAGTACGTATCAATATTCTTAAATCCCCAGTCGCTGACCAGTTCGCGTGAAATAATTTTCTCATTATGGCCCGGCTTGGACAGGTCAATTAATTCCGGGGGTATATAACCCATCGACTTGCTTGAAAAAAAGACGCGAACCACCGGTGACAGCAGCGACGCTTCATTCTGTTCCACCACCACACCCAGGCGCCCTGACTTCAGCTTGATTAACGAACCGGCCGGGTAAATGCCGATACTTCTGACGAACGCCTGAAAAACAACTTCATCAAAATGAGTCCCACTCCAGTCCGACATTTTTTTTATTGATTCAGCCGGACACCATCCTTTTTTATACGGCCGGTTTGATGTAATGGCATCGTACACATCACAGACAGCCCCCATTTTCGCCATCAAACTTATCTTTTCACTTTTGTATTTGTACGGATACCCTGTGCCGTCGATTTTCTCATGGTGATGAAGGCAGACGTCCAGCACGGCAGGACTCATCGCTTTATTGCGCAATAACATCTGGTAGCCAGCCAGCGGATGCTGTTTGACGGTATTGAATTCGCTGTCCGTCAATCGGCCCGGCTTCTGCAAAATGTCGTTCGGAATCTCCATTTTTCCGATGTCGTGCAGCAGGCCGGCCATTCCTGCCTCCTTGATTTCGGCTTCACTTAACTTCAACTGCCGGCCCAACGCTATCATTAATGCACAGACGGCGATCGAATGCATGTAGGTGTAATCGTCTTTGGTTTTCAGGCGTGCCAACCCGATCAACGCACCGGAATTTCGATTGACAGATTCTGAAATCTCTTCCACCAGCGGCTGCATGCTATCCACGTTCACGGCATTTCCCATGCGAGCTTCGTGAAACATGTCAATAACCGCCTTCTTGGTCTTGGCCACAACACGTGAGGCCTGATCCAGTTCCCTGTCCATGGAAACGGGCATGGCAGATATTGATTTGACGACGGATTTTGTCTCTTCGGGTGTAATTGCCGGGAGCGTTTCAGCTGTCGATGCAGTGGATTCGGCAACCACCGGCGCAGCCGGCGGTTCCGGCTCGCGGGGCGCTTCCGGTGCGGGCGCAACGTAAACGTCCAGCCCTTTTTTGGTATCAATAATCAGTTCGGTAATTTTACTTGCCTTGATACTCTGAAAATCTTCATTGGTCGTGACCAGAAACGATTTTTTCCAGAATGGATGATCAATCCATGAACCGCAAAATTCATGGATGAACATGCCCTTGCGCAATTGATTTACAGAGATTTTTTTTAGCATAAAGGTGTAACAGCGAAATAATTAATTGCTCATTTGACGTTAAACCAGCGAAACATCCTGACCGCGTGCTTCATTCTTCAACTCATTATATGAGTTAAGAACAATAATAAAAGCGATTAAAGTGGACAATCGGCGTAAATTTTGACTTCTTTTGATCTAAACAGACCTCATCACATTAACTATCTATCATGATTTTTCATGAAAACGAAAAAACTGGTAAAAATAATAGCAAAATAGTTATGAATTAACGCGCTCTCAGTAAATGCCATCGCCGGAACAGATCAAGCATCACCTGGTTCCGAATGAATGACAGGTTATAAGGATGTTCCGAGATATACGACTTGAATTGATTCGCTTCAGGCAGTTGCTTCATTTTTTCAGCCATTTTTCCCCACAGGATCAACTCAACCCGACGATCGGCGCCGTCCGACCCGCTGTCATGCATGTTTGTTTCCTGTTGGCGGAGCAATTCCTGAAGGACCACGGTAAGGAAGGGCCGCCAGGATTTTGCATCCTGAATCGGTTTCACGTCAGAGCGAAAGACCAGGCTCGCATTGAGCAGTAAAAAGCCGTGGTGAAGCAGATTGTGCTGCAACTGGGCACCGGTTCGTATCCACGTTGAGCCGGGAAGGCAAGCGTTGTCCGCCACCGGCACCAGAGCGGCAGCCTTGGTATTGTCCAGGTCCAGCACGCCCTCGGCAACCAGTAACATTTTCATGAAATTACGCAATGACGTAGCTTTGTTGACGGACTTGCTTAACCCGACGCCCGGTTCCCAGAGTGCGTCAACCGCACCGTCCATAAAACAGACTCCCGTGGCACTTTTTTCCCGGGGATACGGCCCTTCACCCATGAGTACATAACGGACTTCAGATAACGGAATTGAAAATGCGGCAAACAGCCTGGGCCCGGTGGGCAGAAAAACACGCTCTGCCAGTCGGGAAAAATAATCAGGCTCTGCGCGTGATACCGCCAGCACACCTTGTCTCAGACAACTGTGCCAGGACGGATGTGCGGCAATTAACGACGTCTCAACAAAATCGGGAAACTCATTTTTCATTCGGATTACGGGGAGGTAACGGAGGCAGTTGCGGTCTGATTCTCTGATTACCATTCGCACCGGGAAGTGCCGGATGACCCGGCACGGTATCCAGAATACTGGCAATCTGCCCTGTGGCCTTTGACTCCAGGGGCAAATCCACGCGTTTGCTGACGCCATTATCCAGAATCATCACATAATCCGAATGCACTTCGCTCAGCTTGATGCCGGGGCTGATTTCATTATTGACCGTAACCGCCTGAGGGGCTTTACCATCCACAGCGACAATCGCTTCGCTCTGGTTGTTTGGATTCGCCAGTACTATCCCTTTCAGCTGATAGTTCGAATTGACTGCCATGGCACCACCGAAAAGTCCTGCGACACTGTCGACGCTGGCCACCGGTTTTGCCATGGGCGGTGCTGATATCTTTCTGGTTTCGGGCTTCATGAACTGCAAAACCCAGAAGCTCGTGCTCACGCATAGCACGATAAATAAAACGATGCTGAGGATTAAAGATATACGTTTCATGCCATCTTTCTTAACGCACTAATTGATTAATTTCGATAATTGGCATCAACACGGCCAGTACTATCAGCAAAACGACCACACCCATCGCCAGAATCAGCATGGGTTCGAGCAGCCCTGCCATGGTTAAAGCGCGCCGCTCCAGGTCCTGCTGCTGGGAATCGGCGGCGCGCTCCAGCATTTCAGGCAAATTTCCGGTGACTTCGCCAGCACGTATCATATGAATCAGCATCGGTGGAAAATACTGGTGTGTCGAAAGCGCACGCGCCAGACTCACGCCTTCACGCACCGCGGTTGTCGCGCTTTCCACCTGCTCGCGCATGGCGACATTGGACAGCGTGTCACGACTGGTTTGAAGGGCCTGCAGTATGGGGACACCGGAACCGATGGTGATCGCCAGAGTACTGGCAAACCGCGACGTATTCAGGCTGCGTTCAAATTTGCCATACAGCGGCGCAGTCAGCAGGCGGCTATGCCAGCGCATTTTCACCTCCGGGTTCTTTAGCAGCTGTTTCCAGGACCAGAATCCAAAGGAAAGTATCAGCCCGGCAATGATACCGTACGCCCTGACAAAATCGGAAATGGCCAGCATGATGACAGTCAGAATCGGCAGTTTCTGTTTGGTATTGGCAAACACCGACACAATTTGCGGGACGACATAGGCCAATAAAAAAATGACGATGGCAAAGGCGACCACGGTGACGATCGCCGGGTAGGTAAACGCCAGGCGCACTTTTTGCACCAGCGCATTACGACGCTCGATATAGTCTGCCAGCCGTGAAAGAACCCGCGCAAGCTGACCGATATGTTCACCGGACGCCACCAGCGCCACATAAATGTCGGCAAAATCACGCGGATGCTGCCTGAGTACATCGGACAAGGCATGCCCTGCCATCACTTCGGAGCGAATTGCGGCAATCAGGTCGCGTACATAAACCCGTTCTGCCTGTTCCAATAAAGCAGAAAACGACTGTTCCAGCGGCAGACCGGCTTCCAGCAAACTGGCCAGTTGCCGTGTAAATAATGACAGCTCGTTGGACGAGAGCTTGTCGGCAAATAATGAATTGCTGCCTTTATTTTTCTCTTCGCTGTCAATCTGTTCAACCTGGACAGGCGTCAACCCCAGGCCACGCAGTTCGGCACGTGCGGCACGTGCGCTATCGGCGTTCATGACACCCGATTTATTCTGGCCATCTGCATGCAGGGCTTCGTAGCGAAAGGCGGGCACGGTTGATCTGATCCTATTCTTTAGTCACTCTTACCAACTCTTCGCGCGAAGTCACGCCTTCCCTGATCCAGCGCTCACCATCTTCCCGCATGCTCAGCATGCCATCCAGTTTGGCAGTATGGCGAATGTCGGCTTCGGACGCACTTTGATGAATCTGGGCACGAATCTGGTCGGTTGTCGTCAGTAATTCGTAAACGCCGACGCGACCCTGATACCCGGTGTGTGAACATTTGTCGCAGCCCACCGGATGCCATTGCCCGCCTTCCTGACGTTTGCAATGCCCGCATAACTTGCGCACCAGGCGCTGCGCCAGAACACCCAGCAGGGACGACGACAGCAAAAAAGGCTCAATACCCATATCCAGCAGGCGTGTGACTGCCGCAGCAGAATCATTGGTATGGAGGGTTGCCAGCACCAGGTGGCCGGTGAGCGAGGCCTGCACCGCAATTTGTGCCGTTTCCAGATCGCGGATTTCACCTATCATGATGACATCGGGATCCTGGCGCAGGATGGCACGCAGTGCTTTTGCAAAGGTCATGTCAATCCGCGAGTTGACCTGCGTCTGGCCTATGCCAGGCAATTCATATTCAATCGGATCTTCTACCGTCAGTATATTGGTGGTACTGGCGTTCAACCTTGATAAGGCCGCATACAGCGTCGTCGTTTTTCCTGACCCGGTCGGCCCGGTGACTAACACGATTCCATGCGGCTGATTAATCAGTTTATTGAATTGGGGTGACATGGCGTCACTCATGCCGAGATTGATCAAATCCAGCCGCCCGGCTTCTTTATCAAGCAAACGCAATACAGCACGTTCACCGTGCCCGGTCGGCAATGTTGAAACACGCACATCCACGGATTTGCCACCAATACGCAGCGCGATCCGTCCGTCCTGCGGCAAGCGCTTTTCAGCGATATCCAGCTGCGCCATGATTTTGATACGCGAAATCAGGGCCGCATGAATTGCCTTCTTGGGACGTACCACATCGCGCAACGAACCATCGATCCGGAACCGCACCACTGAAATCTGCTCAAAGGGTTCAATGTGAATATCGGAGGCTGTTTCCCGCAGCGCCTGTGTCAGGAGCGCATTGATCATGCGAATGACAGGCGCATCGTCTGCCGATTCCAGCAGATCTTCAATTGCCGGCAAATCCGACATCAGCTTGGCCAGGTCCAGATCCGACTCAACTTCGTCCACCACCTGTGCAGCATTCCCGCCTGAGCCGGCGTAGGCACGATCAATCGCCAGTTCCAGCTCGCCCTGGTCTATCTGCATGAGCTTGACGCGCCCGAACCGTCGCCCGACTTCAGCAATGGTTGTCGCAGCCGTCTTTTCAGAGGCCCAGACATACAGCAATTCAGATTCGCCCCAACCTGCCAGTATGGATGATTCGCGCGCAAAACCGTACGGCAGCAGATTGGCTTGGGCAATAGAAAAGGAGGACATGCTATTTGGCCACTTCCACTGTCGTCGCTTCGCCTGGTGGACCGTTTGCCGAATTGTCGGGCGCACCATGTTGAGTCATTTCGGTTTGGCTGCTACCCTGCTGATCTAACCGGGTCGGTACAGATTCGCGCTTGAGCAGCGTCTGCGGAATCAGCGTACCCTGCTGTTCCGGCGTCAGTGACGGGATATCCAGTAGCGGATCCCGGGTTCTCTCTGACAGCGATTTGGCGCGCATGTAATCATAGCGGTCAAGCGATACTGAATTGCTCTGGTCGGTGTTACGTATGACAGTCGGTCGCAAAAATATCAACAAATTGCTCTTGATGTGTGTCTTTGTCTTGTATTTGAACAAATTGCCGAGATAGGGAATGTCACCCAGTATTGGCACCTGATCGTCCTGATCGGTTCCGTTTTCCGCCATCAGTCCTCCCAACACCAGCAATTGGCCATCATCCACAATCACATTGGTTTCAATCGCTCTGATATTGGTGATAATGCCTGCCGCATTCGTGGTTGAATCAACATTGGAGACTTCCTGATAAATGATCAATTTTACTGATCCGCCTTCTGAAATCTGCGGCCGGACTTTCAGTGTAACGCCAACGTCTTTTCGTTCTATCGTCTGGAACGGATTCACCGTACCACCTGTCGTCTGTGTGGTGTTGGCGTATTGACCGGTAATAAAGGGCACATTCTGGCCTACCAGCATTTTGGCTTCTTCATTGTCCAGGGTCATGATGGTCGGTACTGACAGGACATTGGCGTTCCCGGTTGACTGCAATGCTGACGCGATCGCGCCCAGGCCGAGGTGCGAACTGAAGACGCCGATGTTTATGCCAGGGTTGGGCACAGCATCTTTGCCGGCAGCAGCCAGCGCGATCAGATTGTTGCTGGCGCCGCCCGTGTTATACGAGGTCACAGCGCCGACCCTGACATTGGTTGCGCTGTTCCCGGACAATGCCGCCCACTGCACGCCAAAGGCATCTGATTTTGTCGTCGACACTTCAATGATCAGTGCTTCGATATACACCTGGGCGCGCCGTGAATCAAGCTGCTCGATGACCGCACGAAGGTTGCGGTAGACCGGTTCACTTGCGGTAATAATCAGTGTATTGGTGGCAGAATCCGCCTGGATATAGCCTGTTTGTCCACCTGTTGACAAGGTCGATGAGGCCGAACTGCCCGACGAGCTACTCGATGACCCTAATGCGTTGCCCAGCCCTGAACTGCCGCCTGAACCACCCGCGCCACCGCTGTTTGTCATTGGTCTGATCTGCGACGACTGATTTTGACCGGTTATATTTCCCTGACTGGACACCGACGAGCCTGCGCCCGTTGAACCGGTATCCGAAGCGGCAATCGCCCGCAGGGTCTGGGCCAGTTTCATTGCATCCGCATTCCGCAGGTAAACCACGTGAACATTACCGGGTAACGCCGTCGGCTGATCCAGTTTCTGGATAAGGGTTCTCACCAGATTGGCACGTGCTTCCGTAGGTGCATTCAGCAGAATGGCATTGGTACGACTGTCCGCCATAATGGTCAATTTGCCGCCCTCAGCAGTGGCATTGGTCTGCTCGGTCAGGCGTATCAGCAGCGCAGCCAGATCAGTCGCAATGCTGTACTTCAGCGGGATCACGTCCACACCCGCCGTGCTTGGCGCATCAAGCGCGACAATAATTTTTTCGAGCCGTTTTAAATTGTCGGCGTAATCGGTAATAACGATCGAGTTATTACCCGGATTAGCATTGATTGTGTTATTGGGCGAAATCAGCGGGCGCAATGCAGTCACAATATTGGCGGCACTTTCGTAATTCAGGCGAAACACCTGCGTCGCGATCTGGTCGCCTTTGACACCGACGGCCTGGGTTGGACCCGCCTGCAGTTTGCCATCCGATTCCGGCACCACTTTTGTGTAACCGTTGGCAATGACCACAGCGTAGCCCTGCAGGCGCAGTGTCGAGGTCAGCAACTCAAATGCCTGCGCTTTGGTGACGGGCTGTTCTGACACCAGGTTAATGGTTCCCTTGACGCGCGGATCAAGAATGAAGGTGGTGCCGGTATAGTGTCCAATCGCCTTCACGACTGATTCAATATCGGCGCCAACAAACGTCAGTTTGGATTCGTTCAGGTTCGGTTCCTGACCATACGCAGTACCCGATACCGACATCGCCAGCAAGTTGACGCACAGGAGCATCCCGGCGGGTATTTTTCGTAATGAAGACGGTGCCGTACCGATCCGGTTACGCTTTAACGGAGTAAGCATTGAAGGTATCATTCGAGTATTTTTCATTTAAATTCTAAACCAATCACAAATTTATCAACGCCTGGTTTGCGTTGACCCAGTAAATTCAGTAAATTAACCAACTTGTCCTCATCGCCATCGCGCGCCTGTGCCTCGCCACTGAATTGCAACTGACCATTCACTATCGCACCTTTGCCAGTCAACAGCAATGCGCCAGACAGTGTTTTCAGCTCCAGATCCGCTGACTGACCATGCCACACAAACGACAACAGATACGACCCCAGTGGCTTAATCGGTGACAGCGCCGACGCCATTTTATCCATCGACAATTTCATGGTGCCATCCACGTTTAATCCACCCTCGGCCAGGCTCAGGCTTAACGGATCCCAGGACAGGGTAATTTCACCCGCAGGTTTCAGCGTATTTAACGGCGCACCCAGACCAACCAGTCGTTCAGAGGGCAATTTAACTGCACTCGGACCAATCTGCAAGTGTCTGAAATTTCCGGTCACACTGACCGGCTGCGACAATGATGCCGAATTTTCAAGTGCCAGGTCAATCTGTCCAAGTAGCAGTATGGGTGACAGGTGCCAACTGAACCGTCCCGGCAGTAACGGCGTAAGATCGCCATGTCTGTCCGCTGCCACACCAATAAATGCCGATCCGTTCCACAAACTTCCTTCTGCATCGCCCAGATCAAGCCGTCCCCCGGTATTTTTTGCCAGTGCCATACCCAGCCACGTGGCGGGAGCAAAAAAAAGTACGGTCGTCAAAATACAGACTAATGCAATGCTGAACCAGGCTATTTTCTGTTTGATACGCATACGTGCTTCAATCAATTCGCGCCATTCGGCACCGGCTGCCGCAATGTCAGGCTTGCACTGATCGTACCGCCTTCCAGCCCGGTGATCTTCACTTCGTCGGCAAACAGGCCGCTGGATCGCTGCACCTCGAGCAGCCAGGTCTGCAGTGCAGACATGGTGGTCGAATTAAATTGTGCTCGCACCACGCCATCACTGACCGAAAGCGATTGCGCTTTCAGTCCATTCGCTGCCAACCCGGCTTCAACCGTTTCCCGGCTCACTTCATGCCTGTTTTCAGGACTCGGTAACGCCACCAGCTCTTGCGCCATCTGCTGCATCTGTGCTGCCTGCTGGTGCAACAGCGGCAGCGACTTTCTTATTTCTTCCCTGCCTGTCAATGCCGGGTCTATTCCGACCAGATAAATCAGGGCTAACACAAAAAAAACCGCAGCCGCTACCAGAAACTGCCGCTCCCGTTCTATTCTGGCTTCCCAAAACTGATTAAACGTTTCTGATAACGTTGATACAATCTGGTTCATTTTGCATTCCTCACTTGCCAGGTTTCCGCACTATTTTTCTTCAGAACCAACCCTTTTTCATCAAACAATGGTTGAATCTGCTTTTGCGGCAATTCCCCTTTCACCTGCAGCAGCAGGGCGTGATCCTTGTATTCAATCGACACCAGCTTCGGTATCTGGCCCGCCTCGGGGGACGACCAGACGCTGCCCAACTGGGTCAGCAGCATGGTAAAATCATCCGCGCTCGCCTGTCCCGAGGTCCGTTCTGCGAGATCCAGATTTTTTCTCATTTGTTCCAGCGGAAAAAGTATGACTGATTCTTTCGGAAAGGCGGTCCTGTAGGTTTGCAGCATGGCCTGCTTTACCGACTGCGCCTCGCGCTTCAGGCTCCAGTAGTCATAATTCAAAAAGCCGATATTGACCACGAGAACCAGGCTCGCCAGAATCAGCGGCCAGCGCCACAACTTCCATTGAATACGATGGGTCTGGGCCGTGTGCAAGCCCGCCATCAAATTGAAATTGACCGACTTTGCCGCGCCTATTGTGCCCGACCAGGTGGCCTCTGACACCGAAAAACGTTCCTGCCAGGCCGGATTGGCCGAGATCGCATTCCTGTATGCCCCGATCGATTTTGCCGCGACGTACAGAACCACCGGGCCCGGCGGTGCCAGCATCGCAATCGTTGTCACATACTCGTCGATGGTCAGTGCCGCATCCATCAGCATACCGACACCGGCATTTTCATTAAAACGCAATGCCAGGCATACGCCCGTTGCTGCATCCTCGTATATGCAGGCACTGGCCTGGCCTTTGTTCAACGGGACACAGAGCTGGTCAGGGAACGCCCTGATCTGATTGGCACCCAGGGCAAACAGGCTCGCCGAAAGTTGCTGCAACCAGCTCCGCTGTGCCACCGCGATGACACGTTTGCTGCCCTCGTGTTTCTGCGGATCCGGTTTGGGTGTCAGGTTCGTTGCGTCTGATCGTGCACCCAGCAGCAGCACGCATTCAGCCGCATCGCACACCAACTGGTCTTCGACCAGATTGGGCAGTGCCAGTTTCAGTTTGGCGTCCGGCATGGGCGGAATGGTCAGCTCGAGCAAGGTCACATCGGGTGCCGCCACCAGCAGCACGATAGTTGAATTCGAGATGAATGAGGAAAGTTCTGACAATGTGCTGCTGCCTTCACGAACCAGCGAACCGTCGTGTGTGCAGACTGCATAACCAAGTGCGGTATGGGGCCACGATGCGATATGTTTCGGGGGTATGCGTAAATACAGTGTATTCAAGATGATTTTTCGTTATCTAAATGTTGTTCAGTGCTACTACATGTCTCGTACCCAAACCACCCGGGTCACTCCCGTTACCGGCGTGCGCTCAACCAAGGCATCCTGATCAAAAATTGAACGTCCCAAACGTACATGGCCATGCACAATAAAATAATTGGTTTGTGTGTTGACTACGCTTGCGGCGGGTAGCGCGCCTTTGCTCTTGTTCCAGCGGCCGCCCAAATCGGTCAGATCCCGGTAATAGGCCTGGTCACGGGTCGTCACTAACTGCTGCGCATCCGACAGGGACATGCCCGCAATTCTAGCTGAAATTACCTGTGCAGATGCCGTATTTATGTTAATTGGCGTCGGTACTGGCAAAAATACCACCAAGTCTTTTAATTTTGCTACGGCAGCCGGCGTAAATCCGGGTATGGCGAGCAGATCATCAACCTGTGTCAGGGCCAGAATTTTTGCTGGCACGGCTGCCGCAACCACGGTTCCATCCGGATTGGCCTGCGCGGCACGCGACTGGGTCGACGCAACCAGATTTGCCGTATCGTCGGCCAGCTTCGGATCAAATCCTTGTGCACTTAACAATTTCTTGAAGGCTTGCACTGTGTCCGGATCGACCACCCCCGAATTGGCAAGATTGGTTAAATTCAGGCGTGATTGTGCGTCGGTAATGTAACCGGACAGGGTCGCATCCGTATCGTCTTCACTGGTGCGGCCATTATCCACATACTGGTCAAGCCGGGTTTCCTCCAGAGGAACCGACCACGGCTCCCCCAGATAATCCACCTGGTTGACCTTGGCATCCTCGCGCAGGATCAGCCTTGACCAATCCAGCGCCCCGCGCATGACCCACTGTTTCTGCAACTGGTAGCGCTGATTTTCAATTGAGCGCACCTGGACATTTTGCAGACCAAACAGACTCATGACCAGGGTGATCGCCAACGCTGCCAGCAGCAGCGCCGTGACAATGGCAACGCCTCGCTGCCGCAACCTGGGAGTGCCCGATACAATTCCAGTGCGCCCTGTCTGACTCACGTGCCCCCCAAAATAAAAATCTTCTGGATGGTGTTTTCATGATTCTGCAACTGCATGATCGCCTGCAAGCCCGTCGTCACTTTGGCCAGATTGACATTCTGCACCGGAATGGCGCCACCCGAATTATTTGCATTGGGAAGCGGATTACCGTTAGCACCGGTTGCGGCGCTGTTTGTCGCTGTCGCGTTATTATTGGCATTGGCCGCGTTCGGGTCGGGGTTGGCAGTTGCCGGATTTGGCGCCGCCGTGGTTCCAGTCAGCGAACTTTCCGGATAACCGGAAAACGTCAGACTTTGCACATGCTTCTGCATGACGATTTCGATCTGGTTATCCGGCGGCGTTCGTGCCTGTGTCAACAATTGTGCCAGAACCGTCAGATCGCGGGTCGCAATCGATTCGAACCGGGTCAGGTTGTCGTTCTGTAACCGATATACAACGATCTGCATGGCTGGCGCCTGCTCATCAGAAAAGACATGCCGGATAAGAATAATCCGTTGCGGTTCGATCCAGCTTGAGCGCCCTTCGGGCAGATTTGGGTAATTCAGCGGGTTGACGGTACGTGCACAATCGCTCTGCAATTGGGCAAAGGTGAGCTGCAGACCCCGGGTTTGCTCCAGTTCGGCCGTTAATACTTCCCTGCTCCGAACAATGCTGTCAAGTCCGCGCCAGCCCAGCACGGCAACGATTGCCAGAATACTGATGGCGACCAACAATTCTATCAGGGTGAAGCCGCTGATACGCTGTCGCGCTGCACGGCAAGCCGTTGGTCCTGTTCCGGCAAACGGATCGGGTCCGGGCAGACAAGCCGGCTTCAGACTGGACGGGTCAAAGTGCATTCGGCACCACTTGGATGAGTTTAATGATGCGTCGCTCCGGGTCGCGTTCATCCGACACCGTCACTTCGACGCGCCGAAAAGAGGGATTGGGCGTGGCGATGACTTCCTGAAAACACACCAGCGGCAAATCGTCCTGGGGACAGGGAAAGTTACTGGTACCAATGTCTGGCCAGGTGGTTGACAGGCGGATCTGTGCCAACCGGTTTTCTGCCGACCAGGTTGCCATCATCGATGAGCGGAGATGATCGCTGTTTCTGGTCAGGCTACCGACTGCCCGCAGGCTTGCGCCGAGCGCAACACCCACGATTACCAGTGCCACCAGGACCTCCAGCAGCGTAAAGCCACTTTGTTTTGACATCGGGCTCATAGAAATTATCACCGGTTAATTTGACTGTTCAACTGAAAAATGCCCCAGTCCGTCCGCGTAAACAGCCACCGTGGCATCGTCAAATGAAAGCGTGAGAATAAAGGGCTTATCAACCGGCTCCCGTCCAAAAACAATCTTAAGGGGTAAGCCGGGCTTGGCCGGCGCAGGCTGCATGGAAATCAGTAATGGCGATTTCTGAAACTGGCGCTCGCGAAATAAATCGTTGTCGTTTAACAATTGCCAGCTCGTATCGTCACGGACATAGAATCGAAATTGTTCACTGTCCAGCTCAAACGCTACCGGCCGGTTGCGAACGATGGCCTCTTCCCGCGCCAGCTGCAATAGCAGGGCAATCCGCTGTGCGTCGTTAAACAATGCCTTTTTATTGTCAGGTATGGCATTAAAACTGACCATGCCCAGCATAATACCCATTACGACCAGAACGACCAGCAGTTCCAGCAAGGTAAATCCGGCAATCCGGCAAACAGGCGAACGTGGCGCGGTACCCGCAGTCATACAGGACTTTATAAATCCCAGGAACCAATGTCCGCATTAATCCCTTCACCACCGGGCTGTCCATCTGCCCCAAATGAAAATACGTCAAATTCCCCTTTTATGCCGGGACACAGATACTGGTAGGGATTGCCCCAGGGGTCTTTAGGTATTTTTTCCAGATAACCGTCTGTTTTCCAGCCGTTCGCAGCAGGCCCGACAGTGGGTTTGGTGACCAGCGACTGCAAGCCCTGTTCGGTGGTCGGATAACGCTGATTATCCAGCTTGTAGAGTATCAATGCCTGCTTGATATTGGCGATATCCTGCTTGGCTGCCACCACTTTTGCCGTATCGGTGTGCCCCACCAATTTAGGTACCACAATCGCGGCCATAATGCCCAGAATGGCAATCACGACCATAATTTCAATTAATGTAAAACCACGTACCCGTGATTTTCCGATCGTCAGTGTGTTTTGCATGAATATACCAATGAATAGTCAAAGCGCTCATTGTATTGTAAATTGAACCGTATGTGCTATTACCGGGGAATCCGTCCATGAAGTTGAATATTAACCAACAAAGTGACGAACAGATGTCCCACGGTTCGCCTGCCTCCCCCCAGCAATACAGTGCCATAAAACCGCGGCGACAGCGTCGCTTTAAAGTGGGTAAAAAGTGGCTACCCCACCCCGAATTGCCGGTTCGTGCGGCAAGGTCAACCATAATCGTCGCCGATGCGCCAGCCTATACAAAAATTCAAGCGGTGAAAAAGTATGTTACCGAATTTGAATTGAATTCATGGACCAACCTGTGCAAGACTACGCTACTTCCACCTGAACCGTTATGTCAATGTATTACCCGACTGTCAGCACCCATCATATACGCAACTGTATTAAAAATTTAGTCACTGACAATGATATCCGGAAAGGGGTAAAACAAAGTCTGCTGAGCCAGCTTAAAGATTTCATTTTAAATCTGCTCAGGAACGACCCTTGCGACATAACCCACGACACCGAATTTCAGCAGGCGAAAGCGTCCATTGCGGGCGCCGAACTGGGTATTCTGAAAGCGATACTGGAAGCAGACCTGACCCGCATCCCGTTTTGCAGGTGCGACTTTACCGTCAGCGGCCAGCAATTCACGCTGTCTGCCTGGGAGAACAACACGATAATTATCACAAATGCCGCGACGGGTGACGAGCTGAACCTCAGTGGGGTCGGCTTTTCAGAGTTGAAACGGGCCGCCATCGTCAACACATTAAACCGCCATGTCCACACCAATTGCAGCAAAATTTATTCAATCACTTCCAACGCCGATCTGAGCTATGTAAATCTGAGTGGCCTGAACCTGGCCCATTTTGATTTTTCCAGAACCCGACTCTGGAACACGGATTTTTCTGGCAGTAATTTAACCCATTGCAGGTTTTCCGGGGCCAATCTGCAGCGCACCAACTTTGATAATGCCAGTCTGACCCATTCAGATTTCACAAGCGCCACCATCGACAATGTCATATTCTATGTGTCCAGATGCGCGGCGACAAACTTTTCAGATTCGCATCTGACCAACGTCGAATTCGATGGCAGCACCGTTTTCAAAGAACATATTTACTACGTCAACGTCAGCAAAACGATCACAAACTATAACAATATGTATCTGAGGGGCTTCAGGCAAAACAAGGATGACGCGGAAGTCAAAGAAAAAATCGAGATCCATCGCAAAAAAAGGGTCATCTCGGAAAGGAACAGGCAATTTCTCGAACCCAATTTTACCGGCTCAACATTTACAAAATGCCGTTTCCACGACTTCACCATGATAAACGGTGATTTAACATCAACACATGAATGGAATAGCAGCCAGTTTACCGGAATTGAATTGAAAAACTGTAAAACAAGTGAGACTTTCAACGACGATTTCCAAGAATACTCCAAACGGGGTAAAAAATACGCAAACCGGATAACAGTAACGACCTGACAGATTATCGCAGGCGATGGTCCGATTACCTTCAATCCCATTCATCCGCCAGTTCATTCCACGACTTGATAGTGACATTACTTCCGATTAAGGGATCGTCCCGTAGTAGCAATTTTGTGGCGGCTCCAACCAGCTCTTTTTCAGCGCTGTCAGCATGAGTCAACACGAAAGCGATTGCACGTTTAACCGTATCATTCGTGTAAACAAGTTCGTCCTGAATAACATCTTTCGCAACATTCATCTTCAGTTCAAGCGTATAGCGGTCATTCGTAGCATCGTCCAGACAGAGTATCTCATACGCCGCCCGCAGCTTTGCCGCAGCGCTGAATTTCTCGACATTCAGATAAATGTGAGCCAGCGTGGCGATGAGCAAACTAGCTCTGCCGGGAACCTTTTTATGAAATTCATCGGGATTGCTAACGACATTAAATGCGAAAACATGGTAAAAACTTTGATTAAAACAATCTTTAAAGGACGAATCGACTTGAATTGCATCGGTAAAATCGGCGGATTTAAGAAAACATTTTTCAAAAACACAGTGTTCAATCTCCGTCTCAGTCAGGTTAGCTTGTTCAAAAATGCAATTTATAAACCTGCATCGGGTAAATTTTGAATACCTGAAATCTACGCCTGAGAAATCGTTATTCAAAAGTTCTAACCTGTCGAAATGAATATTTTTCAGATCAGCATGGCTTAAAAGCATATCTTTCCAGGGGAATCCGCGCACCTCAGTCAACTTGTCCAGGTCCTGCGGATTTTCTCGCGCTTTCTGGTTACGATCCGTATCAAGGTATCGCAAGAAGACGGCGGTCGGATTGTTACCCTGTTTAATGTACGCGAGTGCCGAACGCACATCGGCCGGATTTTCATAAAAATTCCCGCCTGCCCGTGTCATGTGACTCCGGATATCGGAGTGCATCACATAGGCAAATGCCGGACTTTTCTCCAGGTTTTTATAGTCCAGGCCAAACGATGCCAATGTCAACGCTATACCTGATACCGGTATCCCGACAAAAGCGCCCGAAATGAAGGCAGCGGCGCCTGGAACAAAGAATGCAAGCACAAAACTGAGTGCCGTTCCACCCGCAAGGCTTAACAGAGATTTAATGAGGTGCAAGATAACGGGCAACGGTCCCTTGTCCTCAATGGCGGCGACAGACAGTGTGGTACTGAGCAACCACAGAGCACCGCCCGACGCAATCAGTGGAATGCCGACGACAACCCCATAGCCACTCAGGAGACATAAAACACCCGCACCTATCATGCAACCCGCAATAGCCTTGGTCGTGTAGCTACCGGCTAATTGTCCGGGAGCGCTTCTTGATAATCTGACCAGAAGATTGGGACCGGGAATCGCAACGGCGTTACCCTGGTTGATTCTGTCCTCACTGTCTATATCGTGCTGATTAATGACTGTCTTGCTGGAACTACCTGCGACTTTACCCGTACTACCGGCGTCTGAATCCATAACTGCTACCTTTTTCTGCGCACTGATTTACTCAATGTTTTATTTCATCAAATCCCGAATTAAAGGTAACAAATCCGCGTACTGTTCCGGAAATCTGTTTGCATTGGCAAATGCCCGGTCCAGCAGTTCATGTGCTTTGGTCTGATTTTCGGTATTCAACAGGCAATGCGCTGCAAAATAATCCAAAACGGGTTCATTGAACGCGTCAACAATCTGCTCATAAAACGACTGCGCAACATGAATGCCGTCTTTACGCCACAACAACGTCGCAAAGCAGGCGTAGGACTGGGGATGCAGAGGAAAAAGATTGAGTAATACGGCGATGACACATTCTTCCTGGTGATAATCGCCACAATCATAGAACCGGTTAACTTCTTCAGAAAACATTTCCATAGCCTGCGGATTCTGGCTGATTTCTGTACTGATGACTGCGATTGTTTTTTCCGGACTGTCGAAATTGTCGAGCAATTTTCTGCATGTGTCAGCCACATAGCCATGACTGTTCCCGACCAGCAGTGTCAATCCCTCTTTGAGAGATGCATTCGATTGCTGCAATTGCTGAAGAATTTGCTGAACTGTGTTTTGTACATGGATTTTTTCTGCTTTCAGGGAATTGAATTGAATGCCTTGCTGTTTAACAACCTCAGTGGCAAGTTCTTCCAGATAGTCATCAATTTTTTTCTCCATAGCAATCATCCTGTTTACCGTAACTGATTGCCCGAATTATCTAGTGGAAACATGTTCAGAGGTACTCGTAGATATACGGTACAACTTCCCGGGCATTCCTGCTATTAATCCTTTGCTGCCTCAGTCCAGCGCAGAACTCAGCCATGCCCTGCGCCACATTTCCGCCCTAATTTTGCCTGCTTATCATCAAGATAGTGAAACGTATCCGCAAGCGCTGACGAACCCGCCGTCAGGACGCCCGCCACGGGTATGGCAATCAGGCTCGGCGTCAGCAAAACACCGGCCCCAGGACCTAAAAGTGCCCCGGCCACGCCTCCTCCGCTCATGAACAGAAATGATTTGAACACATGCAGTACAGCAGATTCACTGTGGTCGCGCGCAGCCATCGACAGCATCAGACTAACCCCAAATAATGCCGCGCCCGCAACGATCATTGGAATGCCCACGGTCGCACCGCTTCCGGTCAGTGTCAGCATGACGCCAGCGCCTATTATGCCGCCAGCAACAGCCTTCGCCGTATGGGTCGCGACCAGCTTGCCTGGTCGGGTTGCCGCTAATCGCACCAGTAAATTCGCCTCGGGTGCTTTTGTCACGCGGCGCTCTGCGACACCCGAAATGGATTCCTGAAATGCTCTCTCGGCCTTTGTCGCGTGATGTCGGTATCCTGTCAATACATGTGGTCGATGCACCAAAATTGCGTCGTTATCCATTCACTCCCCCCCTTCCACCATAAATTGCCTGTCGCTTCATCTTAAACCCGGTCAGAGTCACTTGTTCTGCTCCTCGTCAGCGACCTTGTCCGGATCATCATTTTCTGCTCCCTCTGCAACCTGACTGTCTTTCAAATGCGCCGTTTCCACCTCCTCCAGCCAGATCAAAATGGCATAAATTGGCTCAAGCATTTCGATCGGGATAAAGGAATAGCGTTTGGCCATTTTAAACAGTCGCCGCGCAACTGGAATATCACGGACCACCGGTCTTCCATGTTTTTCGGCGTAGGAAATGATGGCAAGTGCTTTTTCTCCTTTCGCCAGCAATGACACAAAAGGTAACGGCGATATCTCGAAATTCAGATAGATACCAATGGCAATATGGGTTGGATTGGCCAGAATGAAGTTGGACTGTTCAATTTCGGTCTTTTCCTGCTCGGATAACAGCTCTCTGTGCATTTCCCTGCGATGCGATTTGATTTCCGGATTTCCTTCCTGCTGCTTGTACTCTTCCCTGACCTCATGCTTTTCCATCTTCTGATCTTTGATATACAGGAAATAATCCACAATACTGTCGATCACGATGATGACCACAAATGCCAACAAACAGAGCAGCACAATGGTGGTACCTGCATCCATCCATATTTTAATCACCGATGCCTTCTGAACGTAAACCAGATCAATCAGAACCCGTTCGTAATGCTTAAAAAATGCATAGACGACACACGTAAACACAACGATGTAAATAATGGCTTTAACAAATTCCTTTACAGTCTTCAAGTTGAATATTTTTTTAAATCCATTGACCGGATTCAGCGAATCAAAATCAATCTTGATGGCCTCAAAGGCCAACACAAATTTACTTTGAATTAACGAAGGTATAATTGTCGCAATGATGCAGATGCCGACAAACGGCATGGTTAAATGCAGAAACAATCGGACTACCCTGTCAACCACGTAGGTATTGGTGATATTTTCGGCATTATTCAGAAAATCATTGAAAACCTCGCCCACCTCGGTCAACGACACAACCGTCATGCCCAGCACCCCTGCAGAAATGATACAGGCCGATACCGCGTCCTTGCTCTTGTAAGACTGTCCTTTCTTGGCTGAATCCTCCAACTTCTTTTCGGTGGGTTCTTCGGTCTTTTCACCACTCATGACTTGCCCCCTCCCTGCAACAGGTGCCATTGTGAATACACGTTCATGTATTCCAGCGTCTTGTCTGGCAAAAATTGCCAGAAATAGAGTGACAGAATAAATAAAGCGATCACACTCTTGATCGTCATTGATACCGAAAACGCGTTTAACTGCGGCGTAAACCGTGCAAGCAGGCCCAACAGACATTCAACCAGCAGCAACGACAGTAAAACCGGAGACGCAAAAACGAAACCTTCCTCAAAAACCTGGGCCAGAAAAGGCAGTACAAAATTCAGGTTCACGGCAAAACTGTCCCCGATAGCCACATTCTGGTAACTGGACACCAGCGTTTGCAACAACACCTTAAACCCACCCAATTCCAGAAAAACCACACAGACACAGTAATTGATAAAATTCTGCATTTCAGTTGATTCCTGTCCGCTGGTCGGATCCAGCATACTTCCCATGGACGAACCACGAGACAGATCGATAAAGCCCCCGACTGCATTGAATATCCAGAACGGCAATGACATCACAAAGCCAATACTCGCACCCACCACAATCTCCTTGCCTGCCAGGAACAGGTAATCCAGCTGGTCTACGCCCGGGACGGCGCTCATCTGTGCCGCGCCGGCGGTATGCCAGAGACCAATGACGAGGGCCAAGATAGTGGCATTGCGAATAACGGTGTTACTGAGAACGCTGTTATTTAAAATAGGTAAAATCAGAAAGATGGGCGAGATACGCGCATACATCAGGAGCAGCACAGGTAATTTCTGCTGCAGTTCGAGGAGTAGACCGGTCACCATTTTTTTGCACTAATTGACAACCTGGGTTGCAATCTCGATCATTTCGCTTGAGTAAGCCATCAGGTGCTCGCCCAGCCAACCAGACATCAGGTAAATGCAAAGTATGACTGCAATTAACTTGATACCAAACGGTAAAGTCTGTTCCTGGATCTGGGTCACGGTTTGAAACAGCCCTACAATCAGGCCCACAATCGTTGCAATAACCACAGGAAAAATTGACAGCACCAGAACCAGCTGCAAGGCTTTATTTCCTGCATAAATGATATTGTCCATCACCTTTTCCCTTAATGTTACTTGCGCAGCGACCGCTTCATACCTTGCCAAGGTCTATGTACTGCATCACCAATCCCTTGGATAACATGCTCCAGCCATCCATGGCAACGAACAACACCAGTTTTATTGGTACAGATATCGTCACAGGGCTCATCATCATCATACCCAGCGCCAGCAGAATGCAGGAGATCACCAGATCCACGACGATAAAAGGTAAATAAAGGTAAAATCCTATTTTGAAGGCCGCCTTTATTTCACTCAGTGCATAAGCGGGTAACAGTGCAATAATCGATGGATCGGTGGCCGGTTCTGCATGGCCGCCCGGATTCTCGCCCAAACGACCGGCCTGCGCCTTTTCAAAAAATTCCAGCAGTTCAGGATCCGAATATTTTTTTAAATAGGCCCGGTAGCCGGTCAGGCCCGTATCCGTAAAATTAATAATCGATTCGATGCTGTTCAACTGGACACGTTCAGACAGATATTCCTCATAGCCTTTCTGGATAACCGGTGTCATGACAAAGATGGCCAAAAAGAGCGCGATACCATTTAAAGTCATGTTGGAAGGCACCTGCTGCACCCCCAGAGCATTGCGGATCAGGACAAAGACAATAGAGAATTTGATATAACACGTGCCAGCAGCCACCAGAAAGGGAATGAAGGCCGTTAGCGCCATGATGGCGATGAGCGAATATTCATTAGCCATGGTTGTCTCCCTAAGGCCAGAGCGTGCGAATTTCCACGCCGAACTGCCCGTTGGGTAACTCGACCAGTTCCCCGCGCGCAAACCGCTGCTGATTCGCCCTTATCTCCACGTCCATCAACTGGTCGGGAGGCAGTGCCACTATTTCGCCCGGACTCATTGCTTTTAATTCGCCCAATGTGACTGTTTTTTCCAGCAGTACAAAACTGAGTTCAATGGGCAACGCATTTATACCCTGCTCACTGCCTGAACCCGCTGTCACATCGTTATGACCGGTCCGGTCGAAGGCCCTGTCGTCATTTAACAAACGCTCACCCAACATGATGGACTCCTGTTTAAATTCGAATTCAAATAACCGCTTATGCTGGCTTTGCGCATACCCAATAGCGTTCTCTACCAGGAGCACATCGCCCACACCCACGGTTTTCAGCGCCGTCAGCGGTAATACGCTGCGCCCCAGCACAAAGCTCAGTGGAATTGCCAGATCCGCCTGTGACTCCAGATTGTAATAAATGTCTTCATTACCAACAGAAACGCGCTCAATCAGAACCGCACCCGGCCTTGCATCGAGTACCGGCAACGACCTGAACATTGCTGAGTGCTTCACGCAATCCACAATACGCAGCTCCTCAAACGCGGCATGTTGAGCCTCCAGCAACAGATCCAGCGGGTGATCTGCAATCAGCGAGGGCAGCAGATTCTCATCAATGCTGAGCCAGTCTATTCCTTCCAGTTCAGGCAAGGTGGCATTCATCCAGGTCGCCAGGTCGATATAGCCATCCATTTCAGATTGGTCATTGAACTTGCCGGTAAAACGCAGATAAGGTATAGGCACAGGCAACGCACCCTCTTTCGGTCGGTACCCCAATCGATACAACCCCGAACGGGTCTTTGCTGCCTTTTCAGCGTCCACGTCGACAGAACGTATTGAATGCAACGCGTTCATTTTTTATGCTTTTCGTCGTCAGGCGTTACAGGGCTTAACGGCGCCTGGAACCGGTCATCGCTGGCTATTTTCAGATCGACATTCATGGATTCATCAGCATACCGTTTTAAAATATCGGCGGTTTCATCATCCGAGGCCACTGCGGTATAACCGGCCGCGGCAGAGCCAATAATGTCGACCGATTTCCCCTCACCCCAGGAGGCGAAATTGTGTTTGAAGGTCACACCTTCTTTTTTGTCGGTACCGACACCAGACTGTTTTTCCAGCTTGGCCATCATCTTCTTATTGGCCTGGTGGGAAGCTGTTTCAGCGAAAGCGGAGGTTTGTGCCGGGACAAACAGCACATCCGAGGTCTGGTTGACCGCGACCTGGACATTCTGAGCCAGCTCCGGATCATTTTCCTTCTCGTCCGCTTTGTCGGTCTGGTGTCGAACCGGAGCGGTGGCCTTCGTCGGCCTTTCTGACTGATACGATACACCCTGCCCCGGATCAATTGACCGCTTTACCCCAGCCATTCGGTCACTTTCCTCGGCAATAGACCGCTTACCTGGTATTGCCAGCTTGTCAGATCTTGCACTGCCATGCACCTGACGGACTGCGCTCTGCCCCTGCGGCAGACCCAGCCGCTCCGCACCACCCTGCACCTGGTTGGCAGGCGTCGACGCTGTCGATAATGTATCCGGCGCCTGGGGGTCTGCACCGGATATCATCGACGACGCAAGCGGCGCTACCGAACCTTCTGCAATATGTCCGGACTGGCTGGAGCTGGGGCTGGGGCTGGGGCTGGAGCTGGGGCTGGGGCTGGGGCTGGAGCTGGAGCTGGATCGGCCCGGCAGCGCATCCATAGCCCCGGTGCCGGGAGATGGGGACGATGTTGCGTGCACGCGTCGGCTCGCCTGATTTAATTGTGCGGGCATTGCGTCTTCCTGCTGCGACGATCCATTACCATCCGTTTTGACAAACGCAGCGATGACCGACTTCAAGTCGGACAAGGTAACGAATTCACCGCCGCCCGGAACATCGTCCATCTGGTCATGTCCCATAAATGCACTAAGCTGATTTTGCAGATTGAATGCCAATAACGGAGACGATTGATTATTCATTTCAATTGCCATCCTTTCTGCCAATTGCGACTCCAGTTTTTTCTTTTTTTTCGCCAGTTCGGTATAGCGTGTCCTATCATTACTTACGTCGCCTTGGTCCAGGCGACAAACCTCGTCATCGTTGGGATTAATTGTCGAACTCGAATTGCTGGGCTGAATTTGATTTGTCATTCGTCCTTCTCCGTTTCCTGGTCCAGTTACCATTTCAAACACGTGCCGGAATCTGCCTCGGGTTCCATAGTCGCACGTAACATATGGCCCGACCAGTGTGACCTTTACTGACGGTATAACTACGTATTTCCATTTTAGAAACATCAGTATGTCCGGCGCATCCCCAGCAATTCAACGTATTGAAGCACACGATAAATGGGGATGAACAACCGTATTTTTACTGGCCGAAACGAGGCCATCTGGCACACCGGCAGGGGCGGTGGTAAGCGTGATTGATCTATGAACGTCGGGCACCTTACGATGCCGCAACAGGGTCAGCCAAAAACCGGAACTGTCCATCGGACTCTACCAGGAATGGCTTACCGCGCACCAGTGAATTTCGGGTGCAAACGAACGTATCAGGTCCGACGACAAATTGACTCCTGAAACAATAGCTTGTGTAGGCGGGTTTTTCCGCATTGAACCTGTCATCTCCCGCAATCATCGTATAACCCATCATGTTGGTGATTTCACCTGAGTCGTTTATATATTCAACGGAATAAGTGACGTCAAAAATCAGATCCTTTGACAATTTTTGCTGCGTGACTGAATAACTCTTGTATTGCTCGGTCTGCATTCCGTACTGGGGAATATCGACGCCGATTTCGCCGTAAAAAGAGTGGATAGACTGGATTGCTATCTGATATAACATGAAATATGCCATTTTTTGTTTGTACTCACTTTCAAGGCCAGCAATAAATGAGGTGCCAAATGCCAACTTATCCTCGTTCAAGGTCTTATCACTAGGCCTGAATTCAGCGGTAACGTCACTCAGTCTGAAATCAACATCGGACCGGTGTAAATCCCCTTCAAATTTCCTTTTTAAGTAATCTATCGGCTCCGGGATGATTACAGTATTAAGATACTTGACAATATGATTGTTCAGACCTGTCAATTGAATGGGCCTGATAACAACTTCCATTGCATTTTTTATAGAAACTTGCAGGCAGGTTGAATCGATCACATTAAATACAAACATATCTTTAAAGTCCGGCTTTGCGAGGTCGCGCAATTTGACAAAACTGTCCGTTCTTTCGGTTCCGGACCTCGAAATATCGGTTAAATTGCACAAAGCAGTCGTCGCCAGCTCCCTATTTTTAGTATCAAAAAAGTCAATTACGCCAAATTTCAGGTCTTCCGCAATAACGATGTCATCGCCGTCACGAATTGACATTACATGTTTACCGTTGTCGATGTCGGATTCGTTGAATTTTGTCGAACGAAAACACTCCTCGGCCAGATTCTGTAACCTCCAGAATGCCAATACTCGTTCAGCGTCGGGCAGATCTGTTTTCGAAAATACGTAAAACTCCCTCTCGGCCAGACCCCTGCTTTCATCAGAATAAAAATCGCTAATGTTTTTCCACTGTTCGATCTGAGTCTCAGTGTATGGCACAGCATCAATACTTAATTTTGAATTTTTTACCTGGTCATATAAAGGCTGTAAAATCTTTGCATTCGTCAAATTTACATTACTGAATTCTGTTGTATCGTCAAATTTCACGCCACGTAAATCACAACCAGAAAAATCGATGTCAGATACCTTCTTGCCCCTGAAATCAAGGCCTGCAAGATCCAGGTCACGAAAAATAGCATTTTCAATTTTACTACCAACAGCAAGGGCACATTCCAGCCAATCCCTGCCCAGACTGACACTGAAGTGATCCGGTTTGACATCGTATAACTTTGAAAGAGTGAATGCGTCGGCTAGCTGATAGGTGCACAATTCGACCGGATTGTCGTCAATTTTTACCACAAACGTCGTGTAATAATTTACCGCTGCTCCATCATCCGCTTTTTCAAGGCCGATCCCGAATTCCACACCCGCTCCATAATCAACCATTCGTTTAATTTCGACAAATACGTCAGCTTTTGCATCGAAATCGTTGGCATGGCTCAGTTGCCATAGTTTTTCCAAAAAATCTGCTTTTTTATTTTCACAAAACAGATCTTTAAAGATGTCCCACAAGCCCATTCTGAGCGCTTCGCTTTTTGCCTCGTCACTATGGGCGTGCGTGATCCGGCTAATTCTGTCTGCACTTATTTCACGATGAAAAAAATGTGATGAATTTAAAGGCAATGATGGTATAGAAGTATTTGGCATAGTCGTAAAGGCAAATCATTCAGTTTGTACAATTAGTATCAAAACATCTCACGGCGTTCTACAGACAATAAAGCTCCAGCAAAATTTATTTGCAAATATCAATTCTTTGATCGGACATGGTATAGGTACCATCTTTGGTTCTGGCAATTTCGTTGGCTATATGCGCTTTAAACTGCTGGCATTCAAATTCACCATTTGTGGCATCGATAACGAATGTAACCTCAAAGCCGGTTTCTCCAAACACGGTACTGCCGTTTTCCGTATAATTTTCCAGCAGACTCTTGTCGCAATTCGACAAATTGTCCACGCCCGGCCCCACCAAAAGCTGCCTTGTTACGCCCAGCGAAACGATCCAATTTCCGTCCTTCTTGTAGAAAGCAAGCTCATCCACACCGTGTCCACGAAGCAGAAAGCGCCTATCCAGACACCCTGAAACAAATGAGTTAATACATACACCTGGCTGCTGTCCGCCAAAGAGCGTCAGTGTATCGCCACGCTTAAAAAACTGCTTTACGGTGTCATACGCGAGAGAACCCGGCGCAAAGCTCATGGGCTGCCCGCCCTCATTCAAACAGATCTTGACAAATGATCGGTTCAAATTACTTTTGCAGTCGTCTTCACAAGCCGTATAGGACCTTGTGTCGATATATTTTCTAAAATAATTACTCAACAATTTCGCTAAAACGTTTCTCGCCAGCAGATCGGGGGACAGCTTGACTTCAATATCCTGTCCTGGCTTGCACGGAATGCACAATTTCCAACCCTCACCGGCTCGTGTGGGAATACAGATCGTCGTGCAACTGTCCAAATTGAGCGTACTGATCAACTGCAAACAGGCGTTATCCTTGGTCGAGCCCTGTTGGTCGCGGTCCAGGAGGATCAGCAGGCTACTGATGGCGGTGTCCGCACTGTCTGGACTAATATACTGATCAAGAAAATCACTCCCGGTGATACGGGTACTGCCTAGCCTCCACTTGTGGGCCTGGTCGGACTCCATTGAGCAATCGGCACTTTTCTGCTGACCGTCCCCCGGCCTATTACCGTCGACAAAGAAAATGATTTCCTCTTGATTTCGTTCGAAATTTATGCGCTTTTTATGCTCGCCTTCTGCCAGCGAACGTAATTCAAAGAAACTGTCCAGTATTTCAATCTGATTTTTACTTTTTAAAATTTTATACAAAGCAATTTTCGCCTGTACTTTGTGGGTACAACAGAACATGTCGGTTATTTTGTCCCACCAACCCGCCACATGATCAATATCCGGGGCAGTCCGAATTTTGCTGATGTCTGCCTCAGTAATCTCCCGACCGATGGCGTACTTCGACAGGAAATGAAACCGGGGTTGCGACGAATAAGCCAGAGTGATGCCAGACATAACCAACTTCCTTTAAATTAAATAATTCTGAATGATCAAAAACGTAATTCACCGGACAACACCCTACAATGACTCTCTGCCGGTCCAACTTAGCTGCGAATGCAACCTTTGAAGCCAGCCCTGCGAAGCCAACCCTGAGAGCCCAACCCTGAGAGCCCAACCGTCCAACCAGCGCTACAAACACCACCGGACTATCGAATTTTTCCATCAAACCTGTGTCAGTGCCGGTCACACATTTACGGAATACAAACGCCATTTTTCATGTCAGATCAAATTGGGTCGAAATGAATAATTTAAAGGTGGATGTAGGTAGTGAATCTTTAAAAACTGTACGTCAAGCTTCATCCCAATCCAGAAACTTGCCACCATTTTCAACAGTCGGAAACATGGCTTTTTGTACGAAGTCGCGCATGAAAAAATCGGTCCCAATGAGTTCCACCCGGATATTGTGCAAAAAATCCACCATGTCAGTCCTTTCATTGGCGTCAAAATAATTGGACAGCGATGCGACAAAGGTGTTGATTTTTTCAAGTGAATTATAGACATTGCCACCTTCCGGGTTTTTGAAATTCTTGATGTAATTCAACAATTGTGTTTTCAATCTTTGCGGGTCATTTTGCATCATCATTTCCCGGTCGGTGAGCCAGGAATAAACATCCTCGATATCACCCGTCATTTCTGTCATCGGTGAAAGTCCCTGCGTTGCGACTTTTTGATTCGTCATCATTTCATCAAGCGAACCTGATGCCATTGCTGCCGCTGTGCCTGTCTGGTCTGTCACGGGTAACGTTGTGGCGATTGCGCCTATAGCCTGTATGCTCATCGCTGCATCCTTTCCAAAAAGTTGGCTCTATTTAACATCAATTCATTTTTCTATTAAATAACCAATTTGATTTGCTCATTGTGATATAGCCGTCCTCGCCATATTTGTAAGACTTCTCTTTCAGGTCGTCTTCATGCATGTCCACCGCGAAATTTATATAACGTCGTCCCCAGGTCTGGTAAAACTGGGCCACAAAATGGCTGAAGGAATTAAGTTGCACGTCCACCGCGGGCATCCAGCTCGTCAACGTAATACCGCTCTCGCTTTGCGACGATTCATAGTGCAACCCAAGAGCATGAAGGCCTTGCTGGGCTTTGGCCAGCACTTCGGCATCGTCAACCAGCATAATATGCACGTCGCGCGCGTAGGGCATTGCCGACAGGAGCAAGTCGGAAACCCGACTTACACTGGAGTCGTCGGATGCGTTGCGTGTTTTACTCATCAACAGGGTAGGTTGACCGGGATCCTGAAAGCGAATGGCAAAAAAAGCGATATTATTTCGTTCAAGCAGTGGCGACAGTCGCGCTTCTTCGGACTGGGGTGTCACTATCTTCCATGAACCCGTCAGTTTCTGGCGCACAATCGCCTGGTTGGCCCATTCGGCTTTCTGGGTATTGGCGGCAAACAGGTAATAGATATTGTCTTTGCCTAAATGAGCTGAAAAACCATCTTTATCACCGACAATCTGTTGCAGTTTATCCGCGGGAATGACTGCCGGCGCGATCTGTTGCTGGAAGTGACGCCAACCCAAATAGCCTGCACAACCAATAAACAGCAAAAATAGTACCAGTGCAGCAGATTTGCCTGCTTTCGTACGGCTTGAATGGTGCGGTGATCGTTCTCGAAACGCGGATGTTTCATTTTTGGTTGTCAATACCTTTGGAGGGAGCCCGTACTGCACCTCCTCACTCCAACTTTCATCCTCGCGCTTAATCGCAAACGCCACGCCTTCAATCTGGCATACGTGATTTAAGCTGATGTTTTCCGTTTCCTGATGATCCGGAAAATTGATTTTGATGTCGAGATTAGTCTGAGTCGGGTCCGCCAGACGAGGATCGTCCAGATCCAGAACGAAATTATGCTTTGCGTCGTGGCCAGGCAGGTGAATGGTTCTTTCTGCCAGTGCCAGATTGTTGTCCATTTGCGACGCATCGCCAACGAAAAAAAAGTACGCGTGCGGGCCCAGAGCAAATTCAATGCCATTCAGTGCGCCACTCAGGACTTTGAATGTAAACCCCGAGGAGACTTGTGCCGTTATTCCCTCTGTCTGGTCAGTCTTCATATAATTTACTCTTCTTAATTACGTGAAAGAAAATACTGATATAACGGGGATTATCATTGCACTGTGCAACACGGCGCGCTAGTGGGACTTTTACTTACCGTAAATGCCGCAGCTTGATGTTTTTGAAAACGAAAAGGGTCGAAAAGCAGGCACACACAGGACTGTTGCCGCTTGCAAATTGTCAGGCCATGCCCCCAATTTTGCCCGCAACGATGCACTAGTCAGGATTTTCTTACTCTGCAGCAATACGAACACCTTTATATTTGTCGAACAGCGACCGACGTTTATATTCCATGGCAAGGGTAAATCTGTCCAGCCGCGAGGGTATCAGTCTGTCCAGCCATTCTTTGGCGACCGGACTGCCTTTATCGGCCGCCAGTTTCAGGCGACCATAGTAGCCATTTCCAAGGTTTGCAATACTGGTCCGGCTAATGGGCACGACCTGGTCAGTAAATTCGACGCGTTCATTCAATTTTCTGCTCCGAATGACCCTGCTTTTCGTGCCGTCCGGTTCGGTAATTTCATGTTCTTCATTTTTTTCTGATGTTTTGAACTGATGATGATAGGTCACCACGCTGGAACTGGTATGTTCGTTCAGGGTACTGATCAGAAACGCATCCTTACTTTTCGCCTTGATCATTGCACTGGGATTTTTTAAAATCCCAAAGGCGTTATGGTCCTCCACAAACACAGTGCAAAAATCCCCCTCGCCGTAGCCGATCGCATCGGGTTCGGACACCGTCGCGGTGCACTCCCTGCCCACAGCAAACGCTTCTACGCCGACTCCTTCACCCACTGCAAAGGTGTTATTGCCAGAGGCAACTGCTTTTGTACGCGCGCCATGTGCGTGTGCTGACGCCTTTTCTCCACATGCATACCCAACTGCTTCGTTTCCATAGGCATGGACCCTGGTTTCGGGTCCTTCAGCGCAGCCTATCGATCTGAAGCCGTGTAAATTTGCTGTCGATCGGGTTCCAAGCACGGTGGCGATGCTGTAATCCCCACCGGCTATAATTTCAGCCCTGTCGCCCAAGGCGGTTCCCTTGGTGGAATCACCAGTCAGGTAAAGTGTACCGTCATGAAATACAAGCTCCCCTTCTGTCAATTTACACCGGTCAAGAAAAATATTGGATGGGAAGAACAGTGGCGGTAATCGGGTGTCTCTGGACCTGGAAACCCGAAAATCCAGATCCACGAAAGTGACCGGTTCCGTTGTATTAAAATTTGCCGTTTCGATTGCCTGAATTATATTTTCTTCCAGCGTCATGTTATCGCTGTATTGATAATCTCCCCAAAGGCTGTTTACATCCACGCCACTGATTATATGCGCGTGAATTTTCGCCTGAATTTTTTCCTGAATCGCAGAACGATTTTCAAGCTCCGCAAGATCATTGTCACGTCGAGCCTGATGTAAAAAGCGTGGAAATAAATTTCTGAACAGTTCTGGCAGCATGAATTACCTCACAAGAGCAATTAAATTTCCGAAGTCACGATCTGGATTCCAGTTATTTCAGTGTATCGACAAATAGCCACGCTTGTCTATGTTGCTCCCTAAATAAAATGATTGAATGCGACAGAAAATATTGCCGTCGATTACTATCCGGTCATCCCACCTGACATGCAGATGGATTGGGCAAATCGGCACAAAAAAATGATGCAAAAACAGACAAAACTACGTCATGTTTTTATTGCTTACAAAAAATTTCAATGGACATTGTTATAGGTCGTGTTCAGCATATTGGTGATATCTGAAATAACCGATGAAAGCATTTTGTACAAGCTATCCAGATTAGAATTGGCACGGCTGAATCGCTCAGCCAACACCTGAGCAGTATTTTCGATAGTCTGGAATTGCGAGGTCGCGCCGGTGAACCATGAATCATATTCACCTTGTCCCATGGTCAGCACCACGACAGTCCTGCCGTTGTCCGGATCACATTTTTTATATATGCTGCTCATAATTTCTGACAGAGGCGTCAGATCCAGTGCAACAATATACTGGCCACATACCTGTTTTACACAGGACGGATTCAAGCCCAATTGTTTCGCCATGGCTTCAGCGTCCGCTTTCCCCGCATCGCCGGCATCAGGGGCAGTATACAACACGCCGCCACCCACACCAATTATCATATCAGGCCTGTACTGATCATACTCAGCATAATTATACTTCTGGATAATTAGACCCAACTCTGTCGAGAACTTGTCAAAATCAACCGTCATCTTTCCAGCTTCGCCGGAGGTTGTGGTGCATGCCGACAACGCGGATTTAAGCTTGCTGATATCTCCCAGAAATTCGGTGTACTTGGCCATTGCCGTTGCGAAACTGTCGACATAGTTATCCTGCATATTTCTGATAATAACCGCCAGATCATCGCAAAATGGAATCGGCGCTTCAGATTTTCCTGTTGCGTCTGTGTCAGAAACCAGAGTTATGTCACGCATTTGACTTATTTTTGCCTCGTTCTGATTACTGTTGTTAGTTTTAATTCCGTTCATAGGTTTGCTCCTGTAAGAAACTGGTCTCCGCTCGCAGCTAGTACCGCGCGCCATTTAACGAGAGGTGGTTTGACTGAAATACGTCGGATAGAATTGTCTGGTAGTGCGGAGCAATCGGCACATGTGTCATTCCGGCGTCTTGTGCCTTTTCCATCAGATCCATCGCTTTGATAAGCACCATTTCGCCTGCCATCTGGTAGGAATCCACTGCGTGTCGCAGTAATTTCATTTTGGCTGCATTATCGGGTTGCGACTGGACCTCACGCAAAGCGCTCTGCAATCGCATATAGGATTGTTCCAGTGCTGGATGCTGGCCGTCCGGTGCCGATCCCAGTTGACCGTGCAGTCCATTTAATTTGTCGGCTAACAGCTCAAATTGTGAAATTTGTTCAGATAACATAGTATTCATCTCCCTGACATGGGTCGTCGTTTGATCCGCGCGCTAACCCGAATAAATCGCCAACCGGAATTAATTCCCTAATGACCAACAATAAAATCAAAAACAGGCAGAGTTCCTTCATGCCAGACAGAAAGGCGATGAAAAACATCAACTGAAGTAAAAGATTCATCAATCCACCTGCCTGTTCATGACCGTTGCTGGGTTGCACGATACTAGACTTTCGTCGTGATCATATCGCGGGCACTTTGTTGTGTGCTGTTGAATTGCGACAGAATTTCTATCAATTTGGACACGATCTGGCTCAAGTTGTCCTGGTCCTGTCGCTGTTCCTGAGAACGTGCACCATGCGTTTCACTCGACGCCCTCAGTTCGGCACTTTCTGCGCGGATTTTGGCTTGCTCGTTACCTGTAATTCCCTGTCCACCGGACATGATCACCTGACCTAGTGTATGAGTTCCGACCTGTCCCCAGACCTGGGCCTGTTTGCCTCTTACGATGTTATCCTGAGTTTGCTGGCTTTCGGCTTTCAGGTTATTCAGTTTGGTCTCCTGCTGACCAATTTTGTTGTCAAGATCAGTTAACTTGGTTTGGCTGGTTCGAAGTTGTTCACGTGTTCGTGCCGCTTCCTCAATAGCCGCTCCAATTTTCTTGTCTTTTATATTAGTGTGACGTAGCTCTTCCAATTTCGCTTCCAATCCAGGTTTTTCTTTGACCAAGCTATCTTTGCTGTTCAGTAATGACGTTTTTTCTTTTTCAAGATCCGCTATCGACTGATCAAGGCCTGGCGCTTTCTGTGATGCACTGTGCTCGTCTGCGATGCCTTTTACCGTATATGCCGCACTGCCAATGGCCACGCCCGTTGCCACAACACCACCGACGATGCTGCCTATCAAACCGGCTTTTCCTTCTGCACGTGTTTTATCCGCCGACTTAAAGGCCATATCGAGGTTCAGTGTACGCGAATAGGATTTCATTTTCGCCGAGGTAATACTTAGTTCCAGAAAGGTAATAATCAGATTGGCAAATGCTTCTACCATCTGATTTGTATCTCTGGGAATACCTGCGGTAAGCGCTGGCGTGGTGACGATATCAGTCAACGCTGCGTTTAGCGACACGCCATCGGTGGCTTCAACGAATACCCTCTGTGCCCGTGCCAATTGATTGCTGTCTGGCGAATCCACCAGCAACCGCAGGTTATGTTTCACGTCATCGGCTACACCGACGGCCATCAGCGCAACCAGATTTTGCACAATTTGCGCCCTGTCATTGGCATTAATCGGCATCGATGCGTAATTTATGGATTGCAGCTTTCCTATGGTATCTTCGGTGCTTTTCCGGGTAATGGCACCATGCGGTACCACTAACTCCGGCAACCCCGAATTGACCAGTCCGGCGTCAGCCATGGCCACAGGAATGTGCTCAGCTTTTATTTTGGCATTTCTGATCTCCTGTTCCGTACTTAATCGGTTGTCAGACAGAATTCTGTCGGCCATACCCTCCGGTTGAACCGGTGTTCTGGCGGTGGCGGCTGCGTTTGCATTTGCGTTTGCGCTGGGATTATGGGTGATCGATGACATAGTTGTTCCTTTTAATCTATTTTGACTAGTAAGTTGCGTTAAACCATTTTCCTATTTATATGCTGATAAGCGTCTCTGTCTCTATCTATCATTGTGGACAAATCATCGTAATACTTCAGATAATTATTTTCAGCACAAAATGCGGAAACAATACCTTTTATAATGTCGGCAATGTTTTCAAGCTGGGTCGTATCCGTTTCGTTATTTGCGCTTGCAATCGCCGCCTGATTTTCATAAACTGCTTCCTGAATGCCCATGATTGCCTGGGTCGTCGTCCCGACAACATCACCCACTATCCGGGACATATTCAGGGCGGTACTCATTGCCGCCGGATTACTGATCAAACGGGCGGGTAGCATCGACGTCAGTTGAGCATCGATGCGTGACAACATACCTTTAACCACGTCCGGCATTAATTTACCAATGCCGCTACTGGCCACGTTCACCGCCTTGGTTCCGACCGCAATAATAACTACGATGGCAACGGCGGCGATGACCGTTGCAATAATTTGCGCTTCTTCCTCAGTCAGCGAGGACGTTTTTACCAAGGAATCCGCGATGCACTCGACCAATTTCTGGATCTGCACCATAATCGGTGCCATCATTTTTGAACTGGCGGTCTCCAGACCCTGGGCTTCCATGACTGAGTCGGCAACAAGCAGACTTGCCGAAAAGCCGGTAAAGGCAAGGCCTATGAGCATTGAGGCGCCGCCGGTGAGCGGCACACCTATGCCACAAATCACCAAAAGAAAGACATTGAATATTTTTGAGACTATAGCCGTTGCTTTGCGCACCCGTTCCGCCTCCGCAAATTTCTCGTCATATTCCTTCTGATTTTTTTCAGCCTGTATCTGTAACGTTGACTGCATTTCTTTATACAGACGCAGGTTGTCGACCAGTTTGTTTTCGCTGTTGATGCTGATCAGTTCGGCGAGTTTAATGATGCATTCCATCAGAATCTGCATATTGGTTTTGTTGGCGTCGGTCAAATCAATCTTGCCGGCACCCGTGCCCTGAATTGAGGTGTACTGCAGTTCACTCTGCGCCTGCACCATGTCATTCTGGCGTGCGACAACCTCGGTAGAGGCATCGGTTGCCATTTTGGTGAGGTCAGCCAGTAAATTGAACTGGCTCCTGTACTTCTGGTTTTCCGCATTAAAGACCATCTGGAACTGCATTACGTCGCCCTGTTTCTGGCTATAACGTTGCTGGAGTGTGGCGTTTCCCGGATCGGCTGAGCGAGCCGCTTCAATGGTCGCCAATTCGCTCCTGGCTGTTTCCAGATCAGTGGTGGCCTTTTTGAGGTCCTTGCCAGACTTGTCGACGTTTTGCTCAGCCTGTCTGACAAGCTTCATTGACTGATCAAAACGGGAACTGGCCAGCGTGTATTGCTCGCTTGCATTCCTGAAGGACTCGGTCAGATCGACCGAGACGCCGGAACCTGATCGTGCCAGATCAGCGCTTGCTTTACGACGCGCCACCATGGTCATTTCCGATACGCCGTGGATCACCTCCTGCAGACGTACAAAAACAGCATAAATATTTTTCTCGGCCTCCATGGCCTGTGGACTTGGCGCAGCAAGCTGCGGTATGGCTGGATAGCCTGCTGCAGAGGTTGGCGCCACAGCATCGAGGTGATCCAGATTGGCCGACTGTACCCGCTCAAGGGCCCACCTTGCGCTTCCGGCACTGGCAGCACCTGCACTTTGTACCGCGCCAGAAACCGGGTTTGGCTTTGTCGGCGAATCAACTAGCGATATAGCCATAATCATTCCTCCACATTAGCCAAAGCAGCCAGATACGCCTCCGCCTGATTTTTCAGCGCTTCCGGCACGTTGCGACCTGTCAGATAATTGAAACATGTTTTTGCCAGTAATAATTCCTTAATTGCCAGATTGCACTGACCGGCGAAAAACATCGCCTCATAATTGTCATTTTCCAGAAGTCCGCACAAAGCAAACAATTGCGCTGCCTTGGCGTGGTTCTTTTTCTGGAGATACACTGACGCCAACCCGAATATATATTTGGTGTTGTACATATCATGCATGCATAAAAACTGAAAGAATTCCTCAGCATGGTCCAAATTGCCTTTCTGGTAAAAGTTATACGCGTGGGCGTATACCGCGTCCAGAACATCGTCTGGGATACCGTAGATTTCTTTGAGTGTGTAGCCCATCATGATTTCCTGCACAATGTCACTTGCCGGACTGGATTGGCTCTCCTCTTCTGTGGCAACACCGGTACTGGCAGGCATGGGGTAAAAATCAGTCATGGTGGATCTCCTAAATTGGCACTACGTCATTAAATGGGTGAAACTGCACTTCCTGCATCAAAAATGTCCTGCATTTCATCTTGTCACCGATACCCTGTTCTCGCTATTGTGACCTTTACTATAAGTAAAACTACGGTAGTGGGCGCAGTCATGAACCAGACAACAACGTGGCTGCATAGTTTTTTACGCCAGGTGGGGCGTTGCTGTTGATAATGGCCCTGAAGAACAGGCACGCATGGTCCGGTTTATCTGAACGCAGGCTGCATTGACCGGCATAGAGCATCGCCAGATAGTTCTCTTCCTCGAGTTCAAGACACATAACGTACAGATTGACCGCCTTGCCATAATTCCTGTTCCTGAAGTTGGCAGCGGCCAGTCCCATCAGGTAATCCGGGTTATACATGTCCTGCGTGCACAGGAACTGATACAGTACCTCAGCCTGTTCGATATGCCCCTTCAAATAGGAGTGGTAAGCCAGACGATAAATCGACTGCCTGTTTGCCCGGGACTGCGCATGTTGGTCGGTCAGCATCAGGTCATTGATAAGTGCTTCCAGAAATGCGGACGGAAATTTTATTTCCCGATTATTTTGATTGGTCTCACTGGCGATTAATTCAACCAGTTTCATGGATTTTTTCTCGACAACCTTGAGCAGGTTGATAATGTTTTGTTCAATCTGCTCACAGTTGCCGGTTAAAGGATAATGTTGGGACATTGCCGTTTTCCTTTTTGATGACGTAAATTTGGACGGACGCCCTGGTTTCAGGCCGCATTTTCCATTTAACCATCGGCCAATAGCCAGAACCACCGTGTCCTTTACTGTAAGTAATAATACGGTATTGCGATTTATTGAGATTGACTCAGAATTGAGCAGCGCGTTGCGCCCTGGTTAGTAGCTGTTTTAACAGCATGCCGATTGACGTGAACCCAGTCACCGATGTCGTCAAACAGGGTCAGCTTTTCCAGTTCATGTAAAGCCGGGGTATAGCCGCACCTGCCTGACTTACCAAGCAGAACTTTTTTTATTTCCAGGAAGTCACCATCCTTGTAGTTCTCGGCCAGATAGGCAATAAGGCCGGACTCGTTGAGCTCAGCGATCATGCTTTTTTTATGATTCCTGCCGATGGCAGGCAAGCCGAGCAGGAGTCCAAGTCGGTAATAGGCTTCTGCACCGCCTGTCATGGCAGCTTTTTTGTAGGCCTGAAATGCGTCGCCGACATGTCCAGTCTGCTGACAGATCTTGCCGAGCTCCAGATAGCCTCGACCATCCCCTGCACTGGCCACTACCCTGAAACAGTTTTTCGCGTTTTCCGCTTTTTGCTGTTCATTAAAAAAATCAGGCAAAGTGAAAAGTCGGCCCAGATAATACCATTCCTCGACCGCCTTGCTATTACGGACCGCATGATCTTTTTTATCATGATCACGGTCGAGATAGCCGGACAGATAGAGCGCCGCTTCAGAACCGGAAAATACCAGCGCTTTATTGCAATGCGCCCTGGCTTCATTCACTTTCTCGGATTTTACTGTCCTGTTTGAGCGTGACTCGATCAGGGATGTGATTCCAAGTCCGAAACTTCCCAACATACTGGATCGTGAGGTGGTCAGGGAGTTCAATTTAGTGAAGCAGTTTCGCGCCGCTACATAATTTTTTCCCGCATTACTGTCAAACAGATACATCATTCCCAATCTATTCCAGGCCGCTATTTGTTCTGCCTGGGACACTTTTTCAAAACATCGCATGGCCTGCTTTTCATTTTTTGACGGGCCGAAAAAAGGCTTGGGTATGCCCAGACCTGTATGCAGCAGGATGCCGAGATTCACCGTGGCGGAGGAATTATAATGATCAATACCCGTGGTGTAGCACGAATAGGCTTTTGAAAAGTCCTGCTCCACACCCCATCCCTCAAAATACAGGGTTCCCAAAGCACTCCACGCCGTCACGCAGCCTAGTTCAACCGCCTCCTCAAAATAGAGACGGGCGGCATTAAACTGCTTCTGTTCCAGGCAGATTTCGCCAAGACGGAGATACGCCTCCGGAATATCGTGAATGGCAGCAAGCCCCAGCAGCAGGATGGCCTCTTCAGTATCCGCCGGGCTGGCTTGCGCCTGTAACAGCATCTCTGCCTTTTGATGACAGGATCTGGTATGGCCAAGACCGACCAGTTCGTCAAATAGTTTAAGCGCCGCTGCAGGGTTCCCGTCTGTCTTTAACCGCAGAGCTGTCTGGTATCGCGCTTCAACACTGTTCTCCTCACGAGTCGTTGCAGACCAAAAAGTGTATGTCCGCAACCTGTCTGTAACATTAAAATTTGTCATCGAACCCAACTGCAATTTCATTAATCAAAAACAATAAACTAACAACCAGTTATGAACGTACCACGACCTTCTGATGGCCAGAGATCGGTATGCAGGCATCACTGCAAATCAACACGCTGTCCAGCTCTGGGGGTGCTCATCTAATGCGATAATTTCAGCGCCTGCAGCGGATTCTCCCTGTTCTTAATCAGAGGCGATGTAGATCTGATTTTGTCCCAACAAGGATAATAGCTGCGCATTAACGCTTCTAAACATTGCAGTGCGTGTTGAACGTTGGCCGGGTTATCCATGTCACGCCGCACACTGCTTACATAGGCTTGCAATGCAGCCCGGTAGGCGTTGACATCCAATTCGTCGCCCGGACTGCTGATGTTAAAATCGTCTTCCCATGATCTTACAAATTGGACCAGATTCAGATTAAGCCCGTTCAACACAGCAGCAATCTCCTGCTGCGTCGCTCGGCGATGCCCGAATGACTCCACAAGGCAGGAAAGGGCCATCCTGTCTGAAAAATCCAGGTCAATGAACTGCCTGTTTTTATGCATTTTAACGAGATTTTCCTTTACTTCCTGCAGCTCGTTGGCGGACAGCATGGAATTCATTTTCGTTTTCTCAGTGTGCAGCGTGGTTTGGATGGCATGTTTGACAAACAGCATCCTGAAGGATCCAATCTGTTCCTGGCGTAGTTGTTGCCAATATGCATCCCGGTTCTTAATTCTGCCCGAAATGGCATCAACATGGTCTATGCTACAGCCATGTAAATAGAGCATTGCCGCAAAGGTATAGCCGTCGGGAAACACAGTGAGTTTGAGCAGCTTGGTTGTCAGCCTGGAATAATCATAACCCAACAATATATCGCCCGCTGATGTGGGGATTCGGGTTGACAGACTCGGGCTGGCGCCCGTCACTGAACAATCCGAAAAATACTGGATCTCCCAGGGCAATTCCTTGTACTTGCAAAGACGCAGGGTGCCGGCCCGGTTCAGCGTCAGATTGGGATCGATTCCAAACTTCTGGGGGGCGTCGATATTCACATTAGCGAAGAAGTTAAATGAGGCGCCCTCCATATGCAGCGCCTGCAGAAGTTTGTCGATATGCAATGACGGGCCCAGCGTGGCATGGCCAGGAAACCAACTGGCGAGGGTATCGCCCAACGCGACAAAGTCGCCGAATTGCGTGCCTGCCGAAAATCTGATGTCGACATATTCCACATTGCGCAGACTGTTGACATGGAATTTGTTGGTGTGCACCACATCAAATTCCCTTACAATTTTGAGTATGGTGTTGGTCATGATCTTGGCACGAAACGTAGTCTGTACGGCAGAAAGGCCAACATCCTGATATTTAAATCCATTTGCCTGTCCACTTTTGTTGTTGCTGATACCAGGCTCGGATATCAAGTTTTTTTCCAGCGCCAATGCCTCGTCAGCGGTAGCGGAATTTTTTTCATAAGCCCACGCGGCGATTTTGTGCAGATGTTCGAGAAATTGCGTTTCATTTTCAGCAAAGTAGTGCTTTTGCAGCGCCTTAATGCTGCCTTCAGCCTCGGATTTCATCAACAACCACGCTTTGAATTTCCGATACTCGTTAT
>CAITOF010000002.1 GCA_903893945.1 uncultured Oxalobacteraceae bacterium | reverse complement strand
CCGGGGCCGGTGCCATTCTGCTGGGATATGTAGTTGGCCAGCGCATTCAGGTTATCGTCCTCATACAGCGGATCGTAGCCGGCCCGGGAGCGCTGGAAAAACAACCCTGCCACCCACGAAAGGCGGTCTCCCGCTTCATCGTTGGAAGTCAGGCGCAGCTCCTGGGTGACACCGCTCTGCTTCGACAGGTAGTGGGCATCGACCAGATAATTCGGATTAAAAGGCACGGTAATGTAACCGGTTCGTGGCGACAGGTTGATCACCGGCGAGTTTTCATAGTAGAGCAGGCTGTTGAGTTCATAGCCGGTGGAATCGTATTCCTCGCGTACGGTGCGATTGATATAAGAGCTGATCGACTTGAAATCGGCCGAGCCCAGATGGTAGTCGGCGGTCAGGGTGTAGAGCGCCGCCTCGTCGTCATGCGGCTGAGCGATGCGCGAGTACACAGAATAAGGCCCGGCCGCTTCGGAAAAAAGACCCATGTCTGCATCGTGGGTGTGCTGGTAGAAAACCGAGGGGGTGACGATCAGGTCATCACCCAGCTTGATCTTGGCCACCAGATGCGCCACGGTTGCGTCATTACTGTTGCCACGGTGCGCCAGTTCATCACCCGTTGCCGGGTCAAGGCGGTCGGCATAGCCTCCCTCGGTCCGTTGCCAGACACTGGCGCGCACGCCGACGCTGCCTTCCGACAGCGGTCCACCGCCCGCAACGCCGATTTCATGCCCGGGGTCACCGTGATCAGTGAAAAAAAGTTCCGACGTTACCAGCCCGGAATACTTGCTCCAGCTGGCATCGGGTGTGATAAAGCGCACCGCGCCCCCTTCAGCGCCGGCGCCGAACAGCGTGCCTTGCGGTCCGCGCAGCACCTCAACACGGTCAAGATCAAACAGATGCGGATACAGGTTGCCCCACACGGCGGAATTCTGCCGCACCTGAACCGGAACATCGTCAATGTAAATACCGGTGGTGGCCGCGCCGACGGTCGAGACAATGCCGCGTATGGCGATATTGATGTTACCGACATCGTCGCTGCCCTGCACGGACAGACCCGGCACCATGCGGGCTATGTCCGAGATGTCTTTGGCGCCGAGCCGGTCAAGCGTCTCCTGATCCATCGCCATCATGCTGACCGGAACATGAATTGCTTCCTCGCTGCGCTTTTGTGCAGTAACGATCACGGAATGCACCTGCGGTTCAACGGCAATCGCTGCGCTCTGCGGTTCTGCTTCGGCCGGCGGCACCTTCCCGGACGTGGTCTCCTGGGCGTACGACATCAACGGCGCCAGCGACAAGACGGTGGCAACTATCAGGGGAGTGCTGTGGCGTGCTGGATTCATGGATGAGATTTTCATGGTATCAGGGTATCAATGTAAAATTGGCAGGGCCGGCAACCGGTGCCGGGGTATTTCCGGTAATAAGATAAGCGCTGTACGCTCCCGGCTTCAGGTGCGCAGTGCTGATACCTGCCACACCGCCCCAGACCGGTACTTTTCGTGCCAGCAACGCGGCCTTGCGCGACAAGGTCTGCGTCTGCCTGGGGAAAAGCGCAATCCACGCATCGGTCTTGCGGTCATCCGGCTTAAGGATGTATTCAAGCACCACATTGGCCCCGACGGCCACCTCGGGCAACGACGCACTCAGGGTGCTGGCCGGCATCCGGGTATCGGCCGAAAAGGCATCGTTATACGGTTCGACATACCGGTCGTTGGCGGTCATCGGATCCACACCCAGCGCATCTTCGATCACGCGCGCCGTACTGTAGTGATTGTAGCTTCGGGTGCTGACTGTATCTGAAGCCGTCGTCTGCTTCGAACCGTAGACGATGGTCGCAATCTGGTTGTAGCCGGTCTGCCGGGCTGATTCATCCCAGGTAAGGATCAGCAGCGAACGCTGGCTGGTCCAGGCCGGCGACGCAAAGATGGGTTGTAACAGCTGCTTTAACCACTTGTCCTGAACCTGCAGGCTGTGCGCGTTACCATTACCGGAATCCTCCCCGTCATGGTACTCGTCGGCCGCAATCCATAAGAAATCGGGCGTGGTAGCCCCTGAGCCGAGGTCCGTTGCAAGTTCGCGGGTATCAACCAGATGCTGCGCACAACGCACCGGATCCTTCGCCACATTGCTGAACAGGATAAACGGTGCATCGTCCGGCAGGTAGTCTTTGTCATACTTGCTGGTCAGATTACAGGGTGTACCCATGCCCTGCTCATAGGCCTTCCAGGTTTTGCCGGCCGCATCGAGCTGGTCACCGATATGGCGGATATCGAGTTGCAGTTCAGGAAAATAAACGGCGCCCTGGACATAGGTATCGCCTGCTGCAACGGCCAGATAATTCTCGTCGCTGGGATGTGCCACGCCATTATAATTTGCCAGCAGGGTACCCTCGCGAGCAAGCTGATTGATGAACGGCGCGTGACGACTGCCGATAAGCTGTGAGAAATCCGTGTTCTCCATCATCACGAAAAACACATGATCGAAGTGCGGAACCTGCGATGGGGGGCGTTGCAGTGGGCGTGGCGCCACAGGCACGGATAAGGTCAGCGACAGATCGCGCGCATAGCCCACGTTGTTCACCGGAGCGGTGTGGATAAACTGCAACTGCACACTGATGGTTCGTGTGCCGGCGGGTACCGCGCCGGACACGCTCCTTGCAAGAAACCGGTTGGCATAGTCGCGCGCCTTTGCTGTTGCGCCGTCGAGCTTGGCAGGCGGACCGAGAATTTCACCATGGCCGCCAAGGAAACTGGCTACGACCTGCGCTTCCCCGATGTGTCTGCCCTTGCCGCCCAGCGCGCCTGACAGCTGGTAGGTTACCTGGCTGGCATCAATCGCCTGTGCCGCATCGGCAATATCAATGGTCTGGACCAGCACTGAATCACCATACGGACCGGCAGCGAAAAATGCCTTGCCTGATGTCTTTTCATCGGTGCCGGTCAATTTCATGATTGCGTTGCACAGCACGGTCGGGCTACCCAGCAATGTCCGCCAGCCAGGGATGGTTTTTACGGCAAGCCAGTCATTGGCACACAGACCCGCCTGTGCATCACCATTGATAAGCAGATTCGCAGGAGTCTGTGCAATGGAACTACCGCAAACAGAAAGTAGCGACGCCAGCAACCAGCTCGTCAGGAGCGGCGGCAGACTTCGCCTCACTCGCGAGACACATTGTGGAAAATCGTTGCAATTATCGTCCATATAACAATTCCTTGGGATCTGATCCGATATCGGTCAGGGTAAGCGAATCACGGCGCGTGTTAACCAACCCGGTTCTGTCGGATCGCCTCGATCCGGCGCTCGCATCCGCGTCGCCGGCCCGCCTGTGTCTGGCACGCCAGTCGGGCTGATGGCAACACGCTGCAATCCTTAATTGAACAACTGTACAATTAAATTATGACATGGGTGTGAAATGGCCGTATCGCTAACTGTTGTTAAATAGCTCGATAAGTCGCAATTAATGTCTGACCGCTGGCAAAAAATGGCGGATGGAATGTCCCTTGCCTATCTGCTCTCTGTTACGGGTAATGGCTAACCGCTACCTCCTGACTGAGAAATGCCTCCAATCACGCCGGTTTCATCGATACCTGACAAAATCATTCAAGTTTGCTATACTTGAGCAAATTAGTAGGGAATGTGGGCTTTTTATTAACAGCGCCAGTCTGGAGTACCCTTATGCGTCTGACCACCAAAGGCCGTTTTGCCGTGACGGCGATGATCGATTTGGCACTGCACCAGCACGACGATCCCGTCTCACTGGCAGAAATCAGCGCCCGGCAGGAAATTTCGCTGTCCTATCTCGAGCAATTGTTCAGTAAATTGCGCCGCCATCACGTTGTCGAATCAGTACGTGGACCGGGCGGTGGCTATAACCTGGGGCGTGTTGCACAAAATATCAGCGTTGCCGATATCATTCTGGCCGTGGATGAACCGATAGACGCAACCCAATGCGGCGGCAAGCAAAACTGCCACAGCGCGGAGCATCCGGGCGGGACGCGCTGCATGACCCACGATCTCTGGGCAACGTTAAATGCTAAAATGATCGAATTTTTAGATTCGGTTTCGCTGCACGATCTGGTTGTGCAACAATCGTCGGCCCCGCAAACGCCCAAAGAAAAAATAATTCTGGTCCACCCCACACAGCAGCAATTTAATCAGATTTCATCATGACAACTCCAGCACCCGCTATGGCAACCTCTCCGGCGCCCAAAACCCTGCTTGAAACCGCAGGCGCACCGCATTTTCCCATTTACATGGACTATTCGGCGACGACGCCGATTGATCCCCGGGTCGCCGACAAAATGATCCCGTATCTGCGTGAGCAGTTCGGCAACCCGGCTTCGCGCAGTCATGCCTACGGCTGGTCAGCCGAACAGGCCGTCGAAGAGGCACGCGGCCATGTCGCGGCACTGATCGGCGCTGATCCGCGCGAAATAGTCTGGACCTCCGGCACCACAGAGAGCAACAATCTTGCCCTCAAAGGTGCGGCGCATTTTTACAAGACCCGCGGCAAACACATCATTACAGTCAAGACCGAGCATAAAGCCGTCCTGGATACGGTACGCGAACTTGAGCGCCAGGGCTTTGAAGCGACGTATCTGCAACCGCAGGACAACGGGCTGATCAGCGTCGAACAGCTTGCCGCTGCGGTGCGTCCCGATACCATCCTGGTGTCGGTGATGTGGGTCAACAATGAAATCGGCGTGATACAGCCTATTGCCGCGATTGGCGAGTTCTGTCGTTCGAAAAACATCATTTTTCACTGTGACGCAGCCCAGGCGACCGGCCGCGTGGACATAGACATGGAAACCGTCAAGGTTGACCTGATGTCACTCACCGCACATAAAACCTACGGACCCAAAGGCATCGGTGCCCTGTATGTGCGCCGCAAGCCGCGTGTACGTATTGAAGCGCAGATGCACGGCGGTGGCCATGAACGGGGTATGCGCTCCGGGACTCTGGCAACCCATCAGATCGTCGGCATGGGCGAGGCCTTCCGGATTGCCAGGCTGGAAATGAAAGAAGAAAACCTGCGCATCATGAAACTGCGTGATCGTTTGGCCAAAGGCTTGTCAGAAATTGAAGAAGTCTATATCAACGGCGACATGGAACACAGGGTTCCGCACAATCTGAATGTCAGCTTCAATTATGTGGAAGGTGAATCGCTGATCATGGCAATCAAGGATATCGCTGTGTCGTCGGGTTCAGCGTGCACCTCTGCCAGTCTGGAACCTTCGTATGTATTGCGGGCACTGGGACGCAGTGATGAGCTGGCGCACAGTTCGATACGTTTTACCATCGGGCGATTCACGACCGAACAGGAGATTGATTTCACCATCGCGCTGATGAAGAAACAGGTTGCCAAATTGCGTGAATTGTCACCGCTGTGGGATATGTACAAAGATGGTGTTGATATTTCTTCCATTCAATGGGCGGCACATTAATTAATGATGATTATTTTCAGCAAAATGCTGATCAAGGAAAAGTAAAATGGCTTATTCAGAAAAAGTGTTGGATCACTATGAAAATCCGCGCAATGTCGGCACCTTTGAAAAAGGTGACGATTCGGTCGGCACCGGCATGGTCGGTGCGCCCGCCTGTGGCGACGTCATGAAGCTGCAGATCAAGGTTGGCGAAGACGGCATTATTCAGGATGCCAAATTCAAAACCTATGGCTGCGGTTCCGCCATTGCCTCCTCGTCGCTGGTCACAGAATGGGTCAAGGGCAAAACGCTGGACCAGGCGCTGGATATTAAAAATACCCAGATCGCTGAAGAGCTGGCATTGCCGCCGGTAAAAATTCACTGTTCGATACTTGCTGAAGATGCCATTAAAGCGGCCGTTCTGGATTACAAGACCAAACACGCACACAGCGTATAAAACCATGGCAATTACTCTGACAGAAAAAGCGGCACGCCACGTCACAAGGTATATTGAACGGCGCGGCAAAGGCATCGGCCTGCGGTTTGGGGTGCGCACCACCGGTTGTTCCGGCATGGCTTACAAGCTCGAATATGTGGATGAAGTGGCGCCGGACGATCAGGTATTTGAATCGCACGGCGTTAAAGTATTTGTCGACCCCAAGAGCCTTGCGTATATTGACGGCACTGAACTTGATTTTGCCCGCGAGGGCTTGAATGAAGGCTTCAAATTCAACAACCCGAATGTCAAGGACGAATGCGGTTGTGGCGAAAGTTTTCGTATTTAATGCAGAATCATTTCGAATTATTCCAGCTTGAACCCGGGTTTGACGTAGACCTTGCCCAACTGGAGTCAGCCTACCGCGAAATCCAGGCGCGGGTGCATCCCGACCGGTTCGTGAATGCGGGCAGCACCGAGCAGCGTATTGCCATGCAATGGGCAACCCGCGCGAACGAAGCCTATCAGACGCTGAAAAATCCGCTGAAAAGAGCCAGCTATCTGTGTGAACTGAACGGCGTTGCGCTGCAGGCTGAATCGAATACCGCCATGCCCGCCGAATTTCTGATGCAGCAGATGGAATGGCGTGAAGAACTGGAGCAGGCTCGTGACCAACCGGAAGTACTGCTAGAACTGGAAAAGGCAGTGCAGCAATCACGCCGCGATCAGGCAGGCAAGATCGCCGAACAGATGAAGCAGAAAAATTATCCCCAGGCGGCGCAATTAATCCGGCAATGGATGTTTCTGGAAAAGTTTGCAAACGAGGTGGATAACAGGATCAGTGCTGCGCACGGATAATGCGTCGCTTACCCATCAACCATGAATAAATAATCGCAATGGCCCTACTGCAAATTTCTGAACCGGGGATGTCGACCGCACCGCACCAGCATCGACTGGCCGTCGGCATCGACCTCGGCACCACCAACTCACTGGTGGCCACTGTCAGGAACAGTATTCCGGAAATTCTGAGTGACGACGAAGGACGCAGTCTGTTACCGTCGATCGTACGCTATCTGCCCAACGGCCATGCCCATATCGGTTATAAAGCGCAGGCGGCACAAACCTCTGATCCGAAAAACACGATCCTGTCAGTCAAGCGGTTCATGGGGCGCGGATTGGGCGATATCGCCTACGCTGAAAACCTGCCCTATGATTTTCTTGACACGCCCGGCATGGTGCAGATTCAGACCGTGGCCGGCGTTAAAAGCCCGGTGGAAATATCCGCGCAAATTCTGGCAACACTCAGGCAGCGCGCCGAGGATGCGTTGGGTGATGAACTGGTTGGAGCAGTGATTACCGTGCCTGCCTATTTTGATGACGCGCAACGGCAGGCCACCAAAGACGCCGCCAAACTGGCCGGATTAACCGTGCTGCGACTGCTCAACGAACCGACAGCCGCAGCAATTGCCTACGGACTGGACAACGCCTCTGAAGGTATCTATGCGGTTTATGATCTCGGTGGCGGAACGTTCGATATTTCCATCCTGAAAATGACCCGCGGCGTGTTTGAAGTTCTGGCCACCGGCGGTGATTCCGCATTGGGCGGCGACGATTTTGATCATCGCCTGCTCTGCTGGATCAGTGAACAGGCCAGGCTGGCGCCGCTCTCGGACGCCGATACCCGTCTGCTGATGGTGAAGTCACGCGAAATCAAGGAACTGCTTTCGACCAAAGCGGAAACCCACATCGACGCAACACTGGGTTCAGGGGAACACATACAACTCACCATCAGCGCCGGACAATTTGCCGACATAACCCAGCACCTGATCCAGAAAACCATACAGCCGTGCAAAAAAGCGATTCGCGATGCCGGTTTGCAGATTGATCAGATCGACGGTGTCATTATGGTGGGTGGCGCAACGCGCATGCCCCAGGTGTTCAAGGCCGTGGGCGCTTTTTTTCAGACAACACCCCTGTCCAATCTTGACCCGGACAAAGTGGTGGCCCTGGGCGCGGCCATCCAGGCCAATTTATTGGCAGGTAATCGCGCCGCCGGTGACGACTGGTTATTGCTGGACGTCATTCCGCTGTCGCTGGGTATAGAAACGATGGGCGGGCTGGCCGAAAAAGTCATCCCGCGCAATTCCACGATACCCTGCGCGCGCGCCCAGGAATTTACCACCTTCAAGGACGGCCAGACTGCACTGGCCATCCATGTGGTGCAGGGTGAGCGCGAGCTGGTCAGTGACTGCCGCTCGTTGGCGCGTTTTGAATTGCGTGGCATTCCTCCCATGGCAGCGGGTGCGGCGCGCATCCGGATTACCTATCAGGTCGACGCAGACGGGTTACTGTCTGTGTCTGCGCGGGAATTGCGCTCGAATGTGGAAGCATCCATTACGGTAAAACCGTCGTATGGCCTTGAAGACCAAGACATTACCCGCATGCTGCTGGATTCACACTCCACGGCAGATGCCGATATGCAGTTGCGTGCATTGCGAGAACAGCAGGTCGAAGGGCAGCGCATCCTGTTGGCCACCCGATCTGCCCTGGCCTCGGATGCCGGCCTGCTCAGCGAGACCGAACATGCAGCCATACTGGATCTGCTGCATGCGCTCGACGTCTGCGTTCAGGGTAACGATCGCCATGCCATTGAAAGCGCGATTGATGCGCTGGCCAAGGGCACTGAAGACTTTGCCGCCCGCCGTATGGACCAAAGCGTGCGCGCAGCCTTAACCGGCAAAACCCTCGATCAATTAACCTGAATAACGATCATGCCTCAAATTATTGTTTTACCTCACCAGCAACTGTGCCCTGAAGGCGCTGTCCTGGAAGCCGAAGAAGGCGCCTCGTTGTGCGAGACACTGATCGAGAATAACATCGAAATTGAACATGCCTGCGAAATGTCCTGTGCCTGCACCACCTGCCACGTCATTGTCCGTGAAGGATTCAATTCATTAAACCCGTCCACGGACAACGAAGAGGATCTGCTCGATGCAGCCTGGGGGCTGGAAGCGACTTCACGGCTGTCCTGCCAGGTCAGGCTCGCCAGCGATGACATCGTGATTGAGATTCCACGATATACCATCAACCATGCCCGTGAAAATCATTAAAACAGGTGTAATTTTTACAATATCCAGCCGATCTTCCATGGTTTGATTTTTGACAAGGCAATTTATTTTTCACGGGATATGATCCTCCACTGGAATGTAAATTATCATGGCTGATGCCGTTCAGAATCAAATATCAAGGAACACCGATGAACACAACGAAAGACAGGTTTATTCCCTCCCCCAGTCCAGTCCCGCAGGAAATCACGTCCATCATTCTCCAGGAAAAATACTGCAAGGGTGATGAACGCACCGAACTGGACGTGTTACAGCGCGTGGCCAGAGGTCTTGGGAAAGATGCGCAGCAACAGGCTGAATTCCTGGAAACATTTCAGGCCGGATTCGTTGGCGGCGGTCGCATCATGTCAGCCGGCGGCACCGCCATTGCGGCCACACTGATCAACTGTTTCGTCCAGGAAGTCAATGATTGCATTTCCAGTCCTGACGCTGGCGCGCCCGGTATCTATGACGCCTTGAAGCAGGCCGCCGAAACCATGCGCCGTGGTGGCGGTGTCGGTTATGATTTCTCCCGCATCCGACCCAAAGGGGCCTTTGTAAAAGGCACCCAGTCGATCGCCAGCGGTCCGCTGTCCTACATGTACGTGTTTGACCAGTCCTGCTCAACGGTTGAATCTGCCGGTTCACGACGCGGCGCGCAAATGGGCGTGTTGCGCGTCGACCACCCGGACGTTGAAGATTTCATCCATGCCAAAGACGGCCTGCAGATCAATGAGCTGTCGCTCGACGACACCATGAAACAGGCGCTGCACGACCTGATGATCAACAATTACAGTTTTGCCGACAAAATGCGTCAGGGGTTTACCAAGTTACGCAATTTTAATATCAGTGTCGCCGTCACCGATGCCTTCATGGCCGCCGTTGAATCCGATGCCGACTGGGAACTGGTGCATAAGGCACGCCCTGATGCAACCTTCACAGACGCGTACCAGCGCGTTGACGGGCTCTGGGTCTATCGCAAGGTCAAAGCACGCTTCCTGTGGAACCAGATCATGGCAAGCACCTATGACCATGCTGAACCCGGTGTGTTATTTATTGATAAAATAAATCGCGATAACAATCTGTCTTATTGCGAAATCATCGAAACCACCAATCCTTGTGGCGAACAGCCATTGCCGGCCTACGGATGCTGCGATCTGGGGTCCACGATACTGACGCGGTTTGTCATCGATCCCTTCACAAAGGAGGCACGCTTTGACTGGACACGATTCGGCAAAGTCGTGCGTGGTGCCGTGCATATTCTGGATCGGGTCCTCGATGTCACGTTATGGCCTATTCCCGAACAGCAGCATGAAGCACAGCAAAAGCGCCGGATTGGCCTGGGCTACACCGGTTTGGGCGACACGCTGGTGATGCTGGGCTTGCGCTATGACAGTGACGAAGGCCGCGCCATGGCGGCAAAAATATCACAAGCCATGTGTCATGATGCCTATCGCGCCTCGATCGAACTGGCACAGCAGTATGGCCCCTTTCCGCTGTTTGACGCAGAACAGTATCTGGCCAGCCCCCGTTTTGCTTCACGACTGCCGGATGATATTAAATCCGACATACGGCAGTACGGTATCCGCAACAGCCATCTGCTCTCGATCGCGCCGACCGGTACGATCAGCATGGCGTTTGCCGATAACGCCTCCAATGGTATTGAACCGCCGTTTTCATGGACCTACAACCGTAAAAAACGCGAGCAGGACGGTTCTGAAAAAACAATCCGTGTCGTCGATCATGCCCTGCGTATTTATGAACACATCCATGGACAGGTCCATGATTACCGGCAGTTGCCGCCCTATTTTGTCAACGCGCTGCAGATTTCCGCCGAGGATCACATGAAAATGTGTGCCGCCGTTGCACCCTTTATTGATACTGCCATTTCAAAAACCGTCAATGTGCCTGCCGATTATCCGTTCAGCGATTTTCAGGACCTCTATACCAGCGCATGGAAGGCCGGCCTAAAGGGCATTGCCACCTTCCGCCCGAATTCGGTGATTGGCTCGGTGTTATCCGTTGACTCCGTGGTCAGCAATAAAATAACGCCCAATGATCTGGAATTAAATGATCCGGACCGGCGCATTGTCCTAAACGACGTACCCAAACCGGCGCTCGACAGCCTGCGCTGGCCCGGGCGGCCCAGAATTCCGAATGGCAATCCAAGCTGGACGTATCTGGTCGAACATCACAAAGGTGATTTTTCCGTCGTTATCGGACAGGTCGAGAACGGTAACGCACATCCATTTGAAGTCTGGGTGAATGGCAATGAACAGCCGCGCGTCTTGGGCGCGATCGCCAAAACACTGTCAATGGACATGCGCACGGGCGATCCGCAATGGTTGAAAATGAAATTGGAATCGCTGGCCAAAACCAGTGGTGACGACGGGTTTGAATTGGCCATAGGCGACAAGATCCTTTATGCGCCAAGTCTGGTCGCCGGCCTTGCCAGGATCATACAGCAGCGCCTGCAGGATCTGGGCGTATATGACATAGACGCACCGAGCCCGATGATCGCAGCCCTGTTTTCCAAGAAAGAACCCAAATCAGGCACTGACGGCACCATGAGCTGGTCCGTCGATATCAGGAACCCGTCGACCGGCGATGATTTCCTGATGATCGTCAAAGAATGCCGCCTGCCCAATGGACGCCTGCAACCCTATTCGGTGTGGCTGGCCGGTGACTACCCGAAAGTCATGGATGGGCTCACCAAATTGCTGTCGATGGACATGCGGGTGATTGATCCGGCCTGGATAGGGGTTAAATTGCGTAAATTACTGACCTTCAGTGAACCGCGCGGCGATTTCCTGGCCAAAGTGCCGGGTTCAGAAAAGCAGCAGTCCTACCCATCCACCGTCGCCTATATTGCAACACTGTTATTACACCGGTTTGAATTGCTTGGCATACTGAACAGCGATGGGGTTCCGGTTGAACAGATGGGCGTATTATCAAAACCGCTGCGCCACGACGGCGGTAACGTTGAGAGCGGTTCGTCGGCAATCCACAAACTGCCCAGGTCGGCTTACGTAAAAACCAACAAGAAATGCCCGGAATGCCACGCTTATGCCGTGATTAAACGTGATGGTTGCGATTTTTGCACCCATTGTTCTGCCATCGGCTCCTGCGGATAGCTCGTTGACGGCCGGTTGGCCCGCCCATGGTGCGCCATGGCGGGCCACCCTCAAGTATTTAATCGGCACTTCCCTAGTAAATCGGTCCATTTCAGTCTACTATTGAAAAGTTCTTAATAGAAAGACTTCCCCAAAGGTAAAAAAGATCCAAAAATAGTCAATTATTAACTTTTTCCCTGTTATTTTGCCAAGATGTCTGACAAACCGTTTCATTTAAATTATCGATCACTCATTTCTCCGTTTCGGGGCATGTCGCTACGCACAGCGATCATTGTTGCCGTCTTCTTCGGACTGATCGGTTCGGCCATTCTGCTGATCCCCTACAACATCAACTCCATCGATGCCAGCGCGCGCCAGAAGCAGGCACAGGATCATCAGCGTCTGGTGGATATACTTGCCGTGATCCAGAGTGAACCGCTGTGGCAGATTACGCCAGAAATCGCCCGGACTTCCAGTGAAGTGGTGTATTCAGATCCACGCATTTCGTCTATCGAAGTCTTCAGCTTGCCGGACCACAAGAAATTTCTGTCCCTGTCACGCATCAATGAGCAGAAAGGTCCCTTCTATACGCTGACCCGCTCGATCAAACATGATGAAAAAGTCATTGGCGTTGTAGACCTCACCATTGCCGACGATCTGCTTATCGCCGAGGAGCACACCGCCTTCATCCGCTACTCGATTACAGCGCTGATTTCATTCGTGATTGCCGTGATGCTGATCATCTTTGTGCTGCAAAAACGCCTGGTCGAACCGATCAAGGGCCTGGTCAGGGAATCCGAACGCCTGTCCAACGGTGAATTGTCCAATCCGATCATTCTTAATCGCAGCGATGAAATTGGTCACCTAGCCGAGACCATGGAAGCCACCCGCAAAGCGCTGGCACATACGTTTTCAGAACTGGAAATCAAAAACAATCAATTGACCGACTACTCCAACACCCTTGAAACCAAGGTCAAACTTCGCACTTCCGAACTTGAAACCGCCTTGAAAAACATCAACCATGCGCATCAGGAACTGACACGTATTGAGCGCATGGCATCACTGGGTTCGATGGTGGCAGGCGTGGCCCATGAACTGAATACGCCGATCGGAAACTGCCTGCTGGTTGCGAGCACCCTGGAGTCCGAAGTCAACAAGATAAATGACGGTTTCAAAACGGCGTCCATGCGTAAATCCGATCTGGAAAAATTCCTGCTGTGCGCTACCGAATCCAGCACCTTACTGATACGCGGATTAAATCAGGCGGCACACCTGGTCGGTGACTTCAAACAGGTTGCAGTTGATCAATCGAGTGCCCAGCGACGCCAGTTCTTTTTGCACACGATGATGTTTGAACTGACGTCATTGCTGATGCCAGGCCTGTCGAAGACGCCGTACAACCTCGTTATCGACATACCCAGCGACATTCATATGGACAGTTTCCCGGGCCCCATCGGACAGGTGTTTACCAACATGATCAATAATTCCGTGACCCACGGTTTTAATGGCCGCAATCATGGAAACATGCGCATCACCGCCAAACAGACCGGCAACAAGGTCAAAATGACCTTCAGTGACGACGGCTACGGTATTCCGCCTGAAATCCTGCACCGGATTTATGAACCGTTTTTTACAACCCGATTCGGACGGGGCGGCAGCGGTCTGGGCCTCAGCATTACCTACAACATTGTCGCCAATGTGCTGGGCGGCGCTATCGAAGCGAAGAGTTCGCCCAACGAAGGCTGTACCTTTATCATTACCATCCCGCTTGTGACGCCCAACATGGACGACAACATGCCGCAACCGCCGCTCAATTTCGCGATTTAATGATGAATCGGCAACAGGTGCCATCCCACCCACGCCCTGCGCCATGCTGTTTGTTATAAATAAATTAACAATTGCAGCCCGTGACGCAGCGCTACTTCCTCCTCCATAATTCGATGCTGTACAATCGCGCATGCCTAATTTTATATAAAGCCTCACATGCACCAATATCTTGACTTAATGCGCCACGTGCAACGTCATGGCACCCTGAAAACAGACCGGACCGGCACGGGCACACTGTCGGTATTTGGCTATCAGATGCGTTTTGACCTGTCGCAGGGATTTCCGCTGGTCACCACAAAAAAGCTGCACCTCAAATCCATTATTCATGAACTGATCTGGTTTCTGAACGGCTCCACCAACATTGCCTACCTTAAAGAGCATGGCGTATCGATCTGGGATGACTGGGCTGACGAACAGGGTAACCTCGGTCCCATATACGGCTACCAATGGCGCAACTGGCCAACGCCGGACGGAGCGCATATTGACCAGATCAGTCAGGTCATGGAACAGATAAAGCACAGTCCCGACTCACGCCGCATGATCGTTTCAGCCTGGAATGTCGCCGACATTCCCAACATGAAACTCCCGCCATGCCACGCGTTTTTCCAGTTTTATGTCGCCGACGGCAAACTGTCGTGCCAACTGTATCAGCGCAGTGCCGACATATTCCTGGGTGTCCCGTTCAATATTGCCTCGTATGCCTTACTGACACACATGATGGCACAGCAAGCCCAACTTGATGTGGGTGATTTCATCTGGAGCGGCGGCGATTGCCATCTGTATTCGAATCACACGGATCAGGTGAATCTGCAGTTATCACGTGAACCACTGCCCTTGCCGCAACTGGTTATCAAGCGCAAGCCCGCCACCATTTTTGACTATCACTTTGACGATTTCGACATCGTTAATTACCAGTCACATCCCCACATCAAAGCCCCTGTGGCCGTGTGAGATGCCAATTGAAGATCCCTGCATGGCCAAGCTAACCATCATCGTCGCCATCGACGCCCAACACGGTATTGGCATCAACAATACGCTAGCCTGGCATTTGCCGGAAGACCTGGCACGCTTCAGGAAGCTGACGATCGGCCACGCCATCATCATGGGACGAAAAACGTTTCTGTCGATCGGCAGACCCTTGCCTGGCCGACGCAACATTGTGCTGACTCGCCAGACCGACTGGCAGCCTGACGGCATTGAAGTGGTCCACAGCCTGCAGGATGCCATACAGTCGGTGGTCAATGACGATGCCTTCATTATCGGCGGTGCCGAGCTCTATGCCCAGGTCCTGCCCGACTGCTGCGAGTTGCTGGTCACCGAAATCCAGGCTGATTTCCAGTGTGACACCTTCTTTCCGGTGATTGACAGGAACGTCTGGCAGGAAACCGAAAGAAGCACCCATCATTCGGAAAAAAATGGCTTTGATTATGCATTTGTCACTTATCAGAAAAAGTAAACGGGGAATTCAGTATGGCTGAAGAATTTGAAGTACACGGACCACACAATCACGAACTGGACCATGTGGCGCACGGACACCACAAAAGCGATAATTTTTCCAGCAAGATCGCCGTAATGACGGCGATCATGGCAACCGCAGGTGCGATTTTCGGTTTTCAGGCCGGTTCAACACAAAACGATGCGGCCATGTTCAAGAACAAGGCTGCCATCGTTAAAACCGAAGCATCAGACCAGTGGAATTATTACCAGTCCAAATCCAACAAACAGAATCTTGCCGAACTGGCGCTGGTTCTGCCCGGGGTTGACAGAACCCGCTATGAAGCGGACATAGCGCGCTATAAGGCTGAAAAGGAAGAGATTAAAAAGAAAGCCGAAGATCTCGATAAATCGTCAAAAGAATGGGAAGAAAAATCAGACGAAATACTCCATCAGCATCATCGCTGGGCACAGGCAATGACAGCGCTGCAGATTGCGATTTCGCTGGCAGCAATTACTTTGCTGACCCGAAAAAGATGGCTGCAGATCGGATCCTACATTGTTGCCGGCATCGGCGTTGTGCTGGCCGCCTGCGCATGGCTGCAAGTTTCACTGACCCTCCCTTTCCTCCCTTAACAGAATAAATCATGAAGAAAACAACCCTTACCCTTCTGGCTGCGACAGGCCTCATTACATTCAATGCGCAGGCACAAACCTCCGATTTCGTCGAGCTGGTTCCGGCACCCTATTTGCAGAAGGACCTGACTGCAACAGCCGGCCTGGGCGTGGTCAGCCTGCCCCGTTATGAAGACGGCAGTGAGCAGGAAACCAAGGCATTTCCGCTGCTGGACATGGAATGGAAAAGCGGTGTCTTCTTCAGTACGATCTCCGGGTTTGGCTTTAACATATCGCAGAATCCCAAATGGCAATACGGTGTTCGGCTGGGTGTGCTGGCAAACCAGGAACAGTCGGCACGCAACAATAGCAGCGGCCCCGGAAACGCCACCACCGACCTGGCCCCCGGCCTGTTTGGCAATTACCTAATTGACCCGCATTATGCCATCCTGAGTTCCTTTCAAACCGGCGCGGGAAATGAACGAAATCGTGAAGGCCTACTGGCCAGTATCGGTGGCCGTTATATTGACCGACTCAATGCAACAAACCGTATTTACGGTGAATTAAGCACCTCATGGGCCAACGCACGCTACATGCAGGACTATTACGGGGTGACACCAGTACAGTCTGTTGAATACAAT
>CAITOF010000001.1 GCA_903893945.1 uncultured Oxalobacteraceae bacterium | reverse complement strand
GGTACCTGGTGATCGCGTGCAAATGGATGTGTACAAAATTGCGCCAGGGATTTATCAGTACACCGCTATAGACGATTGTTCACGATATAAAGTGCTGAGGCTGTATTCAAGAAGAACTGCCAACAATACGATGGACTTTTTTGATGCCGCAATTGAGGAAATGCCATTTGCAATTCAGCGCATCCAAACAGATCGAGGCCGTGAATTTTTTGCCACTCAGTTTCAACAAAGATTGCTTGATTGGGGTATCAAATTTCGCCCTATTAAACCCGCTTCGCTATACCTTAACGGCAAAGTCGAGCGTTCGCAGAGAACGGATCTGGATGAATTCTATTCCACGGTCGATCTTAAAGATCCTGACCTGCAGACCTTGCTTGCAGAATGGCAGCACTACTACAACTGGGATCGACCTCACAGCTCATTAGAAGGAAAAACTCTCATTGAAAGATTGAATGAGCTTTCAGATAAAACACTTCTTTGGGAGGAAGTCGCCGCCAAGTTTGATCCATCAAAAGAACGTATTCGGGAACAAAATTATCGAGACGAATTGGCGCTGCGAAAATTGAAATGATGTCTATGAATCACACATTGGCGGAGGGTGATCTCTTGCATGGCATGCAAGAGGTAAGCGGTTCGATCCCGCTCATCTCCACCATTTAATTCTTTAAAATCAATTGGTTGCATGCTTATGGCCGATTCGGCCAACCTTGTCGATCAATTAAGATTTGCCTTTTCAAATTCACCGATCCACTGCTTCTGTATCGTTTTCAGCATGTTGTCGTCATGGTTGTCGGGTTCATCATTGAAATGATAGAGCTCCAGCACCCAGGCGTGCAGTTGCGTGTGGCGGATCACGTGCGGATCGATGTCGGCGAATTTTTTGGTCAAGGCACTAGCGATTTCACTGGTATCTGTCCATTTCATGATGATTCCCCTTTGCTCTGATTAAATGTAGTATTCAAGCTGTATCTGTAACCTGTCAATCAACCCGGTAAATCAACCCGGTATGATTCAATCCGATGAGTCAGGCGACGATCACGTCTGCCACTTATCCAAGCGCATCGTTGACCTGATCATTGAATTCAGCCATGCTAACCGCCGTGCCGATTTCTCTTGGCATGGCATCACGCACAGAAAACACCCCTAAAATTTTCCCCTCGTCGTTCACAATCGGTAGATGCCGAAAACCGCGCTCGATCATGATCAGCACCGCGTCAGACACCCTGGTGTTGGGTCCGACACAATGCGGGTCAGCCGTCATGACATCGGACACACGGGTCGTTTGCGGATTAAGCGCTTTGGCCAGCACGCGCGTCATCAGATCGCGCTCGGTCAGGATGCCGAGCATAACACCCGACGTATTGATGATCAATACGCTGCCGCAATTTGCTTTGGTCATGACACAGGCCGCTTCCCAGACACTCGCATCGGGCGCCAGACTGACGACATGTCGCTGCGGCATGGATTGAAATACAGTTCGCTCCGCTGTCATAGTGCATCCTTTCTTAACAGCAACAACCTGTCATTGTTGTGAACCAGTTTAACGCAAAGCCGCGTTGATTTTATCGAGCGACTTTGATCCAGGACAAAGATCTTTTTCATTTAGGCTGTTCAGGGGTCTGTCACAGGTGTTTTGCGAAATATGCAAATCGGGCGCAATCGGATCAATAAACAATAATCCGGTCACAATTTCGCCGCGTGCCTGGTGTTCATTCATATAACTGAGTGCCGCGTAGCGGTTGGTCGGTTCATAATCCGTATGCAATTTGCGCAAACGTAAAATCGAGCCATCATGTTGCTGTACTTCAATGACCTGACCGGCCGGATAGTCGACCGTGATTTCAATGTGGGTCGTCATAAAATCAATTTTACTCACAGCTTCATTATGCTGACGTATGTAGTCATAGCTTTTTGTGCTGCCGCTATGATTGTTAAACGTCACGCACGGGCTGATAATGTCGATGAAAGCGGCCCCGCCATGATCTAACGCGCCTTTTATCAGGGGGACCAATTGGGCTTTGTCGCCAGAAAAACTGCGGGCAACATAGGTCGCACCCAGTTGCAGCGCCAGGCCGGCCAGATCGATCGGGTTGTCACGATTGACCACGCCTTTTTTGCTTTTGGATCCCCGGTCCGCCGTGGCCGAGAATTGCCCTTTGGTTAATCCGTAGACGCCGTTATTTTCAACGATGTAAGCCATGTTGACGCCACGTCGCATGGCATTGGCAAACTGACCCAGACCAATCGAAGCAGAATCACCATCGCCCGAAACACCCAGATAAAGCAGTTCACGATTGGCCAGGTTGGCACCGGTCAGCACCGAGGGCATGCGCCCATGTACTGTATTGAAGCCGTGTGAAGCGCCTAAAAAATAATCCGGTGTTTTTGAGCTGCAACCGATGCCGGACAGTTTGGCGACCCGATGCGGCTCAATATTCAGTTCCCAGCAGGCCTGAATAATCGCAGCCGATATCGAATCATGCCCGCAACCGGCACACAAGGTCGAAATACGTCCTTCGTAGTCGCGCCGGGTATAACCCACCTCGTTGGTTGTCAGGGACGGATGATGTAACCTGGGTTTGGCAAGATAGGTCATGCTGCCTCCATTTGTGCAGGTGGGGTGTTCTGCTGTTTGTTCAGGTTTTTATTAATGGCATCGACAATGAATTGCGCCATGATTGGCGTACCGTCGTAATGGAGGACTTTCACCAGACGTGCCGGATCAAGCGCCTGTTCATTCACCAGTAAGGTATGCATCTGTGCGTCACGATTCTGCTCAACGACAAACACCTTGTCGTGTCTGGCAAGGAACTGGTTCACCGATTCAGGAAACGGAAAAGCCTGAAGCCGGATCGAATCCAGCGCCGTGCCCTGTTCCTCGAGGACGTCCAGCGCTTCACGCATGGCCGGGCTGGTGGAGCCAAAATACAGGACACCCGTATCTGTTGGCTGTTCCGCGATCCGGATCACAGGCTGGGGAACCAGATCAGCGGCCAGTTTGAATTTCTTTAACAGCCGTTCCATATTGTAGATATAGTCAGGCCCGCGTTCTGAATAGCGGGCGTACGCATCTCTGGTCGTGCCACGCGTAAAAAAGCTGCCCAGTGTCGGGTGGGTGCCCGGTAAGGTGCGCCACGCTATGCCGTCACCATCCACATCTTTGTAGCGACCAAAATCCTTGCCGGCTTCCAGCTCGTCCGCCGTCATGATTTTACCGCGATCGTACAGCCGTGCATCGTCCCACACGAACGGTTTGCACAAGCGCTGATTCATGCCGATATCAAGGTCGGTCATTAAAAAAATCGGGGTTTGCAGGCGGTCTGCCAGGTCGAGCGCTGTGGCAGCGTGCACAAAACACTCATGCGGATCTTCAGGGAACAGCAGGACATGTTTGGTGTCACCGTGTGACGCATAGGCACAGGCGATCAGGTCCGATTGCTGTGTCCGGGTGGGCATACCGGTCGACGGGCCGCCGCGCTGCACGTTGACGATGGTGGCGGGTATTTCCGCAAAATAGGCCAGACCAATGAACTCGGTCATCAGTGAAATGCCGGGTCCTGAGGTGGCAGTAAATGCGCGTGCCCCATTCCATGCCGCACCCAATACCATGCCGATGGAGGCCAGTTCGTCTTCGGCCTGGATAATGGCGAACCTGTTCTTGCCGGTATCCGGTTCAACCCGAAACTTGTCGCAGTATTTCTGAAATGCTTCAGGAACGGATGACGAAGGAGTGATCGGATACCAGGCGGCGACTGTGGCTCCACCGTAGACCAGACCCAGTGCGACGGCGCTGTTCCCGTCGGTAAAAATCTGGTCGCCGACATAATCGGCACGCTGGACCCGGATCCCCAGGGGCGCCTGCAAATTCTGTGTCACATAGTCGCGTCCCATGTGCAGCGCGCGGACGTTGGATTCCAGTAAAATTTCTTTGCCCTTATATTGTTCAGCGAACAGTTTTTCAAACACATCCGCATCAACATCCAGCAGGACGGATAAGGCGCCGACATAAATAATATTCTTGAACAGTTGCCGCTGGCGTGGATCGGTATAGGCCGCATTGCTGATTTCGGTCAGCGGAATGCCGATCACATTGATGTCTTTGCGGAACATCGACGCCGGTATGGGGCGGGTGCTATCATAAAACAGGTAGCCACCCGGCTGGATTTCGGCCAGATCGGCGTCCCAGGTCTGCGGATTCATTGCGACCATCATGTCGACACCAGCGCGTCGTCCGAGGTAGCCTTTTCCGCTCACCCTGGCTTCATACCAGGTTGGCATGCCCTGAATATTGCTGGGGAAAATATTGCGCGGACTGACAGGAACACCCATGCGCAAAATCGCTTTGGCAAACAGCTCATTGGCCGATGCAGAACCGGAACCATTGACGTTGGCAAATTTGATGACGAAATCATTGACCGCTTCGATCCGGCCTTTATTCTGATTCATGCTTCCTCCAACTTCAGGCTGATAGATTTTCTGTCGCGGCACAGCGCACCGGCCTGGGTGGTTTTCAGCAGGAACTTCTGCATGTCCCAGGCGCCGACCGGGCAGCGTTCCGCACACAAACCGCAATGCAGGCACACATCTTCATCTTTCACCATCACCCGACCGGACTTCAAGGATGCCGACACATACAGATCCTGAGACAGATTTCTGGCAGGCGCGGTCAGGTGCTGGCGTAATTCTTGTTCCTCACCGTTTTCGGTAAAAGTAATGCAGTCCATGGGACAAACATCGGTGCAGGCATCGCACTCAATACAGGTCTGACGGTTGAAGACGGTTTGCACATCGCAATTGAGACAGCGGCTGGCTTCTTTGAATGCGGTAGCGGCATCAAAACCGAGTTCAACTTCAACGCGGATGCTTGCCAGCGCTATTTCTGCTTTGGCCCAGGGTACCTGGAAGCGCAGATCGGCCGACACGTCGTTGTGATAGCTCCATTCGTGGATCCCCATCTTGGTCGACATCAGATTGGTGACCGGGTCCGGGCGAACACGGACGTCTTCGTGGTTCAGGAAACGATCGACCGACACCGCGGCTTCGTGTCCCTGGGCCACGGCGGTAATGATGTTCTTCGGACCGTAGGCCGCGTCACCGCCAAAAAACACGTTTTTCAGGGACGACTGGAACGTGTCCGCGGTCAGCACTGGCAGGCCTTTCCTGTCAAACTGGATTCCCAGATCAGGTTCTATCCAGGGAAACGCATTTTCCTGTCCGACAGCAATTAATACTTCGTCGCATTCGATCAGGACGGCGGGTTGGCCGGTGGACACCAGACGTCGCTGACCCTGGTCATCATAAACCGCTTCGACGATGTCAAAGCGCATACCGGTCAGCCGTCCATTGTCATGTTCGAACGAGAGTGGCACATGGTAATTCAGTATCGGTATACCCTCGTGCAGCGCATCTTCTTTTTCCCAGGGCGAGGCTTTCATTTCATCGAAACCGCTGCGAACCACAACCTTCACATCAATACTTCCCAAGCGGCGTGCCGAGCGGCAGCAATCCATGGCCGTATTTCCGCCACCCAGAACCAGGACACGCTTCTCGACCCGGGTCACGTGTCCAAACGATACGGATGCCAGCCAATCTATGCCGACATGAATATGCTGCCCGATTTCCTTGCGCCCGGGTATGTCCAGATCACGGCCACGAGGTGCGCCGCAGCCGACAAAAATCGCATCAAAACCCTGATTCAGCAGCGCGCGCATTGAAACAACCGGCTGTTCGCTTCTGAAATGAACCCCCATGTCAAGTATGTAACCGGTTTCTTCGTCGATCACGGATTCCGGCAAACGGAACCGTGGAATCTGGGTGCGAATGAATCCGCCTGCTTTTACCTGGCCGTCGAACAGGGTCACCTCGTATCCCAGAGGCGCCAGGTCACGTGCGACAGTCAGTGACGCGGGACCGGCACCGACACAGGCAATGCGCTTGCCATTCCTGGGTGCGATTGCGGGCATGCGCTTGGTAACATCGTCCTTGAAATCAGCCGCAACACGTTTTAAGCGGCAGATCGCGACGGGTTCCGGATCAGTGCGATTATTCTCTTCGACCCGACCGCGCCGGCAGGCCGGCTCGCAGGGACGGTCACAGGTACGCCCTAAAATGCCGGGAAAAACATTCGAGACCCAATTCACCATGTAAGCGTCGCTATAACGCCCCTGGCCTATCAATCGTATATAGTCGGGTACGGGAGTGTGAGCCGGGCAAGCCCATTGGCAATCGACAACTTTGTGGAAATAAGCCGGATCGGCGGTATCGGTAGATTTCAACTAGCTCTCCTGTGACATTGTGGGTCTCTGGCAGATTGAGAGTCACGGCATCTGGCTGTGGCTCCCGTGTCAGTGCGAGGGATACTCGCCGCTGCTGGTAGTGAACCGTGCACACATCGCTGCCGTTCGTCCCGGTTGCAGTCAGACACGGCATCGATGCATGCGGCTATTATCTACCTGTGCTTTGGATGCTGACAAGAATTATGTCAGGCACGACCGCTGAATTAAAAGGACTATTCACTCGAGTCTTGTTTTATATCAACTGTAACGCGATGGGCCCCTGTCGGTGGCCAAAATGCGTCCAAACGACTACCGCAAGGGATTGTTGGCGCCCTGAGTTTGGTTGTTCAGTACACGGCGCGCATTGCCTGAAAGCGGACTGGACAGGATTTGCCGCGGCGCACAAAACATGACAGACTGGCTATGGCCGTCATCAGTTGATAACCTCCCTTAAAAGATGCTGGATCAAGAGTCCGGGTGGACTGCCGTCGTTTGCCTCGGCAACGTCGACGCTGAATCGGCAACGCTCACCGGTTGGTGTTATAACAATCAGGCTATCAACGTCGGCGGCAGACGCCATTCGATGCCGGACAAATTGTGGCCCGAACTTGCGTGGCGGCAGGGCTGTTTCGATAAACGCTTTGATGGCCGGGATCCCCCTGATGCTGCCGTGCGATGAGCCGGTTGACCATACCGCCCCGGCGTGAAACAGGCGACTGGCGCCGGCACCATCGCGTCGGTCGACGCAATCGAGAAATCGCATCAGAAGCAGGCGTTTGGAGTGACGTGCAGCATGGCTGGTGTGGAGCAATGTATGTGCGTAGCCGGAATTGGGCTGGTTGAATTCGGTGGCGTACAATGTCTGTACATCCTGATTTTCATATGACCTGCGTTTCTGCGCGTGCCGGTCAATGTCATAAACGGCCTGTGCGCGTTTTTCTAGAATCAGCGGGTCCATGGATTTGGGTTCGCCGCCGCCACCCAGACAGCCGCCGACACACGCCATGACTTCAATGGCGACAAACTCACTGCGCCATGAATCTGTCTCCAGCATATGTTGTGCCGCAGCGATGCCATTGCAGATCGCGACGCGCCCGACACCGGGAATCTCGGCTGTTTTTACTACCTTGGTGACGCCACGCAGCTGCTGCCATTCCAGAGCCAGCGTGTCTTCCGCGCCGATGAAATGAGCCGCGGTTCGCACCACTGCTTCCATGACACCGCCGGACGCGGCAAAAATCTGTGCCGCGCCGGTGCTCTCACCGAGCGGGTTGTCGAACGCAGCCTGTTCCGATAACGAATTAAACATGATACCGCGCGCTTTTATCATTCGGGCCAGTTCACGTGTCGTCAGCACATGATCGATATCGCCGCACACGCCAGGCCGGTCCGCTTCGTCTTTTTTCGCCGTACAGGGCATGACGCTGACAACGTAAGGTTCCTGTTCGCCATCGGCGAACGCCGGGCCCAGGGTGGTGGCAAATTTTGCGCGTTTGGTGAGTGCACCGTGCATTTGTTGTGGCGATTTGGTGGTACTCAGGTGCGGCAGCAGGTCCGGCCGATTGATTTCAACCCAGTTCACCCATCCCGGGCAGCACGAAGTAAACAGTGGCAACGAGGTCTGCGGTGTGTTTTTAAGTCGCGCCAACAACTCGGTCGCTTCTTCCATGATGGTCAGATCCGCGCCAAAATTGGTATCAAATACAAAATCGAAACCCAGCGCTCTCAGTGCATTGATCATCCTGCCCGTACTGACGGTTCCGGGTTTCATGCCGAATTCTTCACTGATCGCAACCCTGGTGGCGGGTGCCACCTGAACGGCCGACAGGCGCGTATGGGCATCCAGGGTGTGCAGTACCTCGTGCCAGTGGGGCGTTTCGATCAAGGCGCCCACCGGACAGACCACCGTGCATTGGCCGCAGGAAATGCACGGCGTCTCGGACAACGGCTTATCAAAAACGGTGACCGGCAAGCGGCCAGCGCCGTGTTCTGCAAATCCGATCACGTACTGCTGTTGTCCGGCCGCGCCGCAGGCATCGACACACAATCCGCACTCGATGCATTTTGCCAGATCGCGCCAGATGCTGGGGGAGGTATGATCGGTCAACCGGTGCTCCGGGTGCTCTGCTGAACCTCTCGGTGTTTTCTCCCAGCGATCTTCCCATTGATTTTCATTGACAAGATTCTGGAGTTGGCAAGATCCGTTCACTTCGCACTGCATGCATCCATTCGGATGGCGCGCCAATAGCCACTGGGCATCGGTGCCGCGGAATTTTCGCAGTTCATCAGTGTCTGTTTCAACGGCCGCTCCCTGTTTTGCCCTGGTGACACAGGCAGGCTGCGGATGCGCTTCACCGTCGACATGGACGAGGCACATGCGGCATACGGCATGCGATGGCAGGCGGGGATGGTGGCACAGCGTGGGGATATGCACACCGGCTTGCCGGGCGGCGTCAAGCAACGTTGCACCGTCACTGACCTCAACTGCTCTGCCATTCACTGTCAGCTTTACCATTTTCAAAAGTCACCCCAAGGAACATCATCGCTGTCCAAACCTGATGGCGCAGTGCACCGTCGCCGCACGGGTGTCAAGGTGCTTGTCGCGCTGTCGGACGCAATTGCCATGTCACTCGACCCCAGCGCAAAGGATAGTCCTTTGCCGGGACAGAACATTGATGATCATTAAATCAATCACATAAATGCCGCCTTGCAGAGCAGGACCCTTATTATTGTCCCCAGCGTTACGCCTTGTTATCTTGCTTTTGTGATAATTATCCCTCATTTTTCCCTGGTTACAAAATTGAAAATGGAATCGAAGCTCAGCACGATTTGACAATCGCCCGATTGCCGTAGATACTCCAGCCGATTCTGGTCCCAGTTAGATTAGAATGAATGCCTGAAAGCGGTGATCCCGCCCAGCATTGTTCCGATTGGCCGCGGTTATCCACCCTGTGCTTTTTCAAGTAACAACAACACGCAAGACAACATCGAGCGAGGAGTATTTTAATGACAACCAGTCAGCCACTGCGCCTGCATGTGCCGGAACCTACCGGGCGGCCAGGCAAAAACACCGATTTTTCTTATCTCCATCTGTCCCCGGCCGGTGCCATTCGTCGCCCGCCGATTGATGTGTCGCCGGTGGAAACCAGCGACCTCGCATTCTCGTTAATACGTGTTCTGGATGACAAGGGAAATGCCGTCGGACCGTGGGCGCCAGATATTGATGCGGCGACCTTGCGCAAAGGAATGCGTGCGATGATGAAAACGCGCGTTTTTGATGCGCGCATGCTGATCGCCCAGCGCCAGAAGAAAATGTCGTTCTACATGCAGAGTCTGGGTGAAGAGGCCATAGGCACCGCGCACTCGCTGGCATTGCAGGATGGCGATATGTGTTTCCCGACCTATCGGCAGCAAAGTTTATTACTGGTGCGCGATGTGTCGATGGTCGACATGATCTGTCAACTCTTTTCCAATGCCCGTGATCCGCTCAAGGGCCGCCAGCTTCCTGTCATGTACTCGATGCGCGATGAAGGCTTTTTTTCCATTTCCGGCAATCTGGCCACCCAATTTGTACAGGCAGTCGGTTGGGGCATGGCCTCGGCCATCAAAGGTGACACAAAAATAGCGTCAGCATGGATAGGTGATGGAGCAACTGCTGAAGCAGATTTTGACACCGGTCTGACCTTCGCTCACGTCTACCGCGCACCGGTGATACTGAATGTTGTTAACAATCAATGGGCCATCTCGACCTTTCAGGCAATTGCCGGTGGCGAAGACACGACTTTCGCGGCACGCGGCGCTGGTTGCGGCATTGCCTCATTACGCGTGGATGGAAATGATTTTCTCGCAGTGTATGCGGCATCGAAATGGGCGGCAGACCGGGCGCGCGGCAATCTGGGACCCACCCTGATTGAATGGGTGACTTACCGGGCCGGGCCTCATTCCACCTCAGACGATCCCACCAAGTATCGCCCGGCCAACGACTGGGAGTGCTTCCCGCTGGGTGATCCGGTTGCACGGTTTAAAAAATACCTGGTCAACATCGGTGTGTGGTCGGACCAGGAACATGAAGCTACGCAGAAAGAACTCGAGGCCGAAGTGGTCGCGGCCCAGAAAGAAGCGGAAAACTACGGTACCTTGAGCAGCGGCTATGCGCCAAGTGCTGCAGAAATGTTTGAAGATGTTTACAAGGACATTCCGGAACATTTGCGTTTGCAACGTCAACAATTGGGAATCTGAGATCATGGATGAAAACAGGAAAACAGCGCCAATGACCATGATACAGGCATTGCGCTCAGCCATGGATGTGATGCTGGAGCGTGACAATAATGTGGTGGTATTCGGGCAGGACGTCGGCTATTTCGGGGGTGTATTTCGCTGCACGGAAGGCCTGCAGCAGAAGTACGGCAAGTCGAGGGTGTTTGATACGCCGATTTCCGAGGGCGGCATTGTCGGCGTGGCCATCGGCATGGGTGCCTATGGTCTGCGACCGGTGGTTGAAATCCAGTTTGCCGACTATTTTTACCCGGCCTGTGACCAGATAGTGTCTGAAGCGGCACGCCTGCGCTACAGGTCTGCCGGTCAGTTCATCGCGCCACTGACGATACGCATGCCATGCGGTGGCGGTATCTATGGCGGACAGACCCATAGCCAGAGTCCGGAAGCCATGTTTACGCACGTGTGCGGCTTGAGAACGGTGATGCCGTCCAATCCCTATGATGCCAAAGGTCTGCTTATTTCCTGTATTGAGAACGATGATCCGGTGATTTTTCTGGAGCCGAAACGGCTTTATAACGGCCCGTTCGACGGTCATCATGACAAACCCGTGGTACCGTGGTCCAGACATCCGTTGGGCGAGGTGCCTGAGGGGTATTACAAGGTACCGCTGGAAAGCGCATCGGTTTTTCGTGAAGGAAAGGACCTGACCGTATTGGCCTACGGGACGATGGTATTTGTGTCGGAAGCCGCCGTCACGGAAAGTGGCGTCGATGCAGAAATAATTGATTTGAGAAGTATCTGGCCACTGGATCTGGCGACTATCGTCAACTCGGTCAGGAAGACCGGACGTTGTGTCATCGTCCACGAAGCCACACATACCAGCGGCTTTGGCGCTGAACTGACCGCGCTGGTGCAGGAGCATTGCTTTTATCACCTGGAAGCACCGATAGAGCGTGTGACAGGCTGGGACACACCCTATCCGCATGCCCAGGAGTGGGCCTATTTTCCGGGTCCGGGCCGGGTTGCTGCTGCATTCAAACGTGCGATGGAGGCATGAAATGAGCAAAGGAATACATGTAATCAAAATGCCGGACATCGGCGAAGGTATCGCCGAAGTCGAGGTGGTGGCATGGCATGTGCAACCCGGCGACCTGGTCATTGAGGATCAGATACTGGCAGATGTCATGACGGATAAAGCCACGATAGAAATTCCTTCCTCGGTTACTGGCAAAGTACTGACGTTAGGGGGTCAAGCCGGCGTCTTGATGGCTGTGGGTGCAGAACTGATCCGGATTGAAGTCGAGGGCAAAGGAAATGTCGACCCGAACGCGCCGGCACCAGTGTCAGTCGCGTCCGAAAAAATGCCCGTCGCCGTGGCCGATCCGGCGCCAGTCACACCCGAAGCGAAACCGGTCCGGTCTGCGGCACCGGTCGCAGTCCAGCCAGCCGGGCCAGAATCCGCCACGCCGCGGGGTGCGGCACGCAGCGCGGGTGAAAAACCGATCGCATCACCCGCGCTGCGCCGGCGTGCCTGGGATCTCGGCGTCGAATTGCAGTTTGTCCGTGGCAGCGCGCCGGGCGGGCGCATTGTCCAGCAGGATCTGGATGATTACGTGACCAGAGGGCCGGTGCCTCCTGTCAGCAGCGCACACCGCTATCCGCTGCGTCATGACGAAGATGTACTGCCGGTGATCGGACTGCGTCGCAGGATCGCGCAGAAAATGCAGGAATCAAAACGCCGGATTCCACATTTTACGTATGTTGAAGAAATTGACATGACCGAGCTGGAAAACCTGCGTTCAACACTGAATAATAAATGGGGCAAGCAGCGCCCGCGGTTGACCATCCTGCCGTTTCTGATGCGCGCCATGGTATTGGCGTTACGCGATTTTCCGCAGATTAACGCCCGGTATGACGATGATGCAGGTGTGGTTACCCGTTATGGCGCCGTGCATATCGGCGTGGCGACGCAGACCGACAATGGCCTGATAGTCCCGGTGGTACGCCATGCCGAGGCAATGGATCTGTGGACTTGTGCGGCGCAAGTGTCACTCCAGGCCGAGGGCGCGCGCACCGGCAAAGCATCACGAGAAGACCTGACCGGCTCCACCATTACCCTGACCAGCCTTGGAACGCTGGGCGGCATTGTATCGACGCCGGTCATTAATCATCCGGAAGTCGCTATCGTTGGTGTAAACCGCATGGTACAGCGACCCATGATTATCCATGGTGCCGTCGTGGCGCGCATGATGATGAATCTGTCCTCGTCGTTTGACCACCGGGTCGTTGATGGAATGGATGCGGCAAAATTCATACAGACCCTGCGCGGCTATCTTGAATGCCCCGCGACCCTGTTTACGGAGTAACTCATGACACATACAACGACGCTGCTGATCATTGGTGCAGGTCCGGGTGGCTACATCGCTGCCATTCGTGCAGCCCAATTGGGCATCGAAACGACGGTGATTGAAAGTGCCGAGCTGGGTGGTACCTGTCTCAATATCGGGTGCATTCCTTCCAAGGCCCTGATTCATGCTGCCGATGAATTTGCCCATGCACGTGATTATGCGGGTGAATCGCCGCTGGGAATACAGGTACAGGTGCCGCGGATCGAGATCGGCAGGACAGTGCGGTGGAAGAACGGCATCGTCACCAGGCTAACCGGCGGTGTTGGCGCATTGCTCAAAAAACACAAGGTGACCGTGATTAAGGGCAGTGCAAAAATCATTGACGGCAAAACCGTCGAGGTCACCCAACCCGATGCAGGTACCGTGCACGTTACCTGTCGCCATCTGCTGCTTGCGACCGGTTCGGTGCCCGTTGAACTCCCCTTTATGCCTTTTGGAAAACGGGTGATCAGTTCGACGGAAGCCTTGTCGCCGGCAGCGGTACCGACACGGCTGGTGGTGGTTGGTGCGGGCTACATAGGCCTGGAATTGGGTACCGCCTATCGGAAGTTGGGTGCCGATGTGAGTGTGGTTGAATCGATGGAACGGATCCTGCCGGCTTACGACGCCGAATTGACCAGACCGGTCGCCGCGTCATTAAAACGGCTGGGCGTCAACCTGCATCTTGGATGTACGGTACTGGGTCTGAATGCCGCGGGCGATGCGGTGCGGATACGCAGTTCGGCCGGTCAGGAGAGTGAACTGGCTGCCGATCAGGTACTGGTTGCTGTAGGGCGCAAGCCGAATGTCGATGGCTGGGGACTGGAAGGATTGATGCTGGACAGGGTAGGGCGCTTCATAAAAATCGATGATCAATGCCGTACGTCGATGCGGGACGTGTGGGCGATCGGCGATATTACCGGTGAACCGATGCTGGCCCATCGTGCCATGGCGCAGGGCGAAATGGTGGCGGAAATTATAGCGGGCAGGAAGCGTCACTTTGAACCGCTGGCCATGCCGGCCGTGTGCTTCACCGATCCAGAGGTGGTGGTGGTTGGCAGAACGCCTGATGAAGCCCAGTCTGCCGGTATCGACTGCGTCTCGGCGACATTCCCTTTTGCAGCCAACGGCCGTGCCATGACGATAGAATCAACCGATGGCTTTGTGCGCGTGGTCGCACGTCGGGACAATCATTTGATCCTCGGCTGGCAGGCGGTCGGGCGCGGTGTCTCCGAATTGAGCACAGCGTTCAGCCAGTCAATGGAACTGGGCGCTGTACTGGAAGACGTTGCCGGAACCATACATGCACATCCAACACTGGGTGAAGCCGTACAGGAAGCAGCGTTGCGGGCATTGGGACATGCGCTGCACATTTAGGAAAGCGGAAATTTGTTCAGGTCCAAATTTGCTTTTGTGTCTGAAGCGAGCCATTTTGGCACTAATTCAGGCTGTTTTTTACCAATGGATGGCGGGAACTTAACGAAAACAGGCCAATAAAACCTTGCTCAGATCATAAAGTCATAATATAATCTCGTTCTTGCTTTGGAGCTAGGTTGAGAAATTGATAAGTCAGCGCCAGGTAGGTACCAAGCAACACCGGACAGAATATGTCCCCATCGTCTAGAGGCCTAGGACATCACCCTTTCACGGTGAGTACAGGGGTTCGAATCCCCTTGGGGACGCCAGTTAAATAAACAGACCCGTATGCAAATTGTATACGGGTCTTTTTATTGGCAGAACGCGCGGCACACCTGTTTCACGCGGCAACGCCCTATTGCACGGATTGCAAG